>JBBRYP010000020.1:0-62227 GCA_038237515.1 Gaiellales bacterium
CGCCTTGGTAGGCCGTTACCCCACCAACAAGCTAATCCGCCGCAGGCTCCTCCTCGGCCGGAGGCCTAAGCTACCTTTCCCAACCGCCCCGAAAAGCTGTTGGGCCATCCGGTATTAATCCGGGTTTCCCCGGGCTATCCCGATGCCGAGGGCAGATTACCCACGTGTTACTCACCCGTTCGCCGCTTTCCCCGGGGCCGAAGCTCCGGTTCTCGCTCGACTTGCATGTGTTAAGCGCGCCGCCAGCGTTCGTCCTGAGCCAGGATCAAACTCTCCGTGAAGATGGTTGTCGGTCCAGACCCTCGGCATCGCCGACGGCTGGTCAGACAGCTTTGGTCACTTCGAGCCTGAAGCTCAAAGTCCGCCCCCGAAGGGACGAGACAGGGTTGTTCCCCAGCCAGCTCGAAACGAGCCGACCGGGTCTCGACGTAAACGCACGCTGTTGAGTTTTCAAAGACCGGTGCCACCGGAGTGGCCGTAAAAAAGCCCCCGGCTCGCGCCAGAGGCCCCAAGAAACGCTTCGGAACTACTCGTATCCGATCGCTCTGGGAGCTCTCCAGTCGGTTGCTTGCGGGTCTTCCTACAGCCACCCGTTCGAGCGGCTTGCGCATGATAGCAACGAGGCTCTGGGTGTCAAGCGAGGCCGAACCGCGCGAAGCGGCGCTTGCCGGCCTTCACCAGCGAGCCGCGCAGCGAGGCTCGGGGAACGTCGAGCTGGCGAACGACCTTTCCGTCGATCTCGACCGCTCCCTGCTCGAGGAGGCGGCGGGCCTCGCTCGTCGACGGCACGCCCAGATGACGGACGAGTAGGCGCGGCAGGTGGACGGTCTCACCCGGGTACTCGTCACGATCGAGATCGAAGAGCTGCACGTCGCCGGGCGCCTGCCGCTCACGCACCACACGCGTGAAGTGCTCCTCGGCGCGGAGCGCCGCCTCCTCGCCGTGCGACCGCCTGACGATCGAGCGTGCGAGCTCGAGCTTCGCGCCCAGCGGGTCGCCTGTCGGCCGCGGACGCTCCAGGACGAGCTCGTACCACTGCGGGAGCTGATCGTCCGAGATTCTCATCGTGCGGCCGAATTGCTCCTCCGGCGGCATCGTGAGCGGGATGTTGTTGCCGAGCGAGGAGCTCATCTTCTGGCCGTCCCAGGAGACAAGGAGCGGAACCGTGAGGGCGACCTGCGGTTCCAGCCCGTACGCCTCCATGACGACACGGCCCGCGAGGAGGTTGTAGAGCTGGTCGGTACCGCCCAGCTCTACATCGGCCTCGATCGCGACCGAGTCGTAGGCCTGCATGAGTGGGTAGAGAAGCTCCGAGACCGAGATCGGCTCGCCTGCGGCGAACCGCTTGGCGAAGTCGTCGCGCTCCAGGATCCGGGCCACGGTAAGCGTTCGTGCGAGCTGCACGACCTCTCGGTAGGACAGCTTCGCGAGCCACTCGCCGTTGTAGCGCACCTCCGTGCGATCGGCGTCGAGCACGACCATCGCCTGCTCGACGTACGACCGCGCGTTCCGGTCGATCTCCTCGTCGGAGAGGATGGGCCGCTCGCTCGAGCGCCCGGACGGATCTCCGATCCTCGTCGTGTAGTCACCGACGATGAGGACTCCGGTGTGCCCCTCGTCCTGGAATGCCCGCATTCGCTGGAGGGGGATCGCCCGACCGACGTGGATGTCGGGTGAGGTGACGTCGATGCCGAGCTTGACGCGCAGCGGCCGGCCTCGCGCGAGCTTCCGCTCGAGCTCGCCCTGCGGGAGCACGTCGACCGCGTTGCGAACCAGCTCCCGAAGCGGCATCAACAGGCAACTCTAGCGTTACAATCCGCAGGTTCTGCCCGCGTTTCGCCGACGTCGAGAGCCGCGCAAGCGGCGCCGGATCCGGAAGCTCCGCCTCCTCATCCTCCTGGCCGTCCTCGGCGTTCTCGGCCTGGCCTCGTTCACCTACGGGGTGATCATGGCGGTGGCCGGCCAGATCCCCCAGCTCGACCCGGCGCGACGTCAGGGGGTTGAACGCGACGGGTACATCTACGCGTCGAACGGGCGGACGGTTCTCGCGGTCCTCCGCGGCGACGAGAGCCGGGTCCTCGTGAGCTCCGACCGGATCGCACCGATCATGAAGCTGGCGATCGTGGCCGTCGAGGACCGGCGCTTCTTCGACCATCGAGGCGTCGACATCCACGGCATCGGCCGGGCGGTCTGGGCCGACCTCCGGCACAAACAGGTCGTCGAGGGAGGCTCGACGATCACGCAGCAGTTCGTCAAGAACGCCTACGCACGCAAGCAGAACACGCTGTCGTGGAAGCTGAAGGAGGCGGCGCTCGCGTGGCAGCTCGAGCAGCACTGGAAGAAGGACCGCATCCTGACGGCATACCTGAACACGATCTACTTCGGCAACGGCGCCTACGGGATCGAGCGGGCCTCGCGCGTGTACTTCGGGCACAGCGCCTGGAAGCTGACGCTGCCGGAGGCGGCGCTCCTCGCCGGGATCCCGGCCGACCCGACCCGCTTCGATCCGGTGGCGAACCCGCGGTCGGCACGGGCGCGGCGCTCGGTCGTGCTCCGCGACCTGCTGAACCAGCGCTACATCCTCGCGGGTGACTTCCGCAGGGCGAGGCGCGCGTCCCTGCCGCGTCCGCAGGACGTCGGCTTGCCGGTCGCGATCGGCCAGGCCCAGTACTTCACGAACTACGTCCGGCAGCAGCTCGTCGACCGGTACGGGTCGGCCCACGTCTTCGGCGGCGGCCTCCGGGTGGTCACCACGATCGACCTCGAGCTGCAGCGGCTGGGCCGCACGGCGATCTCGAAGCTGCTGCCGCATGCGAGCGGCCCGTCGGCCGCGCTCGTCGCGATCGACCCACGGGACGGGCGGGTTCTCGCGATGGTGGGCGGACGGAGCTACCGACAGAGCCAGTTCAACCTTGCCGTGCAGGGCGAGCGCCAGCCCGGGTCGGCCTTCAAGCCGTTCGTGCTGGCGGCAGCGCTCCGGCAGGGCATCTCCCCCGACACCCGCTTCGAGTCGAAGCCGGTGACGATCCCGTACGACAACCGGCTGTGGTCGGTTCACAACTACGAGAACTCCTACCTCGGGTCGATCGACCTCGCAACGGCGACGATCGCGTCGGACAACTCGGTGTATGCGCAGCTGACGAACGTGGTCGAGCCTGCCAACGTCGCGAACACGGCTCACGAGCTCGGGATCGCCAGCCCGCTCCGGAACTTCCTCGCTATCGGCCTCGGCGGCGAGGCTGTGAACCCGCTCGAGATGGCGCGCGCGTACGCGTCGTTCGCGAACGGCGGCAAGCGCGTGGACGGGTCGATCTTCGGCGACGAGCCTCGCGCGATCGTTTCGGTGAGCGGCGACGACAACGCACCGGTCACCCACGAGGCGCTGAGCGAGAACCACGCCGCCATCGTCGACAACATCCTCCAGCGCGTCGTCACCGGCGGGACGGGCATCCGCGCGCAGCTGGCGGACGGCCGTCCCGTCGCAGGCAAGACCGGGACGACCGAGAACTACGGCGACGCCTGGTTCGTCGGTTACACGCCGCAGCTCGCCGTCGCAGTCTGGGTCGGCTACCCGAACACGCTCAAGCCCATGCAGACCGAGTTCGAGGGCGGCCCGGTCGCGGGCGGCACCTATCCGGCTCTCATCTGGAAGGAGTTCATGGAGCGCGCCCTCCCCTACCTCCACGCGGAGCCCGAAGCGTTTCCCTCCCCCTCCTATGCCGGCGACGTCTCGCAGCGGCTGGCCCTGCGCGGCGGCCACTGGCGACGCGACAACGGCTACTGCCGCTCCTCGATCGAGATCCTCTACCTCGCCGACGCCGCCGCGCCCAAGGCGGCCGACTGCAAGCAGAACGAGGTCGACGTACCGAGCGTCGTCGGGGAGCGCCTCGCGGTCGCACGGCAGCGGCTCGAGGCGCAACCCTTGAAGCCCGTCGTCATCTACGAGCCGGCGGCACCACGGCAGCCGCTCGGCGTCGTCGTCGACCAGCTCCCCCGCCACGGGACGCTCTCCTCGTTCGACGAGGTCAAGCTCGTGCTACCGAAGGCCCTGCACGGAGCCGTGCCGAGCGTCGTCGGATTGCCGCTGCGCGAGGCCAGGTCTCGGCTCGTCTCGCTGCGCCTGCGGCCGAAGATCGAGGGAGCGCCCGTTCGGCCCGGCGTCGTCAACGGCCACGTCGTCGCTCAGAGTCCGCCGGCCGGCGTCGCGGCCGGGCCCGGCATGGCGATCAGCCTCGTGGTAGCGGCCGGCTGAGGAAGCGAGAACCCTCGAGCACGTAGCGCCACGGCATCTCGACCGCGCGCGAGATCCCGACCCGCGGGCCGCTCCCGACGCGGCCCCCGCACGCGCGCGCCAGAAGCTCGAACGGCGCGTCGTCGAGCGCCAGCCCGTCGTGGGCGCGCGAGATCGCGAGCGCTTGGCAGAGGCGGCCTGGTCCGGAGCAGAGAAGCCGCGGCTCGTCGAGCCCGCGCCTCGCCCGCATGACCTCGAGGCCGGCGACCGGCTCCACGGCCCTGACGAGCACCGCCTCGGGCGACCCCTCCTCGCCGCAGACGAGGTTGAGGCACCAGTGGATGCCGTACGAGCGGTAGACGTACGCGTGGCCAGGCGGGCCGAACATCGAGGAGTTCCGGGCGGTGCGCCCCCGGTAACCGTGGCTCGCGGGATCCTCCCGGTCATAGGCCTCCACCTCGACGATCGTCCCGCCCACGCCATCGACGAGGAGCGTCGCCCCGACGAGCTCCGGCGCCACCTCGTGGACGCTGCGGCCGAAGAAGTCGCGTCTGAGCCTCATCCCGAAAAGTGGCTAGACGGGCCCGCCGGCGAAGCCGGCAGGCCCTCCAGGACGGCGTCGCAGGCGCCGCCTCGGACGCTGCGATCGAAGAAGTCCCGCTCGATCACGTATGCGGGTCGCGCGAGTCGTAGCGGAGGAGCTGCGGGAGGGCCGCGGCCACCGCCAGGGTGCCGACGATGCACGCGAGCCCGCCGGAGACCACGGAGAGCCTGATGCTGGTGAGAGAGGCCACCACGCCAGCCTCGAGATTGCCGAGCGACGGCGCGCTCGCGACCTGCGCGAGCTCGATTCCGGAGATGCGGCCGCGCATGGAGTCGGGCGTTGCCGTCAGCGCGATCGTGCTCCGCAGCACCGCGCTCACGTAGTCGGCGGCACCTGCCAGTGCCAGAAGCGCGAGCGCCGCCGGCAGCGTCGTCATGAAGCCGAAGATCGCGATCGCGCCGCCCCAGATGCCGGCTGCCACGACCACGCCGAGCCCCTGACGCCGCACGTGCCCCACCCAGCCTGAGAGAACCGACGCAACGAGCGCCCCGGCGTAGGGGGCCGCGTAGAGCAGGCCGGTCGCGCGCGGGCCGCCTCCGAGGCGCTCGCCGAGCGCCGGGAACAGCGCCATCGGCATCCCGAACACCATTGCATTCGAGTCGACGAGGAAGATCCCGAGGAGCGCCGGCTTCGTCCGGACGTAGCGAAACCCCTCGACGATCGAGCGCAGACCCGGGCGATCGGCATCGTCGGCCGGCGGCAGCTTCGGCAGCGCCCAGACACTGGCGAGGGAGGCGGCGAAGGTTGCGAGGTCGATCGCGTACGTCCAGCGGAAGCCGACCGCCGCAACGAGGACTCCGGCGAGCGCGGGGCCGGCGACGGCTCCGAGGTTGGAGTAGACGCCCTCCAGCGCATTCGCCGCTGCGATCTGCTCCTTCGGCACGAGCCGCGGCGCGATCGATCGCATCGCGGGCGCGCCGAGGCTGAAGATGCCGACTCCGAGGATCTGGAGGACGTAGAGCGGCCACACGCGCGGCTGCGCCAACAGCGCGTTCGCGACGAGGCCGGCCGAGACGAACACCGCCCCCACCTCCGTCGCGAACACGAGCAGCCGGCGATCGACGGCGTCGGCGATCGCTCCACCCACGAGCGGGACGACGAGGAGCGGGCCGAGCGAGCACAGGCCGAGGAGCCCGACGTCGAGCGTCGAGTGGGTGAGCGAGTAGAGCTGAATCGGGATCGCGACGAACGAGATCTCGTTGCCGATGAACGAGATCGCCTGCCCGAGCCAGAGCCGTCGGAACGGCTGCGACTCCCGCAGCGGCCGCAGGTCGAGCGCGGCGCGCCCGAGTAGGGCGAGCAACCGGGGCCGCTGCGACCCGGCCGGCTCGAGCTGCCCGGGTCCCTCGTTCAGAAGAGCTGCTCGGGCCCCGGCGGTCGCGCCGTCGACTCGAGCAGCCGCCGCGCGCGGCGCCCGAGGTCGTGCAGGTCCACGCGACCCTCCTCGGCCTGCTTCGCCAGCCGCTCGGCGAGGTCGAGCGCCTGGTCGATCAGGGCCGACCCGGCGGCCGCCGCGTCCTGCCCCATGTCGTGCAGGATCGTCCGCTCCGTACGCGAGGCGGTGATTGCATCGTCGATCCCCTCGACCCAGACCCGCGTCCGGCTGCCGCCGCCTCGTCCGTCCGTGATCGGCTCGAGTGCGTAGATCCTGTCCGCGCGGGCGTACTTGCCGAACCCGAGGAACACCATCCTGGCGCGGCCGTCGACCATGCGCCGATTATTTCAGGAGAGCTGTCCCCGCCCGCGCCAGCCCCGCAGGCCGGACGCGACGCAACGCGCTGTCAGCCGGCGCCGATCGCCTCCCCGAGCGCCTCGACCACGTACTCCTGGTCAGCGGGCTCGATCAGCGTGTGAAACGGCAGCGCGAGCGTCCGGCGGCTCGCTTCTTCGGCGACGGGGCAGAGACCCTCGCGGAACCCGTACCGCTCGCGCATGTACGGCTGGAGGTGGATGCAGGGGAGGTAGCGCGCGGTGGCGACGCCCGCGCGCCCGAGCGCGCAGATCACGCGCTCGCGGTCGAGACCCGGGTCGAGCGCCACGACGTAGACGAACCACGAGCGGACGTGGTCGGCGTCGTCGGCGGCGAGCGTAGCGACGCCTGAAACCTCGGCGAGCAACTGCCCGTAGCGCCCGGCGGCGCGCCGCCGCAGCGCCAGGATCTCGTCGAGCTTCTCCAGCTGCCCGATGCCGATCGCGGCGCGGATGTCGTCGATCCGGTAGTTGAACCCGAGCCGCGCGTGCTCGAGCCAGCCGCCGCCGTCGGCGCGGCCCTGGTTGCGAAGCGACTGCAGCAGCCGCCATTCCTCCTCGTCGTGGGTCGTCACGACGCCGCCCTCCCCCGTCGTGATCTGCTTGTTCGGGTAGAAGGCGAAGACCGCCGAGGGGCCGTGGGAGCCGACCGGCCGGCCGCGATACTCGGCTCCGAGCGCCTCGCACGTGTCGTGCACGAGCGCGAGCCCGTGCCGGTCGCAGATCGCGCGCAGCTCGTCGAGCTCGCAGGGATACCCGAAAATGTCGACGGCGACGATCGCGCGGGTCCGCTCGGTCACGGCGGCCTCGACGGCGGCGGGTGCGAGGTTTAGCGTCGCCGGGTCGACGTCTGCGAAGACCGGCGTCGCCCCCTCGTAGATGAAGCAGTTCGCCGAGGCCGCGAACGAGTACGGCGTCGTGATCACCTCGTCCCCCGGACCGAGCCGAGCCAGGTGGCACAGCAGGTGGAGCCCCGCGGTGCCGCTCGAGACGGCCGCCGCGAACGGCGCGCCGACGGCCTGCGCGAACAGCTCCTCGAAGCGCTCGATCGTCGGCCCGAGGGAGAGCCGCCCTGAGCGCAGGACGTCGAGGACGAGCTCCTCTTCGAGCTCGTCGAGGTAGGGCCGCGAGAGCGGGACCTCGCGGAGGTCTGACTTCACGCGGCCGCGGTCACGCCTGCGCGGGCGTCGCCGCGTACTCGAGCCAGTGGCCCCAGCGCTCGCTGCGGCCGCGCACGGTGTCCCAGTAGGCATCCTGGAGCTCGAGCGTGATCGGCCCGACGCCGACCTCCTGATCGTCGACGGCGCGGATCGGCGTCACCTCCGCCGCCGTGCCGGTCATGAACACCTCGTCGGCGAGGTACAAGTCGGAGCGCAGCAGGTTCTTCTCGAGCACCCGGTAGCCGAGATCCTGGGCGATCTGGACGATCGTGTCCCGCGTGATCCCGGGCAGGATCGAGGTCGAGAGATCGGGAGTCGCGATCACGCCGCCCTTGACGATGAAGACGTTCTCGCCCGAGCCGTCGGCGACGTAGCCGTCGTCGGTGAGCAGGATCGCCTCGTCGTACCCCGCGCGGTTCGCCTCGTGGACGGCGAGCATCGAGTTCAGGTAGATGCCGGTTGCCTTCGAGACGTGCGGGATCGTGTTCGGCCCCACGCGCTTCCACGAGGAGACCATCGCGCGGATTCCCGTCTTCTGCCCCTCCTCGCCGAGGTAGGGGGCCCACGGCCAGCTCATGATCACGGTCTCGATCGGGTTGCCGCGGGTGTGGACGCCGAGCTCGCCGTAGCCGTAGAACGCGATCGGGCGCAGGTAGCACTCCCGCAGCCCGTTGGCGGCGATCAGCTCGAACGACGCCGCCCGCAGCTCCTCGACCGAGTACGGGATTTCCATGTAGAGGAGACGCGCGGAGTCCCGCAGGCGCTGCACGTGATCGCTGAGCCGGAAGACCGAGGGGCCCTTCGGCGTGTCGTAGCAGCGGACCCCCTCGAAGACGCCGGAGCCGTAGTGAAGGCCGTGGGCGCCGACGTGTACGGTCGCGTCCGCCCAGTCGAGGAGCTCGCCGTTCATCCAGATCTTCTCGAGCTCCTGCACCGGCTGGATCTTAGCCGTCGAGAACGATGTCGACTGCTGCCGCGCGGGTCAGCCGCAGCAGCTCGGGCGGCGGCAGCACCGCCATGTGATTCGGTGAGCCGGCGCCGACCCAGACGACCGGGTACACGAGAAGCGTCTGCTCGACGAGCATCCGGTCGAGGCCCTCGAGCGGGAAGGGCGCGACACCGCCGGGCGCGAAGCCCGTCAGCTCCGCCACCCGATCCGCGTGCGCGATCGACGCACAGACCGCTCCCACCGCAGCCGCGACCTTGGCGGGATCCGCGCGGCGGTCTCCGGGGACGAGCGCGGCGACCGCGCGCCCGTCGCACTCGAAGACGAGCGTCTTGACGATCTGCGCGAGCCCTGCCCCGGTTGCCTCCGCGGCCTCGCGCGCGGTCGAGGTGCCGGACGGGAACTCCTCGACGCGCGCCTCGGCCCCCGAGCCGCGCAGGAACGCGGCTACGCGCTCCACCGGCTCCGGCCACGGCGCGACCTCCGGCACGTCAGCCGAGGCCGATGAACCAGGCGTCGTCGAAGCCCTCCCGGCGTAGCCGCGCGACGAGCTCCGCCGGCGCCTCGCTGTCGAGCGACAGCGCCATCAGCGCCTTGCCACCGCGACGCGAGCGCGAGACCGCCATGTTCGCGATGTTGACACCGGCCTCGCCGAACAGCGTGCCCGCCCGGCCGATCACGCCGGGCACGTCGTCGTAGCGGAAGAAGACGAGCAGCGGCGCGAGCTCCATCTCGAGCTCGAAGCCGAGCGCGCTGACGAGCCATGGGCGGTCGTCGCGGCCGATCGTCGTCCCGGCCACGTCGGTCTCGGCGCCGTCCGCTCTCACCGTTACCCGTACGAGACTCGTGAAGTCCCGGCAAGTCGCCCGCCGCTCCTCGAGGACGGCGATCCCCCGCTCGGCGGCGATCAGGGGGGCGTTCACGTAGTTCACGCGGTCGGCTCGTCCCTGAAATGCGCCGTTCAGCGCCGAGAGCGTCAGCAGGCGCGTGTCGTAGCCGGCGAGCGCGCCGTAGTACCGGAGCAGCACCTGGTCGACCCGGCGGGGGGCGAGCTCCATCGCGAGGCGGGCGAGCTTCGTCGCCAGAGGCATGAAAGGACCGAGGTGCTCCAGGTCCTCCGCGCCGATCGAGGGGATGTTGACGGCGTTCGTCACCACCTCGCCGGCGAGCGCGGCCGCCACCTGCTGGGCGACGATCACCCCCGCCCGGTCCTGCGCCTCCCCGGTGGAGGCCGCGAGGTGCGGGGTCACGACGACGTTGTCGAGGCCGAGGAGGGGCCCCGCGTAGGGCTCGACCGAGAAGACGTCCAGCGCCGCGCCCGCGACCTTCCCCGCCTCGAGCGCCGCGACGAGCGCCTCCTCGTCCACGAGCTCTCCGCGGGCGGCGTTGACGAAGCGCACGCCGTCCCGCATCCGCGCGAACGCCTCCGCCCCGATCGAGTACTGCGTCTCGGAGGTGAGGGGGAGGTGGAGCGTGAGGAACTCCGCGACCGCGAAGACGTCCTCCGTAGCCTCCGCCTGCTCGACCCCGAGCTCGCGAAACCGCTCCGCCCCCACGTAGGGATCATGCGCCAGGACCCGCATCTGCAGGCCGAGCGCGAGACGCGCGACCTGCTGGCCGATCCGTCCGAAGCCGAGGATGCCGAGCGTCTTCCCGGCCAGCTCGGTACCTCCGTAGCGCGCGCGCTCCCAGCGCCCCTCCTTGAGCGCGGCATGCGCCTGCGGGATGTTCCGCGACAGCGCGAGCAGCAGGCCGACCGCATGCTCTGCAGCGGAGACGACAGTCGACTCGGGCGCGTTCGCGACGACGATCCCGCGGCGCGTCGCCGCCTCGACGTCGACGTTGTCCACCCCTACGCCCGCGCGCCCGATCACCTTCAGGCGCTCCGCGCGCTCGAGGAGCTCGGCCGTCACCTGCGTGGCCGAGCGTATGACGAGCGCGTCGTAGAGCCCAATCGTCTCGCGCAGGTCGGAGGTGCCGTCGACGTCGACGTCGAAGCGCTCGCGCAGAAGCTCGACCCCGGCGTCTGCGATCGTCTCCCGGACGAGGACCCGCACCCCGGGCTAAGGGCCTGTCCACAAAGTGAACCAGGGCGCCTGACAGGCGTCACGCGCCTCGATCCGGCGTCCTCGGTCGCGCAGATATGCATGCATATCGACGCTCCCTGCGTCCTTGCCTCGAAACACGTGCCGCCTGTCATCCGCCGTGGCCACTTTCCGGACAGGCCCCTAATGGGCGGGGACGCGGGCGCCGGTTGCGTAGGTCTCCAGCGCCCGGGCGGCGGCCGCACCACGTCCGACCTCGACTCCGGCGTCGGCGAGAGCCAACTCGAGCGCCGCGAGGGCGTTCGTGATGTCGAAGACGTCGAAGTAGCCGATGTGGCCGATCCGGAAGATCTTCCCCTTCAGCGGTCCCTGGCCGTCGGCGATCGTGATCCCGAACCGGTCGCGCAGCGCCAGGACGATCTCGCTCGAGTCGATTCCCTCCGGCGCGCGAACAGCGGTAACAACCGCCGAGCGCTCCTCGTCCGGCGAGAAGAGCTCGAGGCCCATCGCCTTGACGCCGGCGCGGCACGAGCGCCCGAGCTTCGCGTGGTGCTCGAAGGCCTCCTCCAGACCGTCCGCGAGCAGGAGGCGTAGCGCCACGTTCAGGCCGGCCACGAGCGAGACGGCCGGGGTGAACGCGGCGTCGAAGCGGCTCTGCGCCTTCCGGGTCCGCTCCCAGTCGAAGTAGAAGCTTCGCCGCGGGACCCCCTCCGAGGCGGCCTGCGCCGCCCCGGAGACCGCCGCGAGAGCAAGTCCGGGCGGTGTCATCAGCGCCTTCTGCGACCCGGAAGCGACCACGTCGAGTCCCCAGGCGTCCGTCTCGAGGGGCACGGCTCCCAGGCTGGAGACGGCGTCGACCGCGACGAGAGATCCCGCAGCCTTCGCCACGGCGGCAAGTGCCTCGACGTCGGCGACGACCCCCGTGGAGGTCTCCGAGTGCGTCAGCAGCACGAGCTTCACCCCGCCGAGCTCCTCGAGCCGCTGCGCCAGATCCTCCGCGACCGGCGTCTCGCCCCACTGATAGGCCAGCCGCTCGACCCGGCAGCCGTAGGTGTCGGCCAGGTCGCCCCAGCGCTCCCCGAAGTGGCCGGCCGAGACGACGAGGACGCGGTCGCCGACCTGGCAGAGGTTCGCGATCGCCGACTCCATGGCGCCCGTCCCGGAGGCCGTGAAGAGGAGGACGTCCCGTTCGGTGCGGCAGACGAGCCGCAGACGCTCCAGGCATTCCTGGTAGACGACGCGGAAGTCCGGGCCGCGATGATGGACGACGGGCGCGGCGAGCGCGGCGAGCACCTCGGGCGGCACGGGCGTCGGCCCGGGGGTCAGCAGGTGGCGCTTCGGCGGCATCCGACTGAGAGTACCGAGGCCGTACGCTCCGTTCGGTGGAGGCTCTGCTCGCGTTCGGCGCCGCGCTGCTGTCGCTCCGGCTCGCCGGCTCCCTCGCCTCGAGCTGGCGCCGGCGGCGCGCACCGGAGCTTCTGGCCTGGGCGGCCGGGCTCGGGGCCTACGCCGTCGCATCCGCCGCGCTCGCCTGGGGCGCGGCCCACGGCTGGGACGGGCGCTCCTTCCGCGTCTACTACCTCTTCGGCGGGCTCCTCACGGCGCCGCTCCTCGGCCTCGGTTCGCTGCTGCTCGTCGGCCGGCGTGCGGCAGTGCCGGCGGGGCTCGTGTACGTCGGGCTAGCGCTCGGCGTCGCGGTCGCGGCTCCCCTCTCGTCACGGGTCGCCGGCACCGACATCCCGGCGGCGCAGGATCACTTCCATGCCTTCCCGGCCCGCGCGCTCGCGATCGCCGGAAACGGCGCGGGAACGCTGGCCGTGGTGGCCGTCGCGCTCCTCACCTTTCGCCGCCGCCCGCTCGCGAACGCCCTCGTCCTCGCCGGCATCGGCCTCGCGGCTGCAGGCAGCGCCCTCGCGGGGCTCGGAGCAGCGGCGACCGCCGGTTTCGTGGCGGCCGCGGCGGTGGTGCTCTATGCGGGTCTCGCGCCGCCCGGTAAGCTGGCGCGGCTGGGTCTGTCGCTCACCCGACGCGGCAGGTTGACCCCTCCCGAGCACCCTCTCATTCGACAAAGGATCGATCGATGAGCAACGCATCGCCCCCCGCGCCAGGCGTGAGTGCACCGCCCACGGGTGTCGTCGCCGCCCGCGACGTCACGCGTCTGTACGGACAGGGAGACGCCGCCGTGCAGGCCCTCGGGGGCGTCTCGCTCGACATCGACCAGGGCCAGCTGACCGCGGTCATGGGACCCTCGGGTTCGGGGAAGTCGACCCTGATGCACATCCTCGCCGGCCTCGACCGGCCGACCGAGGGCGAGGTCTTCGTCGCAGGCACGAGCGTCACCAAGCTGAACGACAACGAGCTGACGAGGCTCCGCCGCGAGCACATCGGGTTCGTCTTCCAGTTCTTCAACCTGCTGCCGATGCTGACGGCGGAGGAGAACATCGTCCTGCCGCTCTCGATCGCGGGCGAGAAGCCCGAGGAGGCCTGGATCGACGAGCTGCTCGGCAAGGTGGGCCTGGGCGACCGCCGCTCGCACCGCCCCTCCGAGCTCTCGGGCGGGCAGCAGCAGCGCGTTGCGATCGCGCGCGCCCTCGTCTCGCGCCCGACGGTCATGTTCGCCGACGAGCCGACCGGGAACCTCGACTCGAAGACGAGCGGCGAGATCCTGAAGCTCGTTCGCGAGTCCGTCGACGGCTACGGGCAGACGACGCTGATGGTGACCCACGACGCCGCGGCGGCGACGATCGCCGATCGGATTCTGTTCCTCGCGGACGGGCTGATCGTGCGCGACCTCGGCCGCTCGTCGCAGGCGGACGTGCTCGCCGCGATGCAGGAGCTCGGCGCCGGATGACGGCCGTCGCGCTGCGCGGCCTGCTCGGCCGGAAGCTCCGCGCGGGCCTGACGGCGTTCGCGATCGTTCTCGGCGTGGCGATGATCGCCGGCACCTACATCCTCACAGACACGATCAACAAGGGCTTCCACACGATCTTCACCCAGTCCTACGAGAACACGAGTGCGGTCATCAGCGCCAAGTCGCTGATCGATACGTCGAACAACAACACGGCGCTCACGAGCGGCTTCCCGGAACAGGTCCTCGCGCGCGTGCGCGCGCTGCCCGGGGTCGCCGCGGCCGCGGGCTCGATCCAGGACACCGCGAAGTTCGTCGGTCACGACGGGAAGGTGATCTCGAGCGGGGGCGCTCCGAACCTCGCGTTCAGCGTCGACCCCCACGAGACGCGCTTCAACCCGTTGACGCTCGTCAAGGGCCGCTGGCCGACGGGCCCCGGGGAGGTCGCGATCGACAAGGCGACGGCCGACAAGAAGCACTTCAAGGTGGGAGACGCGATCGGCGTCCTCGCCCGCGGCCCGCAGGAGCAGTTCCGGGTGACCGGCGTCGCGAAGTTCGGGGCCGTCGCCTCGATCGGCGGTGCGACGCTCGCGATCTTCGACCTGCGCACGGCGCAGCGGCTGTTCGACAAGCGGGGCAAGCTCGACCTCGTCCGAGTCGCCGCGAAGAACGGCGTGTCGACGCAGGAGCTGATCGGCCAGATCCGCCGCGTGCTGCCCGAGACCGCGCAGGTGCGCGACGCGGCGGCACAGGCGAACCAGGACGCGAAGGACGTCAACAGCTTCCTCGGGTTCATCCAGAAGTTCCTGCTGGCCTTCGGCGGAGTTGCGCTCTTCGTCGGCGCCTTCGTGATCTTCAACACCCTCTCGATCACGGTCGCCCAGCGTGCTCGCGAGTTCGCAACGCTGAGGACGCTGGGGGCCTCGCGGCGACAGGTGCTTCGCTCAGTTCTCCTCGAGGCATTGATCATCGGGGCGATCGCCTCGATCGTGGGGCTCGGGGTCGGCTTCCTGCTCGCCAAGGGCCTGAACGCGCTGTTCGTCTCCTTCGGGATCGACCTTCCGAAGAGCGGCACGGTGTTCGCGACCCGCACCGTGGTCGTGTCGATCGTGGTCGGGATGCTGATCACGCTCTTCGCGAGCATCCGCCCCGCCGTGCGCGCGACGCGCGTCCCGCCCATCGCAGCCGTCCGCGAAGGGGCGGTGCTGCCGCCGTCGCGCTTCGCCCGCTTCGGCCCCTACCCGGCACTCGCGCTGATCGCGTTCGCCGTCGCGGTTCTCGTCTACGGCGTCTTCGCGCATCACGTTCCGACCGGGCGGCGGCTGCTCTCCCTCGCCGGAGGCGCTCTCCTGCTCTTCTTCGGCGTCGCCATGCTCGCGCCGCGGCTCGTCCGGCCTCTGGCCGCCGTCCTCGGGTGGCCCGCCACCAAGATCGGCGGCGTGGCCGGTGAGCTCGCGCGCGACAACGCGCGGCGAAACCCCTCGCGGACGGCCGTGACGGCGGCTGCGCTGATGATCGGCCTCACGCTCGTGACCTTCGTCGCCGTCCTCGGCCAGGGCCTGCGGCGCTCCTTCGAGGAATCGGTGGACAAGCAGTTCGTCGCCGACTACGCGCTGACGTCGCAGAACGGGTTCGACCCGATCCCTCCCGCTGCCGCAAACCGGCTGGCCCGGGTCCCGATCGTCACAGCGTCCTCGAGCGTCCGTGCCGGCGACGCCCGGGTCTTCGGGAAGCACATCAACGTCACTGCCGTGGATGGGCAGCTGACAAAGGTGATCGCGGTCAACTGGACGTACGGCTCGAACGCTGTCCCGGCAAGGCTCGGCCCCGACGGGGCCTTCGTCGACAAGGACTACGCGAAGCATCACGAGCTCACTCCCCGCTCCCGATTCCAGCTCGAGACGCCGACGGGGAAGACGCTCGATCTCGTCCTCGAGGGGATCTTCGACCCGCCGAACGGCGGCTCGCCCTTCGGCGAGGTGACCATCTCGACGGGGTCGTTCGACGCCTCGTTCCCGCAGCCGGTGAACCTCTTCACCTTCGTCAACACGCAGGGCGGGGTGACGACGGGCAACACGGCGAGGCTGAAGAGCGCCCTCGCGACCTTCCCGAACGCCAAGGTGCAGACCCAACAGGAGTTCAAGAAGAACCAGGAGCAGTTCCTGAACGTGCTCCTGAACCTGCTCTACGTGCTGCTGGCGCTGTCGGTCGTCGTCAGCCTGTTCGGGATCGTGAACACGCTCGTCCTCTCGGTCTTCGAGCGGACACGGGAGCTCGGCATGCTGCGCGCGGTCGGGATGACGCGCCGGCAGGTGCGCCGGATGATCCGCCACGAGAGCATCGTCACGGCGCTCATCGGGGCTGCACTCGGAATCGTGCTCGGCCTCTTCCTCGCGGGACTCGTTACGCGGGCGCTCTCCGATCAGGGGGTCGTCTTCGCCGTCCCGTGGGTGACGCTCGTCGTCTTCGTCGTGGCGGCGATCCTCGCGGGGATGCTCGCGGCCATCTTCCCGGCGCGCCGCGCCGCCCGCCTCAACGTCCTGGAGGCGCTCCAGTACGAGTGAACTCCGCTGCGTGCTCGGCGAGCACGGTCCGGTTCCGGCCTGCGGCCTTGGCGCGGTAGAGCGCGGCGTCGGCTGCACGCAACAGCTCCGGCGCCGTCCCGCCGGATTCCGGGAAGGAGGCGGCGCCGAAGCTTGCGGTCACGATCCCCGCGTCGCCGGGCAGCTCCTCTGCCGCGAGACGCTTGCGCAGGCGCTCTGCCGCGGCGAGCGCCGCGTCGCCGCCGGTCTCCGGCAGGAGCACGACGAACTCGTCCCCTCCGAGGCGCGCGGCGGCATCCCCGAGTCGTTTTTCGAGCCGCAGGCAATGGGCCACCCGTTCGAGCGCGGCGTCCCCGAGCTCGTGGCCTCCACGGTCGTTGATCGTCTTCAGGACGTCGCAGTCGAGCATGAGCACCGCGAGCTCGTGACCGCCGCGCTCCGCCCGCTCGAGCTCCTCCCGCAGGCGCGCGTCGAAGCCGCGGCGGTTGAGGAGACCGGTGAGGGCATCCGTCGAGGCGGCGCGCTGCTCCCGCCTGAGTGCGTTCGCGACGTCGAGCAAGGCGGCCGCGTGCTGGGCGAACAGCGTGGCGGCCTCGATCTGCTCCTGGGGAAACGACGAGTCGCCCGACCCGACGAGGACGCCGATCTCGCTGCCGCCGACCCGCAGCGGGAGCCACACGAGCGGTGGGGAATCGATGTCCGCACGCTCGACCAACTCGAAAGCGGCGTCGCTCGATTGCGCGAGGGCTCGCAACCTCCGTAGCTCGGCCGTCGACAGCGGCTCGAGCTTCGACTCGGGGCGATGGCAGTAGCTCGCGAGCCGGTAGCCGCCGTCCTCGGCCGCGAGCGCGAGCTGCGCGGAGTCGAGCGAGAGCAGCCGAGCCAGCGTCTGCGTCGCGAACTCTGCGATCGCTCCCACACCACGCAGCGAGCTCGCATGGACGCAGAGCCTGGCCAGGCGGGCCACGTCGACGCCGAGGTGAGCGTGCAGCGGCCCGGTGCGTGCCTCAAGTGCCCGCACGACCGGCGCGAAGATCTCGATCGACTCCGCGGGCAGCCGTCGCCCGATGGTCTCGACGTTGAGCAGCCCACGGGCCCCGTCGGCGGCGCAGAAGGGGAGCGCGAGCTCCGCGTGGATCCCCTCCACGGCGGCCACGAAGTCGGCGTCCACGGCGACGTCCTCGATCAGTTGCGCGACACCGGTTCGCACTGCCCGCCCCATCACGCCCTGGTCGAGGGCGAAGCCGTCTCGGATCCGGCCGTAGCCATGCTGGGTCACGCACCACAGGCGCCCGTGATCGAGGAGGTAGATGCTGACGAGGAGCTCCGAGCCGACCTCCTCGCGCAGGCGGGCCAGCACGAGGTCGATGGCTTGGCGGTCCTCGAGTCCCGGGGAGAGCGACTCCAGGGCGGCAGCACACGCTGCCTTCAGCCGGTCGGGGCAGATCGGCGACGGCTGAGGATCCCGCTCCGACTCCGGCAGCGCGAGTGAGCCCGACGTTCGTTTCTCCGCTCCCGCCCCCGCGGTTGCCTCCCCGCTACGCGTCGAGAGGCCGAGCTCGAGCTCGTCGACGCAGTCGAGGAAGAGATCGAGGATCAGCGGGTCGAACTGTGTCCCGCGACCCGCTTGCATCAACGCGAGCGCCCTGTCGAGAGCGAACGCGGGTCTGTACACACGATCCGTCGTGAGGGCGTCGAAGACGTCGGCGACGCTCGCGATCCTGCCCTCGAGCGGGATCCGGTCGCCGCTGAGGCCGCGCGGGTAACCCGACCCGTCGTAGCGTTCGTGGTGCGTCCAGGCGATCGTCGCCGCGAGCTCCAGGAGCTCCGACGAGGAGCCGCGCAGCAGCCGGTTCCCGATCTCCGCGTGCCGCTGCATCAGCGACCGCTCCTCCGTCGTCAGCGCGCCGGGTTTCAGGAGGATGCCGTCCGGAACGGCGATCTTGCCGATGTCATGGAGCGGACTCGCCGCTCGCACCAGCTCGCACCGCTCGTCGTCGAGACCGATCCTGCGCCCGAGAAATTCGCAGTAGCGGCTCATCCGCTCGGTGTGACGGCCCGTCTCGTCGTCGCGGAACTCGGCGGCGAACGCGAGCCGCCGGATCATCTCCCCGTGGGCGAGGTGGAGGTCGTGTCGTGAGCGCTCTAGGCGGGCGACAGCGTCGAGGAGCTCCTCCTCCGTCCGGCGTCGCTCGAGGAGCTCGTCCTTCGCCGCGCCGTACAGCCGCGCGTTCTCGAGGGCGAGCGAGGCGAGCTGGGCGAAGCGCCGCAGCAGCGCGAGCTCCGTGCGACCGAACCTGCGCGCGGGATCGACGTACGAGAGCCCGAGCACGCCGGCGACGCCGCCGCCCGTTCGCAGCGGCACGCCGATCACCGCTCCGAGCGGCATGGCCCTGAGGTCGTGGCGCCGGTTCGACCAGCGCCGGTAGTCGTCCACGAGGACAGGCTCCCCCGTCTCCCACACCTGCCCCGCCAGCCCCTCTCCCCGGCGCACGCGGTAGCCGACGTTCGTGTGAAACATCCCGGTGCCGACCTCGACGACGAGTGAGCGATGGTCGGGGTCGACGAGGTACAGGTACCCGTGGGAGGTTCCGACGAGCGCGCCGGCGCGCTCGACGATCGCGCCGAGCACGCTCGACAGGTCGAGCCGCTCGATCAGGCCGATCGTCGTCTCGTGGAGCGCCGCGAGCTCCTCGGCGGCCGCACGCCAGCCGCCGGAGCGCTCCGGGAGATGGAGGCCGTTTTCGGGACGCAGGATCACCAGGCACCCATCGGCCGCGGGCAGCCGCCGTATTAGGGTGGGGCTACGGACTCGATGGAAGGCCGGCGGGCGCGAGCCTCGTCGTCTCCGGGTGCGACTGCTCGAGGACCGACCCGGTCGAGCCGCTTCGCAAAAGCGATCCTAAGCGTCTGGTCCCGCGTGTGCTCGCGATGGCCGGGCCTCAGCTCGACCGGAGGCAGCTGAGCCCTGTCCGAGGAGGCTGCTGCCCCCGCTCGGCGGGAGGTCAGGAGAACTCAGATCCAGCAGCTAGCCGAGCCACCACACGAGCAGCGCCGCCAGCGTGACGATCCCGGCGAGCAACGCGATCACGGCGACGACCCCGAAGTGGACGAGCACGGGAGTCTCGTCGCTGCGTCCACGCGCGGTCACCTCTTTGTCGTCCTAATCCCTCGCGGCAGACCCATTGCTCGAGCCATGTCCGGGGACTGTCCCCGGCGGTGGCCCTAGGGACGCTGCCGCCCGAGACAGGCCCTGAGCTCCTGCGGGGTCAGCGTCCTGCGGCCGAGAGCCTCGAAGGTCGGGACGCAGTGCGTGACGATGTGGAGGACGGTGTCCTCGTCGTCGGAGAGCGGGCTGACGATCTTGTTCCCCTTCAGCAGGGCCTTCCGGCGCAACGTCACGCCGACGGCCGAGAGCTGCGCCTCGGAGTAACCCTTCCCTCGGAGCTGCGCATTCGCCTCCTCCACCGGGCTGAGGGCAGACTCGCTCAACGCGTCCCCTCGACCTGAGCAGGAGGCAGCCTGCTAGGCGGCACCGGCGCCCCCCAACCGCTCCCGGAGGAGCTCGCTCACGACCCGGGCGTCGGCCCTCCCCTGGCTCTCGCGCATCACCTCGCCGACGAAGAATCCCAGAAGGCCGTGCTTCCCGCCCCGGTAGGCGACCACCTGCGCCTCGTTCGCCGCCAGGACCCGATCGAGCAGGGGAAGGAGGTCGGCGGCGCCCGAGATGGCCGACTGCCCGAGGTAGTCCGCGGCCGCGAAGCCGGCGTCGCCGCTCCGGGCGAGCGCCTCGGCGAAAGCCGGTCGCTGGAGGCGCGCGCGCGCCTCGATCAGCTTCGCCAGCTCGTAGGGATCGACCGCCTCCGGCGAGACGCCCGTTGCGCGAAACTCGTTCATCAACACGTTCGAGGCGGACTTGCCTTCCGCCCCCGCCGCGACGGCGCCCTCGAAGAGCGCTCCGAGCTCCGGAGAGTCGCTCAACGCCTCGGCGTCGTAGAAGGAGAGCCCGTACGCGGATCGGAGGCGCCGGGTGCGGGCCGCAGGCAGCTCGGGCAGGTCGCGCTCGAGTTCGGCGACCAGGGACGGGTCCGGCTCGATCGGCACGAGGTCGGGCTCCGGGAAGTATCGGTAGTCCTGCGCTTCCTCCTTGGAGCGGAGCGGGGGCGCCGACACGCGAGTCGGGTCGAAGTGCAAGGTCTCCTGGTCGATTGTGCCGCCGCTCTCGTAGACCTCGATCTGCCGGCGGATCTCGCGCTCGATGCCGCGTGCCGCGAAGGCGAAGGAGTTCATGTTCTTGAGCTCCGTGCGCGTCCGCAGCTCGTCCGAGCCGGCCGGTCGTACCGAGACGTTGACGTCGAAGCGGAAGGTGCCCTTCTCCATTTCCGCATCGGAGATTCCGAGCTCCACGATCGTCTGCCGCAGCAACTGGAGGAATCGGCGCGCATCCGGGGCGGAGCGCAGGTCGGGGCCGGTGACGATCTCGACGAGCGGAGTGCCGGCTCGGTTGAAGTCGACGAGCGTCCGATCCGCCCCACCGATGCGGCCCTCCGCACCACCGACGTGGATGCTCTTCGCCGCGTCCTCCTCGAGGTGCGCACGGACGATCCCCACCTCGACCTCGCCCGTCTCGCCCGGCACGACCACGCGGCCGCCCACGCAGAGCGGCTCGTCGTACTGGGAGATCTGGTAGGCCTTCGGGTTGTCCGGGTAGAAGTAGTTCTTGCGGTGGAAGACCGCCCTAGGCGCGACCTTGCAGCCGAGCGCGAGCCCGAGCCGTATCGTCCATTCCACCGCTCGCCGGTTGGGTACGGGAAGCGACCCGGGATGCGCGAGGCACACCGGGCAGGTACGCGTGTTCTCGGGCGCGCCGAACCCGACCTCGCAGCGGCAGAACATCTTCGTTCGCGTCTTCAGCTGGACGTGCACCTCAAGCCCGATCACCGGCTCCCACTCGCGCGTAATCATCCGGCGAGCCTCGGCGGGACGAAGTCGAACTCGAGCGCGCGCTCGAGCGCGTGGCCCACACGGAACAGCGTGTTCTCCGAGAACTGCGGCCCGATCAGCTGCAAACCCACCGGCAGTCCCTCGGAGAGGCCGCACGGGATCGAGAGGCCTGGGAGGCCGGCCATGTTCGACGGGATCGTCAGGAGGTCCGCGAGATACATCGCCAGCGGGTCGGCCGTTCGCTCGCCCAGGCGGAACGCAACGGTCGGCGATGTCGGGCTGAGCAGCACGTCGCAACCTTCGAAGGCGGCGGCGTGCTCTCGCGCGATCACCGTCCGCACCTTCTGCGCCTGCGCGTAGTAGGCGTCGTAGTAGCCGGCCGAGAGGGCGTAGGTTCCCAGCATGATCCGCCGCTTCGGCTCGTCGCCGAACCCGCGCTCGCGGGTGCGCTCGTACAGCTCCCGGGTTCCGCCCTCCCCGGGCACCCTCGGGCCGTAGCGGACGCCGTCGTAGCGGGCGAGGTTCGAAGACGCCTCGGCGGGCGCCACGAGGTAGTAGCACGGGAGCCCGTACTCGACCGAGCGTGGAAGGCTCGTCTCGCCGACCTCGGCGCCGAGCGTGCGGCAGAGCTCGATCGCGCGCGCCACCGCCTCTGTCACGCCCGCCTCGATTCCCTCCGCTTCGTTCAGCTCGCGCGGGACGCCGACGCGGACGCCCTGGAGGTCATCGCTCGACGGAAGCTCCACGGGCTGCGGCAGCTCGACCGTCGTCGAGTCGCAGGGGTCGCGGCCGGCAATGATCCGGTAGAGGAGAGCGCAGTCCCGCACGGTCTTCGCGAGCGGCCCGATCTGGTCGAGGCTGGAGGCGAAGGCGACGATCCCATAGCGCGAGACCGTTCCGTAGGTCGGGCGGAGCCCGACGACGCCGCAAAGGGCGGCCGGCTGCTTGATCGACCCGCCGGTGTCGGATCCCAACGCCCAGGGGGCGAGGCCCGCTGCGACCGCCGCCGCCGAGCCGCCCGAGGAGCCCCCGGGCACACGCTCGGGATCCCAGGGGTTCCGCGTCGGCCCGAAGGCCGAGTTCTCCGTCGAGGAGCCCATGGCGAACTCGTCCATGTTCGTCTTCCCGAGCAGGGGCAGACCGGCGTCGCGACAGCGTGCCGCGACCGTCGCGTCGAAGACGGGCCGGTAGCCGGACAGGATGCGTGAGCCGGCCGTCGTCTCCACGCCCTTCGTCGAGATCACGTCCTTGAAGGCGATCGGCACGCCTACCCCGTCGCAGTCTTCGACCGTGCGCAGGTAGCAGTGGAGCTCGGGATCGCGTGCCCCAACGGCCGTGAGGTAGGCGCCGTGGAGCTCTGCGGCGGAGACCTCGCGGCGCTCGAGGAGCGTGCCGGCCGCCTCGGCGGTGAGGCGAAGGGTGTCGATCACTCGGGCACCGTCCGGCCCCCCAAGGGGGTACGCATCCCCCTTGCCGAAACGTTACGCCAGGAAGATCGACCCATGTGTGCCGGTTCTGTCACGGATGTGCGACCCTCAGGTCGCCGGGACGCGGAAGAGCTGGCCCTCGCGATCGGGAGCGTTCGCGAGCGCGTCGTCGGCGCTCAGGGAGCCGCGCGGCTCGTCCTCGGCCCAGACGTTCACGAGGTCGAGCGGGTGCGAGGTCGGAGGCACGTTGCTCAGATCGAGCTCGGCGACCTTGCCGACCGCGTCGAGGATCGCGCCGAGCTGCTCGCCGAATCGCTCGACCTCGTCGTCGGCAAGCCGCAGCCGCGCGAGCCGCGCCACTCGAAGAACCTCGTCTCGATCGATAGCCGCCATCTCTCGCACCTCGCAGTGTTGAAGGAGGGGGTATTGGAGGGAACCACGGGTTTCCGACAGCTCGAAGCGCGGGTTCCCTCATACACAGCGGGCCCCTTCCGGGGCCCGCAACTCGGTTCCGAAAAGGAAGCCCCTAGATCGCCTGGACGTTCGCCGCCTGCAGGCCCTTCGTGCCCTGCACGACCTCGAATTCCACGCGCTGGCCCTCGGTGAGGGTCCGGTAGCCGTCCATCTGAATCGCGCTGTGGTGCACGAAGACGTCCTCACCACCCTCGCGCTCGATGAACCCGTAACCCTTCTCGTTCGAGAACCACTTGACGGTGCCCTGAGCCAACATTCCTCCTTCGACCAACATGAAACGACGGCCCAGGCACCGAGCCGCCGACCTACCTTGAGCGCGCGGAGCGTAGCGTCATGCCCCCGGAAACGCAAGGGAGCCGCGGCGGTACTGGGCGGCGCGAACCGTGTTTCGAAGCAGCATCGCGATCGTCATCGGCCCCACACCTCCAGGAACAGGCGCCAGGAAAGCCGCACGCTCTCCGGCTCCCGGATCGACGTCCCCGACGACCCCCGCCGCAGTCCGGTTGACACCGACGTCCACCACCGCCGCGCCCTGCTTCACCATGTCCGCGTCCACGAGCCCGGGGATCCCGGCGGCCACGACCAGCACCTCGGCATCGAGGGTGTGGCGCGCAAGGTCGTCGGTGTGGGAATGGCAGACGGTCACCGTCGCGTTCGCCTGCAACAGGAGGTGGGCGATCGGCTTGCCGACGATGTCGCTCCGCCCGACGACGACGGCGCGGGCCCGGTCGAGCGAGATCCGGTGCTCCGCGAGCAGCGCCATGACCCCGAGCGGCGTCGCCGGAACGTGGGCGGGGCGGCCCAGGTACAGAGCTCCCGCGTTGAGGGGATGGAGGCCGTCGACGTCCTTCATCGGATCGACGGCCAGGATCACGAGCGCCTCGTCGAGCTGCGAGGGCAATGGGAGTTGGACGAGGACGCCGTCGACCGCCGCGTCCGAACTCAGGGACCCGACGACCTCGTCCACCTCCTCGTGGGAAGCTCCCGCGGACAGCTGGCGATCGATCGAGGCGATTCCCACTTCCTGCGCCGCCTCGTGCTTGCGGCGCAGGTAGATGCGCGACGCCGGGTCTTCTCCGACTTGCACCGTCGCGAGCCCCACGTGACCAAGCGCGGCCACCTCGGCGGCGACCGATTCGCGAATTCGGGCCGCGACAGAAGCGCCGTGCATGAGGGTCGCACTCACGTTCGGAAGCGATCCCGGCTCATGGCGGCTACGTCGGTGCTATCTCGGCGGCAGCCGGACGTCGCTCACGTCCAGGCCGAGAGACTCGGCAAGACGCACGCCTTGTTCGAGGTCCTCGCGCAACCGCTGGACGTCGCGCGACTCCATGGCGGGGCCGATCCAGGCGCGTTCCCGCGGCCGCCAGAGAGCATGGGCGGCGAAGATCGGCAGAAGCCGGTTTGCAGCGTCGACGAGGCGTCGCTTTGTGTTCTCCGAGGCATCCTGCAACAGGACGCGCTCGTAGGCCATCCCGGCTGCGTGGTGGATGCCGTCATCGGTGGCGAGTCGATTACACAGGTCTTCGAGCACCGTCCCACGCGAGGAGCGGGCGATCAGTCGGAACCGCGAGATGATCAGACGCTCGTAGAAGACCTGCATCAGGAAGACCTTCTCCTCGAGCGTGTCCGCCTCGAGCGTCAGGTGCGCGAGCTGGTCCAGGTGCGGATCGCGCTCGGCCGTGCCGCCGACCTCGCCGGCGAGGCGTAGCCAGGCTTCGGTATGGCGCGACTCGTCCTGCACCATCGTCGAGTAGTAGAGCTTCGCCTCGTGGTCCGGCGCGATGTTGAGCAGCTGCGACGACATCTCGCAGGCGAGCTCGTCCGCCTGCAGCTGCTGTGTCACGACCGACCGCCACACGCCGGCACGCCGAGCGCGCTTCTCCGGCGACCCCTTCGTCTCGGGAATCGGCGGCAGCTCGCCCCACGGCAGGTCGCGGACCTGCCACTCCTGCCGCTTCGCCAGATCGTAGTAGCGCAGGACTGTGGCGTACGCCGCGCGTCCGGGGCCGGTCGTCTCCTCGGTGAGCTCGCCGGCAGTCATGACGAAGAGACTATCGTCGCCGTTCCCCGGCGCGACACGCCCCCGCGCTTCCTGGACTCGGACGGTCGGCCACTAAGCTCCCTCTCCGTGAGGCCTCGCCGGCTGCCGCGAAAGAACGATCCCGACTCGATCCTGACCCGCCAGGAGGCGCTCGGCCTGCAGGGGGAAATTACGAGCATCGAGCTGACGCCGTTCGTCCACGTGCAGGAGATGCTCACAGGCGCCGCGGTCCTCCCGGTCTCCGTGGTCGGCCCACTCGAGATCTCGCTCGGCTCGTACGAGCTCGACGAGCCCTGGGGGAAGCTCGTCGAGGTGGAACGAGCCTCGGATCGCGTGTACGTGCCGCTTGCTCACACCGAGGGCAGCCTCTCCGCCTCGCTCTACCGCGGGGCGCGCGCGGCCGCCGAGTCGCACGGCTTCCGAACATACGTGCTTCGCGACCGGATAACCAGAGCATCCTGCTTCATCTACAACTCAACCCAGGACGCCGTCAGCCTCGCACGATTTCTGGAGGCACACGTCGCCGAGATGCGGCGCTGGCTTGGGGAGCGGAGTCAGGCGGATCCTTCGCTCTCGAGCTTCGCGAAGCTTCGAGAGGTAGAGACGCACGTGGTGGGGCCGATGTGCCACGTGCTCTGGGCGTGGACGACCGGCGACGCGTGCGGCCCGAACATGATGACCCGGAACGCGTATGCGCTGAACATGGGTTTCGTCATGGAGCGGGCGCCGGTAAAACCGCACCGGGCGATCCTGGAGTCGAACATGGGCGGCGACAAGAAGCCGTCCCACCGCTACTTCGAGCGCGGCGGGCACGGCAAGACCGTGCTCGCCGAATGCACGCTATCGGAGGAGGCCGTGCGTCGCGTGCTGCGGACGACGGTCGACGACCTGCTCGAGCTCTCGTGGGCAGGCACGCACGGCGCGGTTGCTTCCGGCATGCAGTCCGTCGCGTTCACGCCGGCCTCGGCGATCGCCGCGATCTTCGCGGCCACCGGGCAGGATCTCGGCATGGTCGGCACGAGCTCGATGGCGCACGGGAGCGCACGGAGGGTCGACGGCGGTATTCACTGCGCCCTGCGCCTTCCCGGGCTCGAGGTCGGGACGACCGGCGGAGGAACGACGCTCCCGTACGCCCGAGCGTGGCTCGAGCTCCTCGAGTGCGCCGGGGCGGGGAAGGTGTATCGCTTCGCTCAGATCGTCGCGGCTGCCACCTTGGCACTCGAGATCTCCGCGTCGGCCGCGATGGCGACGGCGGGCTCGGAGAACTTCTTCCAAGCGCACCAGCAACACAGCGGGAGTCGTTGATCCAATTGCGTCACACATCCGTTGCCTTTTTAGGCAACGGATGTGCCGCCTCGGCGGATATCGTTCCGGAAGGGGCGCTCGCGTCCCCCCGGAGGGGAGTACCCATTCGCTGCGGCTGCGTGAGTGACCCCTCGAATCTGCCGCAGGCCTGCTGCACCCGCAGCGCGTACGTCACCGGTACGTGAGGACCCTGCGCGATCGCCTCGGCCCCGCCGGTCGCGAGTACACCCTCGAGCGCTCGACGCTCGTTCGGCGCACGCCAGAGCACACGTTCTCGTTCTTCGCCGACGCCCGGAAGCTCGAGGCGATCACGCCACCGTGGCTGCATTTCCGGATCCTGGAGGCACCGCCTGACCTGGGCCGCGGCTCGCTCCTGCGCTACCGCCTGTCGCTCTTCCGCGTCCCGCTCTCGTGGCGAACGGTGATCGCGGACTGGCAGCCGCCGCGCTCGTTCACGGACGTCCAGATCGCGGGGCCGTATCGCCTCTGGGAGCACACGCACCGCTTCACGGCCGTTCCCGGAGGCACCGAGATCTACGACCACGTCCGTTACCGCCTTCCCGGTGGGCCGCTCGCGCCGCTCCTCCAGCGCATCGCAGTCGAGCGGTGGCTGGCGGAGATCTTCGACTACCGATCGGAGCGCATCCGCCAGCTGATCTGAGCGTTTGCGAAAACGAGGCAGGAGGGCAGACGGGGTACGGATGGCGCGCCCGCGGTGGCCATACCGGCGGCGAGTCGGCGGCGACCTGCCCCTCGAGGTCGGCGAGCCGACCGTTCCGCTGGAACCCCTGAGCCCGGCGCCTCCACCCGCAGTCGCGCCGGTCCCCCCGCCCCATGACCCGTATCTCGGGCCGCCGCCTCCGATCGAGCCGGCGCTTGCGGCACCGGGCCCCCCGGGCGCACTTCCGCCCGAGCCTCCCGACCGGCGGGCCGTCTGGCCGTGGCTCGTCCTCCTCCTCATCCTCGTGCTCGGCGGCCTCGCGATCGCCTATGCCATCGGCCACAACCGGCACAAGAGCACGCACCACACGACCATCGTCCTCACGACGACTCCGTCGACGACGACCGCGCCCGCGCCCGCGCCCGCGCCCGCGCGTGTGAAGGTGCCGTCGCTGATCGGTCTCGGGCAGGCAGAGGCGACACGGCGCCTCTCGCGCGCCGGACTCCTCGCCACGCTCGTCGGCCAAGCGTCGCCGAAGGCGAAGGGAACGGTCGTCGGGCAGCGACCGTCGCCCGGGGCGAACCTCGCGCGCGGCGCGCGCGTGCAGCTCGCGATCTCAACGGGCCCCCCGATCCCCACGCTCGTCGAGGTTCCCGATCTCCTGGGAGTCGCCGGCGCAGAGGCGGTGTCACGGCTGAAGACCGTCGGTTTGGTCGCCAAGCCACGTAGCGCCTTCTCGTCGAAGCCGAAGGGGACGGTCGTCGCCCAGGCTCCCGCTTCTGGCACGCGCGTGAAAGTGGGAGCGATCGTGCTGCTGACGACGTCCAAGGGGCCCCGGTTCGTGACGGTGCCGAACCTCGTGGGACAGACCGAGTCGGCGGCACGCGGATCGCTGCGCGCGGCGGGCTTGCGGGCGAGCGTCTTCCGAGTCCCGTCAGCCGAAGCGCCAGGAAGCGTCGTGGCCCAGGCGCCGAGACCCGGGGAGAAGCTCGTCAAGGGCTCGAACGTCCGGCTGAACGTCTCGAAGGGCGCGCCGGCGGCAACCTCGGCGCCCACGACGACCGCACCCGCCCCGACGACAACCGCGCCGACCACCACCGCTCCGCCGGCGCCGACTACGACTAGCGCGCCCCCGACGACCGCTCCGCCTCCGCCACCGCCAACGCCGCCGCCTCCCCCACCACCGCCACCGCCACCGGCGGCCGTGCCGGGAGTCGTGGGCCAGAGCCAGACTTCGGCGCGCAGTCGGATCCGCGCGGCCGGCCTCCTCGCAGCGGTCGTCTACGTCGGCTCGAACGATCCGGCAGGCCAGGTCGTGGCGCAGTTTCCGGCGCCGGGTACGACGCTCAAGCGAGGTGCACGCGTGCGGATCAACGTCTCGCTCGGGCCCAAGCCGAAGCCGCAGCGGGCCGTGCCCGACGTGACCGGTGAGGACGAGGCGACCGCAACCACCGATCTGGAGGACGCCGGATTCACGGTCGACCCCGTGGATCAGGACACTGCCGACCCGAGTGAGGACGGCGTCGTCCTCGACCAGGACCCCGCGGCTGGAAGCCGCGCGCCCGCCGCGTCTGCCGTCTCGATCTTCGTCGGCCGCTACAACGGCGGTTAGAGGCGACGACATCGCGGGTGCGATCAGAATTTCTGGCGGCCGAGCAGCGGCTACAGGCCGGCCGGCGTACTGCACCAGAAGCGATCGTTAGGATCCTGGTCGTGCGTCTCACCACCCTTCTTGCCCTCCTGACCGTAGCCGTAGCCGTAGCCGGAGCCGCGACGGCCGGCGCCGGCAACACGGCGTTCGCAGAGTTCAAGACGCCGTCCGGAAACATCGGCTGCGTCTACACGAGCTCGCCGGCCGAGCTCCGCTGCGACATCGGGAGCGGGCTCAACCCGCGTCCCCGCCGGCCGGGGAACTGCGACCTCGACTACGGCGACTCGCTCGTGATGACGAAGTTCGGCCGGGTGGGCATCGGCTGTCACGGCGACACGGCTCGCGATCCACACGCCCCCGCCCTGCCGTACGGCCGGACCTGGGTCCGCGGTGGGTTCTCCTGCACGTCCCGCACGTCCGGGCTCACGTGCCGGAATCCAGGAAACCACGGCTTCTTCCTCAGCCGCGAGAGCTGGCGCCGGTTCTAGCGCCCAGGTGCGAGCAGCGCACCGCCGGGGCTTGATCGGCAGGACGTACCTCGAGCGAGGTCGTCCCGTCGTCGTCCTCGCCCGATGGCTCGGCCCGGGCCTGAGGAACGTCCTCGTGCGCCGCGAGAACGGCCGGATCGCCGTCCGCCCGTTCCGGGACCTGCGCAAGCCTGCAGCCGAGATCCCCACTCCGGGGCCGCTGACGAGCGAAGAGGTGGATGGGAGATGTGCCTCGGGAGAGGCGCCGAGCAGATTCGAACTGCTGTACGAGGCTTTGCAGGCCTCTGCCTAACCACTCGGCCACGGCGCCGCGCGGCCATCGTAGCGGCGGCCTCGTTTGACCCTCCTCGCTCGCAGGCACAACTCGCACGTGACGCTCTTCGACGCCGAGACCGGGACTGCAGCGGACTTCCTGCCGGCGACGCCCGATCTCCCGGCTCTACGAGAGGCCGCCCGGCGCTGCCGTGGGTGCCATCTCTATCAGCAGGCCACGCAGACCGTCTTCGGCGAGGGCCGCGAGAACGCCGAGGTGATGTTCGTCGGCGAGCAGCCGGGCGATCAGGAGGATCTGGTCGGCAAGCCGTTCGTCGGGCCCGCGGGCAAGCTCCTCGACGAGGCGATGGTGGAGGCCGGGATCGACCGGTCTCAGGCGTACGTGACGAACGTCGTCAAGCACTTCAAATGGGAGCCGCGCGGTAAGCGCCGCATCCATCAGAAGCCGAACTGGGCAGAGACGGCGGCCTGCAAGCCGTGGCTCGAGGCGGAGCTCGCCGCCGTCAAACCGAGAGTGCTCGTATGCCTCGGCGCCACCGCCGCCCAGACGCTCCTCGGGCGTCAGTTCCGCGTCAGCCGCCAGCGAGGCGAGCTCGTGGAGTCGGAGCTCGCTCCTCGCGTAACGGCCACGATCCACCCGTCGGCGATCCTGCGTGCGCACGACCAGGATCGCGAGGCGGAGTATGCGGCGTTCGTCGCCGACCTTCGCAAGGTCGCCGCGCTCATCGGCTAGCACCATCCAGAAGGAGGCTCAATGCGTCGGTTCCTGCACCGTCCGTCCCCGTCGATGGTCGTCGCCTCCATCGCTCTCCTCGTCGCACTTGGAGGCACCAGCATCGCGGCGGGAAAGAAGTTCGTCGTGCCGGCCGTCGGGGTCATCCACGTCAAGGACGTCGACGTGGGCGCCAACTCGACGGGCGGCGCGATCGCGGTGTGCCCCGCAGGGCAGCGCGCCACGGGCGGTGGCGCCTACATGGAAGGAACGCCTTCGGAGGCCGACCACATCGTCGACAGCGAGCCCGCCGTGCCCGACAAGATCAACGGCTTCAGGCCACTGCTCGGCGGTCGCGCAACCACCTGGCACGCGACGTACAGCAATCCGAACGCGCAGACTCGCCGGCTGCACGTCTACGTCATCTGCACCGGGTAGCCGCAAGCGTCTAAGCTCTCCGCGGGGTCCGAGGCCGCGGGCCCCGCTAGGTACCCTGGCGAGGTGAGGCTCGCGGCTCGTCTCGTTCTTCCCCTCCTGATCCTTGCCGCTCTGGCCGGCGTCGCGACAGCCGCGAAACCCGGCGCCGGCACCTCGCTGAAGCTGCTCGCGAACACTCCAAAAGTCGGGACGATCAACTCCGACCTCGCCTTCTGGGGCCATCTCGCATTCGAGGGGAACTACGACGGCTTCCGCGTCATCGACATCGCTAAGCCGCGCGCGCCCGCCGTGCTCGCGGACGTCCGCTGCCACGGTCCGCAGAACGACGTCTCGGTCTGGGGGCACCTCGTCTTCCTCTCCGTGGACAAGCCGCAGACCTCCCCGACCTGCGAGAGCCAGGACGCGCTCGACCCGACCGACGCGACCGCCTTCGAGGGGATCCGGATCTTCGACGTGGCCGACCCGCGAAACCCCCAGTTCGTGGCCGCGGTACCGACCGACTGCGGCTCGCACACCCATACGCTCGTGCCCGACCTCGCGCACGGGCGAGTGCTCCTCTACGTCTCCTCGTACCCGCTGATCGGCGGGCCGCAATGCGGTCCCGGCCATGCCGGGAACCCGCTGCACGCAAAGATCTCGATCGTCGCCGTTCCCCTCGCAGAGCCTGCGACCGCCGGCGTGATCGCGACGCCTGCGATCCAGGCACCGATCTTCAATCCGAACCCGGGCAAGCTGAACCCGGCCGTCGGCTGCCACGACATCAGCGTCTTCCTGCCGCTGCACCTCGCCGCGGCCGCTTGCATGAGCGAGGGACAGCTGTGGAACATCGCCGACCCGGCCAACCCGAGGGTGCTCCGCCACATCCGGAACGGCGCAATCGAGTTCTGGCACTCGGCGACGTTCTCGAACGACGGCAAGACCGTGATCTTCGGGGACGAGAGCCTCGACTCGAGCTGTGCGAGCGAGAACGAGGCCGACGGCCGCCTGTGGTTCTACTCCGTCGCGAATCCCGTCAAGCCGCTCGGCTCGTTCCTGATCTCGCCGCGACGGGTCGACTACTGCACCGTGCACATGTTCAACACGATCCCGGTGAAGGGTCGTTCCCTGCTCGCGACGAGCTGGTACAACGGCGGCAACCACGTCGTCGACTTCTCGAACCCGAAGCACCCGCGGGACGTCGCGGGACTCGTCCTCGGCCAGGCGGACGAGTGGGCGAGCTACTGGTATGACGGCTTCGTGTATGCGAGCGACATCGACCGCGGGCTCGACGTCCTCTCCTTCTCGGCCCCCGGCCTCGCGGGCGCGAAGCGCCTCTCGCACCTGAACCCGCAGAGCCAAGAAACGCTGATCGGGTAGGGCGGCCCCGCCAAAGAGTGGAGCCCCGGCTAAGCGGGGCTCCCGAAACGGTCGATACGTTCGTCGTCTACCAGTAGCTGCGCGAGAAGAAGCCGAGCAGCGCCAGCACCAGCACGACGATGAGGATGATCCAGAGAAATGCTCACCACGTCCCCCCTTCCGTGTGCGTGTACAAGAGCACAACGGAGAAGGGCGCCTCGAGGATGCGGGCGCACCCGTACGTGATCCTCGCGCATTTCAACCGGTTGAGCAGCTATGCCTGGCGCCGATGCAAGTACTCGATCACGTGCTGGCGCTGGCTCGGTCTCAGGAAGCACCCGCTCCTCGTCGTCTCGGTGTCCGCGGGTGTCGCTGCCGGCGTGGCTATCGGCTTCGCCCACCTGGCGGGCGACCACAAGGTCTTCGTCCAACTGGGAGGCGTCGTGCCGCAATGGTTCGCGCTCTGCATCGCCGCCGAGGCGGTCGCCTACGCGGGCTACGTCTTGGCACTCCATGCGACCGCGCGCGTCGACGGCGGCCCACGCCTCGGCTACGGGCTCGCAGCGCGCGTCGTTGCGGCGGGCTTCGGCGCGTTCTTCGCAGCCTCGGCCGCGGGAGGGTTCGAAGTCGACTACTGGGCGATGCGCCGCAGCGGGGCCTCGCGGCGCGATGCTCTGCGGCGTGTTCTCGGCCTCGGCACACTCGAGTACGCGGTGCTGGCTCCTGCCGCTCTCGGCTGCGCGCTCGCCCTCTTCGCCGGAGCTGGCCGGCGTCCATACCCGGCGCTGACGCTGCCGTGGCTCCTCGTCCTGCCGGGCTTTGCCTTCGCTGCCTTCGCCAGCTCACCGAGGCGGAGCGAACGCTGGTCGGAGGTCGATGGGCGCGGACGAGCTCGCACGATTTTCGGCCATGCGGTCTCCGGCGTCACGATGCTGCGCCGACTGATCGTGCGACCGTTCCCGCACGGGGCGCTCGCGCTGCTCGGAACGTCCTTGTACTGGTTCGGCGAGATCCTCTGCCTCTGGGGAAGCCTTCGCGCCTTCCACGCCGACCTCCGGATCCCGGCGCTCGTCCTCGCCTATGCGAGCGGCTACGTCGTCACCCGCCGCGCTCTGCCGGCGGGCGGGGTCGGCGTGGCCGAGATCGCGTTGACCTTCGCCCTCGTGTGGCTCGGGGTGCCCTTCGCACCCGCGCTGCTCGGAGTCTTCAGCTATCGGATCTTCAACTTCTGGCTCGCGCTCCTGCCGGCGCTCGCCGTCGGCGGGACTATGCGCCGAATCCGCGAGGGCATGCCGCAGGCAGACCGGGAGATCGCTCGCGAACGCTCGTAGAACGCAGAGTCCGCGAATACCGTTCGACCCTCATGACCGAGCTGCGCACGCCGCGCGTGATGCTTCGGCAGTGGCGCGAAGCGGACTTCGAGCCGTTCGCGACGCTGAACGCCGATCCCGAGGTGATGCGCCACTTCTCCGCACGCTTCGGGCGTGCGCAGAGCGACGCGCTCGCTGAGCGTGAGCGAGCGAGGATCGACGACCAGGGCTGGGGGCTGTGGGCGCTCGAGGTCGTCGACAGAGCCCCGTTCGTCGGCTTCGTGGGCCTCTCGGAGCCCAGTTTCAAGCCCACTTCACCCCTGCAGTCGAGGTCGGCTGGCGGCTCGCGCGCGAAGGCTGGGGCAACGGGTATGCGCCGAGGCCGCTCACGCAGCCATTGCGTTCGGCTTCGCAGAGCTGGGCCTCGACGAGATCGTCTCCTTCACGACGGTTGGCAACGAGCGCTCCGCGGAGGGTGATGAAGCGACTCGGCATGACGCACGACCTCGCCGACGACTTCGATCATCCGCTTCTGGCCGACGACGACCCAGTTCGACCGCACGTGCTCTATCGGCTTCGTCGCACGACCTGGGACGACCCCGTCCGCCAGCACCTCATTCTGAGCCGAGTCGAGCTCTCTGGGCGCGATAACGCGTCAGGCCGTCGTCCCCGGCGAACCGCCCCGCCCGGTCCGACAGCGCGAGGTGGTCGAGATGGGCGAGCGTCTCGGCGAAGGCGAAGCGCCGCATGATCGGGCCTGAGGCGGCCGGGAAGAGCCCGAGCGAGATGTCGTAGGCGCTTCGCGGCGCATCACCAAGCTCCGCGAGCGTCTGCTCGAGCCGCTCGCGGTGATGCGCAGCGGTCTGCCGAGCCCTCCCAGCGGGATCCTCGATCGGGTCTCCGTGGCCGGCGAAGGCGACGCGGGGCGCGAGCTCGATCAGCCGCTCGAGCGTCTCGAGATACTCGCCGAGCGGATCCGGGCGCGATCCCGGATAGACGCCGATGTGCGGCGTGATGTTGCCGAGGAGGGCATCGCCGGCGACGATCACGCCGTCGCGCACGAGGCCGAGGTGGCCGTCGGCGTGCCCCGGCAGGTGGATAACCTCCCAGCCGTCGAGCCGCTCTCCGGCCTCGAGCGGCTCCGGGTCGCGGGCGTAGTGGACGAAGCCGGCGAGCAGCGCATGGTGGCCAGCGATCGCGCCGACCACCTCCTCCGGCATGCCGTGGTCTCGCAGGTGCTCGGCGACCCGGGCCTCGGCGCCGTCGTCGTTCCAGGCGCGGACGCAGTACTCGTAGTCGAGCCGCCCCTGGTACACCGGAGCGCCCGCCAGCTTGGCGACGTCCGCGGCGCCGCCGACGTGGTCGGGGTGGAAGTGGGTTATCACGATCCGTTCGATAGGCCCGTCCAGCCCGCCGACGATCGGCTGCCAGAGCGACTCCGCGTCGACGGCGCCGAGGCCGGTGTCGACGAGCGTCCAGCCGTCCGTCGAGCTGCGCAGCAGGTAGCAGTTGACGTGGTCGATGCCGAGAGGCAGCGGCAGGGTGACCCGCAAGACGTCCTCTCCCACCTGGTACGGGCTCGAGTCGCGGCGTATCATCGGCGCCCCTTGGCGCTTCTCTCGGTCGAGAAGGTCAGCCGCCGCTTCGGCGGCATCCTCGCTTTGGACGACGTCTCCTTCGAGGTGCCCGAAGGGGAGATCGTCGGCCTCATCGGTCCGAACGGCGCGGGCAAGACCACGGCATTCAACGTCATCACCCGGCTCTACCGTGCGGACGCGGGGCGGATCGTCTTCGGCGACCGCGACCTCCTCCGGGTGCCCGCGCACAGGATCGTCCGCGTCGGGATCGCCCGCACCTTCCAGAACGTCGAGCTCTTCTCCCGGATGACCGTGCTCGAGAACGTGCTCGTCGGCGCGCACTCGAGCCTCGAGTGGTTTCGCAACAAGGACGGCCGGCGCCGCGCCCTCGAGGTGCTCGACTACGTCGGGCTCGCCGACCTAGCGAGCCGGCCCGTGCGCGGGCTCCCGTTCGGGACGCTCAAGCGGATCGAGCTGGCGCGCGGCCTCGTCGTCCGGCCGAAGCTGCTCCTGCTCGACGAGCCGGCCGGCGGCTTGAACCACGAGGAGGTGCAGGCGCTCGGGGATTTCATCCAGAAGATGCGGCGCGACTTCGGCCTCACCGTGCTCCTCGTCGAGCACCACATGAACCTCGTCATGCGCATCTCGCAGCGTGTGCACGTTCTCGACTTCGGCAGGCTGATCGCGAGCGGTGCGCCGGACGAGGTGCGGCGCGACCGCGACGTGATCGAGGCCTATCTCGGTCCCGAGCGAGCCGATGCCGCTTCTTGAGCTCGTCGACGTCGAGGCCCGCTACGGCCAGGTTCAGGCACTCCACGGCGTCTCGCTCGCCGTCGAGGAAGGCGAAGCGGTCTCCATCCTCGGCGCGAACGGCGCCGGGAAGACGACGACGCTGCGCGCGATCTCCGGCACCGTCCGGCGCTCCGGCAGAGTCCTCTTCGACGGCAAGCCGATCTCGGGACGCTCGCCCGAGACGATCGCGCGCCTCGGAATCGCCCACGTCCCGGAGGGCCGGGAGATCTACGGCGAGCTGACGGTCTGGGAGAACCTCCTGATCGGCGCCTGCTTCAGTCGTGACCGGTCCGGAACGAAGCGCGAGTGCGAGCGTGTCCTCGACCTCTTCCCGCGGATCGCGAGCCGGCGCAGCCAGCAGGCCGGCACGCTCTCGGGCGGAGAGCAGCAGATGCTCGCACTGGGGCGCGCCCTGGTCGCGAAGCCACGGCTGCTCCTCCTCGATGAACCCTCGCTCGGCCTCGCCCCCACGATCGTCAGCGCCTTCTACGACATCGTGACCCGCCTGAATACCGAGGGCCTGACCGTCCTGATCGTCGAGCAGAACGCGAGCGTCGCGCTCGACGCCACGCGAAACACCTACGTCCTCGAGGTCGGTCGCGTCGTCCTCGGCGGCCCGAGCGCTGAGCTCCGCCAGCACGAGCGCGTCCGATCGTCCTACCTCGGGTACTAGCGTGGGGGAACCCACGCGCAGAGCGCTCGTCACCACGTCTCGCGTGCCCGCCCTGGAGAGGAGCTAGGTGGCCGAATTCTTCCAGCAGCTCGTCGCGGGGCTCGCCACCGGGGGGATCTACGCCACGCTCGCGCTCGCGCTCGTCCTCATCCATCGCGCAACCGGGGTCATCAACTTCGCGCAGGGCGAGATGGGGATGTTCTCCACCTACATCGCCTGGTCGCTCATCTACACCTACGGGCTCACGTACTGGCTCGCCTTCGCGATCACGGTGCTGATCTCGTTCGGCGGCGGCGCGGGCGTCTACGGAACGGTGATCAGGCCCCTCCAGCGGTCGGGCGAGCTGATCGTGGTCGTCTCGACGATCGCGCTCTTCGTGATCCTGAACGGCGCCGCCGGCTGGATCTGGTCACCGGAGGAGCGAGCCTTCAAGAGCCCGTTCCCGAACCGTGTCTTCACGATCGGAGGCGTCACCATCAGCTGGCAGGACGTCGGGACGATCATCGTCTCGCTCGCCTGTGTGCTCCTCGTCTTCCTCTTCTTCCGGCTGACGCGAACGGGCCTGATGATGCGGGCCGCGGCGCTGCGGCCGACCACCAGCCGGCTGCTCGGCATCCGGGTGACGATCATGCTCGGCCTCGGCTGGGGGCTCGCAGCCGGGCTCAGCGCCGTCGCCGGGATGATGGCCGCACCGGTGCTCGTCCTGACGCCGAACTTCATGCTCACGGTGCTCGTCTACGCCTTCGCCGCCGCCGTGCTGGGCGGCATCGACAGCCCGCTCGGCGCCGTCGCCGGCGCCTACGTCCTCGGTGTCGGGATCAGCATGCTCTCCACCTACGTCGACTACATCGCGACCGCGCCCGAGCTGCAGCTCCCCGTCGCACTCGCAGTCCTGCTCGTGATCCTCCTCTTCCGTCCCGCCGGGCTCTTCGGCCGCACCGTCGTGAGGCGGGTCTAGATGCAGCGGGTGCGAGTCGACGCAGCGCTCGTCGGGAGGCTCGCCGCACTCGCAGCCGCCGCGCTCTTCGTCGGTCTCTACCCGCTCTTCGTCAGCAGCTACAAGGCCTCGGAGTTCGTGCTCGTCGGCATCTACTTCATCGCCATCCTCGGGCTGAACATCCTGAGCGGCTACAACGGCCAGATCTCGCTCGGCCACGGCGCCTTCATGGGGATCGGCGCCTACACGACCGCGATCCTCGTCTCGAAGTACCACGTCGGCGAGCTCTGGACGATCCCGCTCGCGGCCCTCGTGGCGGGAACCATCGGCTTCCTCTTCGGCTTCCCCGCCCTGCGCCTGAGCGGCGTCTACCTCGCCCTCGCCACCTTCGGCCTCGCAGTCGCGTTCGTCCAGCTGACGCAGTCGTTCCACTTCGCGAGCTTCACGGGCGGCGGGACCGGGCTCTCGATCGGCCTTCCGAAGACTCCGTACTACCTCACCTGGGGCATCGCGGGCGGCATGTTCTGCGTCGCGTGGCTCCTCCTGCGCGGTCGGATCGGCCGCGCCTTCACGGCAGTGCGGGACGCACCCCTCGCCGCCGTGTCCTCCGGGGTCAGCCTCGCGGCCTACAAGACGCTCGCCTTCGGGATCTCCGCCGCGTACGCGGGCGTCGCGGGCTCGCTCTTCGCCATGCGGTACGGCTTCATCAACCCGCTGGAGTTCTCGGTCGCACTCTCGATCCTGCTCCTCACCGGCGCCGCGCTAGGCGGCCTCGGCTCCCTCGAGGGCATGATCTTCGGGGCGCTCTTCATCCAGTACGCGCCGGGCTACGGCGAGAAGATCTCGAAGACGGCGCCGTCGGTGATGTACGGCGTCATCCTCCTCGCCGTCCTCTTCGTCGTCCCGGGAGGAGCCGCACAACTTCTAAAAAGGCTTCGCCGGCTCTTGAAACAAGCTGCAAAACCGCTATACAGTCGTCTTGGAACTCCGGCGGTGGAGACGGCCGCTACCTCGACAAGGAGCGAAAAATGAAGAAAGCGATGCTGACGCTCTGCGCAGCCGCCGCCGCGATGACGGTGGGGCTGACGGGAGCGCTCGGCGGCTCGCAGGCGACGCCGGGCGTGTCGGCGAAGATCATCAAGATCGGCGGGACGTTCCCGCTGACGGGAGCGGCCTCGAGCTACGCGCCGATCCCCCGCGGGATGGCCGCGTACTTCAGCTATCTCAACGCGCAGAAAGGCCACAAGCGCGGAATCAACGGGCGCCAGGTCCAGTTCATCTACTACGACGACGCGTATAACCCGGCCCAGACGGTTCAGCAGACGCAGCGGCTCGTCGAGCAGGATCGGGTGTTCGCGCTGGTCGGCGGACTCGGAACCGAGCCTCAGCTCGCCGTCCGGGACTACCTGAACCAGAAGCAGGTGCCGCAGATCTACGTCTCAACCGGCGCCACGACCTTCGGGTCGGATCAGGCGAGGCACCCGTGGACCGTCGGCTGGCAGCCCGACTACCAGGCCGAGGGTGCGCTCTACGGGAAGACGATCGCGCACGACAACCCGAACGCGAAGATCGCGATCATCGTCCAGAACGACGACTACGGGAACGACTACATCGCAGGCTTCAAGGCCGGGCTCGGCCACAAGCAGGATCAGATCGTCTCGACCCGCGGCTTCCAGGTGACCGACCCCTCGGTCGCCTCGCAACTGACCGATCTCAAACGCTCCGGGGCGGACACGCTGATGATCTTCGCCACCCCGGCCAAGACGATCCAGACCTACGCCACGCTTGCCCGGATCGGCTGGAAGCCCGACATCTACGTGAACTCGGTGTCCGCGACCGACGCCTTCATGACGACGGCCGTCAAGCTCGCGGGCGCCGACACCGTCAACGGGTCGATCAGCGTCGAGTACCTGAAGGACCCGGCGAACCCGAAGTGGGCAAGCGACGCCGGCATGCAGCTCTACCGCAAGATCATGGCGCAGTTCCTCCCTGATGCGAACGCCAACGACGGGCTGTACCTCTACGGCATGGCGAAGGCGTACAGCTTCGCGCAGGCGGTCGTGAAGACCGGCTCGAACCTGACGCGGGCCAACTTCATGAATGCCGTGCTCAACATGACCGACAAGACGAACCCATTCGCATTGCCGGGCGTCGTCATCAAGACCGGCAAGAAGGACGCCTTCCCGATCTCCCAGATGAAGATGATCAAGTTCAACAACGGCACCTGGACCGAGACCGGATCGCTCGTCAACGGCCGCGGCAAGTAGGCCCGGCTAGACCGCTGGTGCGGGGCCGGCGCGACGCCGGCCCCGCGCCTTTCGCCCCTGCAGATGGACTTCTCGCTCACTCCCGACCAGGAGCTGATCCGCTCCTCCGCGCGAGAGTTCTGCAGCCGCGAGATCCTTCCGCACGTGCGTGATTGGGATCGCGCGGAGGAGATGGATCACGCGATCGTCGGGAGGCTCGCCGACGCGGGCTACCTCGGCGCGCCGCTCCCGGAGTCGTACGGAGGCGGAGGCATCGACGCCGTCTCCTACACGCTTCTCGCCGAGGAGCTCGGCCGGGCCGACTCGTCCGTCCGCGGCATCGTCTCCGTCAGCGTCGGCCTCGTCGGGAAGACGCTCCTGCGCTTCGGGACCGAGGAGCAGAAGCGCGAGTGGCTGCCGAGGCTGTGCGCGGGAGAGGCACTCGGCTGCTACGCGCTCACCGAGCCCGGCTCGGGGTCGGACGCCGCGAGCCTCGCGACGACCGCCGCGCGCGACGGGGGCGAGTGGCTCCTCAGCGGATCGAAGACCTTCATCACGCTCGGGACGTGGGCGTCGTTCGCGCTCGTCTTCGCGCGGAGCGGCGGGCCAGGCCCGAGAGGGATCACCTGCTTCGTCGTCCCGACCGATGCGCAGGGGTTCTCGGCGCACCCCGTGAAGGGAAAGCTCGGCTTGCGCGCCCAGGACACGGGTGAGCTCTTCCTCGACGGCGTCCGCGTGCCGGACTCGAGCCGGCTAGGCGAGGAGGGCCAGGGCTTCAGGATCGCGATGTCGGCGCTCGACCACGGCCGCATCTCGCTCGCGGCCGGCTGCGTCGGGATCGCGGCCGGCGCGCTCGACGCCTCGATCGCCTACGCGAAGGAGCGGCGACAGTTCGGCCGCCCGCTCGCCGGCTTCCAGCTCGTCCAGGAGCACCTCGCCGGAATGTCCGTCGAGACGGAGGCGGCCCGGCTGCTGACCTGGCGGGCGGCGGCGCTCTCCGACAAGGGAAAGCCGCACACGGTCGAGTCCTCGTACGCGAAGCTGTACGCGAGCGAGGCAGCCGTGCGGGCCGCGAACGCGGCCGTGCAGGTGCACGGAGGCTACGGCTACGTCGACGAGTACCCGGTAGGGAAGTACCTCCGGGACGCCCGCGTTACAACGCTGTACGAGGGGACGAGCGAGGTCCAGAAGCTGATCATCGGCCGCGCCCTGACCGGCGAGAGCGCGTTCGTGTGAGAGGAGGAGAGATGCCCGAAGCAGTCATCGTCTCGACCGCGCGGACGCCGATCGGTCGCGCACGCAAGGGCTCGCTCGTGGACGCGAGGCCGGACGACCTCGCGGCCTTCGCGATCCGCGAGGCGCTCGCGAAGGTGCCGGGGCTCGACACGGCGGAGGTCGTCGACGTCATGGTCGGCTGCGGCTTCCCTCAGGAGCGGCAGGGCATGAACCTGGCGCGCCGCTCGGCGCTCCTGGCGGGTCTGCCCGTCACGGTGCCCGGCACGACGGTCAACCGCTTCTGCGCCTCGAGCCTGCAGACGATCCGGATGGCCTTCCACGCTGTCCGCGCCGGGGAGGGCGACGTTTTCGTGGCCGCCGGGGTCGAGTCGATCTCGCAGGTGAACGGTTACCCTAAGGACCCCGAGGAGCTGCACCCGAAGCTCTTCGGGGATGCCGCGGAGATCGCGAACGTCTACATCCCGATGGGCCTCACCGCCGAGAACGTCGCCGAGCGCTTCGGCGTCTCGCGCGAGGAGATGGATCGTTTTGCACAGCGGTCGCAGCAGCGCGCCGTCGCGGCGCAGGAGAGTGGCTTCTTCGACCGCGAGCTCACTCCCTGGAACGGAACGGCGCGCGACGACGGCCCGCGCGCGGACTCGACGCTCGAGAAGCTCGCCTCCCTCGAGCCCGCCTTCAAGCCGGACGGAAAGGTCACCGCAGGGAACGCCTGCCCCCTGAACGACGGCGCGGCGGCGGTCGTCGTCATGAGCGAGGAGCGGGCGCTAGAGCTGGGGCTGGCGCCGCGCGCCCGGATCCTCGCCTCCTCCGTCTCCGGGCTAGCTCCGGAGCTGATGGGCGTCGGTCCGATCGAGGCGGTGAGGAAGGTGCTGCGCCAGGCGGGGATGACGATCGAGGACGTCGACGCCGTCGAGCTGAACGAGGCCTTCGCCGCGCAGGTGATTCCCGTGTGCCGCGAGCTCGGCGTCGACCCGTTCGGCGAGAAGCTGAACCCGCACGGAGGCGCCATCGCCCTGGGCCACCCCTACGGCATGACCGGGGCTCGGATCATGTGCACGCTCCTGAACGACCTCGAGACGCTCGACGCCACGATCGGGCTGGAGACGATGTGCGTCGGCGGCGGCCAGGGAATGGCGATGCTCGTCGAGCGGCTCCGGTAGGCGCCTAATCGGTTGGCGCTCGTTCGGATCCCCGCGGGGCAGCTGTACGTCGAGGAGCGCGGCGACGGGTCCGCCCTGCTCCTGATCCAGGGCCTCGGCAACTCCTCGTGGCCGGCACGCTTCCTCTTCGACGAACTCGCCGCACGCCGGCGCGTCGTCGCCTTCGACAACCGCGGCACGGGCCGATCGTTCAAGGAGCCGCTACCGCAGGCGATCGACGACCTCGCCGACGACGCCGCCGCGCTGCTGGAGACACTCGCGATCGATCCCGCGCACGTCCTCGGCCACTCGATGGGCGGCTACATCGCGCAGACGCTCGCGCTGCGGCGTCCGGAGCTCGTCCGCTCGCTCGTTCTCGTCGGGACGGGGGCGGGAGAGCCGTCCCACGAGGCTATTCCGGCCGAGACCCTCGATGGCTGGCTCACGAACGCGCACCTCCCCCTGGAGCGGTACGCGCGAGCGACCATGCACCTGTCCTTCGCGCCCGGCTGGAGCCATGAGCACGCAGACGAGTTCGAGCGTCTGCTGACAGCCCGGATCGAGCGCCCGACACCGCCGGAGTGCTGGCGGGCGCAGTTCGACGCCTGCTGGCGATTCGTCGAGACCGGCCTCCCGGTCGAGGAAATCCGTGCGCCGACGCTCGTCGTCCACGGCGACGCCGACCGCGTCGTCCCCGTCTCGAACGGGCGAGCGATCGCACGGCGGGTCCCCGGTGCCGAGCTCGCGGTCTTCGCGAATTGCGGGCACTACCCGCAGTTCGAGGATCCCGCCCGCTTCGTCTCCGTCGTCGATCGCTTCCTCGAGCGCGTGGAGCAAGCGTGAGACGGCCTATGTCGAGTATCCACGCGCGCGCGTGCTCCTCGGGCGAGCGACGCACGTGAACGCCTTCCGGACGCCGGAGGAGCGCTTCGACGGCCTGGTGGACTGGCGCTACCAGCCGCACTACCTCGATGAGGGCGGGTTGCGGATGCACTACCTCGACGAGGGCGCGGGCGAGCCGATCCTGCTCCTGCACGGCGAGCCGACGTGGGGATACCTCTACCGCAGGGCCCTGCCCCCGCTCGCGCAGCTCGGGCGCGTGATCGCGCCGGACTACTTCGGGTTCGGGCGCTCCGACAAGCCGCTCGAACGCGAGTGGTACAGCTACGACCGCCACTACGACTCGATCGAGACGCTCGTGACGCGGCTCGACCTGCGTCGCCTGACCCTCGTCGTCCACGACTGGGGCGGCCCGATCGGCCTCAGGCTCGCCGTCACCAAGCCGCATCTGGTGGCGCGCCTGGTGATCCTCAACACCGGCGTAGGCGCCGGGCGCGCGCCGTCCGAGGCCTGGCTGCGTTTCCGGGAGCTCGTCCGACGGGTGGGCCCCGACCTGAGCCCGGGCCAGATGGTGCGCTCCGGCTGTGCCCGCGAGGTGCCGGAGGAAGTCGCCGCCGCCTACGACGCGCCTTTCCCCGCGCCCGAGTCGAAGGCCGGGATCCTCGCCTTTCCGGAGCTCGTCCCGGTGGAACCGGATCACCCGTCTGCGGCGGCGATGGTCGAGGTGCGCGAGGCGCTCCGACGGTTCGAGAAGCCCGCGCTCGTGCTCTTCGGCGATTCCGACCGCGTCTTCTCCCCCCGCGCTGCTGAGCGGATGGCGGAGCTGATGCCTGGCGCGGGCCCGGCGGAGCTCGTCCCGAACGCCGGTCACTTCGTCCAGGAGGACGCGGGCGAGGAGGTGGGCGCCCGGATCGCCCGCTGGCTCGCTACCGAAGCGGGCTGAGCGCGATGTCCGTGTAGACCTTCTCGCCGCGGAAGAGGCGCCTCCGCTCGTCCCACGGAAAGAAGATGACGACGTTCCAGGTCAGCTTCTCTCCGGTCGCGGTGTGGCCGACCCAGTCGCGGGTGTGCGTTCCCGTGACCCGCGCCTCCTCGCAGACTCCCTGCGGCCCGATGACGATGTCCGTGAGGTCGAAGTGGATGTCGGGGAAGGCTGTGAGGAGCTCGGTGTAGAAGCGCGCGGCGCCCTCGTGCCCCTCCCAACGCTCGCCCGTCGGACGCAGCTCGTAGACGCAGTCCTCGGTCAGCGTCGAGATCAGCCCCGGCAGGTCGCGCGCGTCCTCGGCGAGCGAGTGGCGCTTCCAGAGCTCGCGGATCTCGGCGTGGGACTCGTGGGTCGCGTCGCGGCGGATCAGGTCGACCACGGCATCGTGCTCGGGGTGTGTCGTCGTCATCTCGCCCTCCTGTATGGCAGGTATTGCCGGTAGAGCTCCTCCATCGTCGTTCCCCGGCCGCCCGCATGGAGCGGATCGTAGGGTGCGTGGTTCACCGCGCGCACGAGCCAGTCCTTGCCCACGTCGAGGATGTTGATGCAGCACGGCGCCTGCTCGAAGCCCCCCAGGAAGCGCCGCTCTCCGGTGAGCGCGTGGGACAGGATCGCGCGGTTGACGCCGCCGTGGAGCACGGCCAGCGCCGAGTCCCAGCTCGAGTCGGCGATCAGCCTCTCGAGCGCCGGGAGGACGCGGTCGAGGAGCGCGCCGATCGTCTCGCCGCCGAGAAACCTCGCTGCCAGGGGAACATCGCCGCGGAACGCACCGGTGAACGCCGCCTCGAGCTCGTCTTCGGGGAGGTCGGCGAGCCGGCCAGACCGGAGCTCGCGAAGCTCGGGCCACGACTCGGGCTCGACTGCCGGCGAGACGAGTCGCGCCGTCTCGACGGTGCGCGGCAGGCCGCTCGTGATCACCCGGTCGAGCTCCACCCGCTCGAGCGCGGCCGCGGCGGCTCCCGCCTGCTCCCGTCCCGCCGCCGTCAGAGGCACCTCGTGCGGCTCGTGCGGCCTTCCGGTCTCGTCGAAGTAGGAGACCTCAGCGTGCCGCATGAGGTAGAGCCGGCGGCGCATCACCGGTAGCGCTCCAAGTAGCGGGGGCTCGCCACGCGAAGCTTCGCCTCGACGTGGCCCTTGAGGAGAAGCAGGACGCCGGCCGGCGGATCGCCCGCGCGGATCCGCCGTGCCAGCTGGTCGGGGGTCAGACCCTGTGAAGCGCCCTGCGACTTGCGCACCTTCACGGGGTCCGACCCCGCCGCGAGCTCGCGCTCGAGAATCCCGAGCGCGTTGACCGCAACATGGGTGCGGAAGCGCAGGCGGTGGTCGTCGAGGGCGGGCAGGATCTCCGCCTCCAGGAACTCGCGGGTCGCCTCGGCGAGCTCGACCGACGTCGGTCGATCGTGCGCGGCGGCGATCGCTTGACGCGCCGCCGGGACCGACTCGTCGGTGCCGGCGGCATGCTCCGCAGCCTCGATCAGGTGGAGCAGCTCGTACTCCATCTCGGCGGCGAGGCGCCCGAGGATCGCGAGCTCCACGCTCCGCTCCTGGCCCGACAGGTGCCGGCGCGACTGGGTCAGCGCCCCCACCGCCCACTTCGCGTTCCCGAGCACCTCCCACCAGTGGAGGTCAGCGGGCGCAACCTCCAGGCCCGTCCGCTCCGCGTAGCGTTCGAGGTAGGGCTCCAGGTCGCCGATCCCTCCCAGGTGCCGGTCGTCCGCTCCGAACCGCCAGGCGCGGACGAGCGGCCATGAGAGATCCTCGCGCGGGTCGGCGAGGTGCGCGAACTCCCAATCCAGCAGGTACTCGAGGCCGCGAGACGAGACGACGACGTTCCCGATCCGGAAGTCTCCGTGGCTGACGACAGGTGGGAGCGACTCCGGCCGCCGTTCGCGCAGCCATGAGAGGCCGTACTCGATCGCCGGGTGGGCCTCCCCCACCGAGTCGAGCTCGAGGCGGAACGTCTCCAGCGGGTCGCGCTCCTGGAGGAACGGGAGGCGCCCAGGCGGGATCGCATGGATTTTCGCGAGCTCCTCGGCGAGCTCCTCCGGAAGCCCCGGCGGTGGGTCCCGCACGATCCGCCGCCCGATCGTCTCGCCCTCCACGCGGGCGACCGCGAAGGCCTCGCGCCCGCCGAGCTCACCGAGGTAGGCGACGGGGCGAGGGACGCGCACGCCCGCCTCGTAGGCCGCCCCGACAACCCGGAACTCCTCCGCGAGAGAGAGCGTGTACTGGTGGATGACCCCGCCGCCTGCGCGACGGACGAGCAGGGGCCGTCCCCCCGAATCCACCGACCACGCCTCTTTCGAGGCTCCGCCTGCGAGCAGGCGCATCGCGCTCACGGGCGCCCCGAGGCGTTCTGCGAGCTCGGTCTCCCACGGGACCACCAGGGCCTACAGGACGAGCTCGGCCAGGGCTCGCAGCGTGCCGGCGTCGCGAGCCTGGACGTGCAGCGAGGTCACGCCGCACTCGCGCCAGGCCTCGAGGCGCGCGGCGATCCGCTCCTTCGGGCCTACGAGTGCGACCTCTTCGACGAGCGCGTCGGGCACGGCCGCGGCGGCATCACGGTGCTTGCCCTCGAGGTACAGATCCTGGATCTGCCGCGCCTCCGCCTCGTAGCCGTACCTGCTGACGAGGCGGTTGTAGAAGTTGCGTCCGCGGGCGCCCATGCCGCCGACGTAGAGCGCGAGCATCGGCCTCAGCGCGTCGATCCCGGCGGCGACGTCGTCGACGAGCGCCACCGGCACGCCGGCGGCGACGTCGAACAGGGCGCGATCTCGCCCGCCCCGCGCGAAGCCCTCCGAGAGCGGGCCCTCGAAGGCGGTGTGAAATCGCTCGGGCGAGAGCAGGAACGCGAGCCAGCCGTCGGCGATCTCGGCGGCGAGGGCGACGTTCTTCGGTCCCATCGCGGCAAGGTAGATCGGGATCTCGGCGCGGAGGGGACGGAGCATCAGCTTGAGCGGGATCCCGAGGCCGGTCGCGCCCTCGCCGCGGAAGGGGACGTCGTAGTGGTCGCCGTGGTGCTCGACGGCCTCCCGGCGAAGCGCGGAGCGGACGATCCCGACGTATTCGCGGGTCTTGCCGAGGGGCTTGCCCCACGGCTCCCCGTGCCAGCCCTCGGCCACCTGAGGGCCCGACGTCCCGAGCCCGAGGAGGAAGCGGCCTCCCGACATCAGATCGAGTGTCGCCGCGGCCATCGCCGTCGCAGCGGGCGTCCGAGCCGGGATCTGCATGATCGCCGCACCCACCCTGAGCTTCGAAGTCGTCGCCGCGAGCCAGCTGAGGACGGTGACGACGTCCGTCCCCCACGCCTCGGCGGCCCAGGCCGACTCGTAGCCGAGCCGCTCGGCCTCCTGCGCGAGGGTGATCAGCTCCGTCGGATTGGTGCCCGGCGGGGCGTATCCCATGGCGAATCCCAGACGCATCGTGCGATGCTAAACCGATGGCGACCGATGAGCTCGCGCCCGCGCAGGATTTCGAGGAGCTGCGCGCGGGCTACCGCGCCTTCCTGGAACGGCACGTGTACCCGAACGAGCAGGCGCTCGACCGGGAGGACGACGACGCCCAGGCTCTCGTCGGCGAGCTGCGGGAACGGGCGCGTGCGGAGGGGCTGTGGGCGCCGCACCTGCCTCCGGAGGCCGGAGGCACGGGTCGCGGGTTCCTCTCGTACGCACACCTGAACGAGGAGATCGGGCGGACGCTGTGGGGCCAGCTCGCCTTCAACTGCCAGGCGCCGGATGCCGGAAACGGCGAGATCCTGCACCTGTTCGGTACCGACGGGCAGAAGGAGCGCTTCCTCGCGCCGCTCGTCGAGGGCAGCGCGCGCTCCTTCTTCTCGATGACCGAGCCGGACGTCGCCGGCTCCGACCCGACGCTCCTGCGGATGCGCGCCGTGCGCGACGGAGACGAGTGGGTGCTCGAGGGCCGCAAGTGGTTCTCGTCGGGCGCCGAGGGCGCCGCGTTCGGGATCGTGATGGCGATCACCGACCCGGATGCCCCTCCGCATCGGCGCGCTTCGCAGATCCTCGTTCCCGGTGATGCGCCCGGCCTCGAGGTGACGCCCGTTCCGGTGCTCGGTCATCGCGGGCGCGGCTGGACGACGCATTGCGAGGTCTCCTACCGCGGCGTCCGCGTCCCGGTCGCGAACACGCTCGGCGAGCCGGGGGACGGTTTCCGGATCGCGCAGAAGCGGCTGGGGCCAGGCCGGATCCACCATGTGATGCGCTGGCTCGGCCAGATGCAGCGGGCCTTCGAGCTGATGTGCCGGCGCGCGCTCGAGCGGGAGGCGTTCGGCGGCCCACTCGCCGAGAAGCAGACGATCCAGAACTGGATCGCCGACTCGGCGGCGGAGATCCATGCCTGTCGGCTGATGACCCTCGACGCCGCACACAGGATCGACGCCGGTGACGAGGCGCGCGTCGAGATCTCGCTGATCAAGTTCTACGCGGCGCGTGCGCTGAACGACGTCGTCGACCGGGCGATCCAGGTTCACGGCGCCCTCGGGCTGACCGACCGGACGCCGCTCGCGCTCATGTACGACCTCGCCCGGGGCGGGCGCATCTACGACGGGCCCGACGAGGTGCACCGCATGGTCGTCAGCCGGCGGATCCTGAAGGAGTTCGCTGACGGTGGCACCTGGCGTTTCTCTTGACAGCGCTCGGGTCGGGCCCCTTCGGGGACCTGCTGGGCATCGAGGTGGTGGCGGCCACACCGGAGAAGGTCGAGCTGCGCCTGCCGTGGAACGAGTCGCTCCAGCGGGAGGGCGGCATGCTGCACGGCGGAGTCCTGATGGCGCTCGGCGACTCCGCCGGAGCCGTCTGCGCCTACCTCAACCTGCCGGAGGGTTCCGGCGGGACGACGACGATCGAGTCGAAGACGAACTTCTTCGCAGCCGTGCGCGAGGGCGAGGTCGTCGCCCGGGCCAGGCCGCTGCATGTCGGCCGCTCGACGATCGTCGTCGAGACAGACCTCTTCGACGCGTCCGGCCGGCGCGTCGCCCGGGTGACGCAGACGCAAGCGGTCCTCTCGGCGGCCGCGCCCGCCAACCCTCGAGTCTCATAAAGGAGCCTGACCCCAATCTGAAGGTCGGCAGGTTCCGGCGGATTCGCCCGGCTCCTCGGGACACGTGAAGGAACCTCGACCGACCTCGACCAGGAGTCGAGGCTCGCGCGTCGGACGACGCTCCGCAGCGCCTTGCGGTCGAGCTTGCACGGGCGTCAGCGGCAGGCGAGCCAGTTGGGCGTTGCCGGGATCCACCCGCCGCGGCTCATATGCCGATCGCGAACCCCATCAGATCGGCGGCAGCTCGCCCGCCCCCGCCCCCCGCGGCCCGGGGACGTTCGGGAAGCGGAACCGAAGGGGCTCGCGGCCCGGCTGGACGACCCACGCCTGACCCGTCTCCTCCGATCGCGCCGCGATCAGGACGCCCTCTGCGACCTCCTCCGGCCGCAGGAGCGGAAAACCGGCGTCCGCGAGGCTCGCACGCGCCCCACGTTCGAGCATCGGCGTATCGACAATGCCCGGGCACACCAGGTTCGCGCGAATCCCGCGGATCGCCAGCTGCGGCGCGACGCTGCGCACGAAGCCGACGACGGCGTGCTTCGTCAAAGCATAGAGCGGGTCACCCTCCATCGCCGTGAGCCCCGCGAGCGAGGCGGTCGCGACGACGACGCTACCGCGACTGAGGCTCCGCGCAGCCCACCGCACCCCGAAGACCACACCGTCGACGTTGACGCCGACGATCCTGCGGTAGACGTCGTCGCCCGTCGAGGCGAGGTCGCCGGAGCCGGCGAGGACGCCGGCATTCAGGCAGGCGAGCTCGACCGGCTCGACGTCCTCCCACGCAGCCGGGTCGGAGACGTCGAAGCCGTCCTGCAGGTCGAGGACCCGAACCTCCGTGCCTTCGTGCTCGAGCGCGTCGACGATCGCCGCGCCGATTCCGGATCGGCCGCCCGTGACCACAGCGCTACGGAACAAGGACGACCTTGCCGACATGCCTGCGCTCCTCGATCAGTCGGTGCGCGGCCGCCGCGTCTGCCAGGGCGAACTCGGCGCCGACGACGGGGTGCAGCGCACCGTCCTCCCAGAGCCGCAACAGCTCGTCCGCGGCGCGGCGGACGAGCTCCGGGCGCCGGGCCATCAGCCGCCCCAGGTAGAAGCCCTGGATGCCGACGTTCCGCCCGACGAGGAGAGCGGGGCTCAGCTCCTGCCACCAGCCGCCGGCGTAGCCGATTCCGACGATCGTCCCGAGCGGCTCCAGGATCCCGATGGAGGCAGCAAACGTGTCGCCGCCGACCGGGTCGACGACGACGTCCGCGCGAACGCGCTCCGCGAACTCGTCGTAGCCGTATGCCTCCTCCGCCCCGAGCTCGAGCGCGAGCCGCCGCTTCTCCTCGGAGCTCGCGGTCGCGACCACCCGGGCTCCGAGGTGGCGCGCCACCTGGATCGCGGCGGTGCCGACCCCGCCTGCCGCCGCGTGGACGAGCACGGTCACCCCCGGTTCCAGGCGAACCTGGCGGGTCAGCGGGATGTAGGCCGTCAGGAACGTGAGCAGGAAGGCGGCGCCCTCCGTGAAGGAGGCGCCGTCGGGCAGCGGGAACAGCCGCTCCTCCTCGACGGCGACCGCCTCTGCATAGCCGCCGCTCCCTCCGAGGAGCGCGATCACACGCCGCCCGTCGACCTCGCCCGCAACCTCCGTACCCAGGATCGTGGGCAGCGGCGGAGGCTGGGGATACTTCCCTTGCCGGACGAGGAGGTCGAGGTAGTTGACCCCGGCAGCCCGGATCCTCAGCAGCCGTCGGCCCTCTCCCACGTCGGGCTCGGGCACGTCGGCGAGCACCAGGCGCTCCGGAGCGCCCGTCTCCCGCAGGAGAACTGCCTTCACGCCGCACCTCGCAGAATCTGGGTGCACCGCGCCGCGGCCAGCAGCTCCCGCTCGGCGTCGTAGAGCTCGGCGGCGCAGAAAGCGGCCCGGCGGCTGCGACGCACGACCCGGCCCTCCGCCCGCAGCAGCCCCGGGAGGGCCGAACGGTAGAACTCGACCGAGAGATCGGCGGTGAGAAAGGTCTCGCCAGGGCCGAGCATGGCGACGCAGGCATGGCCCATCGCGGTGTCGAGGATGGCCGTCACCATGCCGCCGTGGACGATCGCGCGGTCCCCGGCGGGAAAGGTGAACTCCGGCGACGCGTCCCACTCGATCACCGCCGGGCCCTCGCCCTCCACGCGGCGGTACCCGAGCGTGCGCCAGATGTGCTGTCCCCCCGGGGCTCGCTCGTCCCACGGATGGCCACTCATCGCACTCACGTTTCGGGGCGCCAGTCGACGCTCGCCGCCCAGTCCTGAGAGTCAAGGGCCGTCACGGCGCGATCCTAAGCCGCGGTGGGCTCGGGCGCGGCCTATCGGGGCAGGAAGCCGCTCAGACCCGGGCGGCTGCGAGCCGGCTGCGAATCCCGCGCCTCGCGCGCTCGAGCCCGAGCGTGTCGCCTTGCAGCACGAAGAGCGCGTTGCCCATCTTGAGCATCCCGTCCAGCTCGAAGGCGAGCTGAGCCGGCTCCTCCGCCGGATCGAGCTCGCCCGAGGCCTGGGCAGCGGCGACGCGACGCTCAAGGATCCCGTGCCAGATGCGCAGGAGCTCGCCCAGCCGCTCCTTCACAGGCCCAGGCTGCGTGTCGAGCTCCGCGGCCGCGGCGGCGAAGAAGCAGCCGCCCGGGAAGACCTTCCGTTCGAGATACGAGACGAAGGCATCGCAGAGCGCGATGATTCCCACCAGCGGGGTCTCCGCCTGGCGCGCCGGCCGGATCACCTCGTCGGTGAAGATCTCCGCAGCCGTGTCGAGCGTCGCGAGCTGGAGATCCTCCTTCGAGCCGAAGTGCGCGTAGAGGCCGCTCTTGCTCATCCCGATGTGATCGGCGAGCCTTCCGATCGACAAGCCGTCGAGGCCTTCGACGGTCGCCAGCCGGGCGGCGGCGTCCAAGATCGTGGCCCGGCTTCGCTCACCGTCGGCGCGGCGTCGGCGCGGCGCAGCCACGGAGGAGGCCGGCCCGAAGTCCGCGTCGCTCACGCTTGACAAGTTAGCACGATCGTTCGTATTCTAGAAACAGAACGACCGATCGTGCTGACTGGAGGTTCGGGATGTTCGCCCGCGAGATCCACCCAGAAGCTGCCCGCTCGACGGCCGAGCTCCACGCCGAATGGCGCCGCGATCGAGTCGCCCCGCTCGGTGCGCGTCTCGCGCGTGCAGCGATCGCCTGGTTCTCGTGCCGGCGCGGCTCCTCTCGCCCGGGTTCGCCGCGTCAGGTGGCCTCCTCGCCGCCTGCGGCCCCTTCCGGCTGACGCGACACGCGCCGGGGGCGCGCCGCGGACTGCGGCGGGCCCCCGTACGGGTGCGGCAGGGTCAGCGGGTCTCGACGCCGACGACCGCGAACTGCGTGTCGACATAGACGGTCACCGGAGTCCCGTCCGCCTTCACGAGGTGGGCCTCGTAGGCGGCGTTCCCGTCCGCGTCGGTCTCGACGCGGACGACGGTGGCACCGGCGACCTTGCCGAGCGCGAGCTTGCGCACCTTGCTCGCGGCGTCCCCGGTCAGCAGGGTCTCGTAGCTGCGCTGGCCGCCCCAGGGATGCTGGGGATCGCGGGCCTGCATGCGCGCCGGCAGAGCGGCGTTGCTTCGCACGGTCTTGGCTGCCGCCGAGGTGCCGGCGGAGCCGGACCCGCTCGCCGCGCTCGCCACCCCGTAGCTTCCGCCTGCGACGCCGATCGCCATCGCACCGGCCATCATCGCCCTCGTCAGGCGCCGGCTCTTCTCGTTGCTCATCTCGTGCTCCTTTCGGTCGTGGTCGCGCCCGGATCGGACACGGTTCAACCGTGACGCAGAGCCCTCGGAGCGAACTGTGAGCAGCCTGCGGGCTCGCCGCGAATAGGTGAGATCAGGCGACGGCGTTTCGACCGGCCGCGATCCGGTGCGGCTCCAGGCCCTCACGCTGCCCCTGCGCCCGCTCCGCCAGGCCGCCGAAGTCGAACTCGGCGAGCCGCGGGTCGGCGAGCTGCCCCAGGGCGAGCCACAGAAGGCGTTTTCCCTCGACGCCGATCGACAGCACTTCGAGCTCCAGGAACCGGCTGAGCGGCGAGTAGCCCGTGAGCTGGCCGTTCGGCTTCAGGCGTCCAAAAAGCTCGAGCATGGCTCCGAGGAGCGGCTTGACACGCGACCGTGCCGCACCGACTCGATCCATGACCCGCTCGAGCGTTGCGCGATCCTCCTCGATCTCGACCAGCAGCCGATCGAGGAACGTCCCGAGCTCCGTACCCCGGTTCCGGTCGCGCGTGTGTCGACAGCGTCCCACCGCGATCGAGGAGCCGCCGAGGTGGTCGTTCAGGTAGATCGCGAGCAACCTTTCGTCGGGCATGCTCTCGTCATTGCCGAGGCGCCCGTGTGGAAACGTCCTGCGCCCGCTCGGTCGCCGTCAGCTCGTGCGCAACTCGCGCCCACGGGTTGTCGCGGCCACCGATCGCCGCGAAGCGACCCTTACGACGATCGCGCAGGCGCCTGGACGAAGAGCTCCCGCAGCGCCGTCTTCCGGAACTTGCCGACACCCGTCTTCGGGATCTCCTCGACGAACTCGACCGCGTCGGGAACCCACCACTTGGCAAAGCGGCCGGCGAGGAACTCGCGCAGCTCCTCGGAGGTCGCGGCCGCGCCCTGCCTGAGCACGACGACGGCGAGCGGGCGCTCGTCCCACCGGTCGTCCGGCACCGCGATCACCGCCGCCTCGGCGACCGCAGGATGACCCATCAGCGCGTTCTCGAGCGCCACCGAGCTGATCCACTCCCCGCCCGACTTGATCACGTCCTTCGAGCGGTCCTGGATGCGGATGAAGCCGCGCGGATGGATCGAGACGATGTCCCCCGTCTTGAACCAGCCGTCGGGCGTCCACCGGTCGGCCTGCTCGGGGGTGTCGTAGTAGGAGGACGCCACCCACGGCCCGCGGATCTCGAGCTCGCCCATCGCCTCGTCGTCCCACGGCAGCTCCGCTCCCTCCTCGTCGCGCAGGCGCAGCTCGACGAACGGGAGCGGCAGGCCCTGGAGGGAGATGTACTCGAGCTGCGTCGGCCAGTCCGCCTCCGCGAGGTCGCCCGGCAGAGCCGAGACCGAGGCGACCGGCGAGGTCTCGGTCATCCCCCAGCCGTGGATTACGTGCAGGCCGTGGCGCTCCTTGAAGCCGGCGATCATCGTCGGCGGGGGCGCGGAGCCGCCGATCAGCATGCCCTTCATCCGGGAGAGGTCGTACTTACCGGGATTCGCGTCGAGCGCCTGCAGGATCCCGAGCCAGATCGTCGGCACCCCCGCCGCCCAGGTCACCTCCTCCTCGACGAACGCCTCCAGCAGGCTCTCCGCGTCGAGGTACGGGCCCGGATAGACGAGCTTGGAGCCGAGCATCGCACCGAGGTATGGATAGCCCCACGCGTTCGCGTGGAACATCGGGACGACCGGCAGGAAGACGTCGGACTGCGCGAGCGCCAGCCCGTGCGGCGAGCCGGACGCGACGCCGAAGGTGTGCAGGACGGTCGAGCGGTGCGAGTAGACGACGCCCTTCGGCAGCCCGGTCGTCCCGCTCGTGTAGCACATCGCCGCAGCCTCGTTCTCGTCGAGCCCGGGGTCGCGCCAGGCCTCGGGCGACGCGGACGCGAGCAGCTCCTCGTAGGAATCCTCGACGACGAACACGTGCTCGATCCTCGTCTCTGCCCGGAACTGGTCCAGGAGCGGCAGCAGGCTGCGGTCGACGACCACGGCCCGGTCGTCCGCATGGTTCGCGATGTAGGCGAGGTCGTTCGGGTGGAGCCGCAGGTTCAGCGTGTGCAGGACGAACCCGCCGCAGGGGATGCCGAAATAGCACTCCATGTGCTGCGCGTGGTTCCAGCAGAGGGTCGCGACACGGTCGCCGCGCTCGAGGCCGAGCTCCTGCAGGGCGACGGCGAGCCGCCGCGAGCGTTCGCCGAGCTCGCCGTAGGTCGTGCGGTGGAAGCGCCGGTCCGGGAGCCGCGAGACGATCTCGCGGTCGGCGAAATACGTCTCAGCCCGCCGGAGGATCGTCGGCAGGGTCAGCTGGTAGTCCATCATCAGCCCGCGCATGGCTGGTGGGCGATCCACCTCCGGGGGCCTAGTGCCCCATCCTCCCGAGCTCCTCGCGCCTGGCGCGGTCGCCCTCGTCGAGAAGGTGGCCGTCCCGCTCGACGTAGCCGCCCTTGCCGCCGACGACGAGCAGGACGAGGTCATCCTCGCCGGCGTTCGAGATCTTGCGCGGCGTCGCCGCCTCGCAGTGGAAGAGGCCGCCGGGGCCGAGCTCCCGCACCTCTCCGTCGACCTCCACCCGAGCCGTTCCGCTGTGGACGAAGTACAGCTCGTCCTGCATGTCGTGGTAGTGGAAGAAGCTCTCGTAGCGCGGTGGGTAGACGATGGCGTTGACTCCGAAGGCGGAGACACCCAGCGGCTTCCGGATCTTCCTGAACCCGTGGCCCTCCCCGAGCTCGTCGAGTGAGCTGAACGAATACGTCATGTGCATCCTCCTTTCGAACGGACTCTACGGCGGTTCGGGTGCGCCGAACAGGGCCCGCTCGAGCACGCGGTCACGCGCGCGGACCGGCAGCCACTCCAGGCCCGCCCGGAGCTTCGCGTCTCGACCGACGAGGTACCGCGCGCGCGGCCGACGCGCCGTCAGGGCATGCTCGACGGCTGCCGCGACGGACTCCGCCGGCGCGGCGTTCGCGGCACGTGCGGCCGCCACCCGGCGCAGGCTCGCGAACCGGCTGCCGTACAGGTCGGCCGATTCGTCCGGCAATGCGTCGGCGACGGCCTGAGGCTTCGACCAGATCGGGGTGGCGATCGTCCCGGGCTCGACGATCGAGACGGCGATGCCGGCGGGCGCCAGCTCGAGCCGCAGCGAGTCCGTCAGGGCCTCGAGCGCGAACTTCGAGATCGCGTAGGCGCCAAGGAAGGGCAGGGCGCTCCGCCCGGCGATCGAGCCGACGTTGACGATCCGCCCCCGCGCGCGCCGCAGCGCCGGCAGAAACGCCTGCGTCACCGCGAGCTGGCCGACGAGGTTCACCTCGAGCTGGCGCCGAAGCTCCTCCAGCGGCAGGAACTCGAGCGGGGCGGCGACCACGATGCCCGCGTTGTTGACGAGCCCGTCGAGGCGCTCGACGGCCGCCGCGGCGCGGATCGCCTGCGCGTCGGTGACGTCGAGGATCACCTCCGTCGTCCCCTCCGGCGCGTCTCCCGGCCGGCGAACACCCGAGAGGACGTTCCAGCCGTGTGAGGCGAGCCGGCGGGCGCAGGCTGCTCCGATCCCGGACGAGGCGCCGGTGAGGAGGACGGAGCTCAATCGAGCAGCGCGCGGGCGATCTCGGCGCGCTGCACGGCGGGATAGCCGCCGAACGACTCGATCCACTGCGCGCGCTTGTAGTAGCGGTGCAGCTCGTGCTCCCACGTGAAGCCGATCCCCCCGTGCACCTGGATCGCGCGCTCGCAGGCGGCCACCGCCGCCTCGGAAGCATAGGACTTCGCGGCTGCGGCCGCGACCGGGGCTTGCTGATCCCCCTCCGCGACGCACCAGGCGGCCCAGTAGGCGAGCGAGCGCGCGAGCTCGGTCTCGACGTACATGTCGGCGATTCGGTGGGAGACCGCCTGGTAGACCCCGATCGGCCGGCCGAACTGCTGCCGCGTCTTCGCGTAGTCGACGGAGAGGTCGAGCGCCTTCTGCGCCACGCCCACGGCCTCGGCCGCCAGGGCTGCATAGGCACGCGCGCAATCGAGCTTCCCGGGCAGGGGCTCCCGCGGCCCGGGCGCGAGACGGCCCAGGGGCCGGCTCTCGTCGACCGACTCGACGAGCTCGCCCTCGGCGGGCGCCGCTCCGTCCTCGGTGGCCACCCGCTCGACCGCGTCGAGGTTCGGCACGAGCCAGCCGTCGAGCGCGGCCGACCAGCGCACCTCGCCGGCGGCGACCCGCGCCTGCTGCTCCGGCGGCAGCACCGGCAGCGCCAGCCCGACTGTCGCGAAGTAGGGGCCGGAGTAGAGGGAGCGCCCGAGCTCCTCGAGCAGCACCGCCTCCTCGACGAAGCCCAGTCCCGCGCCTCCGTGCTCCTCGGGAACGGACACCCCCAGCCAGCCGAGCTCCGCGAGCTCCTGCCACGACGGCTCCGGCCCGGCGAGGAGCGAGCGCGCCTGGCGGCGAAGCTCGTCCTGCTCGGGCGTGAACGCGAACCTCATCGCGATCTCGGCAGGCCGAGAACCCGCTCGGCGATGATGTTGCGCAGGACCTCGGAGGTCCCCGCCTCGATCGTGTTGCCGCGGCTGCGCAGCTGCTGGTGGCGCCAGTAGGCCGCCTCCTCCCCGTCGCCGTTCGCTGCCGCTTCGCCGCCGAGGATCTCGAGCGCGAGCTTCGTCAGCCGCTGGTTCTGCTCCGACCAGTGGAGCTTCGAGCCGGAGCCCTCGGGCCCGGGGATGCCGGTCTCCACGAGCTTCGTCAGCGAGCGGTAGTTCGTCAGCTTGAGCGCCTGCAGCTCGATCCACTCCTCCGCGACCTTGTCCCGCAGGCGCGTGTCCTCGAGCCGCCTCTCCTTTGCGAGTGCGAGCAGCTTCCGAACCGCCACGTCGAGCGTTCCGGTGAGCGCGAACCCGAGCGTGCCGCGCTCGTGGAGGAGCGTCGTCATCGCGACCGCCCACCCGTCCCCCTCCTCGCCCAGACGGTTCTCGACCGGCACCTCGACGTCAGTGAAGAAGATCTCGTTGAACTCGGCCTCGCCGGTGATCTGGCGCAACGGCCGCACGTCGACGCCGGAGGAGTGCATGTCGACGACCATGTACGTGAGCCCCGCGTGGCGCTCGGAGGCCGGATCGCTGCGGGTGAGGAGGAGGCACCAGTCGGCGATGTGCGCGAAGGACGACCAGACCTTCTGGCCGTTGACGAGGTAGTGGCCGTCGCGGCGCTCGGCGCTCGTCCGGACGGCGGAGAGGTCGGAACCCGCGCCCGGTTCTGAGAAACCCTGGCACCAGATCTCCTGCGCCGAGAGGATCTTCGCGAGGTAGCGGCGCTTCTGCTCCTCGCTCCCGTGAACCATGATCGTCGGGCCGGCCATCCCGATCCCGATCACGCCGATGTGCGAGGGAGCCTCGGCGCGCGCGAACTCCTCGAAGAGAATCGCCTGGTGGCTGTACGGCGCGCCGCCACCGCCGTACTCCCTCGGCCACGTCAGCCCGGCGTAGCCGGCCTCGTAGACCCTTCGGCTCCAGTCGCGGCCAAGCTCCTCGAACCGCCCCGCGCCGCCGCGGTGGCCGCGCAGCTCGGCGGGGAGGTTGGCCTCGAGCCAGGCGCGCACCTCGGCGCGGAACGCAGCCTCGTCCGGCGTGTCGCGAAGCTCCACGGGCTGAGCCTAAAGGGCGTCGACGCCGGACGCCTAACTTGCGGCCAGATCCGAGGCTTCAGGGCACCGTTCATCGGCCAGCCGGCGGTGGTGCTCGACTTCCGGAGCGTCGGCGGATTCGTCCGAAAGGGGCTGATCGACGGCGCGGACCGCCCGCCCGGCCCGGACGTCGACTGCGACGGCTCGACGCAAGAAGCATCGCGCGCGCCACCGGTTCAACCCAGCTTTACGAGCGCCTTCCCGCGGTTCTCGCCGCGGAGCATCCCGATGAAGGCGCGAGGCGTGTTCTCGATCCCCTCAGTGAGGTGCTCGCTGTAGCGCAGACGCCCTTCGGAGAGCCAGGCGGCGAGCCGGCGCAGCGCCTCGTCGAAACGGTGCGCATAGTCGGTGACGAGGAAGCCCTCGACGCGGGCGCGAAAGACGATCAGGGCGCCGAGGTTGCGGGGGCCGAGCTCCGGCTCGGTGTTGTTGTACTGCGAGATCTGGCCGCAGACGACGACCCTCGCATGGAGGGCGAGGCGCCGCAGGACGGCATCGGTGATCCCGCCGCCGACGTTGTCGAAGTAGACGCCGACCCCGTCGGGACAGGCATCCTTCAGCCCGGCCGCGACGTCGTCCCCCTTGTAGTCGATGCCGGCGTCGTAGCCATAGATCTCCGTCAGCTCCTGCGTCTTTTCCGCTCCACCGGCGATCCCGACCGTGCGGCAGCCGGCGAGCTTCGCGATCTGTCCGACGAGCTGCCCGACGGCGCCCGCCGCGCCCGAAACGACCACGGTGTCGCCCGGCAGCGGCCGGCCCACGTCGAGCAAACCGAAGTACGCGGTCAGGCCGGTGGTGCCGAGGACGTGCAGCGCAGCCGAAGGCGGAACCTCAGCCGGAACCCGCCGGAGGGCGTGCACCGGCGCGACCGCGTACTCCTGCCAGCCGAGCTGCCCGACTACGACCTCGCCGGCCGTGAAGCGGGAGTGGTTGCTCTCCACGACCTCCCCGACGGCCTGGGCCGTGACCACATCCCCGAGCTCGAGCGACCGGGCGTACGAGCGGGCCTCACTCATACGCCCCCGCTGGTAGGGATCGACCGAGAGGTAGAGGGCGCGGACGAGCACCTCTCCCGCCCCCGGCTTCGGAATGCCTCCCTCGACGAGCGCGAAGTCCGTCTCCCGGGGCTCGCCGTGCGGCCTGCTCGCGAGCGTGACCTGCCGGTTTCCCGCCATCCTGCGCCGATACTCGCACGGTTAGAGTCGCGGCGTGCAGCACGGCGAGGGGCGCGAGGCGCTCGAGCGGTGGCAGGCGTCCCGGCCCGACAACTTCTACGACGCCTCCCCGAACCTCGCACGGGCCCTGCGGGCGCGCCTCGGCGCCGCCCGCCTCGGCGAGCTGGAGCCGCGGCTGCGCGCATTCGGCGCAGCGGTCGCCCGGGTCGTGGACCCGTCCGTCTACGAGCTCGAGCGGGAGGGGCCGACGACGGACGGCTCCGACGTCGGGTTCGGCCCTCGCTACCGGGATGCCGGGCGGGCGGTCTGGGCGTCCGGGATCCTCGCCGCTGCGCCCTTCGAGCAGGCCGGGCTCTTCTACCTGCTCTCCCACGCGGGCGAGGCCGGCCACGGCTGCCCCGTCGCCTGCACCGCCGGGCTCGTCCGGGCGCTCCGCGAGCACGGATCGCCCGAGCTTCGCGAGCGCTTCCTCGCTCCCCTCCTCGAGACCGACTACGACCGCTGCGAGCGTGGCGCGCAGTTCCTGACCGAGGCGCAGGGCGGCTCCGACGTGGGAGCGAACGCCGCCACGGCGGAGCCCGAACGCGCCGGGTGGCGCATCAGCGGCGAGAAGTGGTTCTGCTCGGTCGCCGACGCCGACCAGTTCGTGATGACCGCGCGGCCCGCCGGCGCTGCGACCGGAACGCGGGGGATCGGCTGCTTCCTCGTGCCGCGGCGCCTCGAGGACGGGAGCATCAACGGCTTCCGGATCCGGCGCCTGAAGGACAAGCTCGGCACCCGCGCGCTCGCGACGGGCGAGATCGACTTCGACCGCGCCGTCGGATACCCGATCGGGGCGCTCGAGGACGGGTTCCGGATCGCGGCAGGCGTCGTCCTCAACACCTCGCGCTGGCTCAACGCGCTCGGCGCGACCGGCCTCATGCGCCGCGCCTGCATCGAGGCGGAGAGCTTCGCCGCGCACCGGCGGGCCTTCGGCGCCCCGATCGCCGACTACCCGCTCGTCCGCGAGAACCTGGCGGTGATGCGCGTCGAGGAGCACGCCGCGCTCGCCTCGACGCTCGAGCTGACCTCCCTCGTGGAGTCGGCCGACGCCGACGACGCCGCGTACCACCGGATCCTCGTGAACGCGAACAAGCTCTCGACCTCGCTCGCGGCCACCCGCGTCGTCCGCCGCAGCATCGAAGTGCTCGGCGGCAACGGCGCGGTCGAGGACTTCTCGCCGCTCCCGCGGCTCTACCGCGACGCGATCGTCTTCGAGAGCTGGGAGGGCACGCACAACGTCCTCTGTGCTCAGGTGCTGCGCGACCTCGCCCGCTTCGGCTCGCTCGAGCTCGTGCTCGATCGCTCCCGCGGCGCCGACGAGCGCGTCGACGGCGCCCTCGACGGCCTCGAGTGCAGCATCCGCCGCTCACTGACCGAGCCCGCGCGGGGCGCGCTCCACTTCCGCCGGCAGCTCGACCGCCTCGTCCGGACGATCCAGGCGGCCGCGCTCCTGCGCGAGGGGAACGAGGCGGCAGCCGAACTCCACGTCCGCCGGCACCTGCTGACGCGCTACGACCCCGCGGAGGATCCTGCCTACGCCGAGCTCCTCGAGCGGGTGCTGGCCGTCGATCCGCCGAGGCTCGCTAGCGTGGGGGAACCCGGAGTTCCCCCACGGTCCCCCTCCTTCTGCGCTCCCGCTTGACCAGCCCCGCCTGACCTCCCGCCGGGCAAGCCCGGCTCCGGCCGCGATCGTTTGCGAATCCTGCGATGTTGTCGCGCCCGCGAGGCTTGAAGTCCGGCGGAAGGAACCCGTCACAGCGTCACGAGTTCCCGTCCCCAAGAAGAGCTAGCCTCCGGGGTCTGGTGGAAACCGCCGCGGCGGAGTAGTCTCTCGTATCGATGGCGACGAGGGGCGGGATCGCTTCGCGCGCTTGGCGGCTCGACCGGAGAGGTCGGGCGCTCGCGACCTTCGGCGCGGCGACGGTCGCCGCCGGGGCCCTCGCCGCGGCGGCGTCCGCCTCGCAGCTGATCGACCGCGACGCGTCGGGCGTCCGTCTCGTCGTGACGAGAAATGGTGCGGCGCACCTGCTGTACACCGCCGCCGGCCAGCAGAAGCACGTCGTGGCCTACGGCGCCGTCAACGCCCGCTTCCCGCAGGCGGGCCGGCAGCAGGTCGCCTTCCAGGTCAACTACAACGCGGGCTACGGCACGCCCTACTACATGCCACCCGGAGCCCCGCTCGCGAATACCTGCAGGCGCTACGACGGCCCGCGCCTCCCCTGGCTCGTGGCCGGCTGCAAGGCGAAGGACGGGTACTGGGCGGTGCAGAGCTGGCAGCGCATGCTCCCGAACCAGGGTCGCGCCCCCACGGCGGCCCTCGCCGTGAGCGACCTCCGGCTCTCCCACTGGCGAGGGCCGCTCCCGGTCCTGACCGTGAAGGAGGACTGGGCGTACGCCGGCATGTGGCAGCACATCTACGGGAAGCTCACGTATCGCGGCCGGCCGATGTTCGGCTACAAGACGACCTCCCTGGGCGCACCGCTCGACAACTGGTCGGTCCTGCTCTACCTCGACGCGCTCGATTCCGCCATCGGCAGCGGCTGGCGGCGCGCCGAGAGCTTCGTGACCCACAACCCGACGGGGATCTTCTGCTACCTCGTCAGCCCCCACCACGGCGGCCCGGCCGCACGCGGGTCGCAGCACCGGATCACCGCGGTCGGACCGGGAGTGCTCCCGGACGTCGCGTGGGCCGGGAAGTCGCCCGGCCCCTACGACCGTGCGCGCGACGAGAAGGCGAACGAGGAGCAGCGCCGCTCGTTCTCCGACAAGGTCTGTCGCCCGAACTAAGGGGCCTGTCCGGAAAGTGGCCACGGTGGATGACAGGCGGCACGCGTCTCGAGGCAAGGACGCAGGGAGCGTCGATATGCAGGCATATCTGCGCGACCGAGGACGCCGGATCGAGGCGCGTGACGCCTGTCAGGCGCCCTGGTTCACTTTTTGGACAGGCCC
>JBBRYP010000021.1:0-56486 GCA_038237515.1 Gaiellales bacterium
CAACGTTTCACTCGAAACCGACGGTTCGCCGACGCCGCACTATTCCGGCCGCTCTGCGGCCGGCGGCCGCGAAGCGGCCGAGTAGTGCGGCCTCCACCTGCCCCTTCGTTTCCGGTCAAACATTTCGAGAGGCCGCACTAGGCGATCGATCGAAGAAGCCCGACCGATCGCCTACCGATCAACCGTCGAGCGGGCACGAGCGGCCTACACTTCCGTCATGGCTCACAGCCCTGCACTTCCCGCCGGCTTCGAGCTTCCGCTCGAGCCTCGGCTGCCGCGGATCGGCTCGATCGACGCGGTCGCTGTCGAGGCGAGGGCCGCGGAGCTCGCGAAGCGCTCGATCAAGCGCGAGTCGAAGGTCTTCGCGCTCGAGCTCGCAATCCGGATGATGGATCTGACGACGCTCGAGGGCGCGGACACGCCCGGCAAGGTCGCGGCGCTTGCCTCGAAGGCTGTTCGTCCCGATCCCAGCGACCCGGCGATCCCGTCTGTGGCGGCACTGTGCGTCTATCCGAACCTCGTAGCGACGGCTGCCGAGCGGCTGCGGGGGACCGGCGTTCGCGTTGCCTCGGTCGCGACGGCGTTCCCGTCGGGCCAGACCCCGACAGAGGTGAAGGTCGCCGAGGTTCGCGCGGTGGTCGAGCTGGGCGCCGACGAGGTCGACATGGTGATCGATCGGGGCGCGTTTCTCTCTGGGCGGTACGCCAAGGTCTACGACGAGGTCGTGCAGGTGAAGGAGGCGTGCGGCGAGGCGCACCTGAAGGTGATCCTGGAGACCGGGGAGCTCGGCACCTACGACAACGTGCGGCGCGCATCGCTGCTGGCCATGGCGGCGGGAGCGGACTTCATCAAGACGTCCACCGGGAAGCTTCCCTCGGCGGCCACGCTGCCCGTGACGCTCGTGATGCTCGAGGCGATCCGGGACGTGTACGAGGAGACCGGCCGGATGGTGGGCATGAAGCCGGCGGGCGGGATCCGGGTGGCGAAGCAGGCGGTGCAGTACCTCGTCCAGCTCTACGAGACCCTCGGGGCGGAGTGGCTGACCCCCGAGCTCTACCGTCTCGGCGCTTCGTCGTTGTTGAACGATGTGCTGATGCAGCTGCGCAAGGAGCGGACCGGCGCCTATCAGTCCCCCGACTACTTCACTGTTGATTGACTTGGGCCTGCTTCGTCTCACCCGCGTTACAGGGTGCGCACTACCGTGGTCCCCCTGGGTGGGTGGGGAATTGGGATGGGCCCGCCCCGATGCCGCGGTCGGTTCCCGCGCCCGACCTTCCGCGCCCGGCGCCTCTCGCGCCCGTCACCTCGGCCGGTGAGCGAGATCGAGAAGAAGCGGGGGCGCGCGCCCGTGCCCGCCGGGTGGGACTACGCTCCGGCACCGGAGTCGCGCGATGTCGTATCGCTCCGCGAGCGCTACGGCCTCTTCGTGGGCGGCGAGTTCGTCGCGCCGCGCTCGGAATCGTGGTACTCGACCATCTCACCTGCGACGGAGGAACCGCTTGCCGAGGTCGCCGAGGCCGGCGCCGAAGACGTCGCGGCGGCGGTCGCGGCGGCGCGCGGGGCATTCGAGAACGGCTGGTCGTCGATCCGCGCCGCCGACCGGGCCAAGTACCTGTTCCGCATCGCCCGCATCCTCCAGGAGCGCTCGCGCGAGTTCGCCGTCCTCGAGTCGCTGAACGGCGGCAAGCCCATCAAGGAATCCCGCGACGTGGACGTGCCGCTCGCTGCAGCCCACTTCTTCTACTACGCGGGTTGGGCCGACAAGCTCGAGTACGCCTTCCCCAACCGGCGCCCGCGCCCGCTGGGCGTCGCCGGTCAGATCATCCCCTGGAACTTTCCGCTGCTGATGCTCGCGTGGAAGATCGCGCCGGCGCTCGCCGCGGGCAACACCGTCGTACTCAAGCCGGCCGAGACGACTCCGCTGACCGCGCTCCTGTTCTGCGAGGTCGTGCGGCAGGCCGAGCTTCCCGCGGGAGTCGTGAACATCGTCACCGGCGACGGGCGTGCCGGTGCCGCGCTCGTGGAGTCGGAGGTCGACAAGATCGCCTTCACGGGTTCGACGGAAGTCGGCAAGGCGATTCAGCGCCGGCTCGCCGGCACGGGAAAGCACCTGACGCTCGAGCTCGGAGGCAAAGCGGCGAACATCGTCTTCGACGACGCGGCGCTCGATCAGGCGGTCGAGGGGATCGTCAACGGGATCTACTTCAATCAGGGTCACGTCTGCTGCGCCGGCTCGCGTCTGCTCGTCCAGGAGTCGATCGCGGAACCGCTCGTCGACAAGCTCAAGCGGCGGCTGCGGACGCTGCGCGTCGGCGACCCGCTCGACAAGAACACCGACGTCGGCGCGATCAACTCCAGACCGCAGCTCGAGAAGATCCGCGAGCTCGTCGCCGCCGGCGAGGCCGAGGGCGCCGAGATCTACCAGCCGCCGTGCCGCCTGCCCGAGCGCGGGTACTGGTTCGCCCCGACCGTCTTCACGAACGTCGCGCAGAGCTACCGGATCGCCCAGGAGGAGATCTTCGGCCCGGTGCTGTCCGTCCTCACCTTCCGCACGCCCGACGAGGCGCTGGAGAAGGCCAACAACACGCCGTACGGCCTTTCCGCGGGGGTGTGGACCGAAAAGGGCTCGCGGATCCTCTGGATGGCGGAGAGGCTCCGCGCCGGCGTCGTCTGGGCAAATACGTTCAACCGCTTCGACCCCTCCTCGCCGTTCGGCGGCTACAAGGAGTCGGGCTTCGGCCGCGAGGGCGGGCTGCACGGCCTAGAGCCGTACCTGGCCTTCGAGGGCGCGGAGACCTTCGGCGGCTGATGTCCGAGCGTCTCCCGGTTCGCAAGACATACAAGCTCTTCATCGGGGGCGAGTTCCCGCGATCGGAGTCCGGCAGGACGTATCTCGCTCGCGGCCAGAACGTCGCGCGCGCCTCCCGCAAGGACCTTCGTGAGGCGGTTCGTGCCGCACGAGGTGCGTTCGGGAAGTGGTCTGGGGCCACCGCCTACAACCGAGGGCAGGTCGTCTACCGGATCGCCGAGATGATGGAGTCGAGGCGAGCGGAGCTGGCGGCGAGCTGCGCGGGGGACGAGGAGGTCTCCACGGCGATCGATCGGATCGTCTGGTACGCCGGGTGGGCGGACAAGCTCGCGCAGGCACTCGGGTCGGCGAACCCGGTCGCGGGCCCCTACTTCAACTTCACGATCCCGGAGCCGACGGGCGTCGTCGGCATCCTCGCGCCCGAGGAGCCGGCGCTCGACGGGCTCGTCGCCCGGGTCGCGCCGGCGATCGTGGGCGGCAACACCGTGGTCGTGGTCGCCTCGGAGGCGCAGCCGCTCGCCGCGGTCGAGCTCGCCGAGGCGCTTGCCACCTCGGACGTCCCCGGCGGCGTCGTCAACGTGCTCACCGGTCAGAAGGTTGAGCTCGCCCCGTGGCTCGCCTCGCACATGGACGTCAATGCGATCGATCTCGCCGGAGCCGACGGCCTCGCCGGCGAGCTCGAGCGCGCGGCCGCGGAGAACGTCAAGCGGGTCGTTCGCAGCGGTGGCGGCCAGAGCCTCTGGGAGATCTCGGCCTTCCTCGAACTGAAGACGGTCTGGCACCCGATCGGCGTCTGAGCTGGCGGCGGCAGCCGGTATGCAGCGCACGCGCCGCGCGATCCGAAGGTTCTTCCCTGGTAGGCGACCGGCCCGCGCCAGGTAGCGTCGGCCAGTCCGCGCCCCGCTCCCTAACCTGATCGCCGTCGCGCTCGCTCTCGGGGCGGCCATCTTCGCCGGCGTCGCCCTCGCGGTTCGAGCGGCTCCCGAGCCGTGCGACCTCGTGGCCGGGCTGCGCCCGGGTGCCGCGCAGCGACTCGTCGATCGCCTCGGGCGGGGCACGATCGGCTGCCTGCTCTCCGGCCGCTACCACGAGAGCCTCGTCATCCGCCGCGGCGCGCTGACGCTTCGAGCCGCGCCCGGGGCGCGCGTGGAGCTACTCGGCTCGATCTGGGTGCGCCGAACCGCGGCCGGGGTCAGCGTCTCCGACCTGAGCATCGACGCCAGCAGCGCCTCCACCTACCGGCCGGAGTGGGCGGACGAGGAGGGTCTGCCGGCCTCCTTCCGCGAGACGAGGCCGGCGCTGATCGTGAACGGCGACGGGTTCCGGCTCGAACGCAGCGAGGTGACGAACCGCGGCGGGATCTGCGTCCTCCTCGGGAGCGCTGGCGGCGCGTTCGGGACGGCCCGCGACCCGGTGCTGGAGGAGAATCGGATCCACGGCTGCGGCCGTCTCCGCCCGGACGGGCGGCGGACGAATCACGACCACGGTGTCTACGTCGAGTCGGCGCGGCACGCGCGAATCGTCCGCAACCTCGTCTACGACAACCGTGACCGCGGCATCCAGCTGTATCCCGACGCGCAGGGGAGCCTCGTCGATGGCAACACTCTGGCCCGAAACGGCGAGGGCATCGTCTTCGGCGGCAACGACGAGCTAGCGTCCTCCGCGAACGTGGTTTCCGGCAACGTCATCGCCGACTCCCAGCTCGCCGACGACGCCGGCCGGCGCTACAGCGTCGACTCGAGCTGGGGCGGAGCGATCGGGGTGTCGAACCTCTTCGACGGCAACTGCGTCTGGCAGCCGAGCCGCGAGAGCTGGGCGGTCCAACGACCGCCGATCGGCTTCGAGGAGCGCGGCACGAGGTTCCTCGACCCGGACTTCGCCGACGAGCGGGCAGGTGATCTCACGGTTCGCGCTGCCGGCTGCTCTCGACGCTGATCCCGCCGAGGACCCCGAACGCCCGCACGCGTACGAGCGGCGTCCCCGGCCGCCGCCGGGTCTCCGCGAGGGCGAGCTCGCGCCCGCCGACGAGCGTGAAGCCGGAGAGGTCGACCTCGACGCCCTCCGGCACCGTGATCGCGATGCCGCCGAGGATCGCGAAGCACGTGATCACCACCTCGCTGCCTGGGATCTCGGCGTGGCGGAGGTCGAGCTCGCAGCCCCCCAGGATCGCGATCGCGCGCGTTCTCCCCTCGATCCGCCACCGGCCCGTCTGGCGCGAGCCGCCGAACAGCGAGAGGACGAGGCGCCGCGCCCGGCGCATCGGCTCGGCCGGGCCGGTCGCCGGGAGATCACGGACGATCTCCTCGAGATCGCCCCGCGTCTGCGCCGCGTAGGCGAGGTCGGCGCGGCGCGAGAGCTCGTCGAGCGTCAGGCGTCCGGCGGCGCGCGCCTCCGCGAGCCGGTTCGCGACCGCTTCGCGTTCGCCGTCCGACGCCCGAAGCTCGAGGCCACCGCCGAGACTCTCGTCGCCCACGCGGGGAGTGTCGCACCGGCAGACCGCTTCGATCCGACAGAATGGCGCGGGGTGGGTTGGTCACGCCGCTTGAGTCAGGCGATCTCGGAAGGCCGCGGGATCTCGCTGATCGCGCGCGTCGCCGATGCCGCGGAGGCCGAGGCGGCGGAGGCAGCCGGCGCCGACGCGGTTCTCGCCTCGGGCGACCTGGGCGCGCTTCGAGCGGCGACGGCGCTGCCGCTCCTGTGGCGTGGCTCCGGCGGCGACCCGGCTCGTGCGGCCGGCGCCGACGGCTGCCTGCTCGTCCTCGCGGAGCTCGAGGACGAGGACGGGCGGCTGGAGGGGCTGCACGCCGAGGCGGCGGCGGCGGAGCTCGAGTGCGTCGTGGAGGTACGCGACGAGGAGCAGCTCGAGCTGGCGCTCGAGCGCATCGACCCGGAGATCGTGCTGCTCGCGGGCGGTTCTGACGCCGAGGATGACCCGCTCGACGCCGTCCTCGACCTGCTCCCGGACGTGCCTGCAGGGAAGCTCGCGATCGCGGAGGTCCCGCGACTGACGCGCGACGATGTCCTCTCGCTGGAGCGCGCCGGGATGGACGCGGTCGTCGTGGAGGCGGGGCAGCTCGCGGCGCTCCTTCGTGGCGAGCAGCCCGCGAGCTGACAGCCGCTGGGGCGGGCCGCGCGCCGCTCTGATCGCGATCCTCGCGGGGGCGGCGACCCTGCGGGCGGTGGGGATCGAGTACGGTCTCCCGTTCGGCAACCTCCTCAACCCGGACGAGCAGAGCATCGTCCCGCGGGCCTGGCGGATGGTGCACGGCGGCGGGCTCGACCCGCACTGGTTCGACTATCCGACGCTCCTCATGTACCTGCTCGCGCCCTTCCAGGCCTGGCAGGGCGCGCCGTCGTTCCTGACCGCGCGGATCGTCGTGCTCCTCGCAGGGGTGGGGGCCGTCGCGGCTTCGTGGTGGCTCGGTCGCCGGGCGTACGGCGGGTCCGCGGGCGCGGTGGCTGCCGCGGCCGTCGCCGTGGAGGCGACGCATGTGGCGTACTCACGCATGGCCGTCACCGACGTCCCGCTGACGCTCGCGGTGGCGGTTGCGCTCACGCTGATGGTGGCTCGGCGTCTCGAGTGGGCCGCGCTCGCGGTCGGGATCGCCGCCGGGTTCAAGTACCCCGGTGTCCTCCTCCTCGTCCCGCTCGTGGTGGCCGCGTGGGGCCGGTGGTGGCGGTTGGCAGGTGCGGCCGCGATCGCCGTGGTCACCTTCCTCGCGACCAGCCCGTACGTGCTGCTCCATCCGGCCCAGGCCGCACACGAGGCGCTGGCCGTCCAGAGGCTCGCGCGCAAGGGATGGCTCGGGTTCGAGCACGACCATGTGTCCCCCGTGGCCTTCGTCGCGCGCCTGTGGTCGGGCCTGGGGCCGGTCCTCCTCATTGCCGGAGCGGGTCTCGTGCTCGCGCTGGTTCGCCGCCGCCGGACCGACCTCGTCCTCGCGTCGTTCGTGCTCGTCTACTTCGTAGACCTGCTGACGCTCCACGCGCACTTCGACCGGTACGTGCTCCCGCTCGTCCCGCCGCTCGCGGTCCTGGCCGGACGGATCCGCTATCTCGCGCCAGTGACGCTGCTCCTCCTCGTCGTTCCGCTGACGTGGTCGATCCGGAACGATGTGCGACTCACCCGCACCGATACGCGCGTTGCCGCGTTCCGCTGGATCGAGGCTCATGTGCCCGAGGACTCGACGATCGCCGCGGAATCCTCGACGGCGGCGCTCCAGAACTTCCCGGTCCTGCCCCTCGCTCTGCCGGGGCCCGGCCGCCCGTCCGACCCGAACCGCAGCATCGCCAGCCTGCGGCGGCAGGGAGTCTCCTACGTGCTCGTCACGGGCGCGATCGCGGATCGCGTCCTCGCGGCGCGACGCAGGTACCCGCGTGAGGCCCGCTTCTACGGCGAGCTCCGAACCGATGCGAAACGGCTCTACTATGTTGCCGACGGCCACGGTCTCAACGGCCCGTGGGTCGCCGTCTACCGCCTGTAGATGAGACGGATCTTCCCTCTGCTCCTGTTCCTCGCCGTCCTCGGTGGCGTCGCGCTGCTCGCGAGCGGCTGCGGTGCCGGCGACCAGGCCGCGCCGGCGGCTGCAGCCCCCCGCGCGACGAGGTGCCCGGCCGCCTGGCTTCCGGGCTGGCAAAAGCTCGCCGACCGCATCCAGGCCGCCGTCTACTGCCCCAGCTGGATGCCCGACCCGCTGACTGGCCAGATCGCGGGTTCCGTCAGCTACGGCGGGGCGGGCGGCTACGCCCTCTCGGTCTCGAGGGACGGGAGCTACCTCGCGAGCTTCGCGTGGTCCGAGCGGGAGAGCGGCGAGCTGCACGTGAACCTGCGCGGATACCCCGGCGAAACGAGCGTCCCGACCTGCAGGCGGGCGGAAGCGAATCGAGGCCGGACGCGGACGACAACCATCCCCTGCTTCAGCGACTCTCGCGGGAGCGTGCATGAGGGCGCGATCACTGCCACCGTCTACACCGTCAACCAGGACGCCGACCTCTGGCACGTCCTCTACGCCTGGCACTACCGCGGCGGCCTGTACACCCTGAGCGAGCACGTCGCCCTGCCGCTGACCTACAAGAAGGTCGTCGCGAACCTCCACCGCATGCTGCGGGGGCTCGTGCTCGTCGAGCCGCACGCGACCTGACCGTGCGGCTCACGCGGAGGCAGCTCCTGGCGGGCGCCGGAGCCGGCGCGCTGGGCGCGGCCGGCGCGTACGAGCTCGTCGACCGCCTCACGCCCGCTCCTGCACGGCCGCGGGCGGCGCAACGTCTAGCCGAGCAGCACCTGCTCGACGGGCTGCGCGTCGTCGTCGACCACGACGTCGAGGTCGTCGTGCCGCCGCTCCATCACCGGGTCGTGACGGCGAAGCTGAAGGTCGGGTCGCGCCCCGAGCTGCGCGCGGCGCAGGGGGAGCTCGAGGCGGCGCTCGGGCAACTCGACGGGCGCTTCGAGCCCACTCCGGCGGGTCTCGGCGTCACGGTCGCCTGGGGCCTTCCGTACTTCCGGCGCTTCGTTCCCGCGGCGGCGGCGCGCTTTCTCCCCATCGATCGGCGGGCATCCGACACGAAGCACCGCCGGGTTCACGTCCTCGTCGACGCGATCCGCTTCCCGAGCGATCCGGAGGAGACGATCCTCGAGCAAAACGACGTCGCCGTTCTCCTGCGCAGCGACAGCCTCGACAACATCGAAAGGGGCTCGAAGTCACTCTTCGAGCGGCTCGACCTGTTCGAGCCGACGAGCATCCGTCGCGGCTTCGCGGGCGGCGGATTCGACGGCGGAAAGGGTCTTCCGAAGGAGCTCGCGACCGCCGCCGGCGTTCGCGGCGCCGACCTCATCCCCGACGGCGCCGAGCTCTTCCTCGGTTTCACGTCCACCCAGAAGGCCGGGCTCGGGCCTCCGCGAATCGCGAACATCGAGACACTCGGCTACTCCGACGGCGGCCTCGGCGGCTACTTCCGCGGCGGCACGGCGATGCACCTCTCGCACATCTTCGAGGACCTCGAGGCCTGGTACATCAATTTCGACCATACCGAGCGCGTGGCGACGGCGTTCCGGCCGCGGCTGCGGGTGCCGAGCGGGCGGCTGACGGTGCGGCAGGGGCCGCAGGACGTCGTGGACGTCGCCGGCAACGCCCGCGACTACCGCCGCGACGGCGCGATCGGGCACAGCGCCTCGATCCAGACCTCCTCCAGGCTCCACTCGGATGTCATGGGCGAGGACGGCGAGCTCTACCGCAGGGGGACGGCCATCCCGCACCGCGCCGACTTCAACACGCTCGACAACCCCTTCTTCTGGAGCGGCGACCCGGCGCGGGACGGGCAGTCGACGGAGGCGGCGGCCGGCCTCCACTTCGTCGTCTTCAACCCGACGAGCGACGACTTCCATCGAAACCGCCTCGCGATGGACGGAGTGCTGCCGGATGGGACGCGGCTGCCGTTCGACCCGCGAGCCCGAGGACAGGGCCTCAACTCGGTGCTGAAGACGACTCACCGGCAGAACTTCCTGGTCCCGCCGCGGAGGCACCGGTCGTTCCCGCTGGTCGAGCTTTCCGCCTGATCTGACCTGGCCACCTCGGCCGCGGGGGGACATGTCCACCGTGTCCCCGACCGCCGCGGCCTGCCTGGACCTGACCCGTCGCCAGGAGCAGCACGAAGTCCAAAACGGCCATGTCTGGGGGCCTGACCCCGGGCATGGTTCACGGAGACGTGTACCGAATGGTCAGGAGCGGAGCAGCGGCTGCGTGAGACAGGTGGGCCCGCCGTCGCCTTTCGAGAGCTCGTCGTCGCGGTAGACGAGCACCTCGACGCCTACGCGCTCCAGGCGGCGCCGCGTCTCGACGTTCCGCTCGGCCATCAGCGCCACGCGGGGAGCGAGGGCCAGGACGTTCGAGCCCATCGTCGGGAACTCCTCGTCCGGCACCTCGACGATCTCCATGCCGCGCTCCTCGAAGAGCTGCACGAGAGCGGTCGGCATGATCCGCGGATAGGCGACGACGAGGTCTCCGGCGAGAGGGCTGAAGAGAGACAACAGGTGCATCACCTCCCTGCGACCGTTCCAGTGCGGGAGATCGAAGCCCAAAACGTCGACGCCGAGAATCGCGCGGAGGGCCTCGATACCGGCCGGGTTCGTCCTGTAGCCGCGACCGGCGAGGAGCGTTCGCTCGTCGAGCCACGCGGTATCGCCCCCCTCCGCGTGCGCCGGCTTGTCGAGACGAGCCACGATGGGAACGCCCCCGCGGGCGAGGTCGGCCTCCATCGCCTCCACCTCCTCGCGGCGTTCGGGTTTCCCCGGCCGCAGGAGGACGGCGCCGCGGTCGCAGACGATCACCGGGTCGAAGACGTAGATCGCGTCGAGTGATGTCGGCTCGGTGACGATCACCTCGGCTCCTGCGCGCGAGAGCAGCCCCCGGAGCTCCTCGTGCTCAGCGGCGAGGCGGGCGGCGTCCGGCTCCTCCCGCCAGCCGAAGCGGCGCCAGTCCGACACCTCGGCCGGAGGGCTCCGGAGGAGCACGCGCTCGAGCCTGCCGGTCATGGTCTGCCCGCCGTGGCTCATCCGAAGAACGCCGTTGCAACCTCCCACCACTCCGGCGGGACGGTCTTCAGCTCGGCCGTCGCCTCCTCGAGCGAGACGTCGACGATCCGATCTCCTTGCAGAGCGGCCATCCGCCCGAACCTTCCCTCACTGACGAGCTCTGCCGCCTTCAGCCCGAAACGAGTCGCCAGCACGCGGTCGCGCGCCGTCGGTGACCCGCCGCGCTGGACGTGCCCGAGCGTTGTCACCCGCGTCTCGAAACCGGTTCTCGCCTCGATCTCCTTCGCGAGCGCCTCGCCGACCCCGCCCAGGCGGACGTGGCCGAACTCGTCCTCGCCGGCTCCCTGCGTCACGTGTCGCGCCCGACTCGAGCCGGATCGGAGCTCGTAGCCCTCGCTGACGACGACGATAGAGAAGTCCTTGCCCTTCCGGTGCCTGCTCTCGATCTCTGCACAGGCCTCCTCCACGGTCACCGGCTGCTCCGGGATCAGGATCACGTCTGCGCCCCCGGCGATCCCCGCCACCACCGCGATCCAGCCCGTGTGGCGGCCCATCACCTCGACGACCATGACGCGGTTGTGCGACTCCGCGGTGGTGTGAAGGCGGTCGATCGCCTCGGTGCAGACAGCGACCGCCGTGTCGAAGCCGAACGTGTAGTCGGTGGCCGAGAGGTCGTTGTCGATCGTCTTCGGGACGCCTACGACCGGGAACGCGTGCTCGCGGTGGAGGCGCGCCGCCACCCCGAGCGTGTCCTCGCCCCCGATCGCGACGAGGCCATCGAGTCCGGCAGCCCCGGCGTTTGCGAGCACCGCTGCGACGCCGCCCTCGACCTTGTAGGGGTTCGTGCGGGAGGTGCCGAGGATCGTGCCTCCACGCGGCAGGATCCCCGAGATCTCGCGCGGCCCGAGCGGTACGCGGTTGCCGTCGACGAGCCCGCGCCATCCTGACCGGAAGCCCATGACCTCGCAGCCGCGGTCGAGCGAGCGACGGGCGACGGCGCGGATGACCGCGTTCAGGCCCGGGCAGTCGCCGCCGCCGGTGAGGATGCCGACGCGTCGAAGAGCCATCGACTTGCATTCTCCCATTGCGTCTCGGCTGGCCTCGCCGCGATCGTCCCATCACGGCACTACCGGGCGCGGGGGGCGGGCGGATGCCGAAGGTGGGGATCGAACCCACACGGCCCGAGGGCCACTGGATTTTGAGTCCAGCGCGTCTGCCAGTTCCGCCACTTCGGCCGGGCAGGCCATGATAACCCCGGCGGCCCCCCCCCGGGCCGCCACGCCGTTCCGGCCTTGAAGGCGCTCGCTAAGAACGGATACTCTCGCCTCTAACCCCCAGACTGAGGGCGAACAAGGAGGAAGAGTGAAGAGAGGCCTACTGGTAGGGTCCACCGCCGCGCTCGCGATGCTCGCGATGGTGATGGTCGCCTACGGAAGCTCGGGAAAGACCGGCAGCGTCTCCCCGCTGCCGTCGTCCTCGTGCCCGGGCAAGGTCGTGCAGGGCGGCGGAGCCGCGTCGCTCCTGATCGCGTCCGACCTGGCCCTCCAGGGCTCGAGCCGGACGCAGACGATCGAGATGACGGAAGCCATCCAGTACCAGCTCCGCGTGAGGCACTACAAGGCGGGCAAGTACATCGTCGCGTACCAGTCGTGCGACGACTCCACCGCCCAGGCCGGAAAGTGGGATTCCGGCAAGTGCTCGGCGAACGCCCAGAACTACGTCCGCAACAAGAGCGTCATCGGAATCATCGGCACCTTCAACTCGGGCTGCGCCGAGATCGAGGTCCCGGTCGCGAACCGCCAGGCGCTCGGTTACGTGAGTCCGGCCAACACCTACGTCGGCCTGACGCATTCGGCTCCGGGTGTGACGCAGGCGGGCGAGCCGAACAAGTACTACCCCACGGGCAAACGCAACTACATCCGGGTCGTCGCGGCCGACGACTTTCAAGGCGCCGCGGACGCGCTGCTCGCCAAGGGCCAGGGCGTCAAGTCGGTCTACATCCTGAACGACAAGGAGGCCTACGGCGCCGGGATCGCTGGCACCTTCCGCAACGGCTCGAAGGCGGTCGGCCTCAAGATCGTCGGTGACGAGGCGTGGGACCCGAAGGCCGCGAGCTACGAGGCTCTCGCCACGAAGATCAAGAACTCCGGCGCGCAGGCGGTCTTCCTGGGCGGCCTCGAGTGCGAGAACGGCGGCAAGCTGATCAAGGACCTTCGCGCCGGCCTCGGCAGCGCGAAGCTGATCGCCCCCGACGGCTTCAGCTCCTTCTCGGACACGATCGCGCACGGCGGCCAGGCTTCCGAGGGCATGTACATCTCGATCGCCGGCCAGCCAAACAGCAAGGTGAAGAACGCGGCCGGGAAGACCTTCATCAAGGGCTTCGGCAAGGTGATCGGCCGCGCTCCGAACCCGTACTCGCTCTACGGCGCGCAGGCCGCCGACGTGCTGGTCTCCGCGATTGCCGCCTCGAACGGGACGCGGGCGTCGGTTACGGCGAACCTGTTCAAGACGAAGGTGTCGAACGGAATTCTCGGCAGCTTCTCCATCAACAAGAACGGCGACACCAACCAAGCCCCGATCTCGGTCTACCTGGTCAAGGATCAGAAGGCGACCTTCTTCAAGGTGATCACCCCGCCGGCCAGCCTCGTCGCGAAGGCGTAGCCGGGCGAAAGAGGAAACGAGACCGGGGGAGGCCGAGCTGCCTCCCCCGGTCGAACCACCCACCTGTGGCGACCGAGGCTCGAGCCCAACCCGCTCTTCCGCTCACCCGCCGCGCGGTGCCGAGTCCCAGCCTGCTCGTCGGGGTGCTGCTCGTTGCAGCCATGCTCGCCTGGCTCGGCGTCAACCTCGTCAAGACTCCCGGCGACTTCCTCCACGTGCTCCTGATCGGGATCACGAACGGCTCGGTCTACGGCCTCGTCGCGCTCGGCTACACGCTCGTCTACGGGATCCTCGAGCTGATCAACTTCGCCCACGGGGACGTGTTCATGCTCGGGGGGATGATCTCCGCCTCCTTCGCGGTCGGCCCTTTCGGCCTCGGCGCCAACGAGCAGGGGTACGTCCTCTGGCCCTCGCTCTTCGCGATCCTCGGGATCGCGATGGTCCTCTGCGGGGCGATCAACGTCACGGTCGAGCGAATCGCCTATCGCCCCCTCCGGCACGCTCCGCGCCTGGCCCCGCTGATCACGGCGATCGCGATGTCGTTCATCCTCCAGAACGTCGCGCTCGCGTGGAAGGGCCCGAACTACGTCTCGCTCCCCTACATCCTCCCGCAGGGCGCCGTCTTCACGGTCGGCGGCCTCCCCTACCGGTGGGCGAGCCTGATCGTCGTGCTGATCACGGCCCCGGTGCTCCTCACCCTAATCTACCTCGTGCAGCGGACGCGGCAGGGCAAGGCCATGCGCGCGACCGCCCAGGATCGGGAGGCCGCGGCAATGCTCGGGATCAACGTCAACCGGACGATCTCCTTCACCTTCATGATCGCGGGCGCCCTCGCCGGCGCGGCCGGCCTCCTCTACTCGTTCTACTTCACCTCCGTCCGCTTCGACCAGGGCTTCCAGCTCGGGTTGATCGCGTTCACCGCGGCGGTTCTCGGCGGCATCGGCAACCTCCCCGGCGCCGTCCTCGGGGCACTTCTGATCGGGCTGATCCAGGCCTTCAACGAGGGCCTCAGCTGGCACGCGCCGGGCGGCGACTGGACCCAGTCGATCGTCTTCTCGATCCTCATCCTGATCCTCGTCCTGCGACCCGAGGGCCTGCTCGGCGAGCGCACCCCGGAAGGGGGCTGAGGCGATGCTCTACCTGCGCGTCCGCCAGTGGCTCTCGCACGCGTGGTGGAGCGCGCTCGGCGCCGCCGGGCTCGACCGTTCGCGCTGGGAGGCGCTCCCGGACACGGCACGCCGGGCAGCTCGCGCGAGCCTCGTCGCGGTACTGCTCCTCCTCATCCTGGCGCCGATCTTCGGCTTCGACCTCTCGGCGTTCGTCGCCTTCATCGTCGTCTTCGGTCTCTACGTCCCGCCGTGGGACCGGATTCCGTACGTGGGCCGCCTCCTCGCTCCGGCCGCGGTGATCGCGATCGCGGTCGCCTTTCCCTACTACTACGCCAAGATGTTCACGATCCCCATCTTCGGCGCCTTCCCGGACGTCCACACAGGGGTCGTGATGCTCGTCTTCGTGATGATGGCGATCGGCCTCAACATCGTCGTCGGCTACGCCGGGCTGCTCGATCTCGGCTACGTCGCCTTCTACGCGATGGGGGCCTACACCTGCGCCTGGTTCGCCTCGCTGCAGTTCGCGGGCGCGAAGGCGGACGGCTCCCCGAAGCGGATCCTCCACTTCGGCGCCGTCGGCATCGACTCGAAGCTCGGCGGCATCCACGTCTCGATCTGGATCCTCCTGCTCGCGGCCGGGATCTTCACCGCCGTCATCGGCGTCGTCATCGGGTTGCCGACCTTACGGCTCCGCGGCGACTACCTCGCGATCGTGACGCTCGGCTTCGGCGAGATCATGCCCCAGATCGCCCGCAACGGCGACAAGCTGTTCGGAACGAGCTTCAACGCGACGAACGGGCCGAACGGGATCACGCCGATCGACTCGCCGGGGTTCGGGAACCGGCTCTCCGACCTGACGCACGGCGTCCTGCCGGCGAACTACCTGGCCGACCCGAACAGCGACTACCTCTTCTTCTGGACCGCGATCGCACTCGTCCTGATCACCATCTTCTGCTCCTACCGGCTCCGCGACTCCCGGCTCGGGCGCGCGTGGATCGCGATCCGCGAGGACGAGACGGCGGCCGCGGCGATGGGCGTGCCGCTGATGCGCACGAAGACTTGGGCCTACGCGACCGGTGCCTTCTTCGGCGGGATCGCCGGTGCATACTACGCCGCGTTCAAGAGCGCCACCTTCCCGCAGGACTTCTTCTTCAACATCTCCGTCTTCATCCTCTGCATGGTCATCCTCGGCGGCATGGGGAACATCTGGGGGGTGATGCTCGGAGCCGCCTTCCTCGCCTACCTCGACCAGGCCGGCCTCGCGAACACCGGCGCCTGGATCGGCGACCATCTCCACGTGCAGATCGACGTCCCGAAGTACGAGTTCGGCATCTTCGGGATCATCCTGCTCGTCGTCATGCTCTTCCGGCCGGCGGGGCTGATCCCGAGCTCCAGACGAAAGCTCGAATTCGAGGAGGGCGTGGCCGACCAGCCGCTCATCGACGTCCAGCACGACGCGCACGGAGCCGGAACCTGATGGCGACCCGTGACCTGCTGGTCGTCCTGCGCCTGAGGAAGGAGTTCGGCGGGCTCGTCGCGGTCGACGACGTCGACTTCACGGTTCCCGAGGGCGCCATCGTCAGCCTGATCGGCCCGAACGGCGCCGGCAAGACGACCTTCTTCAACATGCTGACGGGCGTCTACAAGCCGTCCGCGGGACAGATCGTCTTCGACGACGGCGACGTCACCGGCAAGCCCCCGCACACGATCACGAAGCGGGGGATCGGCCGCACCTTCCAGAACATCAGGCTCTTCCGTGAGATGACCGCGCTCGAGAACGTCCTCGTCGGGATGCACGGGCATCTGAAGGGCGGGATCCTCCAGAGCATCCTCGGCACCCCGCGGATCAAGCGCGAGGAGCGGGAGGCGCGCGACCGCGCACGCGAGCTGCTCGAGTTCAGCGGCCTGCGCGGGCGCGACGACGCGATTGCCAGCAGCCTGCCCTACGGCGACCAGCGCCGGCTCGAGGTGGCCCGTGCGCTGGCGACCCGCCCGAAGCTTCTGCTGCTCGACGAGCCGACGGCGGGCATGAACCCGCAGGAAACTGCGGCGTTCACCGATTTCGTCGCCGAGCTCCGCGGCGCGCAGAACTTGACGGTGCTGCTGATCGAGCACGACATGCGGGTCGTGATGGGCGTCTCCGACCGCGTGACGGTGCTCGACTACGGCGAGAAGATCGCGGAGGGCACGCCGCACGAGGTTCAGCGCAACCCCCGTGTGATCGAGGCCTACCTCGGAACGGCTGCGGTGGCGTCGTGAGCTCGACGCCGGTCAACGGGAGCGGGAAGATCCTCGAGCTCGAGGACGTCCACACCTACTACGGGTCCATCCATGCGCTGAAGGGCGTCTCGCTCGACGTCGGGGAAGGTGAGATCGTGACCCTGCTCGGCGCCAACGGCGCAGGGAAGTCGACGACCCTCCGCTCGATCAACGGCCTCAACCGGCCGAGGCGCGGGCGCATCCGTTTTCGCGGCGAGGACATCACCTCGACGCCCCCGCACACGATCGTCAAGCGCGGCATCGCCCAGTCGCCGGAGGGCCGGCGGCTCTTCCCGCGCATGTCCGTGTTCGAGAACCTCGAGATGGGAGCGTTCCAGCGCACCGACCGCCAGGCCATGAAGGACGACCTCGAGCGGGTCTTCACGCTCTTCCCGCGGCTGGCGGAGCGCCGCAACCAGCGGGCCGGGACGATGTCCGGCGGCGAGCAGCAGATGTGCGCGATCGGGCGCGCGCTGATGGCGCGGCCGAAGCTCCTCATGCTCGACGAGCCGTCGATGGGCCTGGCGCCGATCTTCGTGGAGAAGATCTTCGAGATCGTCGTGGAGATCAACAAGCAGGGCACGCCGATCCTGCTCGTGGAGCAAAACGCGCTGATGGCCCTCGAGGTCGCCGAGCGCGGCTATGTGCTCGAGACGGGGCGGATCGCGCTCGCCGACGACGCGAAGCGCCTGCGCCAGAACGAGCAGGTGCGCAAGACCTACCTCGGAGAGGAGTAGCCGCGGCCCCGCCGGGGGCCTACGCGGAGGCAACGCGGATGGGAAAGTAGGGCGGCGAGAGGAGGTAGCCGACGCGAAGAGGGCCTTCGGCCCGGCCTTGCGCCATACCCAGTGCGGTGCCGATTCCCTGCGTCGGGACGAAGCCGAGCTGGCGGGCGGAGACGGCGTCCCGGCAGCCGGCGATGAGGACCGTCCCCAAGCGGGACAGTGCCGGCCCGCACGCGTCCCAGTTGGCGAACGGCAGGCGGGGGTGACAGGTGCGGCCCGCGCGGTAGGCGGCGAGCGCGCGCTCGTCGCCGGCGGCTTCCTCCTCCGCACCGGCGAGGGTGTCGGGCTCCCGGCCCGCCCGCGTTGCCTGGAAGAAGGCGCGGTACGGCTGCTGTGTCGGGTGCGCGAAGTGGCGGTGGAAGCGGTGCACGAGGATCGCCGTCCCGCCGTCGGCGATGGGGAAGGCGTCCCGCCAGAGGCGCAGCGCGAGGCCCAGGCCGAGGAAGGTGGCGAGCAGCGGGTTCGGGCGCTCCCGGGGGAGGTACGGCGTCGAGCGGGGGATCCCGATGCAGATCGCGTCGAGCGGCCTGTCGATCGACGTCGACCGCGCCTCGACAGCGCGGATCAGCGCCTCCGCGTGCGCGATCGAGGGCGGGCCGGCGAACGCGGCGCTCGCGGAGAGCTCGAGCGGGAGCAAGCGCAGGACGCGGCCTCTGATCGGCGCCGGCAGCGCCCCGAACGCGCGGCGAAGCGGCGAGTTGGCCACGCGCTCGACCGCGTCGACCTCGTAGGGATACCCGCGCAGGGCACCGTGGAGGCGGGGGAGGTTCAGCGTCAACGAGACGCCGACGAGCGGGACGCGTCGCGCGAGTGCGCGCTCGAGCTGGAGCGCCGCCTGCCAACCCTCCGACGAGGACGTCTCCGCGAGCGAGACGGCGCGCGCGGCACGAGCGGTTCGCGCGTCTGCCGCGGCGAGGAGTGACGCGGGCCCCCCGTCGAGCACGGATTCGGCGGCGGTGACGACGACCACGGCGTCGGTGTCGACGAGGGAGCGGTTGACGCGCCCGGCGCCGAGGTCGACGAGCGAAGCATCCTCGGCGTCGTGCACCTCCACCCGGCCCTTGAAGCGCCGGGCGAACTCGGGCGAGACGAGATCCTCGAGCTCGCGGTGACCCGCTCGGCGGGCGAGCCCCGAGGCCACGAGGATGGTCTGGTGCTCGAGCGCGACGCCGACACGCTCGAGCTCCTCCACCGTCGCGGCGATGGCGGCGCGCCGCGGATCGTCCTCGGCACCGGGCAGTGGGAGCGCCGGCGGCTCGACGAGCACGGTGGCGCGGCCTCCGCGGGTGACGAGCGCCTCCAGAGGCTCGCCTGCGAGAGGAAAGCGCAGCGCGTCGCGGACCGCCGCGCCGACGTCTGCAATCGCCTCGCCGGGCGGTGGAGGGCGCAGCACGGTTGCGTCGTCGGCGGCGTTGACGACCGTCATCCGGGTGCCGACGAGGAGCGGGACTCGCACCGGACCGGCTACGGAATCGAGCGGTAGAGGCGGTAGAACGTGGGACGGAAGCCGCGCCGGGGCCAGAAGCGCGAGGAGAGCAGGTTCGTGACGCGCCAGTCGGTGACGATCGAGGAATAGCCCTGGTCCCGTGCCCAGGTGAACGACGCGGCCGTGAGCGCCGTCCCGATGCCGCTGCCGCGGAACTCGGGGCGCGTGGAAGCAAAGCCGAGGAAGCAGGCTCCGTCGGGGCGAAGAACCCCCCGGTGCTCACGCGAGCGCTCGACCGGCACGAGCGCCCAACACGCCGCCGGACGACCTTCGAACGCGCCGACCAGGATCTTCTCGTCGGTGTCCGCGAGGGTCTCGACCCACTCGGCGCGGGACTCGTCGGCATCCGGAAGCGGCGCGCCGGAGAAGACCGGCGAGCTTCGCTGGTGCCGCGGCAGCGCGAGGTCGACCTCGATCAGCTCCTCGATCTCGTCGACGCGCGGCTCGCGGATCTCGAAGCCGCTCGGCATCCGGAAGGAACTCTCCTCGGGCAGCTCGCGGATGCCGTGCGCGTGCTGCTTGCCGAAGCAGAGCCTGCTCCAGCTGTCGAGCATCTCCGCCTCGTTCGCCGGCACCAGCACGGAGTGGCGGGGCCGTCCCTCCTCGACCCAGCGCGCGGCGGCCACGGCATAGAGGTCGCGCAGCGTCTCCGCCTCCTCGACGGCGTGCCCTGCACCCTCGATCCAGACGTTCTCGCCCCACAGCGGGTCCGCTCGCGGCGCGCCGACGAGGTAGCCGACGAGGCGTCCTTCGCGGAGCGCGGCCGCCCCGGAGGCACCCTCGGTTGCCCAGGCCTGCTCGACCTCGGCACGCGTCTCGGCGGGATCCTCGTATCGGGCCGAGAGCAGCGGCTCGACCGCCCGCTGGCGCCGGTGGCGAGCGGCGAGAAGCTGCGCGGCATCCTCGACGTGGGCGCCCTCGAAGGGAGAGATTTCAGGCGTTCGCACGAGCCGTACACTCGCAGAGATGTCGCCGAAGACCCTCGAGGGAACCGAGCTGCAGGTCGACGACGCGCCCGCGCGCGAGGCGGAGCTCTTCCTCGTCGACGGCAACAACCTCGCCTATCGCGCGTTCTTTGCGCTGCCGGAAGAGCTGGCGACGAGCGAGGGGTTCTCGACGAACGCGCTCCTCGGCTTCACGAACATGCTCTTCAAGCTCCTCGCCGACTACCGGCCGAAAGGCGTCGCGGTCGCCTGGGACACGCGCCCGGTCCACCGCACCGAGCTCTCCGCCGAGTACAAGGTCGACCGGCGGCCGATGCCGGACCTTCTGCGCGAGCAGTTCCCGTACTTCCGGCCGATCGTGGAGGCCTTCGGCTACCGGAACCTCGAGTTCGAGGGCTGGGAGGCGGACGACGTGATCGCGACGCTGGCGACGCGAGCGGACGGGGCTGGGGTGAAGACGTGCGTCGTCTCGACCGACCGCGACGCCTTCCAGCTCGTCTCCGAGAACGTGTGCCTGATGATGACGCCCCGCGGAGTCTCCGACGTCCACGTCTACACGCCGGAGCGGGTGTTCGCCCGCTACGGGGTCACTCCCGATCAGGTTCCGGACTTCATCGGCCTCAAGGGCGACACCTCCGACAACATCCCCGGGATACCCGGGATCGGTGACAAGACTGCCGGGCAGCTCGTCGCCCAGTACGGGTCGCTCGAAGGCGTGATCGAGCACGCGGAGGAGCTGTCACCGGCCCGCCGCAGGAACGTTCTCGAGCACGCGGATCAGGCCCGGAACTCGAAGGTCCTCGCCACCATGCGACGTGACCTGGACCTCGACTGCGAACCCGCGCAGCTCGTCCTGAGCCCCCCCGACCGCTCGGAGCTGAAGGAGATGTTCCGAAGGTTCGAGTTCCGCAACCTGCTCCAGCGCGTCGATCTGCTGGACGAGGCGGTTCCGGCGGCGCGGCAGGAGATCGAGGGTGAGAACGTCGAGTGGGTCGAAGAGGCGCTGCCGCCGCTGACCGGGCGGATCGGGCTGGCCGTCGACGGCGATCGGATGGCCGTCGCCCGGCCAGACCAGCCGGTGGTGGTGGCGCCGCTCGCGCTGGATCTGGTTCGCGAGGCGGAGCTCGTTGCGCACGACTTCAAGTCGCTGCCGCGCCAGACTGTGACGCCCGCCGACGACACGATGATCGCCGCCTACCTGATCGAGCCGGGCCGGCCGACCTACGACCTCGACGAGCTGTCGGCCGAGTACGGGCTCGAGCTCGAGCCCTCGCCCGCCGCCGACGAGGAGACTGCTGCTCTCGTTCGCCGGGCGGCGATTCCGTTTCGCTTGGCCGGCCGCATGCGCGAGCGTCTCGACGAACGCGGCGCGACCGGCCTGTACCGGACGGTCGAGCTCCCGCTCGCGGGCGTGCTGGCGGCAATGGAGGACGCCGGCGTCAAGATCGACACCTACCGCATGGGCGAGATCACGGCCCGCCTCGCCGACCGGGTCGAGGAGCTCGAGGCGCGAGCGCACGAGCTGGCAGGCGAGGAGTTCATGCTCGGGTCGACGCCGCAGGTTGGCCGGATCCTCTTCGAGAAGCTCGCGCTGACGCCGGGCCGCAAGGGCAAGACCGGCTACTCGACGGACACACGGGTCCTGCGCACCATCCGCTCTGCACATCCGATCATCGAGGTTCTCGAGGAGTGGCGCGAGTACTCGAAGCTCCTGAACACCTACCTCGGGCCGCTCCCCTCGCTGATCTCCGAGGCCGACGGACGGTTGCACACCACCTTCAACCAGACGGTCGCCTCGACCGGGCGACTCTCGACCTCGAACCCGAACCTCCAGTCGATCCCGATCCGCACCGAGCTCGGCCGCGAGATCCGGTCGGCGTTCATCGCGGAGCCCGGTGCGAAGCTCCTCTCCGCCGACTACTCGCAGATCGAGCTTCGGATCCTCGCGCACGTGTCGGGCGAGCCGAAGTTGCGCGAGGCGTTCGAGCGCGGCGACGACATCCACACGGCGACCGCGGCGGAGGTGCTCGGGAAGGATCCGGCTACGCTGACGAAGGGCGAACGCAGCGTCGCCAAGATGATCAACTTCGGGATCATCTACGGCATCTCCGCGTTCGGGCTCTCCGAGAATCTCGAGATCCCGCGCGAGGAGGCGCAGGCCTACATCGACGCCTATCTCGCCAGGTTCCCGTACGTCCAGGACTTCATCCAGCGCACGATCGAGCAGGCGAGGAGCGACGGCTACGTGACCTCGCTGCTCGGCCGCCGCCGCCCTGTGCCCGAGATCCGCGCGACCAACCGGCAGACGCGGGCGCTCGGCGAGCGCCTCGCCGTCAACTTCGTCATGCAAGGCTCGAACGCCGACATCATCAAGGTGGCGATGATCTCCATCCATCGCCGGCTGCGGGACGAGGGGCGGAGCGGGCGCCTCGTGCTGCAGGTCCACGACGAGCTGCTGCTCGAAGTGCCGGCGACAGAGGTGTCGGCCCTGCGTGCGCTCGTGCGCGAGGAGATGTGCCGGGCGTACCCGCTCGACCCGCCGCTCGCGGTCGACGTGGGCGCTGGCGACGACTGGAGCGAGGCGAAGAGCTGAGCTATCGCATCGTCCGAGACGTCGCCCCCACGATCCTGTCCCAGCATCTGCCGCCGCGATTCCGGTCAGACCGGTACGACGAGATCCACCGGTCGATCGCAGATAGACCGGCCGCCGCGGTATTAGCATCTGGATGTCTATATTCATGATGCTATGATGCTGAAATCCGCACCACGATCACACTCGATCCGGATCTCCACAATCGTCTGCGCGGCCTCGCCCGGGAGCGTGGAATCCCCTTCAAGCAGGCCGTAAACGACGCGATTCGGCAAGGTCTCAGCGAGGCTCGCACCGCCGGGGCCTACCGGCTCCCGACGTGGTCGATGGGGTTGCGGCCGGGCATCGACCTCACCAAGGCGCTACAGCTCGCGGCCGAGCTCGAGGATGCGGAGATAGTCCGCAAGCTCGAGCTCGGCAAATGAAGCTCCTCGACGCGAACCTCCTGCTCTACGGCGTCGATCGCCAGTCGCCGCACCAGCGGCGGGCACGGGCGTGGCTCGAGAAGACGTTCTCGTCCGGAGAGACGATCGGGCTTCCCTGGGCGGTTCTGCTTGCTTTTGTACGCCTGGCGACCAAGCCGCGCGTCTTCGAGTCTCCGCTCGCGGTGGGGGAGGCGCTCGACCTGGTCGGGGCGTGGCTCGCGCGGCCGTCGGTCGCGGTGGTCGAGCCGGGGCCTCGGCACCACGCCCTGCTGCGCGAGCTTCTCGAGCCGCTCGGCACCGCCGGGAATCTGACAACGGACGCGCATCTCGCTGCGCTCGCGATCGAGCACGGCGCCGAGCTCTGCTCTGCGGACCGCGACTTCGGCCGGTTCCCGCGTCTCCGCCTCGTGAACCCGCTGGCCGAGTGATGCCGGCGGTCGTGACTCTTTCGGACGGCTACCGCCTCTTCGTCGAGCCGCTCGGCCCGGACGACGCGCTCGCGCTGATCGTCCTCCACGGCGGGCCCGGGCTCGACCACGGGATGTTCCGCCCCTACCTCGACGCGCTGTCAGACGAGTTCCTGCTGCTCTACGTCGATGAGCGCGGGCAGGGCCGCAGCGACCGCGTCGACCCGCGAACGCTCTCTCTCGACCGCTTCGCGCGCGACGTCGACTTGCTCGCGGAGGCGCTCGGGCTCGAGCGCTTCGCGCTCCTCGGCCACTCCTTCGGCGCGATCGTCGCAACCCAGCACGCGATCGAGTCGGGCAGCGCCGCGGCGTACGTGATCTCGGGCGGCGCCGAGTCGAGCGCGGCTCTCGAGGCGGACGTGCAGGCGGAGCTCGACGGGCTCGGCGAGGACGGCGCCGAGATCGCTGCGTCGTGGGAGGCCGAGAAGGCGGTGCAGACCGACGACGAGGTGCGGGAGCTGATGCGCGTCCAGATGCCGTTCCACTTCCACGGCGAGCCCCCGCCCGGCTACTACGAGGACTTCGTCCCCTCGCCGGAGGTGCTCCGGCACTTCGCCTCCTCCGGCTACGGCGACTTCGACTACGTGCCCCACCTGCGGCGGATCCGGCGACCCACGCTCGTCCTCGTGGGCGAGCACGATCGGACGACGACGCCGAGAGCAGCTCGCGCCCTGCACGGCGGGGTCGCGGGCAGCGAGCTCGCCGTCATTCCCGCGGCCGGCCACATGAGCTTCGTCGAGGCACCGGAGGCCTACGTGGGAGCGGTGCGCTCCTTCCTTCGGAGCGCCCACTAACTCTCGCGTCCGGTCCGCGTCTAAGGCTGGGGTTCAGGAGACCCGGGGCTATACTGGCCGCGCGCTGATGGCAAACGAGACGATCGAGGCACACGACCCGCGACTCGCCGAGGACGGCGTCTGGACGATAGGCCCCGACGGGGAGCTCGTACCGGATTACGACTCGACGTTCCCCGACATCCAGGAGGGGCAGGTCGTTCACGGGACGGTCGTCCGGGTCGACAAGGACGAGGTGCTCGTCGACATCGGCTACAAGTCGGAAGGGGTGATCCGCGCCGAGGAGCTCTCGATCCGGCGCTCGGTCAATCCGCAGGACGAGGTGCGGGTCGGCGACGAGATCGACGCGCTCGTGATGAAGAAGGAGGACGAGGACGGGCGCCTCACGCTCTCGAAGAAGAGGGCTCGCTTCGAGCTCGCCTGGAAGGCGATCGAGACGGCCGCGGAGAGCGGCGAGGCCGTCAACGGCCGGGTGATCGAGGTGGTCAAGGGCGGCCTGATCCTCGATCTCGGGGTCCGCGGCTTCCTGCCCGCGTCGCTCGTCGACATCCGCCGCGTCCAGGACCTCGACGAGTTCCTCGGGCGCGAGCTGCGCTGCAAGGTGATCGAGCTGAACCGCTCGCGCAACAACGTCGTCCTCTCGCGCCGCGCCGTCCTCGAGGACGAGCGCAAGGAGCAGCGTCAGGCGATTCTCGACCGCCTCGCACCAGGCGACGTCGTCGAGGGCCAGATCTCCAACATCGTCGACTTCGGCGCGTTCGTCGACCTGCAGGGGATGGACGGGCTGATCCACATCTCGGAGCTCTCCTGGAGCCACGTCAACCATCCGTCGGAGGTGCTCGAGATCGGCCAGACGGTGAAGGTCAAGGTGCTCGACATCGACCGTGACCGGCAGCGGATCTCGCTCGGCCTCAAGCAGACGCAGATCGACCCGTGGCAGCAGGTCGTCGACAGCTACGGCGAGAGCGACGTGGTCGAGGGGCGCGTGACGAAGGTCGTCACCTTCGGCGCCTTCATCGAGATCCTGCCGGGCGTCGAGGGCCTGGTGCACATCTCGGAGCTCGCCCAGCACCACGTCGAGAACCCGCGCGAGGTCGTCGCGCAGGGGGACGTCGTCAACGTCAAGATCATCGAGGTCGACGCTGAGCGGCGCCGCCTCTCGCTGTCGCTGAAGCGCGTCGAGGACGGCAGTGAGCCGCGCCCTCGCGCCGACGGCGCCGAGTCACTCCACACGGCACCGCGGCTCGAGCTTTCCGAGGAGGTGTTCAGCGAGCACGGGGAACTCCCGGCCGGCGGATCGGACGCGGAGGGTTTCGAGGTCCAGGCGGACGCCGACGCCGCCCCGCGCGTCGACGCGGCCGTGGACCCGGACATGGAGACCGAGATGGACTCTGAGCCTTCCTCGTCGGCTGCCGAGCCGGTTGCCGAGGAACCGGCGTCCGCGGCGGCCGAGGCACCGGGGGAGGCGGGAACCGAGGAGGATCTCGCCGGGGACGAGGGACCGGCGGTGACGAGCGATGCGGCGGCGGAGGTGGAGCTCGAGGTCGAGTCGCCGGCAGAGGCCCCGGAGCCGGGCGACGGCCCCTCCGAGGCAGGCGTCTAGGGGTCCGTCCTCCTCGGTCTGGACTCGGGATTGTGCGCCCGCTCGCGGTCGCGATCACCGGGGGCATCGGTGCCGGGAAGAGTGCAGCGCTCGCTGCGTTCGCCCGGCGCGGCGTTCCGACCGCCTCGAGCGACCAGATCGTCCACCGCCTCCTGGCTGAGGACGGCGACGTCTCGGAGGCCGTGCGCGGGCGTTACGGCGTGCGCGTCCTCGACGACGACGGGCGGATCGACCGGAAGCGTCTGGGAGCGATCGTCTTCGCCGATTCTGCCGAGCTCGCCTGGCTCGAGACGCTCCTGCACCCGCGAGTCCAGCGCGAGTACGTTGCCTGGAGGGAGCGCCTGGCCGGCCTGCCTGACCCGCCGCGCGTCTGCGTGGTCGAGGTTCCGCTGCTGTTCGAGACGGGGGGCGAGCGACGATTCGACGCGGTGGTGACGGTAACGGCGGCGGATGAGGTACGGGCGGCAAGGACACGTGTGCCGCCCGACGATCGTGGTAAGCGTTTGCTTCCCGAGGAGGAGAAGGTTCGACGAGCCGACTACGCGTACGCGAACGACGGCAGCCTGGACGAGCTCGACCGGTTCGTCGCCACCGTGCTGACCGAGCTCGAAGCGCGCGGCTGACGCGGCTGGCGCTCGTGCTGGCCTCGCTCGGCGTGGCGGCCGGCGCCTTCGTCTATGTCTACCGCAGCGGGCCTGACTGGTACACCCACGCGCGCTACCCGCTGCGCTACGACACCATCGTCCGGGGCCACGCACGCCATTACCGCCTCGACGCGGCGCTGCTGGCCGCCGTCATCTATCAGGAGAGCAGGTTCCGTGCCGACGCGCGCTCGCCCTCCGGCGCGATCGGGCTCATGCAGCTGCTCCCGGACACGGCCCGCGGGATCGCGATCCGCACCGGAGGCACGGCGTTCCGAACCGACGACCTCTACGTCCCCGAGATCAACGTCCGCTACGGCTCGTGGTATCTGCGGCACCTGCTCGACCGCTACGACGACGAGCCGACGGCGCTGGCCGCCTACAACGCCGGTCAGAACAACGTCGACCGTTGGCGCCGCCAGGGCGTCGGGATCCAGTTCGCCGAGACCCGCGCCTACGTCGAGCGGATCGAGAAGCTGAAGGTGGTCTACCGCCGGACCTACCCTCAGCGACTGGGCCTGACGACGTTCAGCTAGCCCGCAGCGGCGCGACACTTGATCGCCGCCGTCGGCGACGACGCTGTTGCAGCCGCGGTCGTACGCCTGAGCGGGGCGATCCGCGCCTCCGTGGGCCTGCAGCTGCTGGACGTCCTGTCCGAAGCGGCGCTCGAGCTGACGGCGCAACTTCCTTCAGGACACGTCGAGGTGCGCCTCGCGGCGCCGCTCGGCTAGGGAGCCGAGATCCGCGCCCAGAGGTTGTCGAGCACGTGGCGCATCGGCCAGTAGGCGACCGATCCGCCGAAGTCGAGGGCGCCGGCGGCGAACACCTTGGCACCCGCGGGCGTTTCGTAGTAGGTCATCTGCGCGGTCAACCCCGGCCCGAAAAGGTCGGGGATCTCCGCCAGAACCTGCGTTCCCGCAGGCGACTCCGGTGTCGTGGCATCGATCTCGATCCCGTAGCCGCCGACGAAATCGCCGAACGTGCCGCCGCTCTCCAGGCCCGTCCCGTCCCACAGCCACGGCGCGGAGGCGGCGTCGCGTACGACGAAGAGGCCCTGCTTGTGCCCCTCGTCGTTGCGCCTGTACTGCACGCCGGCCAACCTCGCCTCAGCCCGGCCGAGCCGGCGCCACTGGCCGTTCCGGCGAAGGAGGCCGTCCCTGTCGGTGACCCGCCAGAAGAAGTTGTTCGCCGAGAGGAACGCGAGGTTGCCGCCCAGGTCTCGAAAGCGCTCGACCACGTCGTAGAGGTGCTCGGTGACGTACTCGGTGTGCCCCGGGAAGACGATCAGGTCGTAGGCTCGCGCGAGATCGTCCCCGCTCGCAAGCGAATCGAGGTCGGAGTCGGTGAGGAAGTCGACCTGCTTCCCCGTCCACGAGAGCCAGTGGAGGAAGCCGAGGTCGTAGCGTCTGAAGAACGGGGGGACGCCACGCCTGAGGAAGGGGCGGCCGAGCGCGACCGACTGGTGAGGCGGGCCCGTGTACCAGGTGTCGCCCCACCCGTCGCCGTTCGCGTCGTAGAAGTTGTACGCCTGCCACGTTCGCGCCGGCTCGACGACGGCGACGCGCGCGCCCCCGCCGAGGATCGGGGGGCGCACGACGAACGGTGCGTAGCCGACACGGCCGTCCGGCGCCGTCAGCTGCGCGAAGTAGACGCCGCTCGCCCACGGGCCGATGCCGATCCGAACCGTACCGGGGCCGTCGCGGTGGGCGGTCCAGGCGATCCGGGCCGGCACGGTCACGGCCACGCCGTTCAGGACGTTGTCGCTTCCGGTCTCGACCGGTTCCGGGCCGGCGTGGAAGATCTGGACGGTGAAGCTCGGCTCGTCGGTGGCGACCCGCAAGGCCGCCGTCTCCCCTCCCGTGTAGCTCGCGCGCGGGAAGGATGCGTCGAGGCCGAGAACGCGCACCACGGGCGCTCGCGCGAAACGGCCCACGAAGGGCGTGCCAGGCCCGTACAGGCGGGTGTTGCCGGCGGTGTCCCTTGCGCTCAAGTGGAGCAGGTAGGTTCGAGGGCCGAGCGTGCTCGCCGGCACCCACGCCAGCGTCTGAGGCCCCGGGCGGAGGAAGCGGGTCTCGGAGAAGACGGGCGGGCCGACGGTGCTCGTAGTTCGCGAGGCCTCGAGCGTCACCGTCGCAGCCTCGCGCAGCGTGAAGCTGAACTGCGCGTCATCGCGGACGCCGTCCCCATTCGGGCTGATCGTCGTGAGGAGGCTCGTGTCCCCTGCGAAGGGAATGCCCCCGTCCCCGGCGGAGAGTTCGTCGAGAATCGGGGCGACGGTGTCGATCCGCAGCGGCGTGTCGGCGAGGACGTCCCGGCCGGACACGAGGCGAACGTCGTAGAACCCGTCACGAACGGGAGCGCCGTCCAGGCTGCCGTCCCAGAAGAGCGAGACGAGCTGCCGCCGTGCGGGTGCCGAGATCCAGCCCACGTGCACGCCCTTCGCGCTCGTCAGCTCGACGCCCAACACCTTCGTCTGCTGGGCGGCTGCGCTGACCGCGAGGGAACCGAGGGCGGGGGAGAAGGCGCGCGGGACGATCGCCAGGGAGGCCGCATGGGCCGCCGGCGCGGCTGCCAGGGCGAGGGCCAGGGCCGCGATCAGCCTTCGCACGAGCAAGACGTTAGCGTAGGGTCGTGATTGCATTCGACTCGCTCGAGGCTCTCGAGGAGGAGCTCCGGGCGGCGGGCTTCCTCGACGCAGGCGGTCAGGGGCGGGTGGCCGACGTCTACCTCGGGTACCGCCTCTCCGACGCGCAGCGGCGGACGACCACGCCATACCCGGTTGAGCCGTGCCCGCTCCCGGCGGGCGCCTTGCTCGTCCGACCGAGCGAGGAGCGGGCCCCCGCTGCTGGACGGTTCACGATTGGGGACTGGGAGCGGAGCTGGTGCGACGCGGAGTACGCGGAGGCGATCGAGGCCGTCCGGGCGGCGATCGCGAAAGGCGACGTGTACCAGGTGAACCTCGTCCAGCATCTCTCCGCGACGTTCGACGGCGATCCAGCCGGTGTGGCCGCCGCGCTCGCAACGCTGCACGGGATCGAGCCCCACCCCTTCCGGGGCGACGGCTGGACGATCGTCTCTGCTTCGCCCGAGCTCCTTCTTTCCCGCCGCGGCAGGCACGTCTGGACGAAGCCGATCAAGGGCACGAGGCCGCTCGGCGAGGATGGCCTCGCGGAGGCCGAGAAGGACGTGGCCGAGCACGTGATGATCGTCGACCTCGAGCGAAACGACCTGGCGCGCGTCTGCGAGCCGGGCAGCATTCGCTGGCCCAAGCTGGTGGCCGAGCGAGAGCTCGCCGGGGTCAGCCATCTCGTCTCGACCGTCGAGGGGCGCCTGCGCGACGACGTCGGTCTCGCCGAGCTCCTCCAGGCCGTCTTTCCCGGCGGGTCGGTGACCGGGGCACCCAAGATCTCCGCGCTCGACCACATCGCGGCGTTCGAGCCGGTCGGCCGCGGGGCCTCGATGGGTGCACTCGGGCGGATCTACCCCAACGGGGACCTTGATCTCGCGCTGACGATCCGGACGTTCGCGATCGCCGACGGCCGCATCCACCTGTGGGTCGGCGGCGGCATCGTCTGGGACTCCGATGCGGAAGCGGAGATCGAGGAGTCGTGGGTGAAGGCACGGCCGCTGCTGCGGGCGGTCGGCGCTCCGCTGTGCGAGCCGGCTGTCCGATGATCCGCCTGCTCGCGCTCGCCGTCTCCGGCCGGGGCCTCGTCGACCCCGACGAACCCGTGCTCCACGCTGACGACGAAGGATTCCTCCGCGGGCGTGCGGCCTTCGAGACTGTGCGCGTCTACGGGGGCAGGCCGTTCCGCCTCGACGAGCACCTTGCTCGACTCGCGGGCTCGGCAGCGCGGCTGGGACTCCCACCGTTCGAGCCCGCCGAGCTACATGCGCTCGCCTCGGACGCGCTGGCCTGCGGCGGCGCGTCGGACTGCTCGCTGCGGTTCTACTGGACGCCGGGCCGCTTCGAGCAGGGCCAGCCGCTCGCGCTCGTGCTCGTCCAGACGCTCCCCGACGACCTGGAGGAGCTGCGCGAGCGGGGGCTCAGGCTTGTCACGCTGCCGGTTGGGCTCGACGCGCCGGGCCTCATGGGCGGGGTCAAGTCGACGAGCTACGCCCTGAACATGACGGCCATCGACGAGGCCCGTCGCCGCGGCGCCGACGACGCCCTCCTCGTCGGCTCCGGCGGCGTCGTCCTCGAGGGGCCGACGTCGAACGTTTGGTGGCGCCGCGGACAGACCCTCTCCACGCCCTCGCTCGACCTCGGCATCTTGGCGGGCGTCACGCGCGGCGTCATCCTCGAAATCTCGGCTCGGCTCGGCTACGACGTGCGCCAGGGCACGTTTCTCCTCGACGAGCTCATGGGCGCCGAGGAGGCCTTCGCTACGTCGTCGGTGCGAGAGGTGATGCCGATCGCCGCTGTCGACGGCGCACCGCTCGGCGCGGGCCTGGCGGCAGACCGGCTCCAGCGCGCACTTCGTGAGCTCAGCGAGGTGAAGCCGAACCCGGCCTAAGACGTCCGCTGCTCCAGCTCGTTCGACTTGTGGGTGAGCGTCGCGAAGCCGGCCTGGAGGAAATCGTTCGCGCCGGCCGCGGCCAGCGACCACGTGAGGAGGCGCCCGAAGCGTGGCGCGAGGATCTGCGTGCACGTCAGGCTCGCCGCCACCCAGGTGCCGATGCAGCGGCTGCAGGTCACGAGCTCGCCGAGTGCCTGCGCCATCCCGCCCTGCACGGGCTCCTCGTCCTCGCCCGAATGCGCGTCGCCCTCGACGAACGGGGTTCGGATGAAGCTCGTCACCTCGTCCCTCGCGATCGTTCGCGAGGCTTTGAAGGCGGCGGCGCCGAGAACGGCGAGGTCGAGCGCCGACTGGCACTGCGGGTCGCGGTCGAGCCGGCGGCTCAGCGCACCGGCCGCGGTCAGGAGGCCCGCGAAGGTGCCCATGATCGCGGCGTAGCTGCCGTAGGGCGGGGAGGCGGAACTCGGGCTCACGGGAGATACCCTTCGCCGAGTGCCCGCGTTCAAAACCTCTGCCGCGTATTCGCCCACCGGCGACCAGCCCCAGGCGATCAGCGCCCTGGCGGCGAGCCTGCGCGCGGGCGAGCGCTACCAGACCCTGCTCGGAGCGACCGGAACCGGTAAGACGGCGACGATGGCCTGGCTGATCGAGGAGATCGGCCGGCCCGCGCTCGTCATCGCCCACAACAAGACGCTGGCCGCGCAGCTCTGCAACGAGTTCCGTGAGTTCTTCCCAGACAACGCGGTCGAGTATTTCGTCTCCTACTACGACTACTACCAACCCGAGGCCTACGTCCCGCAGGCTGACCTGTACATCGAGAAGGACTCCTCCCGCAACGACGACATCGACCGTCTCCGCCACGCCGCAACCTCGTCGCTCCTCTCGCGTCGCGACGTCGTCATCGTCGCCTCGGTCTCGTGCATCTACGGCCTCGGCTCGCCCGAGGAGTACGAGAAGCGGGTCGTGCTGCTCGCGGTGGGGGAGGAGCAGGATCGCGACCTGATGCTGCGCAAGCTGATCGACATCCAATACATGCGCAACGACACGGCTCTCGGGCGTGGCCGCTTCCGCGTCAAGGGCGACGTGATCGAGATCCAGCCGGCGCACATGGAGTCCGCCTACCGCATCTCGCTCTTCGGCGACGAGGTCGAGCAAATCACACACTTCGACCCGCTGACCGGCGAGGTCTTCGGCCGGCTTGACCACCTGGCCGTCTTCCCTGCGACGCAGTACGTCACCTCCAAGCCGACGATCGAGCGCGCGCTCGAGGGCATCAAGCACGAGCTCGAGGAGCAGATCAGGCTCTTCGAGTCGCAGGGCCGGATGCTCGAGGCGCACCGCATCCGCCAGCGAACGGAGTACGACCTCGAGATGATGCAGGAGCTCGGCTTCTGCTCGGGGATCGAGAACTACTCGCGCCACCTCGACGGCCGGCCTCCGGGATCGGCGCCGCACACGCTGCTCGACTTCTTCCCCTCCGACTTCGTCGTCTTCGTCGACGAGTCCCACCAGACGATCCCGCAGCTCGGCGGGATGTACGAGGGAGACCGATCGCGCAAGCAGACGCTCGTCGACCATGGCTTCCGGCTGCCCTCGGCGCTCGACAACCGCCCGCTGCGCTTCGATGAGTACCTCGGCAAGGTCGGCCAGCTGGTCTTCGTGTCGGCGACGCCGGCGTCCTTCGAGCTACGCCACTCGAGCACGATCGCCGAGCAGCTGATCCGCCCGACAGGCATCGTCGACCCCGAGGTCGAGCTGCGGCCGACGCGAAACCAGATCGACGACCTCCTGAACGAGATTCGCCGCCGCGAGCAGGCGGGCGAGCGGGCGCTCGTGACGACGCTGACGAAGAAGATGGCCGAGGACCTGACCGACTACCTGCTGGAGGCGGGGGTCAAGGCGCGCTACCTCCACTCCGAGGTCGACACGCTCGAGCGGATCCAGATCATCCGCGAGCTGCGGCTCGGGGAGTTCGACGTCCTCGTCGGGATCAACCTCCTGCGGGAGGGCCTCGACCTCCCCGAGGTCTCGCTCGTGGCGATCCTCGACGCCGACAAGGAAGGTTTCCTGCGCGGGCGCACGTCGCTGATCCAGACGATCGGGCGCGCCGCCAGGAACGTGAACGGCAGGGTGCTCCTCTACGCCGACAAGCTCACGGAGGCGATCAAGGAGGCGATGGACGAGACGGAGCGCCGCCGCGTCGTCCAGCTCGCCTACAACGAGGAGCACGGCATCACCCCGGAGTCGATCCAGAAGGGAGTCTCCGACATCGCGGAGTTCCTCTCACTCGAGTCCCCGACCGTGCCCGGCAGGCGACGGCGCGGCCGCCGCGAGGTGGAGGGAATGGACGCGGCCGAGATCGAGCGCCTGGTCGTGACGCTCGAGGAGGAGATGTTCGCCGCCGCCGAGGAGCTGCGCTTCGAGTATGCAGCCAAGCTACGCGACGAGATCAAGGACCTGCGGCGGGAGTTGCTGGCCTCGAGCAGCGCCGCAACCTAGCCTTCGGCCATGCTCGCCTCGATCCTCTCGATCGTCTTCTCGGGCTTCCTGATCGGGTCGCTCGCGCGGTGGGCGATCCCGGGGCCCGATCCGATGCCTGCGTGGCTCACGATCGGAATCGGAATCTCAGGCTCGCTCTTCGGAGGCGTTCCGGCAGCCCTCATCGTCGGCACGAGCGACCGGGGCGACGTCTTCACGATCCTGATCGCGTCGATCCTCGTCGCGGCCCTGCTCGTGATCGCGTATCGCCGCTTCGTCCAGCGCCGCCCGGTCACGGGCCCCGAGGCGCACCGCCTGCCGACGCGGGGCTTCGGGATCGCCCGGTTTCGCGAGCGGCTCAAGCGCTTCGGCATCGACCCGGACTCGGTGGGCGGCCGGGGCGCGAGGTCGCAGGCGTCCGCGGCGAAGGCCTGGCAAGCCCACCCCACCGTCGACCACGACGCCGACCGGCACCTCGAGGACAACCTCCGCAGGCTGGGAGAGCTGCGCGACGAGGGCATTCTCACCGACGAGGAGTACGTCGTGAAGAAAGCCCAGCTCGAGCGCGGCGAGAGCCAGTCGCCGTAGCCCCAGCTACCGGCTCGATGCGAGCGGCTCAGTGCCTCGCGGGAACCTGCGTGCGGCCGTCAGGGCCCACTCGCCCTCGCGCCAGACGTACGTGCCCACGTCGAGCGTCCGTTCGTCCGCCTCGTACACGTGGAGGCCTCGTGCCTCACCCCGCCGGTGCGGCCGCGGCTGGCCGAGGCCGGGGGCGATCGAGACGGTGACGCCGCGCTCGCCGCCCGACGAGACCTCGAACTCCCGCCGCTCGCTGACAGCCCCTTGGTGGATGTGCCCGGCCAGGATCAACTCCGCGCGCGCATCGACGAGGGTCGCGAGCACGTGGTTTCGCATCGCCACCGGCTTCTTGCGAGAACGCCAGGGTCCGCCGATCACATGGTGGTGGAGGACGACGACGCGAAGCGCACCGTCGGGAGCCTCCGCCAGGAGCTGCACCGCCCGTCCGAGCTGCGCCTCGCGAACGCCGCCGGACTGGTGGCGCCACGGGCGTACGGAGTTGAGGCCGACGGCGAACACGCCGTCCGAGCGGTGAATCGGCTCCGTCGTCTCCCAGTGACGCTCGAACTCGGCGAAGGTGCGGGTGAAGCGCGCGGGGAAGGAGTAAGGGATGTCGTGGTTGCCGGGGACGACGAGGAGCGGCCGGCCGAGCCGCGTGAGGAACCGCGCGGCGCGATCGTGCTGCTCGGACGTGCCTCGATGGGTCAAATCGCCGCTCGCGACGACGAGCCCGGGGTCGACCCGGGCGATCAGACGGTCGAGCGCCGTCTCGAGCTCGGGCTCCTCGCGGCTGCCCACATGCAGGTCGGAGAGGTGCAGGATCCTGACCGTCACGGGCGAATGAGGCTATAACCTGATGGAGATGGCGGACGACAGCCCGGAGATCTTCGACGATCTCTATCTCGGTCTCCGTGCCGGTGGTGCGCGACGCAAGCAACGGCGCGGCGAGTCGCTGACGCGGGAGGAGGAAGAGGCACTCGGTCGCTGGGAGCGCCTCTCGACTTGGCGGAAGGCGATCGCCATCGGGGGGTTCTCCGTCGGGACGTTCGGGCTCGGCTTCACCCTCGGCGGCCTCGTGTTCGGCCGCTGGCGCAAGGCGTAGCCCGACGGCCGGAGGCCCGGTCGCCGCTGCGGGTGGCTCGCTCCACGCCCGCGCAGGACGTTTCTAGTTTGGTGCAGTCGCGTCACCCACGCGTCGGCGCTTCGAGACTACGCTCGTCCGCGGGGGAAAGAACATCTGGGGGCCCCCTGGGGGACCTTCTCTGCCCGCCGCTCCGGCCGTGTCCGACCCGGACACCTCAGACCTCTGCTTCCTTGGGGGAGAAGATCACCGTCGGGACCTCCTCCTCGGCGGGATCCTTGTCCAGGACGATCACATCGACGAGCGTCGCGAGGACGGCCGCCAGAGGGACGGCGAGCAGCACCGCGAAACCGCCGAAGAGAATGCCGACGGCGGTGACGGAGACCAGCACGACGAGCGGCGACAGCCCGACCGCGTCGCCGAGCACCCGCGGCACGACCACGTAGTCCTCGGCCAGTCGCACGGTCAGGACCACGAGTCCGGCTGCCAGGGCCGTCTGCCACGACTGCGTGAAGCCGACCCCGATCGCAAGCGCGCCGGCGGCTAGCGGGCCGATCACCGGCACGATCTCCACGATGCCGGCGAACGAGCCGACGAGGATCCAGTACGGCACCCCGATGATCGCGAACGCGATCGAGAGGACGGTTCCCACGATCAGGATCAGCAGCAACTGCCCGCGGACGAAGGCGCCGAGCTTCAGGTCGATCAGGTCCCACGTGTCGCGGAACACCCGTCGCTTGTCCCTGGGTAAGAGCGAGGTCACGAGCCGCTGCGCGCGCGGTTTCTCGAAGATCCAGTAGGCGGCCGTCGCGAGCGTGAAGAAGATCCCGATGATGACCTCGAAGGCCTTCACCGTGATCGAGACCGCCGGATGCAGGAGCTTCGTGCCGGTCGGCAGGTGCTTCAGGCGCTTGTCTAGCGCGACCAGGATGTCGTGCTTGATGCCGGTTGAGTGAGCCTTGGCTTTCGGGAGGTTGTCGATCGCATGCTGCACCTGGCTCGTAGCGCGCGGGACGACGAGCCAGAGGAAGAGCCCGACGAGTACGAGGAGCCCGAGGTAGTGGAGGAGCACCCCCGCGCCCTTCGGCAGGCGGCGGCGGTTGAGGGCCTCGACGCCGGGACGCATCGCGGCGGCGACGATCGCGGCAAGGAAGAGGAGCGAGATGACGAGCCGCAGCTTCCAGAGCGCGAGCGCAAGGGCGATGACGGCGACGACGACGAGCGTCGCCACGAGCGTCCGCTTCGCAACCTCGTGCATCCCGCAAGTTGTGTTCCGGAGAGACCATGCGCAAACGGTCCGAGGGCAGGACCGGCAGCCGCGGGGGCGAAGCGTCGTATCTCATGCTCGCGTCGCCCGACGAGCAGGTCTGTCTCGAGGCTCGCCGGCACGGCATCGTTCTCGCCCGCCCGCTCGCCCGGGCCTGCCTGACGGCGCTTGCCGGCGCGTTCCTCGTCGCTGCGAGCTGGCCCTTTCCGGTGCTCGGCGCGCCGCTCGTCGCTGCGGGCGCCGCGATCGCGCTCCGCGCCGTCTGGCGCTGGGAGCGGACGCGACTCGTCGTGACGACCCAGAAGGTCTTCGTCGTGCGCGGGACGCTGAGGCGCCGTGCCTCTGCTGTGCGCCTCCGCTCGATTGGGAGGCTCGATCTCGAGCAGTCACTGCTCGGCCGGATGCTCGGCTACGGCACGATCGTCGCCGGCCCGCTCGCGCTCGATCACGTGGTTGACGCCAAGCGCGTCTACCGGCTCGTCGAGCGCCTGTGCGCCTAAACAGCGAGCTCCCATCGAGGTTCAGAGTGAGCACGTTGCCGGTTCGCCTGCTCGTCATCGCCGTGCTGCTGCTCGGCGCTTCCGCCGCCTTCGTGGGAGCGGTCGGTGCGGTCGGATCGGAAACGTTGACGCTCCCTGTCCGGGTGGAGTACGGAGGCGGCACGGGTACGATTGCGAGCCGAGCACCCTGTGGTGGCCGACCGTTTCGACACTATCGCGGGCCGCTGTAGACGAACGCTTGTTCGATAGCCGAGGCGCCGTTACACTGGCCTCACATGGCCGCCGAAGAGCTCGTTGTCCACGGCGCCCGCGAGCACAACCTCAAGGACGTCACCGTCCGGCTCCCCCGGAACCGGCTCGTCTGCATCACCGGACTTTCCGGCTCCGGGAAGTCGAGCCTCGCCTTCGACACGATCTACGCCGAGGGTCAGCGGCGCTACGTCGAATCGCTCTCGGCCTACGCGCGGCAGTTCCTCCAGATGATGGAGAAGCCCGACGTCGACTCGATCGACGGCCTCAGCCCCGCGATCTCGATCGACCAGAAGACGACCTCGCGGAACCCGCGCTCGACTGTCGGCACCGTCACCGAGATCTACGACTACCTCCGTCTGTTCTACGCGCGCGTCGGCCACCCGCACTGCCCAGTCTGCGGGCGCCCGATCGCCGGCCAGAGCCTCGACTCGATCGTCGACCAGATCCTTCGGCTGCCGGCGGGGGCCCGGTTCACTGTCAACGCGCCGGTCGTACGTGACCGCAAGGGCGAATACCGCGAGCTGCTCGACGAGCTTCGAAACGAGGGCTTCACGCGCGTCAAGATCGACGGCGAGCAGCGCCTCCTCGAGGAGCCGATCGAGCTGGACAAGAAGTTCAAGCACACGATCGAGGTGGTGGTCGACCGTCTCGTCCAGAAGCAGGATCTGCGAACCCGTCTGACGCAGTCGGTCGAGACGGCGGCGGCGCTCGCGGAAGGCCTCGTCGCGGTCGACGTGCTCGAATCGGGAGATGCCGTGGCGGCTTCCTCGATGCTCTTCTCCGAGCAGTTCGCCTGCCCGGAGCACGGGGTCTCGCTGCCCGAGCTCCAGCCGCGCATCTTTTCCTTCAACTCCCCGCACGGCGCCTGCCCGCGGTGCACGGGCCTCGGCTCCCAGCAGGAGATCGACCCCGACCTGCTCGTCCCCGACCCGACGGTCTCCATCTCGGACGGCGCCCTCGTCCCGTGGGCGGTCGGCAACTCCGGCTTCTACGAGTCGGTCATCCAGGCGATCGCGGACCGCTACGAGATCGACATGGACGCTCCGTGGCAGAGCCTGACGCAGGAGCATCAGAACCTCTTCCTGTACGGAACCCAGGGCGATCGCGTCTACGTCAGCTACCGCAATCGCATGGGCCGGCGGCGCTCGTACATGCTCGCGTTCGAGGGGATCGTCCCGAGCCTCCAGCGCCGCTACCGGGACACCGATTCCGCGCAGCAGCGCGAGCGGATCGAGGAATACATGAGCTTCCGGCCCTGTCCCGCCTGCCGTGGCGCCCGCCTGAAGCCCGAAGTGCTCGCTGTCACGGTCGGCGATCGGAACATTCACGAGTTCACGAAGATGTCCGTGTCGCGCGCGCTCGGCTTCCTCGACGAGCTCGACCTCTCGGAGGTGGAGGAGCTGATCGGGACGCGCATCATCAAGGAGATTCGCGAGCGGCTCACGTTCCTCGACAACGTCGGCGTCGGCTACCTCCAGCTCGACCGGGCCGCCTCGACGCTCTCGGGTGGGGAGGCGCAACGGCTGCGGCTCGCGACGCAGATCGGAAGCCAGCTCGTCGGCGTCCTCTACATCCTCGACGAGCCGTCGATCGGACTCCACCAGCGCGACAACGACAAGCTGATCGGAACGCTCGAGCGCTTGCGCGACCTCGGGAACACTGTGCTCGTCGTCGAGCACGACGAGCAGATGATGCGCGCAGCCGACTGGCTCGTCGACATGGGGCCGGGCGCCGGCGAGCACGGCGGGCACGTGGTCGCGGAGGGACAGGCCGCGCTCGTCGAGCGGAACCCCGCCTCCGTCACCGGCAAGTTCCTGTCGCGGGAGCGCACGATCGCCATCCCGCCCAGGCGCACCGACGACTGTGGCTCGTTCTGGGTTCGCGGCGCCTCCATGCACAACCTGAAGGGGATCGACGTCGAGTTCCCGGTCGGCCGGTTCGTCTGCGTCACCGGGGTCTCCGGCTCCGGCAAGTCGACGCTCGTCAACGAGATCATCTACAAGGCGATCGCCAACCGGCTTCACCGCCTGCGTGTCAAGCCCGGCCGGCACGATTCGTGCGACGGCATCGAGTGCTACGACAAGGTGATCGACATCGACCAGTCGCCGATCGGCCGCACGCCGCGCTCCAACCCGGCGACCTACACGAAGCTCTTCGACCACATCCGGGAGCTCTACTCGCTCACCCCCGAGGCGAAGGTGCGCGGCTACAAGCCCGGCCGCTTCTCGTTCAACGTCCGCGGCGGCCGCTGCGAGACGTGCAAGGGGGACGGCCAGATCAAGATCGAGATGCACTTCCTGCCGGACGTCTACGTCCCGTGCGAGACCTGCAAGGGCGCGCGCTACAACCGCGAGACCCTCGAGGTGCGCTTCAAGGGGAAGTCGATCTCGGACGTGCTCGCGATGTCCGTCGAGGAGGCACTGCGCTTCTTCGCGAAGATCCCGAAGCTCCGCCGCCGGCTGCAGACGCTCCACGACGTCGGCCTCGACTACATCAAGCTCGGGCAGCCTGCGACCACCCTCTCCGGCGGAGAGGCGCAGCGCGTGAAGCTCGCCTCGGAGCTCTCGAAGGTGGCGACCGGACGGACGCTGTACATCCTCGACGAGCCCACGACCGGGCTGCACTTCGCGGACATCGAGAAGCTCCTCGAGGTGCTCCAACGCCTCGTCGACTCCGGCAACACCGTCCTTGTGATCGAGCACAACCTCGACGTCATCAAGCAGGCCGACTGGCTCGTCGACCTCGGGCCCGAAGGGGGTGAGGCCGGAGGCGAGGTGATCGCTGTCGGAACGCCGGAGCAGGTCGCGGAGGTGCCCGACAGCTTCACCGGGCAGTTCCTGCGCGGGGTTCTTCCGGAAGCGGCCGCGGCCGGCGCCGATGATGCGCGAGCGGCCTAGCCGAGCAGCAGGCAGCCGACGTCGCGCGCCTGCCGGGCGGCCGTTCGCGGGCGGAACTCCGTTCGTCTCGCGCAGATCTCGTTCGTGTCCCCGAAACCGGAACAATAAGCTGACGCCGTGGAGGCACATACGGCGTCGCCTGGCAGGAGCCTCGAGAAGGAGTGGTGGCTCCGGACGCTCCTCGTCCTCCAGAGCCCGCGCACCGTCTTCCACGCGCTCCGCGACGACTCGACCGAAGCGTCCGAGGCGCGTGCGGAGCCCATGCTGGCGATCGTCTTCCTCGGCGGCATCTCCACCGTCCTCGCCACCGGCACGGCGGGGCATCTCCTCGACGATCATGTCTACGACACGCTGCTGATCGCCGTCTGGGCGATCTTCGCGGGGGGGATCTACGGGATCGCGAGCTACTGGATCCTCGGGGCCGCGCTCTATCTCGGGGCGCGTGGCGCCGGCGGGATCGGGAGCTACCGGCGGGCACGCCACCTGTTCGGTTTGGCCGCCGCACCGCTCGTCGTCTGGCTCGTCGCCGTCTGGCCCGTGCGCCTCGCGCTCTACGGGAGCGACCTCTTCCGCAGCGGCGGTGCCGACCGGGGATCCTCGAGCTACGTCTTCGCCGCGCTCGGCCTCGTCTTCCTGACGTGGATCGTCGCCCTGCTCCTCGTCGGAGTGCGGACGGTCCACGGCTGGAGCTGGACGCGCTCGGCAGGGGCCGTCTCCCTCGCGGCGGTGTTCCTGCTGCTGTTCGGGCTGCTCGCCGCGCTCACCTGACCGCCGCGTCGAGGAGCGCCACCTCCTCCTCGGCGATCGCGTAGGTGTGCTGCTCCTCGGGGAACCTGCCCGACCGAACCTCGCCCACGTAGGTCTCGAGCGCCAGACGGATCTCCGAGGCGATCTCCGCGTAGCGCTTCACGAAGCGGGGTGCGCTGTCGGTGTAGCCGAGCAGGTCGTGCCAGACGAGAACCTGGCCGTCGCACCCGGCCCCGGCCCCGATGCCGATCGTCGGCACGGAGAGCCGCCTCGTGATTCGCTCAGAGACGGCCGCCGGCACCGCCTCAAGGACGAGGGAGAAGCAGCCAGCCCCCTCGAGGGCGAGCGCCTCCTCGAGCAGGCGGACCGCCTTCGCGGCGGTACGGCCCTGGGCCTTGAAGCCGCCGAGCATCGTCGCCGACTGCGGAGTCAGGCCGACGTGTCCCATGACGGGGATGCCTGCGTCGACGATCGCCCGCGCCCGGGAGACCGTCGCGCCGCCGCCCTCGAGCTTCACCACGTCTGCGCCGCCTTCTTTCACCAGGCGGATCGCGTTGCGCACGGCGTCCTCGTCGGAGACCTGGTAGGAGCCGAAGGGCATGTCGCCGACCACGACCGGCCGGCGCGCACCTCGTGTCACCCACTGCGTCATGAAGACCATCTCGTCCATCGAGACGGGGACGGTCGAGGGGTGGCCGTGCATGACCATCCCGGCCGTGTCCCCCACGAGGATGAGGTCGACGCCCGCCTCGTCGGCAAGTCTGCCTCCGGGGGCGTCGTAGGCTGTGACCATCGCGATCTTCTCGCCGCGGCGCTTCATCTCCAGCAGCTCGGGGAGGGGGAGCTTTCCCGGCGCGGGTGCGCTCGGACCGGGCGTGCGGGGTCGGGTACTCACTCTTGGTCTCCTTCCGTCCCCACGAGGGCGGCGCCGCCGGTGTACGCCGGCGCCGGCGCCTCGCTGAGGAGGACGTTGTCGATGATCCTCGTCCTGCCGACGCGGACCGCCGTCGCCAGCACGAGCTGGCCTTCGAGGCGCACGGCCTCGAGGTAATCGGGGGAAAGGCCGTTCAGCCTCGCGCGCGCGGCCGCGACGGGGTCGGACCCCGTGAGGAAGGCAGCCCGGCCCGCCTCGAGCGCCCGTGGCAGAGCGAGCGCCCGCTCGCGCTCCGCCGCCGAGAGGAGCGTGTTGCGCGACGAGAGCGCGAGGCCGTCGGCGTCGCGCACGGTCGGGAGGACTCGGAGCTCCAGCTCGAGGTTCAGGTCGCATGCGACGCGTCTGACCACGGCAGCCTGCTGGGCGTCCTTCTGGCCGAAGTACGCGCGGGTGGGGCGAACGATGTTGAAGAGCTTCAGGCAGACGGTGGCGACGCCTCGGAAGTGACCGGGCCGGTGCTCGCCCTCGAGGCGGCTGCCGAGGCCCTCGACCTCCACCCAGGTCTCGTGCCCCGGCCGGTAGAGCTCGCCCGGGAGGGGGACGAACAGAAAGTCGACGCCCACCTCCCCCGCGAGGCGCTCGTCCCTGGCCTCATCGCGCGGATAGGCGGCGACGTCCTCGCCGGCTGCGAACTGCGCCGGGTTGACGAAGAGGCTGACGACGACGACGTCGCACTCCGCGCGCGCTGCCCGGAAGAGCGAGAGGTGACCTTCGTGATAGGCGCCCATGGTGGGCACGAGCCCGATGGTGCGACCGGTGCGGGCCGGCTCCAGCTCCCGTCGCATCTCCGCCACGCTGCGGAGCACCCTCATGCGGCGGTTGCCTCGGCGAGGGCGCGATAGACGGGTTCCACCTCGGGCCGGCGCGCGCGGATTGCCTGCAGATGCGCCTCGACCGTCTCCCAGTCGCCCCGTGCGATCGGGCCGGTCGACTCGAAGCCGTTGTCGATCGTGCGCCGCATCAGAGGCAGGAGCGCCTCCGGCGGCGCCCCGGCGAGCTCGAAGAGGGCCGCAGCCTCGCGGTAGAGGGTGACGAGAAAGGGAGAGACTAGCGTGGCTCCGGCGTGGTAGAGCGCGCGCGCCTCGTCCGCCAGCGCGAAAGGCCGCAGGCCCAGGAGGTCTGCCAACTCCAGGGCGGTAGCGCGCGCCTCCTCGTTCTCCGAGACGATCGCCGCGTACGCGCCGTCGAGCTGCTCCGGCCCGCGACGGCGCGCGATCGTCTGCAGCGGGTGCAAGCCGAAGCGCCGGACATGGGGATCGAGGGCCGCCAAAGATGTCGCACCACTGACGTGAGCGATCCACGGACCCGCCTCGATCTCGCGTGCGATCCCGGCGATCATGCGGTCGGGGACGCAGAGGAGGACGACGTCCCCGCCGGCTCCGCGCTCGCGGACCTCGAGGCCGCGCTCGCGAAGGCGGGCGGCGATCGCCAACCCGACGCGTCCGGCGCCGATGACGCAGATGCTCTGGATCACCTCTCACGCTCCAGTTCCGCAGGGGATACCGGGCCGCCGCGAGTCTACCGGCGGGCGAGTCTGCGCTCGAGGTTGGCCCGGACGCGAGGCCAGTCGTCGTCGATAACGCTGTACCAGGCCGAGTCGCGCCTCTCGCCGTGGCGCACGAGCATGTCCTTGCGATGCACGCCCTCGAACTCCGCGGGAATGGCGGCCAGCGCTCGCCGCGACCGCTCGTTCCGGGCGTCCGTCTTGAACTCGACGCGGCGGCAGCGAAGGACATCGAAGGCGTGGCCCAGCATCAGGAGCTTCGCCTCCACGTTGGCACCGGTATTCCAAGCGGAGCTGCCGACCCACGTCCAGCCGATCTCGACCACACGGTGCTCGGGGCGCAAGTTCAGGTAGCGGGTGCTCCCGATCGGGCGCCGGCCGGCCGCCTCGAGCGTGGCGAAGGGCGCCTCGACACCGTCACGCGCCAGGCGCATCGCCTCTCCGAACCAGGCGTCGAACAAGCCGCGGTCGTCGCCGGCGCGGACGGTCATCCAGTCCCAGACGTGCGGATCGGAGGCAGCGGCTTCCCAGAGCCCGTTGCGGTGGCGCTCCGCGAGCGGCTCCAGGACGACGATGGCGCCCTCGAGCGGGATTGAGATCGACTCCGTCACGATGTCGGGACCCATGTCTACACTGCCGAAGCGATGCCGATCTACGAGTACGTGTGCATGGAGTGCGAGTGCCACTTCGAGGAGCTCGTCCGCCAGACGGACGCGAGCCCGAGCTGCCCCGACTGCGGGGGGGCGAGAGTGGTCAAGCAGTACTCCGTCTTCGCGGCTCACGGCACCGCCGTACAGCCCAGCTTCGGCGGTGGAGGCGGAAGCGGAGGCGGCTGTTGCGGCGGGGGCTGTGGCTGCGGGCACTGAGCCAGTACCCGAACCGCAGCCGGGCGACCCATGGGCGGCCCCGTCGAGGCTCGCAGCCTTCGAGGAACAGGTCTCGACGTGCACGCGCTGCCGCCTCGCCCAGGGGCGGACGCAGGTCGTCTTCGGCGTCGGCAACCCGACGGCCGACCTGATGTTCGTCGGTGAGGCGCCCGGCTTCCACGAGGACAGGCAGGGGTTCCCGTTCGTCGGGCAGGCCGGCAAGCTCCTCGACCGGCTGCTCGCGGACATCGGCCTGTCACGGGCGGAGGTCTATGTCGCGAATGTCTTGAAGTGCCGCCCTCCCGGGAACCGCGACCCGGCCTCGGACGAGATCGAGGCCTGCGAGAGCCACCTCTTCCGGCAGATCGAGCTGATCCGGCCGAGGATCGTGGCGACGCTCGGGAATTTCGCGACGAAGCTCCTGTCCGGCAAGCAGCTCGGGATCACGCGTGTCCACGGCCAGGAGCAGCAGGTGTCGCTGGGCGGCAACCGGGTTCTGCTCTACCCGCTCTACCATCCGGCGGCCGCGCTCTACACCCCGCGGATGCTCGAGGTGCTGGCGGCGGACTTCCGTCGCTTCCCCGACCTCCTGGGTCGCACAACTGCGCCCACACCGCCCGCATCGCGGCCGATCCCCGCGCCGGCGGTTCAGCCGGCGGTGCAACTGGGCCTGTTCTAGGCGGCGGCTGCCACCCGGCGAAGTAGCCTGGCCGCGTGGACTGCGAGTCGTCCGCGCCGGAGGAGACCGAGCGGCTCGCCGCCCGGCTCGCCGCGTCCCTGCGGCGTGGCGACCTCGTCACGGTCTCCGGTGAGATCGGCGCCGGCAAGACGACGTTCGTCCGAGGCGCCTGCCGCGCGTTGGGGGTGACGGATCTCGTGACCAGCCCGACGTTCACGATCGGTCATCGCTACGAGGGCCGGCTCCCGGTTTCGCACCTCGACCTCTACCGCTACGCAGACGTCTCCGCGCCGGAGTGGGGCGATCTCGAGCCCTATCTCGACGACGCGGTCTGCTTCGTCGAGTGGCCGGAGGCCGGCCTTGGCTGGCTCCCGCCTCCGCGGGTCTCCGTGCGGTTGCGGCACCGGGACGAGACCCATAGACTCGTCTCCTTCGTCTGTGACGATAAATCCCTGCTAGTGCGCATCTGCGAAGCGTGCTGACCCTCGCGTTCGACACGGCCACGTCGGTGGCGACGGTGGCTCTCGCCGACGGAGAGGAAGTGATCGGCGAACGGGTCTCACGGGCCGCCGGAGTGCTCGCGGACGCCCACGTGCTGCTCGCCGCGGCGGGCCGTGAGCCCAAGGACATCGCGCGCCTCGTGGTGGGAACAGGCCCCGGCAGCTTCACCGGCATCCGTGTCGGGCTCGCAACGGCACAGGGGCTCGCGCTCGCGCTCGACCTGCCGGTAGCCGGCGTGTCGACGCTCGACGCGCTCGCGGCCGGGGCTCCGGGCGCGGTCCCGCTGATCGATGCCCGCCGGGCGGAGGTCTTCGCCCTGCTCGGCGAGCCGGTCTGCCTGCGCCCGTCCGAGCTCAGGCTCGGTGGAGGAACCGTCTGCGTCGGCGACGGAGCCGTCCGCTACCGCCGCCTGCTCGAGGATCGGGGCGTTGTCGTGCCGGCGGACGAAAGCGAGCTGCATCTGCCGCGCGCTCGGTTCCACGCGTTGCTGGCCTGTGAGTTCGGCCCCGCCGAGCTCCTCGAGCCGCTGTACCTGCGGATTCCCGATGCGCAGCAGGCGGCGCTCGCGTGAGACCCCCCGTGTCGGTCGTCTACGCTCGCGCGTGCCTCGGCGAGGGGCGCGCGTGAGCCTCGAGTTCCGGGACCTGGAGCTCCACGACCTCTCCGCGATCGAGCGGATCGAGGCGAAGGCCTACCCCACCCCCTGGTCCCGGTCGATGTTCGCAGGCGAGCTCGCGAAGGGAGCCTCGGTCTGCCTCGGGGCGTTCGACGGGGAGAGGCGGGAGCTCGTCGGCTACCTGATCATCTCGCGATACGTCGACGCCTGGCACGTCATGAACCTCGCCGTGGCGCCCGAGCAGCGTCGCTGTGGCATCGCGACGGCGCTCCTCAATCGCCTCTTCGAGATGACGGGGGGCGAGAGCGGCCGCGGCTACACGCTCGAGGTCCGGGTCTCGAACGACGCGGCGATTCGGGTCTACGAGCGGATGGGATTTCGCTCGAGGGGTGTCCGCCGCGGGTACTACACCGACAATCGTGAGGATGCCCTGATCATGTGGCGAGACCCTGAGCCGGCCGACCAGGTCGCAGCCGGTGGATCGCCCGGCGACGTCGCCGGATCTTTCGGGTCGTGATCCTCGGGATCGAGACCTCCTGCGACGAGACCGCGGCGGCGCTCCTGACCGCCGACGGTCGCGTCGCCGCCAGCCTCGTAGCCTCGCAGGCCGACCTTCATGCTCGCTTCGGGGGGGTCGTCCCCGAGATCGCGTCACGACGCCACCTCGAGCTCGTCTCGCCGGTCGTGCGTGAAGCGCTCGATGCGTCGGGGGCGGCGCTCGGCGATGTGCGAGCGGTCGCGGTCACCCGTGGGCCGGGGCTCATCGGCGCGCTCCTCGTCGGCCTCTCGGCTGCCAAAGGCCTCGCTTGGGCACGACGGCTGCCGCTTCTGCCGGTCGACCACCTGCACGGCCACGTCGCGTCGTTGTACCTGGAGCCGACGAACCTCGAGCCCCCGTTCCTCTGCCTGCTCGCGAGCGGTGGGCACACGCTGCTCCTGGATATCCGCGACCGCGGCGGCTACTCGATCCTCGGCTCCACGCGGGACGACGCGGCGGGCGAGGCCTTCGACAAGGGGGCGCGGCTGCTCGGGCTCGGCTATCCCGGCGGAGCGGCGATCGACCGTCTGGCGAGCGAGGGGGATTCCTCGGCGTTTCCCTTCCCCGTCGCCCGGGTGCGGGGCTTCGACTTCTCCTTCTCGGGCGTGAAGACGGCGCTCCTCTATGCGGTTCGCCGTCTCGAGCCCGATCAGCTCGAGGCTCGCCGCGCCGACCTCGCCGCCTCCTACCAGCGGGCGCTCGTGCGGGCTCTGGTCGAGCAGACGCGGGCCGCCACGAAGGAAGTGGGCGCTGCGCAGATCGCCGTCGTGGGCGGGGTCGCAGCCAACTCCGAGCTTCGCGCGGCCCTGCCCGAGGCCGTCTTTGCGCCCCTCGAGCTCTGCACCGACAACGCTGCGATGATCGCCTCCGCCGGCCGCTACGTCACGCCGCTTTGCTATCCCGACTACCTGGAGCTGGACGCGTATGCGATGGCGCGGTAACCAGATCGCGACGCTCACGGTCGTCGCCCTGGCGATGACGCTGCTCCTCGTCGCGGCCGGCGGCCGCGGCGCGCAACCCTTCGCGCTGCGCGCAGCCGCGTCGAGCTGGCGCGGACTCTTCGGCGCACGGCCGCAGGTCGCCCTCGGCGACCGAATGATCGTGGTGCTGCGGGCGCCCTCTCTCGCCGACCGCGCCGGTCGCGGCGCCGCTCGCTCGATCGCCGACGAGCGCCGTTTCACGGCCGGCGCCTATGCGGCGCAGCAGCAACTGCTCGCCCGGCTTGCCGCGAAGGGGGCCCGGATCGCGCCGGCGTTTCGCTACGCGCACGTTCTCAACGGCTTCTCGGCGGCCCTCGACGCCCGGTCTCTCGCCCTTCTCGAGGCCGACGCGGACGTCGCGGGCGTCTACCCGGTACGGGCCGCCTATCCTGCCGAAGCTCGCGCCACCGGCGCCGGCGCGGCGACTTCGTGGGGAGGAGGGTCTCTGCCGGGCTTCGACGGTCGGGGTGTGACGATCGCCCTCCTCGACACCGGCGTCGACCTCGGACACCCGTACCTCCGCGGCCACGTGCAGCCCGGTATCGACCTGATCGGATCGGCCCGCTCCGCTGACGCGCGCGCGCGCCCCGACGGAGGCGACGTCGAGCGGCACGGCACTGAGATCGCCGGGCTGCTCGTCGGTCGAGGCGGCGGCCTCGAACCTGCCGCCCCGGGCGCGACGCTTCTCCCGATCCGCGTCGCCGGCTGGCAGCAGGACGCCCAGGGCGCGTGGGCAGTCTTCGGCCGTACCGACCAGCTCGTCGCCGGGATCGACCGTGCGGTCGACCCGAACGACGACGGCGCCGTCGACGATGCCGCGAAGATCGTCCTCGTCCCGTTGGCGGTTCCCTTCGCCGCTTTCGCCGACGACCCGACGAGCCGGGCCGCTGCCGGCGCTGCCCGCCTGGGCTCCCTCGTGGTTGCCCCTGCAGGCAACGACGGGCCCGCCGGTGCCGTCTTCGGAAGCGTCGGCGCACCGGGAGGCGCACCCGCCGCGCTGACAATCGGGGCTGCGGACACGAGGCTGCAGTCGGCGGAGCTCCGCATCACACTTCGCTCGACCCTCGACGTTCTCTTCAGCCGGGCGCTGCCACTCGCCGGATCAGTCGCTCCGCCTCGCGCCGTGACCCGCCGGCTGGTCGCGGTGGGTGGCGGCGACAGGGCTCCCGTCCCGGTACGCGGGTTCTTCGACGCGAACGGCTACAGCCGCGTCGCGGGTCGCGTCGTGCTCGCGCCGGTCGGGAACTCGCCGGAGACGACCGCCCAGGACGCGGCGCGGGCGGGCGCGGTCGCCGTCCTCCTCTACGGCGGCCGTGTGCCTCCGGGCGCCCTCGGAACCTCCCTCAGCGTGCCGATCCCGACGGCTGCGCTCCCCGGCGCGGCGGCCCGGGCGACTCTGGCGGCGCTTCGGAGGGGGATGACCGTGAACGTCTCGATCGGAACAGCACACATTCTGCGGAACTCCGCCTCCGGGCGCGTCGCCTCCTTCTCTTCGCGCGGTCTCTCCTTTGACGGGCGGATGAAGCCTGAGCTGCTGGCGCCAGGCGTCGGCCTGACGACCGCCGAACCGTCGAGCGCCGGCGCTGCGAGCGTCGGCTCGGTGAACGGTACGAGCGCGGCGGCCGGGCTCGCCGCGGGAGCCGCTGCGATCCTCCTGCAGGCTCGCCCCGGCCTCGACCCCTCCAGCGTCAAGAGCCTGCTGCTCGAGAGCGCAAAAGCGGTGTGGGGAGACTCTGTAGCGGCGCAGGGAGCGGGGCTGCTCGACATCGGGCGGGCCGCAGCCATCGAGGTCGCCACCGCGCCGGCTGCCGTGGCGCTGGGGCCTGCCGTCGGGGCAGGCGCGCTACGGTCGAGGCGACTCATCGTCAGGAACGTCTCGACCCGGCGGCTGATCGTCTACACGAGCGTCCTTCGGAGCACGCTGAAGCGGGTCGTGCGCATCTCAGTCTCGCCGTCGAGATTCGAGGTTGCTCCCGGCGCCTCCGCTTCGCTCGTGGTGAGCGGACGGGTCAGCCACGCGCCCGGCACGGGCTTGCTCGCCCAGGGGTTGGTGCTGCTCACGCCCGTCGGCGGCGCGCCTGCCCGGGTGCCTTGGGTGGTCGGTTTCAGGCTGGCGCGCCCTCGCCTGCTGGGCGACCTGCGGCTCAGCGCGAAGCGCTTCTCGCCCTCGCTCTCGCCTCCCTCGATCCTGTCCTTCGCGGTCGGTCGGGTGCTGACCCGGGCGGGCGCCACCTCGCTTCAGCCGGTCAGCCGCCTCGACGTCGAGCTCTGGACGACGACGCGGCGGCCAAGACGCCTCGGGCTGCTTGCGCGCCTGCGGGACGTGCTCCCCGGACGACCCGCGCTCGGGCTGACGGGGTACGGCCCGGACGGTAAGATTCTCGCCCGCGGCACCTATCGACTCCGCCTCGTTGCCTTCCCGACCGCCGGCGGCCCCGCGAGCCGCCGCAGCGTCCTGTTCACGGTGGACTAGCCTCGTATACTCGCCGCGCTTCTCCCCGAAAAAGGAGTTCATGGTGACGACGATCGAAGCGCCCTCGCACCTGCGTGAGAACCCCTTCGAGCTCGCCCGCGACCAGCTGCGGCGCGTTGCCGCGACGTTCGGGATCGACGACAACCTCGTCAACGTCCTCCAGGAGTGCAAGAAGGCGGTCAGCGTCTCGGTGCCGGTCTCGATGGACAGCGGCACCACCCGCGTCTTTCAAGGCCACCGTGTCACCCACAACATCGCCCGCGGCCCCTCCAAGGGCGGCATCCGCTACCACCCCGACGTCACCCTGGACGAGGTCAAGTCGCTCGCGATGTGGATGACGTGGAAATGCGCTCTGATGGGCATCCCGTTCGGCGGCGCCAAGGGCGGCATCGTCTGCAACCCGAAGACCCTCTCGCGAGGGGAGCTCGAGCGGCTCACCCGCCGCTTCACGAGCGAGATCATCAACGAGATCGGCCCCGAAAAAGACATCCCGGCCCCCGACGTCGGAACGAACGCCGCGGTGATGGCCTGGATCTTCGACACCTACTCGATGAACAAGGGTCACTCGGTGCTCGGCGTCGTCACCGGCAAGCCTCTGACGATCGGCGGGTCTCTCGGCCGTGAGGAAGCGACGGCGCGCGGCTCGCTCTACTGCATCCACGACGTCGCACGCAAGCGCGACCTCTCGCTCGAGGGCCTGCACGTCGCGGTGCAGGGCTTCGGCAACGTCGGCAGCTTCCTCGCGAAGTTCCTGGCCGAGGACGGGGCGACCGTAGTCGCTGTCTCCGATTCCGCCGGCGGGCTCTACAACCGGAACGGCATCGACGTGCAGGCGGCACTGGCGCACAAGCGCGAGACGGGGTCCCTCGAGGGCCTCCGCGGCGCCGACGCGATCGAGAACGAGGAGCTCGTGCTGCTGGAGTGCGACGTCCTCGCTCCGTGCGCCCTCGAGCAGGTGATCACGGGCGAGAACGCCGACCGCGTCAAGGCGAAAATCATCTGCGAGGGGGCGAACGGCCCGGTCACGCCGGCGGCGGACGAGATCCTCGAGGATCGCGGGGTACTGATCCTCCCGGACATCCTGGCGAACGCGGGCGGGGTCGTCGTCTCCTACTTCGAGTGGGTGCAGGGCCTGCAGGAGTACTTCTGGAAGGAGGACGAGGTGAACGCGCGGCTGGACGACATCGTCACCCGCGCCTTCGAGCAGACCTGGGCCCTGAACGAGGAGAGGCAGACGGGGATGCGGATGGCGGCCTACGGGCTCGCGGTGCAGCGCGTGGCCGAGGCAACAGTCACGCGCGGCATCTATCCCTAGGAGCACAGGGGAACCCTGGTTCCCCCGTGAGCCCCTCCTTCCGACCGGCGGCTCGCGTCCGACGTGGCCGGGGCTGGCCACCGCGCCTTGTTCGCCGCGCGTCGCGAAGTCGTTTCGGCTCAGAATGGGCTCCGTGGACTTCGAGCCTCCGGTGGTTGTGCTCTACCACGCTCGCGACTGCCACCTCTGCGAGCGCGCCCGCAACCAACTCTTGAGGCTTCGGGTGCGGCGGGCCTTCGAGTTGCGCGAGGTCGACATCACAGGCGTGCCGGAGCTCGAGGAGCGCTACCGGGAGCTGCTTCCGGTGGTCGAGATCGCGGGCGAGCAGGTGTTCACGTACTACGTGCACGAGGCTGCGTTCCTCCGAAAACTCGACGCACAAACTCGCGTCTGACGAGCTGGCTTGTGACATCGAAGCCCCTGAACAGAAGCTGTGCTGGCACAATCGTTGTGCGTTGTCACAACCTTCGAGCAAGGAGTCGTCGTGTCGGATCGTCTGACGGTGGGAGTTGCCGCGAGACTGAGTCGGTACCTCCAGGTGCTGACCCAGGCGAGAAAGATGGGCAAGGAGCGGATCTCCTCCCAGGAGATCTCGGACTACACGAACATCAACGCGACCCAGATCCGCCGCGACCTCTCCGCGTTCGGCAAGTTCGGCAAGCGGGGGGTGGGCTACAACATCGACTCGCTGCTGGGCGAGATCCGGAAGATCCTGCGCACCCAGGGGCAGCACAACATCGCGCTGATCGGCGCCGGCCGGCTGGGACAGGCGATCGCGAGCTCGCCGATCTTCGCGGAGCACGGGATCAACATCGCCGCGGTCCTCGACACGGACCCGCAGAAGTCGGGCCGCCCGATCGGCGCGACTCAGGTGACCCCCTACGAGCAGCTTCCGGACGTCGTCCGCGACAAGAACATCCTCGTCGGCGTGCTCGCTGTGCCGGCCGGCAGCGCGCAGACCGTGGCCACCGACCTCGCGGGTGCCGGGGTCAAGATCATCTTCAACTACTCCGAGGCCCTCCTCGACGTCCCGACCGACGTCGCGGTCCACACGTCGAACCCGGCGGTCGAGCTCCTGCACGCCCTGTACTTCCACCTGACGTAGCGCTCGTGGCAGGACCTCCGGCGCCCGTCGCCGCGTAGAACGGGCAGTGGCACGTGTCCTCGCGGCGCTGATCACTGCCCTGGGCCTCGGGGGCGGCAGCATCCCCGTGGAAGGTGAGCCTGTCGCGCTGGCGGTCGGGCGGGGCAGCGTCTGGGTCAGCGGGTCGCTGACGCGCGTTCCCTTCTAGCGCCCGCGCCGCCAGTAACCTCGGCCGCCGTGAGGATCCTGCTCTGGCACGGCTATCTCCTGGCCGCGACCTCCGGCTCCAACGTCTATACGCGCGCGATCGCGCGCGAGTGGTCACGGGCGGGGCACGAGGTGGTCGTCTTCTGCCAGGACCCGGACCCGCACCGCTACGACCTCGGAGGCGCCGAGGTGGTACGGCCCGAGCTTCCCCAGAGTCTGCTGCCGGTCTTCGTCCTCGACCGCTACGAGGGGCTCGAGGCGCGTCGGCTCGTCGACTTCACGCCGGCCGAGCTCGAGGCGTATGTCGAGGCCAACGCGCGTGCGCTCCGGGAGCACCTGCCCGCCGACCTCGTGCTGGCGAACCACGCGCTGATGGGTGCGCCGGTGGCGCGGGCGGCCGGGATCCCGTTCGGGGTCAAGGTCCATGGCTCGGAGCTCGAGTACGCCCTGCGCAACCGACCCGACCTCGCGACGTGGGCGCGGGAGTCGCTCGCGGCGGCGACTGCGACCTTCGTCGGAACCGGGCACATCCGCTCGGCGCTCGAGGAGATCGTCGGTCGGGTCGAGCCCGTCCACGAGGTACCGCCTGGCGTGGACGTCGAAGGCTTCGCACCGGAGCCGCGGCCGCTCGCACTCGAGCGGCTGCTTGCCGAGGCAAGACTGGATCCTCCGAACCCCGCGAACGCGGACGAGCGGCTCCCGGACGAAGGGAACGCGGAGCGCTTCGCGAGGTTCTTCGCCTCGGATGAGCCCACCGTCCTCTACTTCGGAAAGCTCCTTCGAAACAAGGGCGTCCACGTGCTCCTCGACGCGCTGCGGGAACTCGGCCTTCGCGCGGTCGTCGTCGGGCTCGGAGACTTCCGGGCGGAGCTCGAGGCGCAGGCGCCGGCACGGACGCTCTTCACCGGCCCGCTCGAGCATCGCCATCTCGTCCACCTCGTCCCGCTGGCCGATGTGACGGTCGTCCCTTCGATCTTCCCCGAGGCCTTCGGCATGGTCGCCGCGGAGGCCGTCGCAGCGGGCTCCTTGCCGCTCGTCGCCCGGCACTCAGGCTTGGCCGAGGTGGCGAACGCGATCGCCGCTGGGTTTGCCGCCGACGACCGGTCGCTCATCACCTTCGAGACCGGCTCTGCCACCGACCTCGCCAGCAAGCTTCGGCGCCTCGTCGAGCTTCCGGCCCCGGCTCGCGCGAGCCTTTCGGCCGCCGCCAGGGCGACGGTGGTCGCACGGTATTCGTGGCCCGCCGTGGCGCGCAGACTGCTCCAACCCTTCGAGTAACGTTCGCGCGCGTGGGGGAGTCGCAGCGGCTGACGCCCGCGGAGCAGCTTCGCGCCGCCCGTGAGGGATACGAGTCCGGGCGGGACTTCACGCTCGCCGTCGAGGAGGAGTTCGCGATCCTCGACCCGGAGACGCTCTCGCTCTCGAACCGCTTCGAGGAGCTCCAGGCGGCCGCGCGCGGGACGACGCTTGAACCTCACCTGGTCGGCGAGCTGATCGCCTCCGAGGTCGAGGTGCGGACGGGGCGCTGCGAGAACTTCGCGCTGGCGGCAGACCGTGTGGGGGAGTGCCGCACGCAACTCACCGACCTCGCGGACTCGCTCGGGGTCGTCCTCGGCTCGACCGGGACGCATCCGTGGAGCCCGTGGCAGGAGCAGCGGATCATCGACACGCCGCACTACCGCAGAAACGACGAGATCCTCCGGTACGTCGTCTGGCGCAACAACAGCTTCGGCCTGCACGTGCACGTCGGCATCCGCGGAGCCGACCGTGCCGTCCGGGTCTGCAGCGCGCTCCGTAGCTTCCTGCCCGAGCTGCTCGCACTCTCGGCGAGCTCGCCCTTCCTCGAGGGCTGTTACACCCATCTCCACTCGACGCGGACGCAGATCTTCACGCGGATGTTCCCCCGCTGCGGCGTCCCCGACGTCTTCGCGGACTGGGCGGAATACGAGCGCTACGTCCGCTTCCTCTACGAGACGGGCTCGATCGACGAGCACACGCAGCTCTGGTGGAGCGTGCGGCCGCACCTTGCGTTCCCGACCGTCGAGATCCGCATCTGCGACGCGCAGCCCTCGCCCGACGAAGCCGTCTCGCTCGCGGCGCTCGCGTACTGCCTGACGGCGCGGATCGCGCGCGCACTCGACGAGGGAGAGCCGCTCCCGTCTCACCCGCACCGGCTGATCGAGGAGAACCTCTGGCGCGCGATCCGCCACGGACTCGGGGGGGAGCTGATCGACCTCGAGACCGGCCGGGTCCGGCCGGCCCGCGCGGCGCTCGAGGAGCTCTGCGAGTGGGTGCTCCCGGTCGCCGCCGAGCTCGATGCAGCGTCCTTCCTGGGGGTTCCGTCCGCAAACGCGGCCGAGCGGCAGATAGCGCGCCACGAGCAGGGAGCCTCGCTCGTGGAGATCTACACCGAGCAGCTACGGCGGAAGGAACCCGTCGGTGGCTGAGTCCGAGGGCGCCGGCAGCGAGGAGCGCGAGCTGATGGCCGATCTCGAGGAGCAGTTCCGGCGCCTGAAGGTAGCCGACGTGCTCGCTCAGACGGTGCTGACCGTCTCCCAGCTCGGGTTCCTGCGGATGTCGCCGGCCAGCCTGGACCTCTCCGAGGCCCGTCTCGCGATCGACGCGCTGAAGGCCCTCGTGCCCGTGCTGAAGCTCGCGTTGCCCGAGGGCGGCGCCCGGGACTTCGAGTCGGTGATCGCGAACCTCCAGCTCGCGTACGCGCGCGCGGCTGCCGAGAGTGCGCCCGTGGATGCCGCAAAGCCGGCTGAGTAAGCTCTGAGCGTGGACGCCGTGCTGCTGGCCGCGAGGCTCCTGCTCGCCGCCGTCTTCGCCGTGGCAGCCGTCGCGAAGCTGGCCGACCGGGAGGGGTCGCGCCGCGCTGCCGTGGATTTCGGAGTGCCGGCAGGGCTCGGCGGGCTCGTCGCTCTCGTGATCCCGCTGGCCGAGCTCGCGGTTGCAGTCGCGCTCCTGCCGAGCAGGACGGCGGTCTGGGGTGGCCTGGGGGCGCTCGCGTTGCTGCTCCTCTTCAGCGCGGCGATCGTCTCGAGCCTCGCCCGCGGTCGTGCACCGGACTGTCATTGCTTCGGACAGCTCCATTCCGAACCAGCGGGCCGACGCACGCTCCTGCGAAACGGGGCGCTCGCCGCGATGGCGTTGCTCGTCGTCGCGGCGGGCTGGAACGACCCTGGACTCAGCGCGGTCGCCTGGATCGCGCGCCTCGACACCGCCGGCGCACTGGCGGCGGCCGCGCTCGCAGCCGCGGTCGCGGCCGGCCTCTACGCGGTCGGGGGGCATCGACGGCTTGCCTCCAGGATGCGTGAGCTGGAGGAGCGCCTGGCGAGCGAGCATCGCCACGCCGAGCCGGTGCTCGGACTGCCCGTCGGATCGACGGCCCCAGAGTTCTCGTTGCCGGACATGGAGGGCGACGAGCTCGCTCTAGTGCAGCTCCGGATGTTCGGCCGGCCCGTGCTCCTGGTCTTCACCGACCCGGGCTGCGGCCCCTGCGAGTCGCTGATGCCGGAGGTCGCGCGCTGGCAGCGGGAGCACGAGGACCTCCTCACGGTCGCGGTCCTGAGCAGCGGCCGTCTGCTGGACGCGCGCGCGAAGGCGGAGGAGCATGGACTCGAGTTCGTGCTCTCGGACGAGCACCGGGCCGTCTACCGCGACTACGAGGGCGCGGGAACGCCGTGCGCCGCGCTCGTCGACAAGGACGGCAAGGTAGCGTGGCCGCTCGCGGCCGGGGCACAGCCGATCGTCTCGCTCGTCGAGGGCATCGCGGCGCAGAGGGAGCTCAAAGGACTCACGGTTGGGGAGCCGCTCCCGGACATCGAGGTCTCGGGCCTCGACGGGCGTTCCGTCTCCCTCTCGAGCCTCGCCGGCGAGGAGACGGTCTTCCTGCTCTGGGACCCCGGCTGCGGGTTTTGCCGGAGCGTCCATGACGACGTGCTCGAGTGGGAGGTCGAGGCACCGCCCGGCGCCGCGCGGCTGGTCGTCATCTCGGCCGGGAAGCCGGACGAGGTTCGCGCCGAGGGCTTCCGCTCCACCGTCCTCCTGGACCCGGAGCGTCGCGCGGTCGAGGCGCTCGGAGCGGGTGGCACGCCGAGCGCCATCCTCGTCGACGCCGGCGGCCGCGTTGCCTGGCCTCTTGCGATCGGGGCGGAGCAGGTGCTCCGGATCGCCAGGTCGAAGGTTCCGGCGGGCGCCCGAGCCTGAACCGCCCCGGGTGGTTAGTTTAGGGGCCTGTCCAAAAAGTGAACCAGGGCGCCTGACAGGCGTCACGCGCCTCGATCCGGCGTCCTCGGTCGCGCAGATATGCCTGCATATCGACGCTCCCTGCGTCCTTGCCTCGAGACGCGTGCCGCCTGTCATCC
>JBBRYP010000022.1:0-55008 GCA_038237515.1 Gaiellales bacterium
ACCGGCCCGGGCAACCGGCCGCTGAAGTCGCTCTCCGACATGCTCAAGGGCAAGCAGGGACGCTTCCGCCAGAACCTGCTCGGCAAGCGCGTGGACTACTCGGGGCGCTCTGTGATCGTCTCCGGGCCGCACCTGAAGCTCCACCAGTGCGGCCTGCCCAAGCTGATGGCGCTCGAGCTCTTCAAGCCCTTCATCATGAGCCGGCTCGTCGACCGCAAGTCGGTGCAGAACATCAAGGCGGCGAAGAAGTACGTCGACTCGATGGCGCCGGAGGTCTGGGACGTCCTCGAGGAGGTCATCGCCGAGCACCCGGTGCTGCTGAACCGGGCTCCGACCCTCCACCGCCTCGGTATCCAGGCTTTCGAGCCGGTGCTCGTGGAGGGGAAGGCGATCCAGGTCCACCCGCTCGTCTGCCACGCCTTCAACGCCGACTTCGACGGCGACCAGATGGCGGTGCACCTGCCGCTCTCGGCAGAGGCGCAGGCCGAGGCCCGGATCCTGATGCTCTCGGCGAACAACATCCTCTCGCCCGCGCACGGGCGGCCGCTCGCGACGCCGACCCAGGACATGGTGCTCGGGGGCTACTACCTCACCTACAGCGCCGAGGATCTTCCGTCGCTGTCCGCCGAGGATCTCGACCCGCGGCCGAAGCGGTTCGCCTCCGAGATCGAGGTCGAGCTAGCTCTCGAGTCGGGCCAGGTCGGTCTACAGCAGACCATCGAGTACCGCTGGAACGGCGACCTCGTGATCACGACGCCCGGCCGGGTGATCTTCAACACAGAGGCCGAGCGCGCCCTGAGCGAGGCGCTCGGCCAGCGCGCGCGGCGCGAGGAGGGAGCGATCTTCACCTTCGTCAACCGGACGCTCTCGAAGAAGGAGATGGACATCTTCATCACCGATCTCGCGGTGCGCTTCGGCGCCCACGCGATCGCCGGCGTCCTCGACACGATCAAGAGCCTCGGCTTCCGCTACGCCACCCGTGCCGGGATCACGATCTCGAAGAACGACATCGTGATCCCGCCGGAGAAGGAGCAGATTCTCGCCGAGTACGAGAAGCGGGTCGCCGATGTCGACGAGCAGTACGGGCGCGGCCTGATCACCGAGGAGGAGCGCCACGAGACGATCGTCAACATCTGGACGGAGGCCACCGACACGGTCGCCGACGCGATGGAGAAGACGCTCTTCGAGCTGAACCCGGTCTTCATGATGGCCAACTCCGGCGCCCGCGGGTCGTTCAAGCAGATCCGCCAGCTCGCCGGCATGCGCGGCCTGATGGCCAACCCGAAGGGCGAGATCATCGAGCGCCCGATCAAGGCCAACTTCATGGAGGGCCTGTCGGTGCTCGAGTACTTCATCTCCACCCACGGAGCCCGCAAGGGTCTCGCCGACACGGCGCTACGCACCGCCGACTCCGGGTACCTGACCCGCCGGCTCGTCGACGTCTCGCAGGACGTGATCATCCGGGAAGAGGATTGCGGCACGACCGCCTTCGTCGAGCTTCCGATCCACGTTCCCGAGGGGCTGAACAAGAGCGTCACCGGCCGCATCGTCGGCGAGGACGTCTTCAAGCCCCTCAAGGACGGCAAGCGGAGCAAGACCCAGCTTGCGTCCCGCGGCGAAGCGCTGACGATGCCGCGGCTGCGGGAGATCGCGGAGGCGCTCGAGGACGCCGCGCCGACGGCGACGCTGCCCGTTCGTTCGGTCCTCAAGTGCCGCAGCGAGTTCGGCGTCTGCCGCACCTGCTACGGCATCTTCCTCGCCACCGGCGAGACCTGCGAGATCGGCGACGCCGTCGGGATCATCGCAGCCCAGTCGATCGGCGAGCCGGGCACGCAGCTGACGATGCGCACCTTCCACACCGGCGGGGTCGCCGGCGCGGACATCACCCATGGCCTGCCTCGCGTCGTCGAGATCTTCGAGGCGCGCAACCCGAAGGGCGCCGCCCGTCTCGCCGACGCGGCCGGCAAGGTGCAGGTCGAGGACACCGACCGTGGACCGAAGGTGACGCTGCAGCCAGACGCGGGCCCCGGCGAGGTCGAAGCCCCGGAGGAGGTCGCCTACCAGTTCCCGCGGCGCACGCGGCTACTGGTCAAGCACGGCGACCACGTCGAGGCGGGCGACCCGCTGCACGAAGGCTCGCGCAACCCCTCCGACCTCCTGCGCCTGAAGCGGGGGCCTGAGGGCGAAACGGCGACCGAGCTCTATCTGGTCGGCGAGGTGCAGAAGGTCTACAAGTCGCAGGGCGTCGACATCCACGACAAGCACATCGAGCTCATCGTGCGCCAGATGATGAAGAAGGTGCGGGTCGAGTCGAATGGCGAGACCGACCTCCTGCCCGGCCAGCTCGTCGACAAGGTGGTGCTCGAGCGCGAGAACAACCGTGTGCGGGCCGAGAAGGGCGAGGAGGCAACCTGGGAGCCGCTGATCCTCGGGATCACGAAGGCCTCCCTCGCAACCGAGTCGTTCCTCTCCGCCGCCTCCTTCCAGGAGACGACGAAGGTGCTGACCGATGCGTCGATCGAAGGCAAGGTCGACCGCCTGCTCGGCCTCAAGGAGAACGTGATCATCGGCAAGCTGATCCCCGCAGCCACCGGCCTGAAGCGCTACCGGAACGTGGAGATCGGGCCGTCCGACAAGGTGCCGGCGGCTCTTCTCACCCGTCCCGAGGCGGAGGCCGAGCTTCTGGCGGCGCTCGACGAGATCGGCAGCGACGGCGAGTCGAGCATCGACTTCGCTGCCCTCGGCATCGACTTCGGCGGGCTGCCCCCCTTCGGCCCGGCCGATCCCGTCCGCCCGACGGAGGCCGGCGAGGCCGAGGAAGTGCCCGAGGTGGACTCGCCCCTCGACGCCGAGTAACCAAGCACCGAGTCGCTGGACAGAGCCCGGCGGGTTCCGCCGGGCTCTGCTCCTCGCCCGCCCTTCCCGTTTGGGCGCGGGCGGCCCAGCAGACTCGGCGGCTTACCAGATCGTTCGGGAGGCGTCGAAGCGCCGCAGCGCCTCGTCCCGTGTGGCGAGCCTTGCGCCGTGGGCTCGTGCGGTCGCGTAGATCATCCGGTCCGCGGGGTCGCCCGGCAATCCCTCGGCCTCCAGGAGCGCCGCGGAGACCGCGACCTCCGCGGTCAACGGGAGCGCCTCCACACCCGGTTCGGCAAGCGCCTGCCGGACCCAGGTCCGCACCTCCCGGTCGAGTTCGATTCGCTGGCGCGCGACGAGGAGCGCCACCTCCCAGGCGCTGATCGTGCACACACCGACGGTGCCTGCTGCATCGATAGCCGCGCGACTTCTGGCTGACAGCTTCTCCGGTGCCGACACCCACCACAACCAGGCGTGCGTGTCGAGGACGATCAAGCGCTCTCGGCGTCCCAGCTGTCTTCGAGCGGCTCGAGCAGCTTCCGATCGTCAACGTGGAATCGCACGCTCCCAGTCAGCGGCCGGGGCGAATCCAATGGAACGACGCGCACGAGCGCACGGCCGCGTTTCGTGACCACGAGCGTCTCGCCGGAGTGAGCGACGTCCTCCATGAGAGCAAGGCAGCGCGCCTTGAAGACGCTCGCAGAGATCATTTTTTCAGACATGTCCATAGTCACCTTACCATGGTCATGTATACTAGCACCGGAGCGTGTGCTAGTTGTGCGGCGCAGTGATTCGACGGCTCGCGATCCTCGCCGCCTTCGGCGCCGCCCTCTTCGGCGGTGCGGCCGGCCCCGCTCGGGCCGGTCAGTGCGGCCTGCCCGACGCTCAGCCCTGGTGGATCGACTTCGGCTCCGGTTCCGTCTCGTTTCGTTACTTGGTCTTCGGCAAGCCGGGTGCGATCGTCGCCACGGAGGGCGGGCTGACGGTGCCGAAGAAGCTGCGCTCCTACGGGGCGAAGACCGTCTTCTGGCAGATGCGGCTCGGCGATCTCGTTGGATCGACTTTGAAGCCCGCCGACCCGCAGGGCATCCCTGCAGCCGCTGCGCGGCTCGTCGCCAGGGCGGCGGACGCCTCCGACTGCTCCACCCCTGTGATCGCTCTCAACGAGCTGAACGGGGCCGGCACCACCACCCCGTGGACGGCATCCAACGCGCAGTACCGCTCGAACGTGCTGGAGCTGCTCCGACAGATCAGCTCGCGCGGAGGCCGGCCGTTCCTCCTCCTCGCGAGTGGCCCGTACACCGGTGGGGTGGCCGGGGACTGGTGGCGGCAGGCCGCCGAGGTGGCGGACCTCGTGCCGGAGATCTACTTTTCGGGACCCTCGATCAATCGCCAGGGACCGATTGCAGGCAGCCGGGCCATGCGCCGCGCCCTGCGACAGGGGATGCGGAACTTCATCTCGCTCGGCATCCCCGCATCCCACCTCGGCTTCGCACTCGGCTTCCAGTCGACCCCCGGCGGACGTTCCGGCCTGCAGCCGGCCGCTGCGTGGAACGAGGTCGTGAAGCTCGAGGCCCTGGCGGCCAAGCAGGTGGCCGGGGAGCTCGGCATCGGCTCGGTGTGGTCGTGGGGCTGGGGCACGTTCAGCGCCGACAAGAGCGGCGACGAGGAGAAGAAGACGGCGGCGTGCGTGTACGTCTGGGCGCGCGACCCGACTCTCTGCGACGCGCCGGGCGTGATCGGCCCCGACTTCGACGGCTCGCTCACCGAGGGTCAGCTCGCGCTTCCGGACGGCGTGCAATGCACCTACGGCGAGCGGACGATCCAGGGAGCGGACGTGGCGGCGCTCGCCCCGGTGACGGGAGACGCCGACGTGGCCGCGACGACGTTGATGCAGCGGCTGGTCGAGCAGGACGAGGCGCCCGTGACGGCGGCAGAGGTGATCTCGGCCGAGCGGGTCGTGGTCGATATCTCCTTCCAGGGCAGCCGCTCCCGGTACCTCGCGGCGCTCGCCGCCGCGCAGGCGACCCGGCTCGTTGCCCGCGGCCTGATCGGCGACCTCCTCCGCCGTCAGCGGCTGGAGCAGCGCATGGCGGCGGTGGAGCCCGCGGCGAAGGATCTCGCGACCTTCTACCGCTCCTACCCCAACGCGCCCATGCGTCGCATGGCCGCAACGCCGACTCCCTGGTGGCTGGAGGGAGTGGCGAACGGATTCGTGCTGCAGGCGGCAGCGCCGGCACGGGCCTTCGCCGCCCCGACGGGCTCCACCGTCACGCTCCAGGCGGAGCCTCCCACTAGGGTTCAGGCGCTCGGCGATCCGATCCCGCTCGGCGCGGTGCCGTTTTCGGTCGCGCGCCCGGCGCTGCGGGTCGCCCTGCAGGCCTTCGGCCGCGGCGATGCCTTCGACCGCTGGACGCAGAAGCGTCAGGCGGACGCGCTCAAGTCGACGACCTGCCTGCGAGACGACCTCCCCGAGGTCGCGGCCGTCGACGTTGGGACGTATCTGCCTTTCCTCGAACTGCGCTTCTAACTCGCGCCGGAGTTGGAGGCGACGACGCGGCCCTTGCCCGCGTTCTTCGCCCGGTAGAGGGCCTCGTCGGCCCGCTGAAAGAAGCTCACAGGGTCGTCCTTCGATCCGAGCGCCGTCACACCCGCCGAGAGCGTCAACGCACCGGCGGTGCTCACCGGGTGTGCCGCGACCGCGCCCTGGAGGCGATTGTAGAGCTGGTCGGCGTCCTCGAGGCTCGACTCGGGGAGGATCACGCCGAACTCGTCGCCGCCGACGCGACAGGGCACGTCGGCCGACCGCACGACGTCGCGCACGCGCTCGGCCACCTCGGCAAGGACGTGATCGCCGGCCAGATGGCCGATTCGATCGTTGACGGCCTTGAAGTCGTCGAGGTCGAAGACGATCAGGGCGAGGTCTCGTGAGTAGCGGTGCGCCCGCGCTACCTCCCGTGCGAGTGTCTCGTGGAAGTAGCGCCGGTTGTGGAGGCCCGTCAGCGCGTCGAGGTCGGCCTGCTGGCGCGCCTCGCGAAAGCGTCTGGCATTTTCGATCGACCGCCCGGCCCGCTCCGCGAGCATCGCGAGCTCGAGGGCCACCTGCTCGTCGAGAGGACCGGCGTCCGAGCGACTGAAGACGGTGAGCACGCCGAGCGGCCCGGCGTCGGAGCGCAGTGGCACGGCGATTGCGCGCCTGATCTCGCCGGCCTCGCCCGCCGGCTCGAGTTCCAGCGACACGGCACGAAAGCGTGCGCTCGGTGGCGGCTCTACGAGGGCGACCTCCTCCAGCTCCTCGCGGGAGAGGCCGGCCGATTCCGTGAGAGTCTCGCCCGAAGGAATCGTCAGGCGAAGCAGGGCCGCGTCGGCGCCGGCGCAGCCGACAGCCGCATCGAGCGTCCGCGAGAGGACTTCGTCGAGGTCGATCGACCCGCCGAACTCCCCGAGGAAGCGGCTACGGCGGGCCTCCTCCTGCGCGCGCGAGAGCGCATCGGCGACCTCGCTCCCGAGAGCGTTGATGCGATCCGTGAGCTCGCTGACGACCACGTCGACCCGTTCCTCCGCGACTTCCTCCGAGCGGCGCATGTACCAGAGGAAGCCGAGGAATTCGGCGCAGAGGAGCAGCCCCACGAGGAGCGCACTCAGGAGCGACGTCGCGTAGGACGCCAGAACGGTCACCAATGGTCGCTCCGAGAGCTATGTCCAGGCCGCATGGAACTCCCCAGACCGGTTGCCGCGCCGGTCAGTGTCTTCACTCTAGTAGCCGTTCAGGCCCCGTGCATGACCCATCCGGGGGAGGCCGAGGCCCGCCCCCGTGTTTGCGAGCGCACCACGTCTTCGCTACCATGCGCTTCCCGGTTGGCAGGGGCTGCGACCCCGGCCGACCTTCTTTGCGTAAGCGATCAGCCAGGAGTTCTCGTGCCCACGGTCAACCAGCTCGTCAGGAAGGGACGCAAGTCCCAGGTCGAGAAGACGAAGACGCCGCATCTCGGCGGGGCGCCGCAGAAGCGGGGCGTCTGCACGCGGGTCTTCACGCGCACGCCGAAGAAGCCGAACTCGGCTCTCCGGAAGGCCGCGCGGGTCCGCCTGACGAACGGCATGGAGATCACCGCATACATTCCCGGCGAGGGGCACAACCTGCAGGAGCACTCGGTGGTCCTCGTTCGTGGCGGCCGCGTGAAGGATCTCCCGGGCATCCGCTACAAGGTCATTCGCGCCGCCCTCGACGCCGCAGGCGTCTCCGACCGTCGCCAGGGTCGTTCCAAATACGGCGCCAAGAGGCCTTCCTGATGCCGCGCCGAGCAGAGATCGCCATCCGGACGCTCGACGCCGACCCGGTGCACGAGTCGGTCCTCGTGACGCAGGTGATCAACAAGGTGATGACGAGCGGCAAGCGCTCGACCGCCGAGAAGATCGTCTACTCGGCGCTCGACCGGATCGGCGAGCGGACGGGGAAGCCTCCCGTCGAGGTGCTCGAGCAGGCGGTGAAGACGGTCACGCCGGTGCTCGAGGTGCGCTCTCGCCGCGTCGGCGGGGCGAACTACCAGGTGCCGGTCGAGGTTCCGCAGCGCCGCGCGCGCACGCTGGCCGTGCGCTGGCTCGTCAACTTCGCCCGCGACCGCCGCGAGCGCCACATGGAGGAGAAGCTGGCCGCCGAGATTCTCGACGCGCTGAACCAGCAGGGCGGCGCTTTCAAGCGCAAGGACGACCTCTACCGGATGGCGCAGGCCAACAAGGCCTTCGCGCACTACAGGTGGTAGCAGTGGCTGCGCCGACACAGGAACGAAGCGCAGTGGATCTCGACCGCGTCCGGAACATCGGGATCATGGCCCACATCGACGCGGGCAAGACCACGACCACCGAACGGATCCTCTACTACACCGGTCGCACCCACAAGATGGGCGAGGTGCACGAGGGCGCCGCGGTTATGGACTGGATGGCGCAGGAGCAGGAGCGCGGCATCACAATCACCTCTGCGGCGACGACCGCGGAGTGGCGCGACTTCCGGATCAACATTATCGATACGCCCGGGCACGTAGACTTCACTGTCGAGGTCGAGCGCAGCCTTCGCGTCCTCGACGGCGCGATCGCCGTATTCGATGCCGTGGCGGGCGTCGAGCCACAGTCCGAGACGGTCTGGCGCCAGGCGGACCGCTACGCCGTCCCCCGGATCGCGTTCATCAACAAGATGGATCGCACCGGCGCCGACTTCTTCGCGTCCGTGCAGTCGATGATCGACCGGCTGGGCGCCCACCCGGTGCCGATCCAGCTGCCGATCGGCCAGGAGGAGCACTTCCGTGGAGTCGTCGACCTCGTCGAGATGCAGGCGCTCGTCTGGCAGGACGACCTCGGCACGCAGTTCGACGTGATGGCGATTCCGACGGAGCTGTCGGAGCAGGCGCACGAGTACCACCACCAGCTGATCGATGCCGTCGCGGATCACGACGACGAGCTCACGGAGACCTACCTGCTCGACGAGGAGTCGGTGACCCCGGAGATGCTGAAGCGCGCGCTGCGCAAGGCGACGCTCGACAACTCCGTCACGCCGATCCTGCTCGGCTCCGCCTTCAAGAACAAGGGCGTGCAGCCGCTGCTCGACGGGGTCATCGACTACCTGCCGAGCCCGCTCGACGTGCCGCCGGTGCAGGGCATCGACCCGCGCACGGACCACGAGCTCTCGCGCCGCCCGGCGCTGGACGAGCCCTTCGCGGCGCTCGCCTTCAAGGTTATGTCCGACCCCTACGTGGGCAAGCTCACGTACTTCCGCGTCTACTCCGGCCGGGTGGCCGCCGGCGCGCGCGTCCTCAACACGACGACGGGGAAGACGGAGCGGATCGGACGGATCCTCCAGATGCACGCGAACCATCGGGAGGAGCGCGAGGAGATCGGCGCGGGCGAGATCGCCGCTGCGGTCGGCCTCAAGTTCACGACCACGGGCGATACCCTCGCGATCGACTCCGCGCCGATCAAGCTCGAGTCCATGGAGTTCCCGGACCCGGTCATCTCCGTGGCGATCGAGCCGAAGACGAAGGGCGACCAGGACAAGCTCTCGGGCGGTCTGCAGCGGCTCGCGGAGGAGGATCCGACCTTCCGCGTGCTCACCGACGAGGAGACGGGGCAGACGCTCATCTCGGGGATGGGCGAGCTGCACCTCGAGATCATCGTCGATCGCCTGATGAGGGAGTTCAAGGTCGACGCGAACGTCGGCCGGCCCCAGGTCGCCTATCGCGAGACGATCGGCAAGGCCGTCGAGAAGGTCCAGGGCCGCTTCGTCCGTCAGACCGGCGGTCGCGGCCAGTACGGCCACGTCGTCATCGACATGGAGCCGACCGAGCCCGGGGAGGGCTACGAGTTCCTCGACAAGATCGTCGGCGGCCGCGTCCCGAAGGAGTACATCCCGTCGGTGGACGTCGGCATCCAGGAGGCGATGGAGTCGGGGATCCTCGCGGGCTTCCCGGTCGTCGATCTGCGTGTGAGGCTCGTCGACGGCTCCTACCACGACGTCGACTCGAGCGAGATGGCCTTCAAGGTCGCAGGCTCGCTGGCCTTCAAGGAGGCGATGAAGCGCGCGAAGCCGAAGCTGCTCGAGCCGGTGATGGCGGTCGAGGTCGTGACTCCCGAGGAGTACCTCGGAGACGTCATGGGCGACCTCAACAGCCGCCGCGGGCGGGTGGAGGGGCTCGAGCCGCGCGGTAACGCGCAGGCGATCAAGGCGCGCGTCCCCCTGTCGGCGATGTTCGGATACGCCACCGACCTGCGCTCGACGACGCAGGGCCGGGCGACGTTCACGATGCAATTCGATCGGTACGAGGACGTCCCTCAGTCGATCGCAACCGAGATCGTCGAAGCCGGAAGCTAACGCTCCAGGACAAGAGAAGGAGACCGGAGGACCACATGGCAAAGCAGAAGTTCGAGCGGACGAAGCCGCACCTGAACGTCGGGACGATCGGTCACATTGACCATGGCAAGACGACCTTGACGGCAGCCATCACGAAGGTGCTCTCCGATCAGGGGACGAATACGACCGTGCGCGACTTCGCCTCGATCGACAACGCTCCCGAGGAGCGTCAGCGCGGGATCACCATCAACACCTCGCATGTCGAGTACGAGACGGCGAACCGCCACTACGCCCACGTCGACTGCCCCGGTCACGCCGACTACATCAAGAACATGATCACCGGTGCCGCCCAGATGGACGGCGCCATCCTCGTCGTCTCGGCCGCCGACGGCCCGATGCCCCAGACGCGCGAGCACATCCTCCTCGCGCGCCAGGTCGAGGTTCCCTCGATCGTCGTCGCGCTGAACAAGGCCGACATGGTCGACGACCCGGAGCTGCTCGAGCTCGTCGAGATGGAGGTTCGCGAGCTTCTCTCGAAGTACGAGTTCCCCGGCGACGACATCCCTGTCGTGCAGGTCTCGGCGCTCAAGGCGCTGGAGGGCGACGACGAGTGGACGCCCAAGATCCTCGAGCTGATGGAGGCCGTCGACTCGTACATCCCCGAGCCCGAGCGGGCGATCGACCGGCCGTTCCTGATGCCGATCGAGGACGTCTTCACGATCACGGGCCGCGGGACGGTCGTAACCGGGCGCGTGGAGCAGGGTGCGATCAAGATCGGCGACGAGATCGCGATCATCGGCATCCATCCGGAGATCACAAAGACCGTCGTCACGGGCGTCGAGATGTTCAACAAGACGCTGGACAACGCACAGGCCGGAGACAACGCGGGCGCCCTTCTGCGCGGCGTCAAGCGCGAGGACGTGGAGCGCGGGCAGGTGCTGGCGAAGCCCGGCTCGATCACGCCTCACACCCACTTCATGGCGGAGGTCTACGTCCTCTCCAAGGACGAGGGCGGACGCCACACGCCGTTCTTCAACGGCTACCGGCCGCAGTTCTACTTCCGGACGACCGACGTCACCGGCTCGATCAAGCTGCCGGAGGGCCAGGAGATGGTCATGCCTGGCGACAACACGAACATGGAGATCGAGCTGATCCAGCCCATCGCCATGGACCAGGGCCTCCGCTTCGCGATTCGCGAAGGCGGTCGCACGGTCGGTGCCGGCGTCGTCACGGACATCATCAAGTAGATCGGACGAGGAAATGCCGCAGGGGAAGATCCGCATCAGGCTCAAGGGCTACGACCATCAGCAGCTGGACCGCTCGGCGCGCGACATCGTCGATACGGCCCAGCGAAGCGGTGCCACGATCACCGGTCCAGTACCCCTACCCACCGAGAAGAACGTCTACTGCGTGATCCGGAGCCCGTTCAAGGACAAGGACTCGCGTGAGCATTTCGAGGTGCGCACGCACAAGCGGCTGATCGACATCCACAGTCCGACGCCGAAGACGATCGACCAGCTGATGCGGCTGGACCTTCCCGCCGGCATCGACATCGAGATCAAGCTGTAGTGAGGGCATAGACGTGAAGGGGATCATCGGACGCAAGCTGGGCATGACGCAGTTCTTCGACCCGGAGACGGGTGCGGTCACGCCCGTGACGGTGATCGAGGCCGGCCCCTGCCCGGTGGTCCACGTCAAGTCGATCGCCTCCGATGGCTACGAGGCCGTGCAGCTCGCCTTCGAGCCCGTGGCCGAGCGGAAGCTCTCCAAGGCCGAGGTGGGGCACCTCGCGAGGACGAAGGTCGCCCCGCACCGGCACCTGGTCGAGTTCCGCGGACCCTCCGAGCTCGTCGCGGGCGAGACGGTGACCGTCGAGGCGTTCGAGCCGGGGGAGACGATCAAGGTCGCCGGCGTGTCGATCGGCAAGGGCTTCGCCGGCACGATCAAGCGGCACAACTTCTCGCGCGGCCCCGTCTCGCACGGCTCGCACAACGTGCGCAAGCCGGGCTCGATCGGCGCCTCCGCGACTCCCTCGCGCGTCTTCAAGGGGATGCGGATGGCCGGTCGCATGGGCGGCAAGCGGATCACGCAGGTGGGGCTGACCGTGCACGCGGTCGACCTCGAGCAGAACCTGCTCCTCGTCAAGGGCTCCGTACCGGGCCACAAGAACGCCGTCGTCGAGGTCAGGGAGGAGCGCTCCCATGGCCGCGCCTAAGGCTTCTGTCCTGGGAGCGGCGGGATCCGACGCCGTTGCCCTCGACGACTCGATCTTCGCAGCCGAGGTGAAGCCCCACCTCGTCCACGAGGCGGTGCGCGCCGAGCTGAACGCACGCCGTGCCGGCACCCGCGCCGCGAAGAGCCGCGGTCTGGTCTCCGGCGGGCGCTCCAAGCCCTGGCGTCAGAAGGGCACCGGCCGCGCCCGCGCGGGCACGACTCGTGCTCCGCAGTGGACGGGCGGCGGCGTCGTCTTTCCCCCGAGCCCGCGCAACTTCGAGGTGAAGGTGAACCGGAAGGCCGCGAAGGCGGCACTCCGGTCGGCGCTCTCGAGCCATGCGCAGGGAGACACCCTCGCCTTCGTCGATCCCGCGACGCTCGAGGCTCCCTCGACGCGCAAGGCGGCCGAGCTGCTGGGCGCCCACGCTCGGCCCGCGGTCGTGGTCGTGCTCGAGACCGAGGCGTCCGTCGCGAAGTCGTTCCGGAACCTTGACCGTGTCGAGGTCGTGACGCCGTCGGAGCTCGAGGTTGCCGCCGTCGTCTGGGCGCGAACGCTCGTTCTGACCGAGGGCGCGCTCGAGGTGGTTCAGCGGAGGGCGAGTTGAGCCTCCACCCGAACGAGATCCTGCTCGCGCCCGTCGTCTCGGAGAAGAGCTACGGGCTGATCGAGGACGACAAGTACTCCTTCAAGGTGCACCCTGACGCCCACAAGACGCAGATCCGGCAGGCTGTCGAGCAGCTGTTCAGCGTCCACGTCGAGCGCGTTAACGTCCTCAAGGTGCAGTCGAAGCCGAAGCGGCGCGGGACGATCCGCGGCCGCCGGCCGGGCTGGAAGAAGGCGATTGTGAAGATCCGCAAGGGCGAGACGATCGAGATCTTCGGCGGGGCACAGGTCTAATGGCCATTCGTCGCTACAAGCCCACGAGCCCCGGCCGCCGGTTCATGTCGGTCTCCACCTTCGAGGAGATCACGAAGAAGGAGCCGGAGCGCAGCCTGCTCGAGCCAGTCAAGAGGAAAGGCGGGCGCAACAACAAGGGCCGCATCACGACGCGACATCAGGGTGGGGGGCACAAGCGCCGCTACCGGCTGGTCGACTTCAAGCGCCTGAAGGACGGCGTGCCCGCGACGGTGGCGGCGATCGAGTACGACCCGAACCGCTCCGCGCGCATCGCGCTCCTCCACTACGCCGACGGCGCCAAGGCCTACATCCTCGCGCCGGCGCGGCTGCGGGTGGGGGCGGTCGTCGAGTCGGGCCCGCAGGCTGACATCAAGCCGGGGAACGCGCTCCCGCTCGCGAACATCCCGACCGGCACGCTCGTTCACAACGTGGAGCTGAAGCCGGGGCAGGGCGGGAAGATGGCCCGGAGCGCAGGGGCGAGCATCCAGCTGGTCGCGAAGGACGAGGGCTACGCAGTCCTGCGCATGCCCTCGAGCGAGATGCGCCGCGTAGCGCTCACCTGCCGCGCCACCGTCGGCCAGGTCGGCAACGTCGACCACGAGAACGTCACGGTCGGGAAGGCCGGGCGCAGCCGCTGGCAGGGAAAGCGGCCGGCGGTGCGAGGTTCCGCGATGAACCCCGTCGACCACCCGCACGGCGGCGGCGAGGGCAAGTCGAAGGGTGGGCGCCACCCGGTGACTCCGTGGGGCGTGCCGACTCTCGGGAAGCGCACGCGCAGCAAGCACAAGCATTCCGACAAGCTGATCGTCCGCGGCAGGCGGCGCGGGAAAGAGAAGAGGTAATGAGTAGAAGCTCGAAGAAGGGACCGTTCGTCGAGGACAGGCTGATGGGCCGGATCGAGTCGATGAACGCCACGAACGAGAAACGGATGATCCGCACCTGGTCGCGGTCCTCCACGATCTTCCCCGAGATGGTCGGGCACACGATCGCGGTCCACGACGGGCGCAAGCACGTACCGGTGTTCGTCACCGAGCAAATGGTCGGTCACAAGCTGGGCGAGTTCGCGCCGACACGGACTTTCCGCGGCCACGCCGGCGACCGGCAGACGCAGGTCAAGAAGCGCTGATGGCCACGGTCGAGACAGGACGCGAGGTGCGCGCGGAAGCCAAGTGGGTACGGATCTCGCCTCGGAAGGCGCGACTCGTGGCGGAGCACATCCGCGGGCGCAGCGTGCCCGAGGCGCGCACGGTGCTCGCGTTCACCACGCGAGCTGCGGCGCGCGAGGTCGAGAAGGTGCTGCGCTCGGCGGTCGCGAACGCCGAGGCGAACCACGGGCTGCTCGGAGACGATCTGCTCGTCTCTGCCGCCTACGTGGACGAGGGCCCGACCATCAAGCGGTTCCGCCCGCGTGCGCGCGGGCGCGTGGCTCGCATCTACAAGCGGACGTGCCACATCACCGTCAAGCTCGTCCAGGATCCGAAGGCCCGTGCGCCGCGCCCCCAGCGCGCGCGGAGACAGGCCGCCCCCGCTCCGGTAGAGGCGCCCGTGACTGTCGAGGCGCCGCAGTTGCAGCCGACCGCCGAATCGGCGCCGGCGGAGAAGTCCAAGCGCATCCGCGCTCCCAGGCCCAGGCGAAAGGCGGAGGAGAGCTAGTGGATCACCCACCAACGTACACCGGTTTCTGGCCCGCGATCAGCGGCGCCAGGGGGCGTCCTCAGTCGCCCCGATATGCCACCATATCGAGACTCCCTGCGTCCTTCCCTGGCTTGCTGCTCGCGACCCAGAAATTCCGCCGACGCCGGCGGGTGACCCACTAATGGGACAGAAGGTTCATCCCGGCGGATTGCGCGTCGGCGTTATCCACGACTGGAAGTCGAACTGGTTCGCCAGCACGAAGGAGTTCCCCGCGGCCCTGCTCGAGGACATCAAGATCCGCGAACACATCTACGGGAAGCTCGCCCACGCCGGCCTGTCGGACATCCTGATCCGCAAGGACAAGCAGCGGATCACGATCGACATCTATACGGCCAGGCCTGGAATCGTGATCGGCAAGTCGGGTGTGGAGGTGGACGCGCTGCGGCGCGAGGTGCATGCGCTGACGCACAAGAACGTCCACATCAACATCAACGAGATCAAGCGGCCGGAGCTCGACGCCAAGCTCGTCGCCCAATCGATCGCCGAGCAGCTCCAGAACCGCGTCAGTTTCCGGCGCGCGATGAAGCGCTCCCTGGCCTCTGCGATGCGCTCCGGCGCGCAGGGGGTCAAGATCATGTGCGGCGGCCGGCTCGGCGGCGGCGAGATGAGCCGGTCCGAGAGCTATTCCGAAGGTCGAGTGCCGCTGCACACGATCCGGGCCGACATCGACTACGGGTTCTGCGAAGCGAAGACGACCTACGGCCGCATCGGCGTCAAGGTCTGGATCAACAAGGGCGAGATCATGCCGGAGGGTTACGAGGGGATCACCCAGAAGGACTCGCGGCTCGGCGAGCAAGATCAGGCACGGCGCCGGGGAGGCGTCTCCGAGGGACTCTCGGCCTCGCGCGAGTCCAGCCGCGCGCGCGGCGGTGACCGCACCGACCTCGGACCGGTTCGCCGTGGGCGACCCGGCGGTCGAGGCGGGCGTCCCCGTCCCGGCGGCGGAGGCGGGGCGGATCGGTCCCGCGGCCAGACGAACGTCGAGCGCCCCCGGACGAACGAGCGCGCAGTCTCGGCCGAGGGCAGCGAGCAGCCGGTGATCGAGCCTCAGGTCGAGACGACGCCGGCTCCCGTCGCCGACGCGCCGGACTCGACGACGCAGAAGCAGATGCACGAGGACCCGACGAAGCTCGACCAGTCCGGGAACGAGGGTGCCGAGAGCTCCGGCGGCTCCGGCTCCGGCAGCCCGCGCGGCAAGGGAGGGCGCTAGTGGATCGCCCACCAACGTTTGCCGGTTTCCGGCCCGCGATCAGCGGCGCCAGGGGGCGTCCTCAGTCGCCTCCATATGCCAGCATATGGAGGCTCCCTGCGTCCTTCCCTGGCTTGCTGCTCGCGACCCAGAAAGTCCACCAACGTCGGCGGGCGATCCACTAATGCTGCTGCCGAAGAAGACGAAATTCCGCAAGCACCATCGCGGGCGGCGAGCTGGCATGTCCAAGGGTCAGACGACCGTGCAGTCGGGCGACTTCGGGTTGAAGGCGCTCGAGCGGGCCTGGATCACGAACCGTCAGATCGAGGCGGCGCGGATCGCGATGACGCGCAAGATCAAGCGTGGCGGGAAGGTGTGGATCAACGTCTTCCCGGACAAGCCCGTGACGCAGAAGCCGGCGGAGACGCGCATGGGCAAAGGCAAGGGTTCGCCCGAGCACTGGGTTGCCGTGATCAAGCCGGGGCGAGTCATGTTCGAGCTGGCGGGTGTGCCCGAGCCGCTTGCCAAGGAGGCGCTCCGACTGGCCGGTACGAAGTTGGCCGTCAAGACGAAGGTCGTGAAGCGGGAAGGTGGTCTCTTTGAATCCTGAGAACCTCCGGTCCGAGCCCCAGAAGTCGGGCGCTCGCGCGGAAAGCACCTCATGAGGCCCAGGCAGCTCAGGGACCTGAACGACGAGGAGCTCGAGCGCAAGCTCGAGGAGACCCGGCACGAGCTCTTCAACCTGCGCTTCCAGTCCTCGACGGGAGCGCTCGAGAACAGCGCCCGCCTGAGGCTCGCGAAGCGCGAGATCGCCAGGATCCTGACGATTCGCCACGAGCGCGAGGCTCTGCTGGAGAGGAAGTAACGATGGCTGACGAGAAGATGAATCAGGACGCGACAACCGAGGCGCAGACTTCTGAGGAGCAGACTCCTGCGGAGAAGCCGAAGCGCTCGCGCAAGAAGGCCGAGGAGGCCGCCGCGGCGCCTCTCGAGGCACCGCTCACATCCGAGGAGGTCGAGGTGGCGAGCGTGGACGAGCCGGCCGGCGCCGAGCCCGTCTCTTTGCCCGTCGCCGCTCCCGAGTCCGAACCGGCCGAGCCCGGGGCAGTCCCTGCGGCCGAGGCGGCCGACGAGCCGGCGGCCGAGGCCGTACCGGAGTCCGAACCTGAGCCTGAGCCCGCTGCCGAGGCGGAGCCTCCGGTCGCGGAGGTGACCGAGGCGGCACCGGCCGAAGAGCCGGCCGCCGCCGAGTCCCTCGGCGCCGCGGAGCCGCAGCCGAGCGTCGAAGCCGAGGCAGCCGCAGCCGCGGCACCCATCGACGAGCCTGCTGTCGCCGAACCTCCTGCCGACGAGCCGGAGCCGGCCGGCGCGACCGAGCCCGCCGCGGAAGCTGTCGCGCCGCCGGCGTCCGCGGAGCCGAAGCGCAAGAAGAAGCGCCTCCCGCGAGGCGAGCGGCGGCAGCGCTCGAGGCTGAAACGGGAGCACCCGGCAGAACGCAAGCCGATCACGAGGTTGCCGAAGCCCGAGCGCGAACGTTCATCGACGCAGGAGCGGCGCGGGGTCGTCGTCTCGAGCGGGATGGACAAGACGATCGTCGTCAAGGTCGACACCGTGAAGGCACACCCGCGCTACAAGAAGGTCGTCCGCCGCTCGACGAAGTTCCACGCTCACGACGAGCGGAACGCGGCGAACGTCGGTGACGTCGTGCGGATCGTGGAGACCCGCCCGCTCTCGAAGACGAAGAACTGGCGCCTGGCCGAGATCGTGGAAGCCGCGAGATGATCCAGCAGGAGTCGCGTCTGAAGGTGGCGGACAACACGGGCGCCCGCGAGATCCTCTGCATCCGCGTCAAGGGTGGATCTCACCGCCGGTACGCCCGGGTCGGGGACATCATCACGGCGACGGTGAAGGCCGCGACGCCGCAGGGCGCGGTGAAGAAGGGCGAGGTCGTGCAGGCTGTCGTCGTCCGGACGAAGAAGGCTTACGGCCGCGACGACGGCACGCTGATCGCCTTCGACGAGAACGCGGCCGTGCTCATCGACGCCCAGCGTAACCCGCGCGGCACCCGGATCTTCGGCCCGGTCGCCCGCGAGTTGCGCGAGAGGAACTTTATGAAGATCGTCTCACTCGCTCCGGAGGTTCTCTGACCGTGGCTGCGACGTTGAAGATCAAGAAGGGAGACCTCGTCCAGATCCTGTCGGGCAAGGATCGCGGCAAGCAGGGCCGGATCATCCGGGCCATGCCGCAGGAGAGACGCGTGATCGTCGAGAACCTGAACATCGTCAAGCGGCACACGAAGCCGCGCCCGATCCGGGACGCCAGCCGGATGGGCGGTCAGCAGATCGCACCGGGCGGTGTGATCGAGAAGGCTGCGCCGCTCGCGGTCTCGAAGGTGATGGTCGTCTGCCCGACGTGCCGGCGCCCAACGCGGGTCGGCACCGTCATCAAGGAGATCAAGGGCGAACGGGTCAAGATCCGCGTCTGCAAGCGCGCCGACTGCGGACAGGAGATCGACTAATGGCGGCGGCCCCCTCCCGCGTGCCTCGCGCTCGCGAGCGGGCTGCAAAGCTCGTTCTCGCCGCGTCCTCGGTCGCACCCGTAGCCTGCGGCTACGAATGCTCCCTCCGTCCTTGCGAGACCGGCTTTTCGCCGCTCGCGAGCACGATGCCCACGGAAGGTGACCGCTGATGGCGGCGTCGAAGAACGGCAAGGCAGCGGACGGGTACAGGCCCCGCCTCAAGGAGAGCTACGAGTCGGACATTCGCGGCCGCCTTCAGGAGGATCTCGGGTTGTCCTCGGTCATGCAGGTGCCGAAGGTGTCGAAGATCACGCTCAACATGGGTGTCGGCGAGGCGAAGACGGATGCCAAGGCGCTCGACGGAGCCATGGAGGAGCTGGCGGTCATAGCGGGCCAGAAGGCGCAGGTGCGCCGCGCTCGCAAGTCGATCGCCGCGTTCAAGCTCCGCGAGGGCATGCCAATCGGTGCGCGCGTCACCCTGCGCGGAGCGCGCATGTGGGAGTTCCTCGACCGGCTCGTCTCGATTGCGCTCCCGCGCATCCGCGACTTCCGGGGCCTGAGCCCCGGGTCCTTCGACGGGCGCGGCAACTACTCGCTCGGGATTCGGGAGCAGCTCATCTTTCCCGAGATCAACTACGACGACATCAGCACCGTCCGCGGGCTCGACGTGGCGATCACGACCACGGCGCAGACCGACGAGCAGGCACTCGCGCTCCTGCGCGGGCTCGGCCTGCCGTTCGCGGCGGAGGAACGGAAGGACGCCTAATGGCCAAGAAGTCCCTGATCGCGAAAGCCGGACGCCCGCAGCGCTTCAAGGTGCGGCAGTACACCCGCTGCAACCGCTGCGGCCGCCCACGCGCGGTCTTCCGCAAGTTCGGGCTCTGCCGTATCTGCCTCCGCGAACTCGCTCACCAGGGCGTGATCCCGGGCATGACGAAGAGCAGCTGGTAACCCATGCAGACCGACCCGATCGCAGACATGCTCACGCGCATCCGCAACGCCAACAAGGCGATGCACGAGCGCACCCAGATGCCGACCTCGCGGCTGAAGGTCGAGATCGCGCGCCTCCTCAAGGAGGAGGGCTACATCAAGGACTACCGCGTGGAGGAGGGGGATCCCTTCAACTCGCTCGTCGTCGAGCTCAAGTTCGGCCGCAATCGTGAGCGGGTGCTGACGAACGTCAAGCGAATCTCCAAGCCGGGCCGGCGGGTCTACGCGCGCAAGGATCGCCTGCCGCGCGTGCTCGGTGGCATGGGAACCGCGATCATGTCCACCTCGAAGGGCGTGATCACGAGCCGCACGGCTCACGAGCAGGGCTTGGGTGGCGAGGTCATCTGTTTCGTGTGGTGACGAGCAGGCCAAAATCTGACGATTTTCGCCTGGAGAAGAACTCGAAGACGGGAATGGAATCATGAGTCGAATCGGAAGGAAGCCAATCGAAGTGCCTTCGAGCGTCAACGTCTCGGTCGATCCGGGGCGCGTGATGGTCGCCGGGCCGCTCGGTTCCCTGAGCCAGCAGATCCCGCAGCGCATGCAGGTCGAGCAGGAAGAGGGAACGATCGTCGTCTCCCGCCCGACCGAGCGCGGGGAGGATCGGGCGCTGCACGGGCTCACTCGAACGCTGATCGCGAACATGGTCGAGGGCGTCACGAAGGGTTTCGAGAAGCGCCTGGAGATCCAGGGCGTCGGCTACCGAGCGTCACTCCAGGGAACGAACCTCGAGCTTAACGTCGGCTACTCGCACTCCGTGAGGATCACACCGCGGGACGGGATCGCATTCGAGGTCCCTGCCCCGACGCAGATCGTCGTCAAGGGGATCGACAAGCAGCAGGTCGGGCAAACCGCCGCGGAGATTCGCAAGGTGAGGCCCCCGGAGCCCTACAAGGGCAAGGGCATTCGCTACGAGGGCGAGTACGTCCGCCGCAAGATCGGGAAGAGAGCATGAGCACGCTGACCACCCGACAGGCGCGCGAGCGCCGCCACAGGCGCGTCCGCGGCAAGGTCTCCGGCACGGCCGAGCGGCCGCGCCTCGTCGTCTTCCGGTCGAATCGCGGCATCGAGGCGCAGCTCGTGGACGACGATTCCGCGCGCACGCTCGCGTCGGCGAGCTGGCTCGGTGTCAAGCGCTCCTTCAAGGGCAACAAGACCGAGCAGGCCGGCGAGGTCGGCAAGCTGCTCGCCGCGAGCGCCAAGAGAGCAGGTGTCGAACGTGCCGTCTTCGACCGCGGCGGCTACCTCTACCACGGACGAGTCAAGGCGCTCGCGGACGCGGCGCGCGAGGGAGGCCTGCAGTTTTGATTGCATTCCCCTCCCGCCTCGCTCGCGCCCGCGGGGGTGCTGCAAAGCGGCGCCTCGCGGCGTCCTCAGTCGCGCCCGCATGCGGCTCCGCCCTATCCATGCCCTGCGTCGTTGCGAGGCTTGCTTTTCGCGGCCCGCAACACGATCGATTCGGAAGGTGAACGCTTGTGGCAGTTGACGTACAGGAGTCCAGAGAGCTCAAGGAGCGTGTCGTCGAGATCAACCGCGTCGCCAAGGTCGTCAAGGGCGGGCGCAGGTTTTCCTTCACGGCTCTCGTCGTGATCGGCGACGAGGTCGATCGGGTCGGGGTCGGCTACGGGAAGGCGCGCGAGGTCCCGCTCGCCATCTCGAAGGCCGTCGACGACGCGAAGAAGAATCTCTTCACGGTGCCGAAGCACGGCACCACGATCACGCACGAGATCACGGGCCGCTCCGACGCGGCTCGGGTTCTGCTGCGCCCGGCGAGCGAGGGCACGGGCGTGATCGCCGGCGGTGGGGTGCGTGCCGTTCTCGAGCTCGCCGGCATTCGCGACATCCTCGCCAAGAGCCTCGGGACGACGAATCCGATCAACATGCTGAAGGCGACCGTCGACGGGCTGAAGAGCCTCCGCCGCCCGCAAGACGTCGCGCGGATCCGCGGCGTCTCGCTCCGGCACGTGCTGCCGCCGCGCTCGCCGGCGGCGATCCTCGACGAGCCGGAGCCGGCCGCTGCTACAACGTCGGAATCAGATGGCGAAGCTGAAGATCACGCAGGTTCGTAGTCAGATCGGCCAGAGCGAGCGCCATCGCGGGACGTTGCGCGCGCTCGGCCTCGGCAAGATCGGAAGGACCGTCGAGCACCAGGACTCGCCGGAGTTGGCGGGGATGCTGCGTAAGGTCAACCACCTCGTCTCGGTCGAGGGGCGTTAAGTGCCCCGCTCGGAGATGTCGGACGAACTGAGCCTCTCGAGCCTCCAGCCGGCGGAGCCCCGGCGTGACCGCAAGCGCGTCGGGCGCGGCCAGGGTTCCGGCAAGGGCCGCTATTCGGGCCGCGGGATCAAGGGGCAGAAGTCGCGCGCGGGTTCCGCGAAGATGCGCGCGGGCTTCGAGGGTGGACAGATGCCCCTGCACATGCGGGTCGGCAAGCAACGCGGATCCACCTCCAAGGACGCGATGCCGATCGGGCCCTTTCGCACGACCACTCTCCCCGTCAACGTCGGCGGCCTCGAGCGCTTCGAGGCGGGCACGGAGGTCACGCCGGAGCTGCTGCGCTCGGCGGGGCTCGTGCGCCACCTCCGCGACGACGTCAAGATCCTCGGCCAGGGCGAGCTGACGAAGAGGCTGACTGTCTCCGCGCACGCGTTCTCCGGGAGCGCGCGCGAGAAGATCGAGGCTGCGGGGGGGACGGTCAACTGGCTGCGTGGGGAGCCGAAGCCCAAGCGGGCCGCGAGGAACGCGCGCGCAGCCCCTGCTGGCGGCGTCTCGAAGGCCGAAGCCACTCCCGAGCCCGAGGCTCCGGAGGCGTAGCGCAGCGATGTTCTCCTGGCTGAAGAACGCGTGGACGGTCCCCGAGCTCAGGCGGCGCGTGCTCTTCACCGCGATCATCCTCGCTCTCTACCGGCTCGGCTCCTGGATGCCGGCGCCCGGGGTGAACTCCGACGCGATCAAGAGCTACTTCAACAACCAGGGCAACACCGTCCTCGGGCTGCTGAACCTCTTCTCCGGATCGGCTCTCTCCCGGTTCTCGCTCTTCGCGCTCGGGATCATGCCCTACGTCACCGCCTCGATCATCCTGCAGCTCCTCACGGTGGTGCTGCCGAAGCTCGAGCAGCTCCAGAAGGAAGGCGAGGCCGGCACCGCCAAGATCAACCAGTACACGCGCTACCTGACCGTCGCCCTCGCGGCGGCGCAGTCGCTCGGCTACGCGTTCCTGTTCAAGCGCTCGAATGCCCTCGACGCCAACCCGGGCCGCGTCGTTCTGATCGTGATCACGTTGACCGCCGGCACGACGCTCCTGATGTGGATGGGCGAGCTGATCACGAAGCGAGGCGTGGGCAACGGGATCTCGCTGCTCATCTTCGCGTCCATCCTCGCCACGGCTCCTTCCGGCATCTCCGCCTGGATCAACGGGAGCCCGATCGAGAAACTCTTCTTCCCGTTGCTTGCCATCCTCATCATCGTCGCCGTCGTCTTCATCCAGGAAGGTCAGAGACGGATACCCATCCAGTACGCGAAGCGCATGGTGGGGCGGCGGATGACCGCGGGCGGGGCGACCTATATGCCGCTGCGCGTGAACATGGCGGGCGTCATTCCGGTGATCTTCGCCGCCGCGGTGCTGGCGTTCCCGCCGACGATCGCACAGTTCTTTCCGAAGACCCAGCACTTCATCAACCACAACTTCAGGCCCTCGGACATCTCGTACCTGCTCTTCGAGGCCTTCCTGATCATCGTCTTCACGTACTTCTACACAGCTGTTCAGTTCAACCCGGTCGACCAGGCCGACAACCTACGCAAGTACGGCGGCTACGTTCCCGGCATCCGGCCGGGCGCTCCGACGGCGCAGTACCTCGACCGGGTCCTGACGCGGCTGACGCTTCCCGGGTCGCTCTACCTGGCCGCGATCGCGGTCGCCCCCAGTATCTTCATCAGCTACTTCGGGTTCTCCCAAGCCACCTCGCGCGCGCTCGGCGGCACCTCCGTGCTGATCGTGGTCGGCGTCGCGCTCGACACGATGCGCCAGATGGAATCGCAGATGATGATGCGCTCCTACGAGGGCTTCCTGAAGTAAGGCCGTGAGGCGTCCACGAGCTTGAACATCCTGCTGCTCGGTCCCCAGGGCTCCGGAAAGGGGACGCAGGCAAAGCTGATCGCGTCCGCCAGGGGCGTCCCGCACGTCGCGTCGGGGGACATGCTTCGCGCCGCGATGGCTGCGGGCACTCCGTTCGGCCTGCTCGTGAAGCCGATCTACGACGCCGGCGAACTCGTCCCCGACGAACTGATGATCGGCCTCATCCGCGAGCGCCTCGAAGCCGCCGACGCGCGGGACGGTTTCGTGCTCGACGGCTTTCCCAGAAACCTGGCGCAGGCGGAGGCTCTCGACGCGATGCTCGCCGAGATCGGGCGGGATCTCGACGTGGTGTTCGAGTTCCAGATCCCGGACGGGCTGTGCGTCGCGAGGATGCTCCAGCGCGCCGAGGAGGAGGGGCGGAGCGACGACACGCCCGAGGTGATCGGCCGGCGCCTCGAGATCTACCACCGGGAGACGGCACCGCTCGTCGAGCACTACCGCGCAATGGGTCGACTCGTGGGTCTCCACGCGGACCGGACGATCGACGAGGTCGCCTCCGAGATCGACGAGGCGCTCGGTCAGGCGGTGGGCGCGTGATCATCCGCAAGAGCCCGCAGGAGATCGAGCGGATGTCGTCCGCAGGGCGCGTCGTCGCCGAGACGCTCGCGTTGCTGGGCGAGCACGTTCGCCCTGGGGTCACGACGGCCGACCTCGATGCCGTCGCCGAGGAGTTCATCCGGTCGCAGGGCGGTGAGCCGACCTTCAAGGGCTACCGCGGCTATCCCGCCTCCATCTGCGCCTCGCCGAACGGGATGGTCGTCCACGGGATCCCCGGGCCGTACGCGCTGAGGGAGGGGGACGTGCTCGCGGTCGACGTCGGCGTCACCCTAGAGGGCTTCGTCGGAGACTCCGCCTACACCTTCGCCGTCGGCGAGATCTCGCCGACGGCGGAGCAGCTGCTCGAGGTCGGCCAGGCGGCGCTCGGGGCGGGCGTGGAGCAGTGCCGCTCCGGCAACCGTCTCTCGGACATCTCACACGCCATCCAGCGAGTGACCGAGGACAACGGCTTCTCGGTCGTCCGGAGCCTCGTTGGTCACGGGGTCGGACGGTCGATGCACGAGGACCCGCAGATCCCCAACTTCGGCCAGCCCGGGCGCGGCCCCGCCCTAGCGCCCGGCATGGTCTTCGCCATCGAGCCGATGATCAACGCGGGCGGGCCCGACGTTGTTGTCCACGAGGATCAGTGGTCGATCTCGAGCGCCGACGGCTCGCTGTCGGCCCACTTCGAGCACACGGTCGCGATCACCGACGGAGGCCCGCGGATCCTCACGCGGATGGGGGAACGGGTCGGAGCCGGTTTGCTACCATGACGCTTCGCGTGCGCGCGAGCCGCGCCACGATTTCTGTACGCCCGGCACGCGTGTTGGGCGCCGTCCCGTCTCTGCGGAGGTTCGCAAAGCTTCGATGAAAGTCCGTCCGTCCGTCAAACCGATGTGCGAGCGCTGCCGCGTGATCAAGCGGCACGGCCGAACCATGGTCATCTGCACGAACCCGCGTCACAAGCAGCGGCAGGGATAGGGCCGGGGCATGGCACGGATCGCGGGTGTCAACCTGCCTACCCAGAAACGGCTCGAGATCGGGCTGACCTACATCTTCGGCGTCGGCCAACCCGCCGCGGCTCAAATCTGCGCCGCTCTCGGCCTCTCGCCCGACACGAAGGTGCGCGACCTGACCGACCAGGAGGTCACGAAGCTCCGCGAGTACATCGACGGGAACCTGCAGGTCGAGGGAGATTTGCGCCGGGAGCGCTCGCAGGCGATCAAGCGGCTTTCCGAGATCGGCGCCTACCGGGGTGTCCGCCACCGCCGTGGCCTTCCCGCAAACGGCCAGCGCACGAAGACGAACGGTCGCACGCGCAAGGGCCCGAAGAAGACCGTCGGCCGCGGCAAGAAGGCGAAGTAGTGGCACCTCCTCGCCGGCAGGCGACGCGCGGTCGCGCGCGCCGCCGCGTCAAGAAGAACATCGCGATCGGGCAGGCGCACATCAAGACCTCTTTCAACAACACGATCGTCGCGCTCACCGACAAGGACGGGAACGTCATCGCGTGGGAGTCCGCCGGCTCGGCCGGCTTCAAGGGCTCGCGGAAGTCGACGCCCTTCGCCGCACAGGTGACCGCCGACTCGTGCGCCCGGAAGGGAATGGAGCACGGACTGCAGAAGGTCGAGGTCTTCGTCAAGGGTCCAGGCTCCGGCCGCGAGACTGCGATCCGCTCGCTTCAGGCCGCCGGTCTCGAGATCCTCGGCGTCAAGGACGTGACCCCGCAGGCCCACAACGGCGTCCGGCCCCGCAAGCGGAGGCGCGTGTAATGGCTCGCGACACCTCGCCGAAGTGTCGGCAGTGCCGCCGGGAGGGCATGAAGCTCTTCCTGAAGGGCGAGCGCTGCCTCACCGAGAAGTGCGCGATCGAGCGCCGCAGCTATCCACCCGGCGAGCACGGCCGCGGCCGGATCAAGCAGTCCGAGTACCTGCTCCAGCTGCGAGAGAAGCAGAAGGCGCGCCGGTACTACGGGTTGCTGGAGCAGCAGTTCCGCACCTATTACGAGAAGGCGACCCGCGGGTCCGGCATCACGGGAGAGAACCTGCTCCGGGCGCTCGAGACGCGTCTCGACAACGTCGTCTACCGGCTTGGTTTTGCCGCCTCGCGGGCCCAGGCGCGCCAGCTCGTGCGGCACGGTCACTTCCTCGTCAACGGCCGGCGAGTGAATATCCCGAGCTTCCAGGTCAAGCCGAACAGCGTCGTGACGCTCAAATCGGGAAGCGCGGCGGAGCAGGTGGTTCGCGATGCCACCGATCTGACCGCTTCCGTGGCTCCCTGGCTTCAGGCCGACCACGACGGCCTCACCGGCAAGGTGCTCAAGTGGCCGGAGCGCGAGGAGATCGACACGCCGGTGCAGGAATCGCTCATCGTCGAGCTGTACTCGAAATAGCCTGGCCGCATTCGGCCCGGTTCCACACGAAGGGAAGGCAAACCAGTTGGCAGTTCGCACGTCTCTGATGGATTTCCAGGTGCCCCGGATCGTTCACGAGGAAGTGGACGAGAACCGCGGCGTCTTTGTGATCGAGCCGCTCGATCGCGGCTTCGGCTACACGTTCGGCAACTCCCTGCGCCGGGTGCTGCTCTCGTCTCTCGAGGGTGCGGCCGTTACGTCGGTGAAGCTCGAGGGCGTCGCGCACGAGTTCACGACGCTCACGGGCGTCCGGGAGGACGTGACCGATCTGATCCTCAACCTCAAGAACCTCATCCCCCGTCTGTACGGCGAGTCCCCCGAGGTCGAGGTTCGCCTCGCGAAGAAGGGGCCTGGCCGAGTGACGGCGGGCGACATCGAGCTTCCGGCCGACCTCGAGATCCTGAACCCCGAGCTCGAGATCGCCAACCTGTCGGAGAGGGGCAAGCTCGAGATCACGCTGACGATCGGGCGCGGGCGCGGCTACGTCCCCGCGGAGCTGAACCGGGGGCCCGAGCATACGATCGGCGTGATCCCGATCGACTCGATCTTCTCTCCCGTCCGGCGCGTCTCCTACGACGTCGAGGCGGCCCGCGTCGGGCAGCGGACGGATTACGACAAGCTGCGGCTCGACATTCTCACGGACGGCTCCCTGGATCCTCGTGAAGGCTTGGCCCAGGCGGCCGAGATCCTCATCCGGCAGCTCGCGATCTTCACGGACATCGAGAAGATCGAGGGCTTCGGCGAGTCGGCTTCCGCCGGCGAGACCGCCGCCGAGGCTCCCCTCGCGCACGGGATGGAGAACTTCCCGATCGAGGAGCTCGAGCTGGGAGTCCGCTCCTACAACTGTCTCAAGCGCGTTGGCATCGAGACGATCGGTCAGCTCGTGACGAAGACCGAGAGCGAGCTCGCGGCGATCCCTAACTTCGGCAAGAAGTCGATCGAGGAGGTTCGGGAGACCCTCGGTGCCCACGGCCTCACGCTGCGGGGCGAGGAGGGCCCGGGCCTCTCCGGCCCCTGAGGCGGAAGCCATGCGTCACCAGCGTGCAGGGAAGAAACTCGGACGGGACTCAGCGCACCGCAAGGCGCTGTACTCGAACCTCGCGGGCGCGCTGATCGAGCACGGTCGCATCAAGACGACCGAGGCCAAGGCCAAGGCCGTCAAGCCGGTAGCCGAGCAGATGATCACGCTCGGCCGCCGTGGCGACATCCACGCCCGCCGGCAGGCGCTGGCCTACCTGCGATCGCAGGAGGTCGTGCACAAGCTCTTCTCCGAGGTGGCGCCTCGCTTCGCCGAACGGCCGGGGGGCTACTCGCGCATCGTCAAGCTCGGGCCGCGCCAGGGTGACTCGGCAACAATGGTCTACCTCGAGCTCGTCGACTACCAGCCGGCCCGCGCCGCCGTCTGATCCAGCCCGCGGCGCCGCCGCGGCGTCGTAGAGCGCCAGCGGCGGCTCTCTCTCGAACCCCGGCTGCAACATGCGCGTGGTCCGAGCCGTCGCCGGTACCGCGCTCGTCGCGGCCGCGCTCACGGCGTCCGCAGCGGGTTCCTCGCCGCCGCAGCCGACGACGCCGCCGGACTTCACGAGCATCCACAGCTTCGAGGCTGCTTGGTCGCCGGACGGAAGGCGGCTGGCCCTCGCGCGGTCGGACGCCCGCCGGTGGCCGCTGCGAATCGTCGTCATGAACGCCGACCGGTCCGGCGCGCGGACGATCGGCTCGGGCTTCGCGCCGAGCTGGTCGCCCGACGGGCGCCGCATCGTCTTCGTGGAGGTCGGGCCAGGGCCGGACAACCCGCGCTCTCTGACCGTCGCGGCGGCCGACCGCTCCGGGTCGCACCGTCTCTTCCGGATCCAGGCGGACCTCGAGGATCGCCCGGCGTGGTCGCCCGACGGTGCGCCGATCGCCTTCCGGGCGGGCCTCGCAATCTCGGTCCTGCGCCCGGACGGGCGCGGGCTCCGGCTGCTGATCCGAGGCGCCACGGAGCCCGACTGGTCGTCCGACGGGAGGCGGCTCGTCTCGTCCCGATCGGCATGGAGGACGCCGGGCACGTCGAAGTCGCGATCTCGGACGGCAGCGGCTGCCATCGCCTCCAGGCGTGGAACCCATGGTTGACTCGAGCCGCGCGGGTCGCCCGACGGCCGCCGGATCGCGGTCCGCTCGGGCACTGACTCCACCGGGCCCGGTCGTCTACGTCATGGACGCCGACGGGACCGATGCGGCCCCGGTGACGCCGCACGGGTTCCAGCAGCCTTCCTGGGCCGCCGACTCCGGCACCTCGCCGTCTCGTCCCAGGGCGAGGAGGTGTACATCGTCGGGCTCGACGGATCGCCGCCCGTCCGTCTCACCTGCCTGATCCTCGTCGAGCGCGGCCGGGCGGGGCTCGAGACTGCACCGGCACGCCCATGCTCGCCGTCGCCCAGGACCGTCCGCCGGCTCACGCCCGCGCGCACTTGAGCATGGGAGTCAGCCCGCCGCTCCGAGGGCGGCGCTGACCGCCACGATCACGGCGCCCCCGAGCGTGACGTAGGCGAAGGAGGCGGCAAAGCTCGTCCGGAAGAATCGTCCGCGGATCCAGGCGAGGGCTAGGAGTTCGAGAGCGACCACAAAGCCGGCGCTGATCAGTGCAGCCCTGTAGTGGGGGATCAGGAACGGCAGCGTGTGCAGGATCCCGCCTACGAAGGTGCCGGAACCGGTGATCGCGCCGCGGACGACGGGGCTGCCGCGACCCGTCAGTTCGCCCGTGTCGGAGAGGCCTTCCGAGTAGGCCATGCTGATCCCGGCTCCGATCGCGGTCGCGACGCCCGCAACGAACGCGTAGTGTGGGCGATGCGTGGCCAGCGCCACCGCGAAGATCGGAGCGAGCGTCGACAGCGAGCCGTCGATGAGACCCGTCAGCGCCGGCTGCACCCGCTGCAGGAGAAAATCGCGCTCATGGCCCGGCACGCGTATAGCATAGCGATTGCTTCGCAGTACGACTGGATCGTAAGGATCGGCTTACAACGTAGGTAAGGCGAGCCTGCAGAGCCGTGCGTCAGCGCGCGCGGACGGTCGCGCGAAGGATCTCCACCGTTTGGGTCGGCTGCTCTGTGCCAGGGTCGCCGAGCCGCCCGATGCGGTCGATGACCCTGCGGCCGATGAAGACCCTCCCCAGGAGCGCGTAGTCGGGCGGCAGCTGCGCGTCGGTGCCGGTGACGACGAAGAACTGGCTCCCCGACGTGCCGGGCCGCTCGCTCGGCCTCTTCGCCATCGCCACCGTGTACCTGGAATAGACGGTCGTCCGCGGCGGCCTCTCGACAGTGCTGTACCCGGGTCCACCTGCGCCGGTGCCGGTCGGATCGCCGCCCTGGATGACGAAGTCCGGGACGATGCGGTGGAAGATCGTCCCGTCGAAGAAGTGCGTCCGGGCAAGGTATGCGAAGGAAGCGGAGGTCTTGGGCGAGTCTCGGATGTCGAGACGGATCCTGAAACTGCCACAGTTCGTGTCGAGGATGACGTCGTACTTCTTCCGCGAATCGAGCTTTCCGTCGGGTCGCTGGCGACCGCCGTTTGCCTTCGGCGCCGGCCGCGCCAGCGTCTTGCATCCGGCCGCGGCAGACGTGGTGCCGGATGCGAAGATCGCGGGCGCCGTCAGCCCGCCCGCGAGCGTGGCGAGGACGAGGCCTCGAAGCACCCCGGAATCGTAGACGCTTGCGGCTGAAGCTCACCCTCGAGTACGACGGCACCGCATTCCACGGCTGGGCGGCCCAGCCGGGCCTGCGGACCGTGGAAGGCGTCGTCCGCGAGGCTCTCGGCCGCGTCTATCCCAGGGCATCCGCACTCGCCGTCGCCGGCCGCACCGACGGGGGAGTGCATGCCCGAGGGCAGGTCGCGAGCGTCGAGGTCGATGGAGGGCCGCCGCCGCTGAAGGCCGCGGAGGCGCTCAACTCGGTTCTGCCCGGTGACGTCGCAGCCGTGGCCGTCGAGGCGGCGCCGTCCGCTTTCCACGCCCGCCACCACGCCCTCGCGCGCACGTATAGGTATCGCGTCTGGCGCCACGAGCATCGGTCCGCGTTCGAGGCCAGGCGCAGCTGGTGGCGGCCGCAGCCCCTCGACTTCGACGCGCTCCGCGCCGCCGCCGGCGTCGTCGAGGGCGAGCACGACTTCCGGGCGTTCACCCCCACGACAACGCAGCACGACGTCTTCGCTCGAACGGTTGAGCGGGCGGCCTGGGTCGAGCGAGGGCACGCGCTCGAGCTCGAGATAGCAGCCGACAGCTTTCTGCGGCACATGGTGCGAACACTCGTGGGCACGATGCTCGAACTGTCGCCCGAGCGCCTCGCGACGCTCCTCGGCGGAGCCCCGCGCGCGGAGGCGGGGACGACGGCGCCGCCGTGGGGCCTCTACCTCGAGAGCGTCACGTATGCGGTGCCGGGCGAGCAGGTAGCCAACTGCCCCCAGGGGGGCGTCGCCGCCCCTACCGGAACGTTATCTCCGCGAGACTGACGCGTGTGCAACGGCTCCGAGCCAGGACTGAAACGACCTGCGACAAGGCATGAGGCGGGCAGCGAGGTCGTGGCTACGATCGGTTCGTGCGGTACGAGAACGTGCTCTTCGACCTCGACGGCACCGTCATCGACTCGGGCGCCATCATCCTCGCGTCCATGCAGTATGCGACGCGGACCGTGCTCGGCCGCGACTACAGCGACGAGGAGCTGATGGCAGCCGTAGGAGGGCCCGGGCTCGACGCGCAGATGCGCGCCTTCGCACCGGACCGCGTGCGGGAGCTCGTGAGCGTCTACCGGGAACACAACGAGCCACTCCACGAGAGCCTCGAGTGCTGCGCCGGAATGGAAGACGTCCTCGTCCGGCTGCGCGAGGAAGGGCGGCGGCTCGGGATCGTCACGGCGAAGCGGCGTGCGACGGTCGACCTCGCCTTTGCCCGCGTTCCCGTGCGGCACCTGTTCGACGTGGTCGTCGGCGGCGACGAGACCGAAGAGCACAAGCCTCACCCTGCGCCGCTCCTGCTGGCGCTCGAGCGCCTCGGCGCGGCCCCCGCGGACTCGGCCTACATCGGTGACTCGCCGTTCGACGTCAGGGCTGCGAAGAGCGCCGGCCTGCACGCAGTCGCCGTCTCGTGGGGCAGGATCCACACCCGCGAGCGCCTCGAGGCCGAGGAGCCCGACGCACTCGTCGACGCCGCGGAGCAGCTGCTTGGCGTCCTCTGAGCAGGAGGCGCGTGCGGCCGAGCTACGGCAGCTGCTCGACCACCACATCCATCGCTACCATGTCCTCGACGACCCGGAGATCTCGGACGCCGAGTACGACCGGCTCTACGACGAGCTCACCGCCCTCGAGGCGGAGAACCCGGATCTCGTGACCCCGGAATCGCCGACGCAGCGCGTCGGCGCGCCGCCTTCCGAGCGCTTCCGGAAGATCGAGCACCTGACGCCGATGGGCTCGCTCGAGAAGGTGACGAACGACGAGGGGCTGCTGAAGTGGGCCGAGGACGTCCGCAAACGCCTGGACTCCGACGAGCCGGTGGCGTACGTGATCGAGCCCAAGATCGACGGATCGGCGATCTCGCTCGTCTACGAACAGGGGAACTTCGCCCGCGGCGCGACCCGCGGCGACGGGCGTCGGGGCGAGGACGTGACGCCAAATCTCAGGACGATCCGGTCGATCCCGCTCGCGCTTCGCACGACGGGCAGCGAGCCGCCGCCCTCGATCCTCGAAGTGCGGGGCGAGGTCTACATGCCGCTCTCGGGCTTTCGGACCTTCAATGAGCGGCTCCTCGCGCAGGAGAAGAAGCTCGCCCCGAACCCGCGGAACGCTGCCGCAGGGTCGCTCCGTCAGCTCAACCCGGCGGTCACCGCCGAGCGGCCGCTCTCGATCTGGGTGTACGGCATCGGCCACCACGACGGCCTCGCCTTCGACTCCCACGCCGGCGTGCTCAAGTGGCTCCGCGAGCACGGGTTCCGCACGAACCCTTTCTCGGAGCGCCTGGAGACGATCCAGGAGGTAGCGGCGGCCTGCCGAGGCTGGGAGCGGAGCCGGATGGAGCTCGACTACGAGATCGACGGGATCGTGATCAAGGTCGACTCGCTCGATCAGCAGGCGCGGCTCGGGGCGCTTCACGAAAGGCCGCGCTGGGCGCGGGCCTTCAAGTGGGCCCCGCTCACCGCCGAGACGAGGCTGCTGCGCATCCACATCCGTGTTGGGCGCACGGGCGCGCTCAACCCTTGGGCTCAGCTCGAGCCTGTCGAGGTCGGGGGAGTCACCGTCTCGACAGCGACGCTTCACAACGAGGAGGACATCAACCGGAAGGACATCCGGGAGGGCGACGAGGTGATCGTCCAGCGAGCCGGTGATGTGATCCCGCAGGTCGTGGGGCCGAAGCTCCCTCATACGCGCGGAACGAAGCCCTTCAGGATGCCGGAGACCTGCCCGCTGTGCGGGACCGGGATCGTCAAGCCCGAGGGGGAGGCGATGCATCGCTGCCCGAACCGGGCCTGCCCCTCGCGCGGCCTCGAGACCTTGATCCATTGGGTCGGGGGCGCCATGGACATCGAGGGCGTCGGCGAGCAGCTCGTGCGCCGCCTGTGGAGAGAGGGGCTCGTCCGGTCGCTGCCCGACCTCTACCGGCTCACCGCGGATGCCCTGGGTCGCCTGCACGGATACGGCGAGATCTCCGCGACCAAGGCGCTCGAGGCGATCGAGCACTCGAAGCAGCAGCCCTTCCGGCGGGTGCTCCTGGGGCTCAACGTCCCGCAAGTGGGATGGGTGACGGCGGCGAGACTCGCGCGGCACTTCGGGTCGATAGAGGCGCTGATGGCTGCCGGCCAGGAGGAAATCCAGGCAGTCGACGGCGTCGGCCCGGATCGCGCGGAGGCGATCGCCGAGTGGTTCTCGGACGAGACGAACCGGCAGCTCGTCTCCGAGCTGCGGGAGCACGGGCTTCGATTCGAAGCCGGACCGGAGGAGCGGCCGAAGGAGGGTCCCCTCACCGGGCGCTCATACGTCGTGACGGGGACGCTCGAGGGGTTAACACGCGAGCAGGCGAAAGCTGCGCTCGAGGAGCTCGGCGCGCGCGTCGCGGATGCGGTCACGGGCAAGACGACCGGCCTCGTGGTCGGAGAGGAGCCGGGAGTCTCGAAGCTCACGAAGGCGCAGCGGGCGGGCGTCCCGCTCCTGACGGAGGGCGAGCTGCGGGACCTACTGGCTCGCTAGGAGCTGCGCGAAGCGATCCTGCGAGGCGCGGGCCGCTCCGTGGTCGAGGGGGTCTCCGTTCTGCAGGATCGCGAACGCGAAACGGCGCCTCACGAAGCCGGAGAGTGCGGAAGCTTCGTTCGTCGTTCCGGTTTTCGCTAGGACGTTCCCGCGCGCGGGCGGGGACTCCATCCGGTCCTCGAGAGTGCCGGTGACCCCTGCGATCGGGAGCGCGGAGAGGAACGTGGGGCGCACGAGAGGGTCGGCGTACGCCGCCCGCAGGATGCCGACGATAGCCTCGGCCGTCAGCCGGTCGAGCCGCGACAGCCCCGACCCGTCGACGAGGCGCGCTCCGGCGAGCGGCACGCGGGCCGTCTCCAGCAGCTTCGTGGCCGCCGCCGCCCCGCCGGGCGTCGTTCCCGCGCGCGAGCACCGCTCCGAGTTCCTTGAACAGCATCTCGGCGAGGTAGTTGTCGCTCTCCGTGTCCATCTCGCGGACGAGGTCGGCGAGCGGCGCCGAGAGGACCGAGGCCAGCGGAAATGCGTCGCCGCTCGACTTCCCGCGTCGCACGGTTCCGGCCACGGACACGCCCGCCGCGCGGAGGGCGGCCCTGAACTCGCGGCCGGCCTCGAGCGGCGGGTCCGCGGCGAGCGAGCGGTCGACGGTCAGCGCCGAGAGAGGCTCGGACTCGTTGCCGTAGAACTCGGCCTTCCAGCCGAACGCGCCTCTGCGGGCGTCGAAGAACGACGCGTCGGAGAGGATGTTTCCCTTGAGCCGGACGATCCCGGCCAGCCGGAGCTGGGACGCGAGGTCGGCAAGGTCTCCTCCGTCGAGCGTCGGATCGCCGCGTCCGCGCAGATAGAGGTCGCCGCGCCAGACGCCGCGGTTGAGCCGGCCTCGGCCGAGCACGTCGGTCTCGATCCGAAACCACGGCCCGAGCCCGGTGAGCAGCGCGTACGTCGTCGCGAGCTTCTCGTTCGAGGCGGGCGCGAGCGATGTCCAGGCGTTGTGGGCGTAGACGACGCCGCCGGTCTTGACGTCGACCGCGAGAACTCCCGACCGACTCGGCGCCGCCTGCGAGACCGAGAGCGCGGCCGCGAGGCGCCTCTCCAGAGCGCGGCTCGGCGGCCGGCGGGCCGCGGCCGGAGCTGTGAGCAGGACGAGGAGCAGGCTCGAGGCGCAGAGGATGGAGACGGTCGGGCGCATTAGCCGCCATTGTCCGGACGCCCCCTGACGGGGTCAAGAAGGTGGGACCACCAGGTTCCCAAGATAGGCCCGGCGGCCCATGTAGAGGCCGTTCCGGCGGCGGATAATCGAGGAAGGATGACGCACGAGGCCCTCACCTTGATCGAGCAGATCGAGGCGCTCGTCAGCGCCCCGCCGGCGACGGCACGCCGGTCGGAGCTTCCTCAGCTCGAGCGCACCCTCACGGACGGCTATGCGGGCTCGCTCGCACTCGAGGGAGAGCGACTCCGGCTGGAGCGGCGCATCGCCGAGCTGGCGGGCGAGGACGGCGATGCCACCGCCAAGTCGGAGGAGCTCGCGACGCTCGCGCAGCGGGTTGCCGCGGCGGAGCGGGACCACCTGCGTCTGCGCGCGGTTCTGACACAGCTCCGCGGGCGAGCCGAAGCGGCTCGAACCGCGGGCGCCCGCGGCTTGATCTCTCGCGCGCGCCGTTAGGCCCTTAGGGCACGCGACGAGGGCGCCACGCGCGCCTTTGGCAGCGTCGGGTTCTCCGAGATAGGTTTCGGCGGTCAGACGCCGGTCGCGAAGCGATGCGCTAGACGATTCCGCTGCGTACCGCGTAGACCGCGGCCTGGATCCGGTTCTCGATCTGGAGCTTCATCAGGATGTTCGAGATGTGGTTCTTGACCGTCTTCGGGCTGATGTGGAGGTCGCCGGCGATCTGGGCATTGTCCTTGCCGTTCGCGATCAGCTTGAGGACGTCGAGCTCGCGCTCCGAGAGCTCGGATCGAATCGCCCCCGATCCGCCCGGAAGGGTGCTCGACGCGCGGATGCGCTGGAGGACCTTCGCGGCGATGTGGGGCGAGATCAGCGAATCGCCCTCGGAGGCTGCCGTGATACCACGCAAGAGGTCCTGGATCGACGAGTCCTTGAGGAGGTAGCCGCAGGCGCCGGCGACGATGGCATCGAGTACGTCGCTGTCCTGGTCGGAGATGGTGAGGACGAGGACGCGGGTAAGGGGGGCGAGGCTCGTGATCTGCCGGGTCGCCTCCACGCCGGTCATGCCGGGCATGTTCAAGTCCATCACCACCACCTCCGGCGTGCGCTCGCGGACCAGGCGGACTGCCTCGGCGCCGGTGCCGGCTTCACCCACGATGTGGACTCCGTGCTCTTCGAGGAGGTTGCGCAGGCCGGTGCGGAAGAGGTCGTGGTCGTCGACGACGAGGACGCGCAGTGCCTCGCCGCCGGCGCCGTGCTCCGAATCCATTTTCGCGCTCACCCTCCCCCTTTCGGGCGACGCGAAGTTTACTGCGCACCCGACGGAGCAGCCGGCAGCACGTCAGTGGAGGGTAATCGTGATCGTCCTGCGGCCCCAGGCCTGCGCCTGCGCCTCACTCGCGACCCAGACGTCGACCGCAAGGCCCTGGACACCCGGGCCGACGTCCGCCGCGACCCCCTCGCCGTAGCCGGGGATCGTCATGCGGGTCCCGAGCGGGATGACTCCGGGGTCGACCGCGATCACTCCCCAGCCGACGGGGATGCCGGTCGCGGTCGAGCCGCGCGACGCGTACGCCGTGGAAGTGACCGTCAGAGTTCGGGCGCCCGAAGGCGGAGCCTCGATGGGGGCGGGTTCCGCGAGGGTCGCCACGGGCGCAGGCGCAGGACGCCGCGGAGGGGCGACCGGTGGACTCGCGGGAGGAGGCGGCGTCGATCGCGAGGGGGCCGGCCGTGGCGCCGGGACGGCTACGCCGAAGGACGCGCTGCTCGGCGCGGCAGCCTTTTCGGCGGCGACCTCCTGCGCGCGCGCCTCCGCAGCCCGCGCCTCCGCCTCGACCCGGGTGAGCTCCACCCCGCCTGCGCGACGCTCGGCTCGCACGCGGTACAGGTACGCGCTCCGCTCCGCTTGCGAGGCCGCCAGCGACGCGGCGGCTGCGTCCGCCTCGAGCTCGAGGCGGCGAGTCTCGGCGGCGCGGGCCGCCAGCCGTCGGGCGAGAGCGGCGGTGCGGGTACGTGCTACCCGCGCCTGCGCGGCCACGGAGGCGTGGGCCTGGGCTGTCCGTTCGAGGTCGTCGATGCCGTTGACGAGATCCTCGACCGTCGTGGCTCCGAAGAGGACCGCCAGCGGGTCGGAGTCGCCCTGCTCGTAGAGCGAGGCCAGCGTCGTCCCGAGCCGATGCTCGGAGCGGTCGAGAACGTCGTACGCCACCGCCAGGCGACCGCGCGCCGACGCCTCCTCGCGACGCAGCTCGGTCAGCCGGGCGCGCACGGCTTCGCGATGCCCCCGAGCGCGCTGGAGACGCGCCTCCAGCGCGTAGAGCGACAGGAGCACTCCCTGTTCCTCCGCGCCCAGCGCCTGCACGCGGGCGCGAAGCGAGGCAGGGGTGCCGGCCCCTGCGGCCCCTCCGGTCAGGCCCGATCCGGCGGCGGCCGCGACGACGGCGAGACAGGCGAGGAGGTGGCGGGAAGGCGTTGACAAGGGGCGCGGACGCTACCACGTCGGCTCGTGCTGAACCGCCCTTGTTGCAGGAACTTTCATAGGGTTTCGCACCACTTTCACCCGGAACCGTGTTTGCGACCGTCCGTGAACGGTGTTAGGGTGCCCGGCTTGTGACGTGCCGGCCCCTCCCGGTGCGCCTCTCGGCTAGTGACGGGCGGAGAGCGTCATCAGTCTGAGAGGCCATAACGCCACTGCGGTTTGCGTAGTTTTCGCCGCGGCGTGTCTTGCCGCGGTCCCGGCGTTCGCGGACCCGGGTGACATTGCGGCGAAGAAGGCCGAGGTCGCACAGGTCCTCTCGCAGATCGACAGCCTCGACGCCTCCCTCGAGCACGCGGTCGAGGCGTACGACAGCGCGACGCAGAAGCTCTCCGGGATCGAGCACGACCAGTCGGTGAACCGCAATGAGCTCGCGATCGCGCGGAGCAACCTCAAGCGCCAGCAGTCGCGGCTCGCGAAGCGGCTCGTCGCTCTCTACACCTCCGGCGACAGTTCGAGTCTCGGAGTCCTTCTCGGCGCCACGAGCCTCGACGACTTCGTCAACCGCGTGGACACGGTCAACCGGGTCTCCGACGAGGACTCGCGGGTCGTGAAGGAGGTTCGGCACTTCAAGAAAACTGTCACGCGGCAGAAGAAGCTGCTCGCGCGCTCCCACGAGAATCAAGCTCGGCTCGTGGCGCAGCGCGCCGCCGCGAAGGCCTCGATCGACCAGCAACTCGCGGAGCGCCGGCAGCTCGCGGCCTCCATCCGAAGCGAGATCGTGCGGCTCGAGGCCGAGGAGCGGGCTCGTCAGGAACGCCTGCGGCGGGAGGCCGAGGCGCGAATCGCGGAGCAGCAGCGCGCGGCGGCGGCGGCGGCGCTCCAGGCTTCGACCGCAGCGGCAGTGGCACCCCCCGCGGCACAGCGCACGGCGGAAGCGCCGTCGGCGGGAGCTCCGGTGGCGGAAGCCCCTGCGGCCGATTCCTCCACCGGCTCGGTGGGCGTCGTAGCGTCGACGCCCGAGGCGACGGTCGCTCCGCCCTCGCAGTACGGCGGGGCAGTCGGCATCGCGATGCAGTACCTCGGCACGCCCTATGTTTGGGGCGGCGCGAGCCCCGGGGGCTTCGACTGCTCCGGGCTCGTCGTCTACGTCTACCAGCAGCTCGGCGTCTCGCTGCCGCACTACACGGGCGCGCTCTGGAACGTCGGCACACCCGTATCCCAGGATCAGCTCCAGCCCGGCGATCTCGTCTTCTTCAACGGCCTCGGGCACATGGGGATCTACATCGGCGGCGGCCAGTTCATCCACGCGCCCCACACCGGCGACGTCGTCAAGATCTCGAACCTGTCGGATTCCTGGTACGCCGCCAGCTACGAGGGAGCTCGCCGCATCCTTTAACGCAGGGGAACCCAGGGTTCCCCCACGGACCCCCTCCTTCTTCGCTGTGGCTTTACAGCCGCCCCTGGCCTCCCGCCGGGCAAGCCCGGCTCCGGCCAGGAAGGCTTGCAGCTTCTCTACGCGAGAAAGCTCTGAAGTACCCCGGCAGCCTCTCCTGACCAGGTCACAAGGGCGCGTCTCCAGGACGAGCTAGACGGGCGGTCGATCGTCCTCTGCGTACAGCCGCTCGATCTCGGCCGCGAAATGCTGCTCACACACGCGGCGCTTCAGCTTGAGAGTCGGCGTGACCTCGCCCTCCTCGGCCGAGAAGTCGCGCGGCAGGATCGCGAAGCGCTTGATCTGCTCGAAGCGCGATCGCCGCGCGTTGACGCCGTCGACGACGTCCTGGATCAGCGCCTCGGCATCCGCGCCACCGGCGGCCTGCCACCTCGCAGCCTCCTCCTCGTCGAGGGTCACGAGAGCTGACACGAAGCGGCGGCGGTCGCCGACGACGAGAGCCTGTGACACGTACTTCGAAGCCTTGAGCTCGTTCTCGAGGTTCTGAGGCGCGACGTTCTTTCCGCCCGCCGTGACGATGATGTCCTTCTTTCGGTCGGTGATGCGGACGAAGCCGTCGTCATCGATCTCCGCAACGTCCCCTGTTCGCAGCCACCCGTCTTCGGTCAGAACCTCGGCGGTCGCGGCCTCGTCCTTGAAGTACCCGGCGAAGACGGTGGGGCTGCGGATCAGGAGCTCCCCGTCGGCGTCGAGGCGGAGCTCCGTTCCGGGCAGCGCGGGGCCGACGGTCCCGAACCGGTACCGGTCGGCGCGGTTCACCGTCGCGGCGGTCGTGCACTCGGTGAGGCCGTAGCCCTCCAGGACGAGGATGTCGAGCGCGTGGAAGAACTCGGCGATCTCCGTCGCGAGCGGCGCCCCGCCGGAGATGCCGATCCGTAGCCGCCCGCCCAGCCGCTCCTTCACCTTCGCGTACACGAGCCGGTCTGCGAGCCGGTGCTGGAGCCGGAGTGCCCGGGGCAGCGGCCGGCCCGCGCGGCGCAGCTCGCTGACGCGCCGGCCGACGCGCAGCGCCCACTCGAGGAGGGAGCGTTTCGGGCCGCGTGTCGCGTCGAACCGCGCGAGGACGGCCGTGTGGACCTTCTCGTAGACGCGCGGGACGCTCGGGAAGACCGTCGGCGAAACCGCGAGCAGCGCCTCCGCGACCTCGGCGGGCTCCGGGCAGAAGGCGATCGTGTAGCCGACGTACGGCCCGGCCAGGTGCATGAGCCGCCCGAAGTTGTGCGCGAGAGGAAGGTAGAGGAGCATCAGGTCGCCCGAGATCGTGAAGCCGTTCAGCCCGTCGACCGTCGCTGCCATCTCGTAGTAGTTCCGGTGGAGGATCATGCAGGCCTTGGGCGGCCCGGTCGTGCCCGACGTGTAGATGAAGGTGAAGAGATCGTCCTCCGCGACGCTCGCCGTCGCCTCTGCGAGAGCGCCCGGGTGAGCCGCCTGGTGCTCGCTCCCTCGGGCCGCGAGCTCATCGAGGTCGGCGAAGGTGAGTATGTGACGAAGGCACGGAAGGTCGTTCCGGAACTCCTCCACCTTCGCCAGCTGCGCGCTGTCCTCCACGAGCACGCCGACCGCCTCCGAATGATCGAGGACGTATGCGCAGTCGGCGGCGGAGCTCGAGGCATAGACGCCGGCGCCGACAGCGCCCACCAGGGCAAGCGCAAAGTCGAAGAGCGCCCACTCGAGCGCCGTTCGCGCGACGATCCCGAAGGCGTCGCCCTTGCGAACGCCGAGGGCGAGCAGCCCGTTCGCGAGCTCGTCGACCCTCCGTGCCGCCTCGTCCCAGCCGACCGGCTCCCAGCGGTCGCCGCGCCGCACGAGGTAGGCCGGAACCTGCGGAGGCGTCGCGACGGCGCGTCGCCAGAGCGCCGCGATCGTGCGGAGCCGGGGGGCCTCCTGCGCCGGAGGGTCGAGCCCGGCCGTCCCGGGTCGTGCCACAGCGATCGAGCTTACCCCGGTGCCGCCGGGGGAGGGAAGGCTGGTCGCACGAAGAACTCGCTCGGTCCCCACTAGACTTGGAGCGCGGCGATGCGCACGATGTGGAACGGATCCATCAGCTTCGGGCTGGTCAACATCCCGGTCGGGCTCGCGCCTGCGACGAAGCCCGCCGCCCGTCAGTCGGACGTCTCGTTCCGCACGCTGCATCGCGAGTGCAGGACCCCGATCAGGCAGAAGCGGTGGTGCCCCATGCACGAACGGGAGGTCGGGCCTGACGAGGTCGTGAAGGGCTGGGAGGTGACCAAAGGGCAATTCGTGATCGTTGAGGACGCCGACCTCGAGGCGATCGAGCAGCACGACGACTCACGGTCGATCGAGATCACGGGCTTCGTGCCCCTGGAGTCCGTCGACCCGGTCTTCTTCGACCGCACGTACTTCCTCGCTCCGGCAAGCGCCAGTGCGCAACGGCGACCCTACGTCCTGCTCCTGCATGCCATGCGCGAGACCGAGACCGCCGCGATCGGCCGCTTCGTGATCCGCGGCAAGGAGAGCCTCTGCCTGATCCGGCCGCGAGGTGAGGCGCTCCTCCTCGAGACCCTGTTCCTCGCCGAGGACGTTCACTCGCAGGCGGAGATCGAGGAAGCGGTGGCGGAGGCCGAGGTTCGCAAGGTCGAGCTCGACCTTGCACGCCAGGTGATCTCGAGCCTCGCGGCCGACTTCGACCCGCAGGATCTTGCGAGCGGCTATCGCCGGGATCTTCGCGCCATGCTCGAGGCGAAGCTGAACGGCGAGGAGGTGGTGCGGCCGGAGCCGGTGCCGGAGACCCCGGTGATCGACCTCATGGAGGCGTTGCGACAGAGCGTCGCCGAGGCGAAGCAGCGTAAGCCCGGCGGCAAGGCGGCCGCCCGCAACGGAAAAGCCGCCACGACCTCCTCCCGCCGCAGCCGGCCCGCTCGCAAGTCCGCGTAGCAGCGGTTCCCCCCTGGGCACCCCGCGGGTGCGGGAGCGTCAGTGGCGCTCGAGGGTACCGAGCGCCTGGAGCTGCGCCTGGAAGAGCGTCTTGTCGATCTTCCCCTGATAGATGGGCACGCCCTCCTCGAGGCAAACCCGAATCACCTCCTGCCGGTCGATTCCGAGCTCCTTGGACAGCTCCTCGGGCGTCAGGTGGTTGGGCATTGGTCCGGCGTCCTCCTTCCGAGCGTCAAAAAGCCCGCCGGCGTGCCGCGCAGACGGGCTCGATCTACTCGCTCATGGTCCTTGCGGGAATTCAACGGGCCCGCCCTCCCCGTCGCTTCATCGCCTCCAAGCATAATCGGGCGCCGTGACGGCTGCAAAATCGCAGGCCGGTCTCGAGGAGCGGGGAGTCGAGGTGCGTGGAGGGAGGGTCCGGTACCTCGTCGGGGGAACCGGGCCACCGCTCGTGCTCGTCCACGGCCTCGGTGGCTCCGCCGCGAACTGGTGCGAGCTCGCTCCCGCCCTGGCGGCGAAGCGGCGGCTCCTGATCCCGGACCTTCCCGGCCACGACGGCTCCGACGCGCTCCCGTGCGCGCCCAACCTGAGCCCGTTCGCCGATCGGGTCGTCGAGGTTGCGCGCCGCGAGGGGATGCTGCCCGCGCCGTTCATCGGCCACTCGCTCGGCGGGCTCGTCGCGATCCGTGCGGCGATCCGGCATCCGGACGCGGTGTCGGCGCTGGTGCTCGCGGCGTCTGCGGGCATCTCCTCGACCCGGCGTCAGGCCCGCTACGCGCTCGCGATCCTCGCCCTCGTCAAGCCCGGTCGGCGCCTCGCGGGCCGCCGCGACCTCATCGCCCGCTCCCACATCCTGCGGACGCTCGTCTTCGGCTACTGGGGCGCCGCCGACCCGCAGGCGCTGTCCGCCGCCGCGGTGGACGGTCTTCTCAGCGGCTGGGAGCGCCACACGGACACGATCGGCGCCGCCCGCGCCCTCGTCCTTGACGATCCGCGCGGCGAGCTGGGGTCGGTCCACTGCCCGGCGCTCGTCCTCTGGGGCGCGCGCGACAAGCAGCTGCCGGTGAGCGACGGGATCGAGCTCGCCCGCAGGCTGCGCGCGCCCCTGCGCGTCATCCCGTCCTGTGGGCACCTGCTGATCGCGGAGCGGCCGGCGGCGTGTCTCGATGCTGTCGAGACGTTCCTCGCCAGGGTGACGCCCGACCGCTGAGGGGCCTTTGACCAGCATCGTGTGGCTCGGAGGGCTGCGCGTGGACGCCGCTCAGACAGGGTTCGGGAGCTCGACAAAGGACCACTCCAGCCCGAAGCGCTCGGCCAGCCGCGAGGCGAGCGCCTGGACGCCCAGCCGCTCCGTCGCGTAGTGGCCCGCGGCGACGAAGTTGATCCCGAGCTCCCTCGCGGTGTGAAGGCTCGCCTCCTCCGCCTCGCCACAGAGGAAGAGGTCGTAACCCGCGGCGGCAGCGTCCGCGAGGTCGTGGCCGGTCTTGCCAGAGGACAGCGCAACCCTCTTGACGAAAGGGGCTCCCTCGGCGAAGACGAGCGGCTCCGGCGCGATACGAGACCTCACACGCTTCAGGAATTCCTGCAGGCTCACCGGCTCGGGCACGCTTCCGCCGAGACCGATCCTCTTGAACGCGCCTTCGCGGACGATGCCGAGCTCTCGGGCGAGGCAGGCGTTGTTCCCGATCTCCGGGTGTGCATCGAGGCCCAGGTGGTACGCGACCAGCGTGATTCCCGCATCGAAGAGCACCTCGAGGCGTCGCTTCATCCGCGCGTCGATCGCGTGGGAATGCTTGTGCAGGAAGAGCCCGTGGTGGACGAGGAGGAGCTGCGCCTCGAGCGCCGCGGCTCGCTCGAAGAGTTCGAGCGAGGCCGAGACGCCGCAGGCGATCCGGCTCACCTCGCTCGACCCGATCACCTGCATCCCCATGGGGCCGTAGTCGGGCCACGCCTCCACGTCGAGCAGCTCGTCCGCGTAGGAGACGATCTCGTCTCGAGCGGCCATGCGAGTGCTGATTCTAGGCAGCTGACTGCTCTCGCGGCAGTCTCCGGTGGCGAGAGGCGGTCCCGTGCAGGGGGAACCACGGCTCGCCTCGCCCTGGTTCCCCGGGAACGCAAATCGGGGTGCCCAGATTCGAACTGGGGACCTCTCCGACCCGAACGGAGCGCGCTACCAGGCTGCGCCACACCCCGAGCCCGGGAAGACTACCCGGCTGCCGCCGCGGGTGGCGAGACGGTCTTCGTCCTTCCCGCCGTGAGAGTGAGCGCCGCCAGCACGACCGCCGTGCCGATGACGCCGAGTCCCCACCAGAGGCCCGAGATGTTGTCGTCCCAGCCGATCGCGCGGTCGATGGAGAAGCGCCACGGGCCCGTGGCCGCCACCGCCACCGCGACGGCGAGGAAGGTCAGGTTGAGCTCGTAGCCGCCGTTGGCGTTCCAGAACCCCTTCTGCCAGTGGACGAGGGCGATCGCATTCAGCATCACGACCGCGAGGACGAGGGCGGCGGCCGGAGTTGCGAAGCCGACGGCGAAGGCCAGCCCGCCGGCAAACTCGGAGAGTCCGGCCGCCATCGCCATCACCATCGGCGACCGGAACCCGAGCGAGCTGAAGAAACCAGCAGTTCCCTTCGGCCCCGGCCCGTCGAACCAGCCGAAGAGCTTCTGGGCGCCGTGGGCAGCGAACGCGGTGCCCACCACGAGTCGAAGGACGAGGATTCCGTAAGACACGTCGATCCCCCAATGTTGACGGGTCAAGTACCTGGCCGAACGAGTTGCGGCGACGCGGCATTCCCGCACGGCGACGATGCAACATCCGTTACTGGACTGATGCGGGGAGGCGACGCCTGCGCGGCGCGGCCGCCGCTCGGAGCTATCGTGGCCGGCCGTGACGGAGCTGCGGGCAGTCCTCTTCGACGTCGACTTCACGCTGGCGAAGCCGGGGCCGGACCTCGGGCCGGAGGGCTACGAGCGGCTCGGACGCCGGTTCGGCCTCGAGCTCGATGCCGCCCGCTACGAGCAGGCGCGCCGCGCTGCGGTGGACGAGATCCAGCGCCACCCCGAGCTCGATCACGACGAGGCAATCTGGATCGCCTTCACGGAGCGCATCGTCCGCGGCATGGGCGGTGCGGCCGAGTCCGCTCACGACTGCGCCGTCGCGATGACCCGCGCCTGGGAGCACGCCCACAACTTCGAGCTCTATGAGGACGCTCTGCCCGTCCTCGACGAGTTGCGCGCGCGCGGGCTCAAGCTGGGCCTCGTCTCCAACAGCGGCCGTGACCTCGACTTGTTCGTCGCCCACCACGGTCTCGCGGTCGACGCCGCGCTCGCCTCCGGCGCGCACGGGAAGGCGAAGCCGCACGAGACGATCTTCCTGACCGTCCTCGAGCGGCTGGACGTGGAGCCCCACGCCGCGGCGATGGTCGGGGACTCGGTCGAGGACGACGTCGAGGGGGCGACGGCGATCGGGATGCGCGCCTACCTGCTCGATCGCGAAGGCCGGCATCCGGAGCGGGAGGGCCGTCTGACCGACCTGCGCGAGCTGCCCGCAGCCCTCGGGCTGACTCCTTTCCCTCCGTAGGGCTCGGACGCGGAGTCGCGCAGCGACCTGGCGTGCCAGGGGTCGATCCACGCCTTACCGATCGAGCCCCGCACCGAGATCCGCCCTCCACGCCGCCGTGTGCTCGCCGGGCGTGGGCGGCCGTTGCCCCCGCGCCTCCTCCCCGAAGCCGGCCGCCGCCTCCTCGAGCGTCCAGACCGGGCCGACGGCGACCTCCTCGCCCTCGAAGAGGTCGAGCCAGGCTTCGAGTGGCCGCGAGGAAAAGACGGCCTCGAGCTCCGCGGCCAGCTCCTCTTGCTCCGGCGCTTGCCGATGCGACGCCAAGTCGGGGCGGCCGATCAGCTCGCACAGCCGCTCGAAGAACCGTGACTCGAGCGCGGCGACCGTGAGATGCCGGCCGTCGGCGGTCGAGTAGACGCGATAGCCGGCGAGGCCGCCGGTGAGGAGGCGGCTCGTCGGTTCCCCGTCGAGCCGGTGCGCGGCGAGCCGGTGCGCGGCGTGTGTCAGGGAGATCTCGATTCGCGGCCCCCGGCCGGTTTGCGCTCGTGCGAGGAGGGCGGCCAGGATCTCGACGACCGCTCTCTGCGCCCCGGCCAGATCGGCGATCGGAACCGGGGGGAGCGCCGGGGCGGTGTCGGCGAGCAGGCCGGCCCAGCCGAGGTAGTTGAGGTCGTGGGCGACCCGCTGCTCGTGCGCGGTTCCGGAGCCGAAGCCGGTGATCGAGCAGTAGACGACCCTGTCGGGAACGTCGTTTCCTCCGACGCCGAGGCGGCCGGCAACGCCGGGCCGAAAGCCCTCCAGCACCACGTCGGCTCGGGCGCAGAGGGCCTGTGCGAGAGAGCGCCCCCCCGCCGTCTTGAGGTCGCACTCGACCGACTCCTTGCCGGCGTTCAAGGCGGCATCCCAGCCAGGCACCGCCGTGCGTGTTGGGTCGCCCCCCGGCGGCTCCAGCCGCACGACGCGGGCGCCCAGCCGGAGCAGCTCGCGGCTGGCAAAGGGACCGGGGAGTTGGAGTGTCAGGTCGACGACGAGGAGGCCGCGCAGCGGTTGCACGTCCGGAGTCTCGCACTACACTCGGAGCTCCTTGACTAGCCGTTCGACGGTGGAGCAGGAACGCCTCGGGCCGCGGGAGAAGCCGGGCGACAAGCGGAGCCAGATCCTGGCAGCCGCCGTTCGCGTGTTCGCGCGGAAGGGGTACCACTCCTCGCGAGTCGGAGACATCGCGGAGGAGGCCGGCGTCGCCCACGGCCTCATGTACCACTACTTCGAGTCGAAGGAGGCGCTGCTCGAGCGGGTGTTCCGGGAGACGTGGAGCGAGTTGCTGGAGGCGATGCGCGCCGTCGAGCGCTCGCAGGAGCCGGCCCGCGAGCAGCTTCGCCAGGTGGCGGCGATCCTCCTTCGCTCGTGGCGGCGCGACCCGGACCTCGTGCGGGTGCTCGTCCTGGAGGTCGCGCGGAGCCCGCATCTCCAGGAGCGGGCGAAAGACCTCGGGCAGGCGTTCGAGGCGATCGAGCGGATCGTCGCACGCGGCCAGCGTGAAGGCAGCTTTCGCCCGCTCGACCCGCGGCTCGCGAGCTGGATCTTCTACGGCGCGCTCGAGGAGATCCTCACCGGCTGGGTGCTGGGGCAGCTGCCGGACGGCGACGAGGACGTCGCTTCGGCGGAGCGAGCGGTCATCGAGGTGATCTGCGGGGGGTTGGCGGCCCATAGCGACCCGGCGCGGTGATGCGCCGCGACCGCGGGACGATCTGGACGCTCGGGCTCGGGGCGTTCGGCCTCGCGTTCTCAATCACGACGACCGCCGCGTACCTGCCGTTCCTGCTCAGCCGGTTCACCCATTCGGGAACGCTGATCGGTCTCGTCCTCGGCGCCGAGGGCATCTTCGCGCTACTGGTGTCGCCCGTGATCGGGCCCTGGAGCGACTCGTTCCAGACGCCGCTCGGGCGGCGGCGGCCGTTCATGCTCGCCGCACTCGGCCCGATGGCGTTCTTCCTGCTGCTCATGCCCTTCATGCCGAACCTCTGGGTGACTGCGCTCGTCGTGCTCGCGTTCTTCTTCGCGTACTACGTCTACGAGACGCCGTACCGCGGCCTCTACCCCGATCTGCTCGACCAGTCCGTCTACGGTCGTGGGCAGAGCGTGCAGCACATCCTTCGCGGCGTCGCGTTGGGTGCGGCGCTCGTCGGGGGCGGATTCCTGCTCAAGGTGTGGTCGGCGTCGCCCTTCGTGATCGCTGCGGTCGCCACGACCGCCGCCTGCGGCCTCGTGATTCTGCGCGTGCGCGAGGAGCCCGGGCAGCACAAGCGCGTGTTCGAAGGCGTCGGCGCCTATGTCTCGCGCAGCTGGTGCCTGCTGCGCGAGGAGGCGGACGTCCGTCGCTTCCTCATCTGCAACGCCGCATGGGAGGGAACCTTCGCGGCGATGCGGACCTTCGTCGTCCTCTACATCACCGTGGGGCTCGGCCAGTCGAAGGCGATCTCCTCCGCCGTCCTCGGCGCCGTCGCGACCGGCTACGTGATCGCGGCCGTCGCCGCCGGCCGGCTGGGCGACCGCTTCGGGCTCGGGCGGGTGATCTTCTTCGCCTCGTTTCTCTACGGCGGCGGGCTCCTCTGCGGAGGCCTGGCACGCCAGTGGCACACGTGGTACTTCGGACTGATCGTGCCGGTCGCGGTCGCTGGCGGGACGGTGATGACGCTTGCCTGGGGGCTTCTCTTCAAGCTCACCCCCGCGCAGCACCGGGGGGCGATCTCCGGGCTCGCGACGACGACGAAGGGCGTCGGGTTACTGCTCGGGGCGCCGATCGCGGGGCTCGCGATCGACCTGGCGCGCCCGTACCTGCACGCGACCGACGGGTATCAGATCCTCTTTCCGCTCTGCGGCATCCCGATCCTGGCGGCGATACCTCTCGTCGCGTCCCTCGTGGGCGTCGAGGCGCGCGCTACCGGCACACCTGAACCGCAGCCCGGCTGAGCCCGAAGCCCCAGACCTTCCCCTGGTAGACGTAGAAGGTCGAGGCGACACCGCCCCGGCGCTGCGTGAGCGCCGTGTAGGAGCGGCAGCGCGTGCCGCGGATGCGGGTGTAGAGGGTCGTGACGCGCGTGGAGAGATCGCCGACGCGGAGGCGCCCGGAGGTGTGCCAGCTCGAAGGTGAGTAGAGGGTGAAGACGGCGGCGACGCGGCCTCCTCGAAACTCGACGCCGGCTCCCTGGGGCGTGAAGGGGGCGTAGTTGAAGTACCAGGTCGTGTAGGCGCAGCTCCGGCAGCTTCCGAAGGCCGTTCCCCAGAGAGCGCGCACGCGGCCCGGCGAATCGCCGAGGCGAACGCCGCCGAGGCTCGTGCCGGGGACGAAGAGGCCCGCAGGCGGCGGGCCGGCAGCCGCCGCGCCGGTGACGGCAACGACGGCGAGAGCCACGGCGAGCACGCGCATTAGGATCCGAATCATGCAGGTCTTCAGCTTGCACGCAGATCCCGACTGGGAGGTCGAGGGCGACCGCGAGGGCTACCGGCACCGGCGCGTCGCCATCGGACGGCGCCTCGACGCGAAGCTCGTCGGAGGGACGCTCTACGAGCTGCCGGCGGGCGAGGCGACGTGGCCCTACCACTACGAGCTCGGTTGCGAGGAGATGCTGATCGTCGTCTCGGGTCGCCCGACGTTGCGCACCCCGGACGGGGAGCGCGAGCTGGGGCCGTGGGACGCCGTCGTCTTTCCCGAGGGGCCCGAGGGGGCGCACGCCGTGACGAACCGTTCCGGGGAGACCGTTCGGTTGCTGATCGTGTCGTCGAAGTCGCCGCTTGCCGTCGTCCACTACCCCGACAGCGGCAAGGTCGGCATCTGGACGCGAGAGGGCGGGTACGAGGCGATGCTCCGGACGGAGCCCGAACTCGACTACTGGGAGGGCGAGTGACGGTCTTCAACCTCCGCGACGGCGAACTCGAAGCGGGTTTCCTCGATCGCCCCGGCTACGACTGGCGGTCGGCGAGGCTCGGCGCTCGCTTCGGCGCGCGCCTGCTCGGGATGAGCGTCTACGAGCTCGATCCTGGGCGCCGCAGCTTCCCGCACCACTACCACCTCGGCATCGAGGAATGGCTGATCGTCCTGTCGGGACGGCCGACGCTCCGGTGCGCCGACCGCGGGCGGGAGCTGGCCCCGGGCGACGTCGTCGTCTTCCCGGAGGGCCCCGCGGGGGCCCATCAGGTGCGAAACGACGGCGAGGAGCCGGCCAGGTTCGCGATCCTGTCCAACCTGCCGACACTCGCCGCGGCGGTCTATCCCGACAGCGGCAAGCTCGGCGTCAGAGCCCCGGCGCTCCAGGAGCAGCACCTGGTGCGCGACTCGCCCCAGGTCGACTACTGGGAGGGGGAGGAGTAGCGTCCGAGCGGCGCGCGGCGAGGGGCGAGCGGCGCGCGGGGAGGAAAGTGATGGCGGGTATGCGACGGGGCGGGCAAGAAGCGCCTCACGTTGTCGAGGGACTGTCCCTCGGCAATGGCTTCGGCGGACGTTGTCGTAGGGACGGCGCAGGGACTGCCCTTCGGCCATGGCCGGGGCCGACCTGTTCGAGGGACTGTCCGTCGGCCAGGCTCTCTCGGGTGAGCCGGCTAGACCGCGTGCTGTGCGAGCGCCGGTGCCCACGAGGCGAGCGGCGACACGTCGCCGTCACGGCCGTTCAGCCGGCGATATCCGAGTGCATGCTCGGCCTGCATCAGTTTGTGGATCTGCGTCGTTCCCTCGTAGATGATCGGCGCCCGGGCGTTGCGGAAGTACCGCTCGATCCCGTACTCGGCGCTGTAGCCGTACGAGCCGAAGACCTGGATCGCCATGTGCGCGGCCTCGAAGGCGCTCTCGGTCGCGTGCCACTTGGCGAGCGAGGTTTCGCGGGTGTTGCGGCGGCCCTCGTCCTTCATCCACGCCGCCTGCATGACGAGGAGCTTCGAGGTCTCGTAGCTGAGCACCATCTTCGCGATCATGTCCTGGACGAACTGGTAGCGGCCGATCGCCTGCCCGAACGTCTCGCGCTCACGCGCGTACTCGACAGAGCGCTCGAGGCAGGCGCGCACGACGCCGCAGGCGCCGGCGGCGACGGTGAAGCGGCCCTGGTCGAGGCCGTACATCGCGATCTCGAAGCCCTGACCCTCCTCGCCGACGAGATTCTCCGCCGGCACCTCGACGTTCTCGAAGAAGAGCTCGCCCGTCGAGCCCGCCCAGATGCCGAGCTTGTTCTCCGTGTCCTGTGTGGAGAAGCCCGGCCAGCCCTTCTCGAGGACGAAGGCGGAGATGCCCCTGTGCTTCGCGGACGGGTTGGTCTTCGCGAAGACGAGCGCGTGGTCGGCGACGCTCGCGTAGGAGATCCAGTTCTTCTGCCCGTTCAGGAGATAGGTGTCGCCCTCCCGCCGGGCCGTGGCGCGCATCGCTGCGACGTCGGAGCCCGCGCCTGGCTCGGTCAGCCCGAAGCAGGCGAGCTTCTCGCCGCGTGCCTGCGGTGTGAGGTACCGCTGCTTCTGCTCCTCCGTCCCATAGCGGAGGAGCGACAGGGAGTTGAGCCCGACGTGCACCGAGATCAGTGTTCGGAAAGCCGCCTCGCCGCGCTCGATCTCCTCGCAGGCGAGCGCCTCGCTGACGAAGTCGAGGCCGGCGCCGCCGTACTCCTCGGGGATGACGATCCCGAGGATTCCCAGCTCGGCCATTCCCTCGATCAGGGACATGTCCAAGCGGTGGGCGACGTCGTTCTCGACCGCCACCGGCAGCACCCGCTCGTCGACGAACGCCCGAACCGTGTCCTGGATCAGCCGCTGCTCGTCGGTCAGGCCGAAGTCCACGGCGGCAGCCTAGAAGAGCGGCACCCCGGGCTGCCGCAGGAACCAGAGGCCGCTCGTCCACCAAACGGCAATCAGGACGGCGAAGAGCAGCGAGCCGGCGAGCGGGAGCACCCAGGGCGGGAAGCGGTGCATCCGCACGATCAGCACCTTCGCCGCGAAGGCCCCGTAGAGCGCCGTGCCGAAGAAGGAGTGGATCGCTAGACGGGTGTCGTAGGTCTGGAACCCGAGCTTGAAGACGCAGTGGTAGGCGACGGGGATGGTCGCCGCGAACGCCAGGCGGCCCGCGTAGCGGTGGACGACGTTGATGAAGCGCGGTCGCGGCCAGGGCAGCTTCCGGAAGATCCATGCCGCAGTGAAGAGCTGCGTGAGGCCGAGCGCGAGCGCTGCGGTTGCGAACCATGTCTTCAGGTGGATCGGGTCGGTGAAGAAGAGCCGGAAGTACCCGCCCGGGTAGGTGGTCGGATCGATCGTCGACTCGCGCGCCAGGATGCCGAGCGTTTCCGCGACCACGAGCCCGGCGAGGAGCGGGACGAAGAGATGCCAGGCCGGCCGTCGTGCGCGGGAGGCGGTGGAATGGGCGGTGATCGCCACTCGGCTATCGAACTCCGGCGCGCGTGGCAAGTCAAGCTCGGACGCTTGACGGTCGCTGCAGCCGAGCCTACGATTGACTGACCAGTCAATCGAGTCCGGATGGATGAGCTGATGATGATGGCGCAGGAGGTGGCAGCCGGCATTTCGTTCGCGCTCACGCGCGAGCAGACGGCGCTGCGCGAGCTTGCCCGGGAGTTCGCTCAGAGGGAGATACGGCCTAAGGCGGCGGAGTACGACGAGAACTCGACGCATCCGGCCGACATCATCGAGAAGGCGCACGAGGTGGGGCTGATGAACCCTCACGTTCCGGAGGAGCACGGTGGCGCGGGCCTGACCACCTTCGACGGGATGCTGATCGGAGAGGAGCTGTCGTGGGGCTGCTCTGGCGTCGCCGTCTCGATCGTCGCGAACACGCTGGGGTCGGCTCCCGTGATGCTCTCGGGCTCGGAGGAGCAGAAGCGGCAATGGCTGCCGCCGCTCCTCGAGGCTCCGATCCTGTGCTCGTTTGGGCTGACCGAGCCGGACGCGGGCTCCGACGTCGCGCGGATCAAGACGACCGCAGTGCGGCGCGGCGGCGAGTACGTCCTCAGCGGGTCGAAGATGTTCATCACGAACGCCGGCCACGCCGCCTGGTCGGTCGTCTTCGCCAAGACCGACGCGCCCCGGGGTCATCGCGGCCTGTCGGCCTTCGTCGTCCCGATGGACGCGGACGGAGTGACGATCGAGAAGCACCTCGACAAGATGGGTCAGCGCTCCACTGACACCTCGGCCTTCGCGCTGAACGAGGTCGTCGTGCCTGCCGCCAACCTTCTCGGCGCCGAGGGAGACGGCTTCAAGATCGCGATGCAGACGCTCGACTTCACCCGCCCGGGCACCGCGGCCGCGGCTGTGGGTGTCGCGCAGGCGGCCTTCGAGCTCGCGCGCGACTACGCGCGAGAGCGCGTCACCTTCGACGTGCCGATCGCCATGCACCAGGGCGTGAACTTCCTGATCGCCGACATGGCGACCGAGATCGAGGCTGCTCGCCTGCTCGCCTGGCAGGCGGCCTGGATGCTCGACAACGGGTACGGCCGCCGCGCCACGCTCTACTCCTCGTTCGCGAAGCGCTTCGCCGCCGACGCGGCGATGAAGGCGGCGACCGACGCCGTCCAGGTGTTCGGTGGGTACGGCTACATGAAGGAGTACCCCGTGGAGAAGCTGATGCGCGACGCGAAGCTCTTCCAGATCTACGAGGGCACCTCGCAGATCCAGCGGCTCGTGATCGCCAAGGAGATCTTCCTGGGCGGCTGAGCTTCCGGACAGCCTGAGGGCATGTCCCGAGGGTGCATGGTGACGCGCGCCGTGCGTCGTGCTTCCGTCCACCAGGCCCACCTTCCTGACCGGCCGAGGATCGGTCGCCACCCGGGTGGCCCGCGAAGCGCCGGGAGGACGCCTTGGCGGCCGCTAGAATCTGAAACCTTGGCTCCCAGGGCTCGCACTTCGGCTGCTCTTCTCCGGGAGCAGCGCCGGCGGAAGGCCCGTCGGGCGCAGCTCGCCCGCCGCTCCGCACTCGCCCTTGCCCTGCTGCTCGTCCTCGCAGGTGTCCTGCTCGGCTTCGCGTACGCCGGCTCGCCCGCGACGATCGCCGACGGCGTGCGCATCGCAGGCGTGGACGTGGGCGGCCTCACGACCCACCAGGCTCGAAGCAAGCTCGAGCGGCGCTGGCGGACGCTCGCGGGCACGCCCGCCGTCTTTCTCGCCGGGGGCCGTCGCTGGCGCATCCGGCCGGCCGCGGTCGGGCTGCGCGTCGACTGGGCGGCGGCCGTCGCGGCGGCGCGCCGGGACGGGGACGGCTTCGGCCCCGTCCGCGGCTTCCGGCGCCTGGGGGTCAGATTCTTCGGGGCCGACGTCTCGCCGCCCGCGCAGGTCTACGAGCCGGCGCTGAACGTCAGGCTCGGCACGATTGCGCGTGCGACCGGACGGCCGCACCGCGAGGCGGCGATCGTCCTCACCGGCCTCCGCACGTCGATCGCTCCTGCGCGAACGGGTCACGTCCTCGACCGGCGCACCGCGGCAGACGCGGTCGTCCGGGCACTCTCGGCTTTCGAGCGGTCGACCGTCGTGCTCCCCTATCGCGACGACGCCCCGACGGTGACGGCGGCCGACCTGCGGCCGACCCTCAGGCAGGCGAGGACCGCCCTGTCGAGGCCGGTGCGGCTTGCCTTCGGCACCACCTATCTCCGGGTGCCGCGCTGGCGCCTCGCGCAGCTCCTCGAGTTCCCCGCCCGCGGCACGCGCAAGCTCAAGATCGCAGGCAAGGGCGCAGACGGGTTCTTCGGGCGGCTCGCGCACTTCGTCGACCGCTCGCCGTCGAACGCAACCTTCGCCGTCTACTCCGACGGTGTCCGCATCGTTCCGGACAAGGAGGGACGCACCCTCGACGTGCCTGCGACCGCGCAGTCGCTGCTCAGGGCCGCCCTCTCGCCGGCAAGACGAGTGGCGAGGCTCGTCGTCGACACGAAGCAGGCGGAGCGGACGACCGCCGGCGCGCGGGCGATGGGGATCACCGGGCTCGTCGGCGCCTACACCACGACCTACGGGGGCGAACCAAACCGGATCCACAACGTCCAGCTCGTCGCCCACCTGATCGACAACCACCTGATCGGCCCCGGTCAGGAGTTCTCGTTCAACCAGACGACCGGCGAGCGCACGGCCGAAAAGGGGTTCCTCGAGGCTCCTGTGATCATCAACGGCGAGCTCGGGACGGGCCTCGGTGGGGGCGTCTGCCAGGTCTCGACGACGACCTTCAACGCCGCCTACGAGGCGGGGCTGGGCATCACGGCGCGGACGAACCACTCGCTCTACATCAGCCATTACCCGCAGGGCCGCGACGCCACGGTCAACTATCCCGACACCGACCTCCGCTTCGTCAACGACACGGGCCATTGGCTGCTCGTCCGCACGTGGGTCGGCTCCGACTCGTTGACGGTCGCCCTCTACGGGACGCCGCAGCACCGGAAGATCGAGAGCGAGACCTCACCGCTTGCCACCACCGGCCCGCCTCCCGTCAACTCGATCCCCGACCCCGACCTCTACGTCGGGGAGAAGGTGGTCCAGTCATCGGGTTCCCCCTCCCTTGCGACGAGCGTTCATCGGAAGGTCTACGACGCCAACGGCAAGCTGCTCCACGACACCACGTGGTACTCGTCCTACCGGGCGGAGCCTGAGGAGGTGCTCGTGGGGACGAAGCCGAAGCCCAAGCCGAAGCCTGCGCCTCCGGTCACCACGACGACGACGAGCACGGAGACCACGGGAACGACGACGGCGACGGACACGACGGGGACGACGACGGAGCCCACGACCACCACCGAACCCGCGACCACCACGGAACCGGCGCCGACGACCGGGCCGGCGACGACCACGGAGCCTGCCTCGACCGGCCCCGCCGGCGGTTTCTAGTGCGGCCTCTCATAACGTTCGACCGGAAACGAAGGGCAGGTGGAGGCCGCACTACTCGGCCGCTTCGCGGCCGCCGGCCGCAGAGCGGCCGGAATAGTGCGGCGTCGGCGAACCGTCAGTTTCGAGCGAAACGTTGG
>JBBRYP010000023.1:0-54375 GCA_038237515.1 Gaiellales bacterium
AAGCGTGCTCGTCCCCTCCGGCGCCAGCAGCGCCTCCTTCACCCTGAACACGCAGGCCGTCTCAGCCACCACCTCCGCCGTCATCACCGCCTCCCTCGACGGCGTCAGCAGGAACGCCACCCTCACGATCACCTCCGCGCCGGCGGTCGAGCCGGGGCCTCTGTCGATCGCACCCGCGCGCGTGGTGGGTGGCACGACCGCGCTGGGCACGATCACCCTCGGGGAGGGGTCCTTCAAACGACTCTTCATCCAGCTCCGCACGTCGAATCCCGCGGTGGCGAGCGTGCCCTCGCTCGTCATCCTCGCGCCCTTCTCGACCACCGCCTCGTTCACGGTCAGTACGGCGGCGACCCCTGCCGTCACGCCCGTCGTCGTGAGCATGTCCTATCCGGGCCGTAGCGCCTCGGCAACGCTGACGGTGGAGCCGCAGGCACAGCCTCAACCCCCGCCGACGCTCTCGACGGTCTCGCTCAGCCCGTCATCCGTGAACGGTGGCGGCACCGCCCAGGGCACCGTGACGCTTTCCGGCGCCGCGCCCTCAGGTGGTCTCAGCATCGCCCTGTCCAGCAACTCCTCGGCGGCCACCGTCCCGGCGACGGTCGCGATCCCGGCCGGAGCCACGAGCGCCGACTTCACCGCCACCACCACGACCGTTAGCGAACTGACGACTGCGACGGTCACGGCCACCCTCGCCGGCTCGACGAGGGCTGCGACCCTGGCGATCACCGCGCCGGCCCCGGCACCCGTACCCCTTCCCACGATCTCGGCGCTGTCGCTGAACCCCGCGAGCGTCCCCGGCGGCAGCACCTCCCAGGGGACGGTCACGCTCTCTAGCGCGGCGCCGGTCGGCGGCACCACCATCCTCCTGACGAGCGATGCTGCGGCCGCAAGCGTCCCGATCAGCGTGACGGTGCCGGCAGGAGCGACGGGCGCTGTCTTCACAGTCACGACGACGACGGTCAGCTCGGCGGCCAGCGCAACGGTCACAGCAAAGCTTGTCGGTTCGGCAGACAGGAGCGCGGTGCTCACCGTGACCGCCGCAGCACCACCCCCCGCTTCGGGCGGCACCTTGCACGTGGCCGCCGGCCCGAATGCCTCGGATGCGAATCCCTGTTCTTCGGTGTCGCCCTGCGCGAGCTTTTCGCGGGCGTATCAGGTGGCGAAGCCGGGGGAAGTGGTGTGTGTGGGGGCTGGGAGTTACGGGGCGCAGACGATCCCCTACGTCGCGGGCCGGTCGACCCCGAACGTCGTCTTTCAGGCGTGCGGGGGGACCGCGTCGGTGCTGGGGATCGCGGTCGGCGCCAATACGGGCGGCGCGCAGCCCTGCTGCGTCAGCTTCAAGGACTTGACGATCACCGGCTCGAGCTCGGTTCGCGCCGTCTATATCTACTGGGGGGGCACGCAGACATCATCATCCGCCCATGACATCACCTTCGATAACGACTTGATCGCGGTCGGGCAGCCCACGTCCGGTCCCGCCCTCGAAGCCGTCGACGTGCAACGCCTGACGGTGAAGAACTCGACGATCGGCCCCGCCTGCTGCGGCAACGACGGGGCCGGCAACGCGGCCGGAAGCCCAGAAGGGATCCGGCTTGGCATCGCCGGGGTGGGGTACCCGACGAACCAGGACGTGGTGATCGACAACAATCTGATCCAGTACATCAGCCGCGACAGCAGCTACTGGCCGAGCAGCGGATACGGCTCCGCACCTCAGTCAAGCTGCACGAACACGAGCCTCTGCCACGTCGACGGCATCCACATCTGGGGTGAGGCGAACGTGCAAATCACGCGCAACCGGTTGTACGGCGTCTCCTGCCAAGGCATCTTCATCGAAGACACGAGCTCGAGCACGCAAGCTGGGGGGACGATTGAGAACAACATGGTCGACCACCTGAACGAAGGGTGCGGCGACAAAGGCATTTACCTGCAGGCGAACGCCGGCACCTGGAGCGGCTCCTGGAACGTCCGGTTCAACACTGTCGCCGGCCTGATCATCGGCCCGAACGGCTGCGGCGGCTGCGCGGCGGGGACGACGTTCAACCTGACCGGCAACCACGCCGCACTGTTCACGACGAACTCGTCCGGCAACAACTCGAGCTGCTCGTTCGGGTCAGGCACCGTGAACTACCGGTACAACGTTTGGCGCACCGACAATCCGGCCGCGACGAACATCGCGTGCGGCGCGACCGACACGCTCGGCAGCGCCGCGTTCGTTAGAAGCGGCTTCGCCCCTACCGTAGGGCTAGACCTTCATTTGGCCGGCGAGGCGGGGGCCGCGGACAACGTCGTTCTCGCCGGAACGTGCGCGACGATCACCGGTACCGACATCGACGGCGATGCGCGCCCGACCGGCAGCAGCTGCGACGCCGGCGCGGACGAGCGCTAAACGGCGCGCGCCCCGTCCCCAGGGCCGGCAACCGCACAAGATCCCTCGGACCGCGGCGCGGGGTTACCTTATCGACTCGGTGATCACGGGCGACGGAAACCCGACGTTGCAGCCTCATCCGACGCTGGCCAGTTTCGCCTTGCCCGACGGGTCGCAGGTTCAACGCCGCCCGCCGTGAGGTCCTACTCCTCTACGGGCTCGAGCCCGCTCCGTCTTGCACGCGAGGCGGCAAGCCTGATCGCGCATCGGCGTGACGCACGCGGAACCATTTCAAGAGCCTTGGAGCGGGTTCGAGAGATCGAGGAGCTCGTCTACGACGCATACGGCGTGCGCCTGCGCGGCCTGAAGATGCTGGATGTGGGCGCAGGACAGATGCTGCTCGAGCTCCGCTACTTCGCTCGCGCGAACGACGTGACCGGGATCGACAGCGACGTGATCCCACAGGGGCTCGATCCGCTCGCATTCCTCGCGATGTTGCGCGCGAACGGCTGGCAGCGGTTGGCGAAGACACTCGGCCGGAAACTCATGCGGGTAGACGCTCGGCACGCCGCAGAGCTCCGACGACGGTTGAACGTCTCGGAGGAACGCCGAATCCCGGTCCATCGGATGGATGCCTCCAAGCTGGCTTTTCCCTCGGGGTCGTTCGACTTCGTGTATGCCCTGGCCGTCTTTCAGCATCTCCCGGACCCGGGCGGTGCGCTCGACGAGATGGTGCGGGTGGTCAGGAAAGGCGGCGTCGTCTACCTCGACTTGATCCTCTACACGAGCCGGACCGGCTCGCATGACATCCGGACATTGTCCGGACACGACGAGGCACTTCCGCTCTGGGCACATCTCCGGCCGGCCCACGAAGCCGAGGTGCAGGAGAGTGCGTACCTCAATCGCCTCCGTCTACATGAGTGGCGCGAGCTGCTGGAGCGCCGGTTGCCGGATCATCGGCTGCTGTTGAGGCAACCCGAGGCCGACCGGCTCGCACCGGAAGCTCAGGCGCTGCGGGATCGGGGAGAGCTCCTCGGCTTCACGCTGGAGGAGCTTCTGACGACGAAGGTCGTCGTACTCTGGCGCAAGGGGGAGTAAGGGGTGTACTGGCGCTCCTACTGGCGCCGGAGGAGCTCCGACACCGTCACAAACTCGGAGCCGCGGCGCCGAAGCGACGTGAGGATCCGCTCGACTGCCAGCAGGGTCGCCGTGCGCCGCGTTTCTCCGCCGTCATGAAGAAGCACGATCGCTCCCGGCCCGGCGGCAGCCACAACCCTGGAGAACACAGCCTCCGGCTCAACCTGGTCGTCCCAGGCGTCGCCTGAGTCGCTCGACCAAAGAATTGTTCGCGCCCCCGACTCCGCCGCCGCCGCGGCGAACCGACGTCGATCCTTGCCGAAAGGGGGGCGGGCCAGAGCGGGGCGATGCGAAGATGCCGACTCGATCGCGTCCGCACCGCGCACGACCTCTTCTCTGAGCTCCGCCCCGTTCAGGCGCGTGGTGAGCACATGGCTATAGGTGTGATTTCCGATCTCGTGACGCTCGTCGACCATGCGGAGCAGCAGCTCTTCCTTCCCGCTTATCCGGCTGCCGACGACGAAGAAGGTCGCGCGCGCCTCGTGGGCTGCGAGGAGATCGAGGACCTGGCGGGTGTTCTGGCTCGACGGCCCGTCGTCGAAGGTAAGGCAGAGCGCAGGTGGTGAGGCGCTCGTCTGCGCCCGGCCGCGCCGGATCGGGGCGTGAGCGGGGTGGAGCCTGAAGAAGACCTCGTCGACGACGCGGTTGCGAACGGCCTGAAGGCGGGCGAGCCGGATCAAACGATCGTCAGGCCCTCACCGCTCGATGACGCGCGCCGGGTTGCCGACAACGATCTCCCTGGGCGCAATGTCCCGCGTGACGACGGCGCCGGCTCCGACCACTGCTCCCTCGGCGATGGTGACACCGGAGAGGATGACGGCGCCGGATCCGATTGACGCGTCGCGCTGCACCAGGGTAGGGGTGCACGTCCAATCGCCCTCGCCGGCGAGCATCCCGTCGCCGCGCGTCGCCCGCGGCCGTTTGTCGTTGATGAAGATCACCCCGTGACCGAGGAAGACGCCGTCCTCGATCCTGACACCATCGCAGATGAACGAATGGCTCGAGATCTTGCAGTTCGCGCCGACCGACGCCCCGCGCTGGATCTCGACGAACGGGCCGACACGTGTGTTGTCTCCGATTCGACAGCCGTAGAGGTTGGCAAAGGAGTAGACGACGACGTTCTCGCCAAAAGCTACGTCGTGGATCAGGCGATAAGGCGCATCGTTTGCCGGCTCTTCAGCCGCCAATGAAGAAATCCTCGACCCCCAGCGCTACGGCCTCCAGCTGTGCCTCGGTAATGCCGGGGAACAGCGGTAGGGAAAGCACCTCGGCCGCGAGAGCCTCGGTGACCGGAAAATCTCCTCGTTGGTGACCGAGGCGGCTGTAGGCGCCGGAGAGATGAACGGGCTCTGGGTAATGGCGGCCCGTGCCGATCCCTCTGTCGCGCAGGAAGTCGCCCAGGCCCCCTGGATTTCCTGTCCTGACCACGAACAGGTGGTAAACCGGCTCGCTTCCGTCCGGGATCGGGGCCGTCCGCAGATCTCCGACAGCGTCGAGTCGCTCGCGATACCAGCTGGCGGCTGTCCGCCTTTGGGCATTCCAGCTATCGAGACGCGGGAGCTTGTGGAGAAGAACCAGCGCCTGCAGCGTGTCGAGACGAGCCGTCCAGCCCTCGAACGCGTGGTGGTACTTCGCGGTCTGCCCGTGCTCGCGGAGGGCTCGGAGCCGGTTGGCGAGTTGCCCGTCGGACGTGACGAGCGCGCCCGCGTCCCCGAAAGCGCCCAGATTCTTCGCGGGATAGAAGCTGAACGCACCGCCGAGCCCGCTGCTTCCCGCGCGCAGCCCGTCGCGCGTCGCACCGTGCGCCTGACACGCGTCCTCGAGCACTTCGATGCCGCGGTCCGACGCGAGCTTCCGGATGTTGGACATATCGGCCATCTGGCCGTAGAGGTGCACCGGGAGGATGAACCTCGTCCGAGAGGAGATCGCTGCCGCAACCGCATCGACGTCGATATTGAGGTCTGCTTCGGCCGCATCGACGAAAACGGGGCTCCCTCCTGCCTGTGTCACGGCCTCGACGGTCGCGACGAACGTATTGGCCGGTACGACGACCTCGTCACCCGGGGCGAGGCCGGAGGCGATCAGAGTCAGCCGCAACGCATCCAAGCCGCTGGCGAACCCCACGCAGTGTTCAGCGTCGCAGTAGTGCGCGAAAGCCTTCTCGAATGCGCCAACCTGCCAGCCGTTCGTGAACGCGCCGGCATCGATCAAGGCCGCGACATCGGTGAGGATCTCATCCCGCAGCGGAGCGTGCGACGGCTCGAGATCCACGAACGGCACGGATGGAACAGCCACGACGACGGGATCCGCTCTCACCGGCTGAGCGTAGCGGACTGCCTTCATGCCCACCGAGCGCGACGAAGCGCTGTTCTCGCCTAGGGCATCCTCCTGACTGCGACGTGGCTCGTAGAGCCTTGAACGCCCGTTCTGCCCATACCGTCCAAACGGCTAGGCTTCTCGCCCCTCGAACGGTCTTTGAGCCCTGGCCTACAAACAGGAGCGCCGCGGGCCTAGTCTCTTCTGTGTACGGACCGAAATCCGGCGGATCGGCAAGGCAGGGGAGTGACAAGAGGTGTCGTGTCCAAGGCGGTGACTCGAGAAATCCGCAGCGACCGTGACCGGTTGGCAGCCGCGACCGAGCGGCCGGAGAGGGGCGATACCAAGGCGCCGGGCCTGCCTGACGCTTGGATCACGTGGTCCGGGCCAGCGAGGCGCGACTCGAGGCCCGTGAGGAGCCGTGGCTGGCTCCTGCGCCGCCTGCTCGTTCTGGCCGACCTCGTTGGATTGCTCGCCGCGTTCCTCGTCGCACGCGAGGTCTTCGCCCCGCCGGCTCCCGACAAGTACGGCTTCCTCGTCGAGGTCGGGCTCTTCCTGATCGCATTGCCGGTCTGGGTGGTGACCGCGCATCTCGTAGGCCTCTACGACCGCGACGGCGAACGGACCGATCACTCGACCGCCGACGATCTCGTCGGTGTCTTCGCGGTAGTCACGATCGGCGCCTGGCTCGTTTGGGCGGGGGCATGGCTGAGCAACACCGTGAGTCCCGACCAGCGCAGGATCGTCATGTTCTGGGCGCTCGCCGTCGCGCTCGTGGTCACGGGCAGGATCGTCGTCCGGACGGTCGCCCGCAGGACCCTGACCTACCTCCAGAACACGATCATCGTCGGCGCCGGAGACGTCGGCCAGCTGGTCGCCCGCAAGATCCTCCAGCACCCTGAGTACGGGATCAACCTCGTCGGATTCGTCGATTCCCAGCCGAGGGAGCGGCGTGCGGACCTTCGCGGCCTGACGCTGCTCGGCTCGCCCAACGAGCTTCGCGAACTGATCGAGGTCCTGGACATCGAGCGCGTCGTCATCGCCTTTTCCAACGAGGGACACAACGAGATGCTCGCGCTGCTTCGCGGCATCCGCGAGCTGGGCGTGCAGGTGGACATCGTTCCGCGGCTCTTCGAGATGATCGGGCCGAAGGTCAATGTCCACACGCTCGAGGGTGTCCCGATGCTCGGGCTGCCCCCGGCGCGCCTCTCGCGCTCCTCGCGCATCCTCAAGCGCACGATCGACGTGATCGGGGCAAGCCTGTGCCTCCTCGCCACAGCTCCGCTCTTCGCATTCATCGCCTGGCGCATCAGACGCGATTCCCGCGGACCGATCTTCTTCCGACAGACGCGCCTCGGCCTGAACGTGCAGGAGTTCGAGGCGCTGAAGTTCCGGACCATGTTCGTGGAGACCGACAACTCGGCGCACAGGAGCTACATACGCGACACCATGAGCGCGCAGGCGACGGTCGGCGAGAACGGCCTCTACAAGCTCGAGCGCAAGGCCGACATTACGCCGTTTGGTCGCTGGTTGAGAAGAACCAGCCTGGACGAGCTGCCGCAGCTGATCAACGTGCTGCGGGGGGACATGTCGCTCGTCGGGCCGCGTCCCTGCATCAGATACGAGACGGAGCACTTCGCTCCGCACCACTTCGAACGTTTCCTGGTCCTGCCCGGGCTCACCGGGCTCTGGCAGGTGACCGCTCGGGCTCGCTCCACGTTCGGCGAAGCGCTCGACATGGACGTGGCATACGCGCGCGGCTGGTCGCTCGGGCTCGACCTGCGCCTGCTGTGCAAGACCCCGCTCGCCGTGCTGCGCCAGGGGAAGACTACGGCATGAGCGTTCCCGTCCGTGTCGCCGTGGTCGGGCTCGGATACTGGGGCCCGAACCTCGTCCGCAACCTGCACGAGCTTCCGGAGGCGGATCTCGTCTGCGTCTGCGATACCCGGCTCGATACCTACGAGCGCCTTCGGCAGCGGTATCCGGCCCTGTCCTTCACGCAGCGTTTCGAGGAGGTCGTCGACGATCGCGGAATCGAAGCCGTCGTGCTGGCGACACCTGTGTCCACTCACTTCGCGCTCGCTCGGGAGGCGCTCCTAGCCGGCAAGCATGTGTTCGTCGAGAAGCCGCTCGCGACCTCCTCGGCGGAGGCATCCGAACTCGTCGAGCTGGGAGCCGCCCGGGGGCTGACGGTGATGCCCGGCCACACCTTCCTGTACAGCCCGCCCGTGAACATGATCCATGAGCTGATCGAGGCCGGGCACCTCGGCGAGATCTATTCCATCTCGACCAGTCGGGTGAACCTCGGCCTGCACCAGTCCGACTCCAGCGTCGCCTGGGATCTCGGCCCGCACGACTTCTCCATCCTCCGCTACTGGCTCGGCGAGACGCCGACGCACATCAGCGCGCTCAGCCGCGGCTGCATCATTCCCGACATCCCCGACGTCGCCTTCATCAACATGGAGTTCCCCTCGCGCGCGATCGCCCACGTCGAGCTTTCCTGGCTCGCTCCGAGCAAGCTCCGCCGGACGACGATCATCGGCTCTCAGAAGATGATCGTCTACGACGACGCGAGCATCGAGCCGGTCCGGATCTTCGACTCGGGAGTGACACTGCCCGATCCCGGATCCTTCGGCGAGTACAAGCTGAGTTACCGCACGGGAGACATAATCTCGCCACGAGTCGATGTGACCGAGCCCCTCTACCTCGAGCTCGAGGACTTCTGCAGGTCGATCCGAACGGGAACCACTCCACGGTCCTCGCCCGAGCTCGGTGTCGAGGTCGTGCGGATGGTCGAGGCCGTGGACGCGTCGCTGGCCGACGGCGGCCGCCGCGTCGAGGTCGCCGCTCCAACCATGCGAATGACCTAGCGTCGCCCCGGTCCCCGGCGATGAGTCGCAGTGCCGCTCTTCCCGGATGTCGGACTTTCGGGATCGCCTGACGTGCGGACGCGAGGCGCGGCTGCTGCGTGCGCCTTCCTCGCCCTGCGCGAAGTGGGCATCCGCGGACGCGACAAGATGTTCTCGCTCCTCTCGAGAGGGGCGTTTGCAAGCTTCGGTTCACGTTCGGTCGTCCAACTCCCGGTGCGGCTCCGCCGTCCGGCCCGAATCAGGATCGGCGAAGACGTATTTGTGGGCGCCGGCTCATGGCTCCAGGTGCTCGAGGGCGGCGGGGATCAGGTGGCGATCTCGATCGGTGACGGCACGAGCATCGCCGGCGATTGCGTGCTCTCGGCCGCGTCACACATCCGCCTGGGCAGCAGAGTACTCTTGGCCAGGAATGTGTATATCGCCGACCACATGCATGCTTTCTCCGATCCGACAACACCGGTGCTCGATCAAGGAATCACGCGGATCGGCCCGATCGAGATCGGAGACGGGGCGTGGCTCGGGCAGAACGTCGTCGTGGGGCCCGGCGTCTCGATCGGCGTAGGAGCCGTCATCGGAGCGAATTCGGTCGTGCTTGCCGACGTCCCGGCCGGCGCGGTTGCGGTAGGTGCTCCGGCACAGGTAGTTCGCGTGCGCACACTGTGAGACATCTCGGCGCCGAGCTAGATTTGTGCGCGCCCTGAGATCGGTCCGGCGCGCGGCGGCCGAGACCCGAGGCGGCGTCGCGAGCTCGAGTCCCACTATTCAAGCGGCAAGCCCTGTGACAGCCACGCGCGAAATCAATGCCACCTGCCGCACCCTCCATGACGGACGGACGTGCACCGCCCGCGATCGCCCCTGATGTCTCGAGTTCTCGTCGCTGCGTACCATTTTCCGCCGATCGGCGGCGCTGGGGTTCAGCGAAATGCGAAGTTTGTCCGTTATCTGCCCGAATTCGGTTACGACCCCGTGGTCGTGACCGGCCCCGGTGGATCGTCCGATCGCTGGACCCCCAAGGATCTGTCGCTCGGCGCCGACGTTCCCTCCGCAACGGAGGTTCATCGTGTAAGGGGGCCCGAGCCCGCGGGCAACGCCGGGCACCGCGACGCGGTGACGCGGCTCCTCATGCGGCCGACACCCTTCGTTCGGTGGTGGCAAGATGGGCTGTTCGACACTGCCCGCAGCGCGGGCGGCGGCATAGATCTCGTGTACGGCTCGATCGTCCCGTACGAGTCGGCAACCGCAGTGGCCCGCCTGGCAGCCGAGCTTCGGAAGCCGTGGGTCGCGGACCTCCAGGATCCCTGGGCGCTCGACGAGATGTGGCTCTACCCGACGGAGCTCCACCGACGAATCGATCTCGGCCGGATGCGGAGGGTGCTCCGGCAAGCCGATGCGATCGTCATGAATACGCCGGAGGCGGTGAAGCGGGTGCGCACGGCGTTTCCGGAACTCCGCTCCCGGCTCGTCGAATCGATACCCAATGGGTTCGACGCCGCCGACTTCGAGGGGGTGCCGCCGGAGCGGACCGACGACAAATTTCGCATCGTTCACACCGGCTACCTGCACACGGATGAGGGCCTCCGGCTCCGACGAGTCAATTGGGCTCGCCGTCTTCTCGGGGGACGCTATCTCTCCGTCGACATCCTCACGCGGTCTCACGTCTTCCTGCTGGACGCACTGCGCCATGCCGTGCGGGCCGACCCTTCGCTCGCGACGACAGTCGAGATCGTGCTCGCAGGCGTGACGACGGACGTGGATCGCACCGTTGCAACCGACGCGCCCGTGGCGGTCGAGATGCCGGGGTACCTCGATCACACCCGTACGGTGGATCTCCTTCGCACGGCCGATCTGCTCTTTCTGCCTATGCACGATCTTCCGCTCGGGACTCGTGCGGGGCTCGTCCCGGGAAAGACGTATGAATACCTCGCCGCGGAAAGACCGATTCTCGCTGCGATCCCAGACGGAGACGCGAGGGATCTCCTCGCTGCCGCCGGTAACGCATTCTTGTGCCGGCCCGACGACACTGATGCCATGGCGCGTGTCGTCGCGCAGGAAGTGGATCGCTGGCGACGGAACGAACCAGTGGTTCGGCCGAGCGCTGAAGTGCTCGCCCGCTACGAGCGGCGCCATTTGACCGGCGAGCTCGCGCGCGTGTTCGATGTAGTTCTTGGTGCTGCTGCGTAAGGCCCGCGCCTCGACTGGCCACGTGACCAGGCTGCGAACCGCCTGATCGACCACTGGCAGGCACAAGGGGTCGAAACTATGGTCTTTCGAGTGCTGTTGCGCCCCTCGGCCAAGCGTAGGCTCCAGCCGTCGACCATGGGGCTAAGGGCCTGTCCAAAAAGTGAACCAGGGCGCCTGACAGGCGTCACGCGCCTCGATGCGGCGTCCTCGGTCGCGCAGATATGCCTGCATATCGACGCTCCCTGCGTCCTTGCCTCGAGACGCGTGCCGTGTGTCATCCACCGTGGCCACTTTCCGGACAGGGCCCTAACGCGGCGCCACGGGTTTGTGTCACGGAAGGAACGAATGTCGTGGCGGTAAGCCTGACTGATCCCGCCGTCGGAGATCTCTCCTCCAGGATCCGAGGCGGGCTCCGCTGGAAGTTCCTTTCCGAGACGACCATCCTGATCTCGAGGATCGCAATCGCGATCGTGCTCGCGCATCTGCTAACCCCGCGCGAGTTCGGCATCGCGGGCATGGTGCTGGTGGTCGCGAACCTCGTGGTCAGCTTCGCCGATCTCGGCGTGGGCAACGCACTTGTCCAGAGGCGGGCGATCGACGACCGCGACCGCTCGACAATGTTCTGGCTCAGCCTCGCTGCCGGCGCCTTCTTCACCGTCGTCGGAATTTCGTGCTCCTTTGCGATCGCCCGGTTCTACGGCGAACCGTCCGTGAAACCCCTTTTCATGGTCTTCTCGCTTGCGTTCGTGCTCACGAGTGTGAGTGCGACCCACCGTACGCTCCTGTACCGCGCCATGGACTTCCGCCGGCTCGAACTGCGCAATGTCGCCGGCGTGGTCGCCGGAGCCGCTGCAGGCTTCGCGGTGGCCGCGCTCGGGCTCGGGCCCTGGGCGTTGATCGTCCAGTCTCTGACGCTCATCGGGGTCTCGACCGTGCTGCTCTGGCTCCTCGTGCCGTGGCGCCCTCGATTCGTCTTTTCGCGGGAGGTGGCACGGCAGCTCGGTTCCTTCGGGATTCGCTCGCTCGGCGCGTCGCTCTTCACGATCTCCAACACGATCAGCGACAAGCTGCTCGTGGGACGGTTTCTCGGCGCCACGCCCCTCGGCGTGTACACCCTTGCGTTCAATACCGTCCTCATGCCGCTGACCCGCATCGTCGTCCCGATCGGCCAGGTCTTCTACCCCGCTATCTCACGGCTTCAGGACGACCACGAAGGGCTCGGTCGGACATGGTTGAGGATGAACCGCATGGTCGTAGCCGTCTTCGCGCCGCTGATGCTCGGGATCCTGCTCACCGCTCCGGATCTCGTCCCGATAGCTTTCGGCGACCGCTGGGCCAAGGCGATCCCGGTCTTGCAGATTCTGGCGCTCGGCAGCCTGGCCCAGGCGCTCCAGAGTCTTAATCCCGCCGTCCTGCAGGCCGTGAATCGACCGGCGACTGCGCTTCGCTTCTCCATCGCCACGTTTGCGGTCAGCCTCCTCGCCTACGCCGTCGGGCTCCACTGGGGAGTGCTCGGGGTGGCGACCGGCTTCGCGGTCGCCAACACGATCCTTGCGGTTGCGTACGGCGGCCTGACGGCCCGCGTGATCCGCGTCCGGTTCCTGGTCTTCTGCAGGAGCCAGCTCGGCGTAGCCCAGGCCGCCGCCGCGATGGCGGCGGCGATGCTCGGCGTTTCCGAGCTGCTGTTGCGCGACGTGGCGAATCACGAGCTCCGGCTGCTCTCGATCCTCGCCTCCGGGGTCGGGGCGTACAGCTTGATGCTCGTCTGGCGCGCTCCCGCGGTCGTGGCCGACGCGCGGCAGTTCATCGGGCGCCGGCCGAGAGCTGACGGCGTTGCCCCGCCAGCGGCGGGAAACTCGCGTTAGGGCCCTGTCCGGAAAGTGGCCACGGTGGATGACACGCGGCACGCGTCTCGAGGCAAGGACGCAGGGAGCGTCGATATGCAGGCATATCTGCGCGACCGAGGACGCCGCATCGGGGCGCGTGACGCCTGTCAGGAGCCCTGGTTCACTTTTTGGACAGGCCCTTAGGACGGCTTGCCGCGAAGGTCGTAGAGCAGGAGCGCGGCCGTTCCCTCACGGATGGTCGTGATCGCCCGCCCCTCGCGATCGAGCCAGAACTCGAGTGTTCCCTCGTCGACCGGCGGCGTGTGGGTGAAGAGGAACCAGACGCGCCGCTTGCCTCTTAGGCGGGCGAAGTCGTCGAGATACGCGCCGAGCTCTGGTGAGGAGCTCCCGACGACGAGCGTCGGCCGCTCGGGCAACAGGGCGCGCGAGGTTTGCGTCGGGCCGGGGACGGGCCGGAAGGGCCAGAGACGCGCCTCGCGCGCCCGCCGCGGATTGCAATCGTCGCACGTCAGGTAGTACCGGAACGCGTACTGCGACTTCACCGAGACGTAGAGTGTGTCGCCGGGGCTCCATAGGGCCGCCAGCCGGGCCAGAAGATGCTTCGTCGGCTGGAGCGTCGCGGGCGTGCCAGAATGCGTGCTCGGAAGCCGCTGCAGGTTGCGCAGAGCAGACCAGGCGGGAGCGGCGAGCAGGATGAAGACGGCGATGCTCGCGAGCGCGCGCGCGGGCATTCGCGTCAAGCGTACGAGCGAGACGGCCCCGAGCGCGAGCAGCAGGAGCTCCAGCGGCACCAGGAAGAGCGCCAGCCGCCCCTCGAGCGGGTAGCGATGGGCCTCGCCGGCGATGGCAGCGGCGAGGCCGGTCAGCAGGAGCCCCGCGAGACGGGCGCGGTGGTCGCGAGCCAGGGTCGCCGCCCCCACGGCCACGAGCAGGACGGCGAGGCCGATGAGGGTGCGCGGCATCGCGCCCGGCTCGCTCAGGAGCACGTAGACGTTCTTGAACACGGACGCGTGCCCCGAGGTCACGGCCTGCGCGATACCCGTCAGGCCGGCGCTGAAGTGGCGGATCGAGATCGCGTAGACGGCTGCGAAGCTGGCTAGCCAACCGATCATCCCGCCGGCGCTGAGAACGACCTTCCGGCGGTTCCGCGACGCGGCTGCGGCCAGCAGCAGCGCGGCGCCGGTGCCCGCGAGGACAAACACGGAGGGGAAGGAGAACCACGGGGCCGCAAGGCCGGCGACGAGATAGCCCGCCAGCGGCCGCACTCGATCGCTCGAGAGCGCGTGGTCGAAGAGGAGCACGAGCACGAGCGTCACGAGCACGTCGAACGAGTACTGCTTCGTCTCGGCCGAGTAGTAGACGAACGGCTCGAGGACGACGAAGAACGCCAGTGCAAGAAGCGCCGATGACTGGTCGAGGAATCGCGAGGCGACCCTCCAGAAAACGAAGAGCGAGGCAATGCCTGCGAGCAGCGGGAGCAGCCGGAAGACCCGCTCACTGTCGCCGAGAGTCGAGATCGCGAGCTTCTCCAGCATGAGGAAGCCGAAGGGTGCTCCTTGGTCGAAGTCGAGTCTCCCCACTAGATGGGAGTACGAACGGCTCGTAAGATTCAACGCGAGGCTCGCCTCATCGAGCCAGAGCGAGCGGTCATGGAGGTATCGGCCGACCCGAAGAACGACCCCGAACGCGATCAGGAACCCGACGAGTGGATTCGAACGAACTGCAGCCGCGAACGCCGACAGGCGCCGGGCGACCAACCGCGGGACCCAGCGGCTTCCGAGACTGCCCGACGGCGACGAGACGATCGGCGACTCCACGCTCACGTCATCATGAAGGGCTTGCGCCATGGCCGAGCCCTTGTCAGCTTGGCTTCGACCGAAACACGCCGACGGCGCCTACTGCGCCGCCGGCCGACGCCGCCGCGCCGGAGTGCCAACAGTTCGCCCGCCGCGTAGCCCCGCGACGCGGCGCCGCATCGCGGCCGTTCGCTAGGCGACGCTGGCCGAAAGGGCCTCGGGCGGCAGCAGCCCGTTCAGCTGCGCCCACCGGCTCGCCTCGGTGCGGTTCGCGACGCCGAGCTTCCGGTAGACGTTCGACAGATGGAACTTGACCGTCTGCTCGGTCACCCAGAGCAATCGAGCGAGCTGTGCGTTCGACAGCCCCTCCGCGACGAGTCGAAGTATCTCGAGCTCGCGCCGGGTCAATCCCACGTTCTCGCCCACGACATCGCGGCTGGGAGGCTCCGTGTGGTAGCGAACGCTTCCGCGAAGGTAGATCGAGTGGTCGAAGGCCTGTCGGATGGCGGAAGCGAGGTCGTCGGGGTGGGCGGTCTTGATGACGTAGGCAGAGGCGCCGTAGCCGAGGGCCTCTTCGATCGCGGCCGCGTCGCTGCAGAGCGACAGGACGATCAGTTTCGTGTTCGGCGCGATCTCCTTGAATTCCGCCAGCCAGGCGGTCGCGCTCGTATCCTCCGTACCGGAATGAAGCTCCGCCACGACGAGATCGGGCTGGAGGCTGCGGACTAGGCCTAGCACCTGGCGTAAGGACGTCGTCTTGGCGACGACCTCGAGGTCGATCTTGACCATGACCTCCTCCACGGCGTCGAGCCATAGAGGATGCTGGTCCACAACAATTGCCCGACGTGCTGTCCCCGGTTCAACCATAAAGCCGCCTTTCCCGCCCCACCTTCTCCTTACTTTTCAGCCGCACCTTCTATCTAAAACTACTTCGGCAGCTGTGTAAAGAGCAGTGAATAACCTTTGCGAGCCGCTTACACACGGACTCTGTGGATTTTGTGGATTCTGTGGATCGTCGAACGGTCGCGCTGGAATGTCAGGGCGGGTCGCGCGCGCCGACAGCGTCGAGTCCCTTCCACGCTACCAGCATGATGGACGGCGCACCTAGGGGAGTGTCGTGGTTGCGACACTCTGGTAACCGGGCGGTGACGGGGAGCCGCGCCAGCGGCGCGGCCAACAGGCGCCCGGGCCGAACAGCCGCCTGAACCGGCCTGGCCGAGAGAATCGCTCGTTCGGGGGATGTTCCAACCTCGCGTCCTGCGTCACCGTGCGCAGAGAACCCACCGAGATGGCCAACGCGGCACGTTCGGTTGATCGGAGGATCGGGTTTCCAAAAACTGAGGAGGAGGCGCGATGCGGCCGCGCTCAGAAGCGTCAACGAAGCTCGAGACGCCCACGCGGGCAGTTCTCATCGACCAGCACCCGCTCTGGCTCGACATCGTCGAGCGTGCTCTCCGCGAGCTCGGGGCCGAAGTCGTCGGCAAGTTCACATCACCGACGCGCGGCCTCGCCGGCGTGACCGACGCGCGACCCGACCTGCTCGTGATGGACGTCGAGACGCGGGGGATCGAAGACGAAATCGGCGGCCTCGACTGCCTCGGGCGAGCACTCACCGGCAACAAAAGCCTGAAGGCGGTCGTCTTCACCAGCAACCATGCGGAGGAGATGATCGCCTCGGCATTCGCGGCAGGTGCGGCGGCCTACGTCATCAAGACGGTTCAGCCGGAGGACTTCGTCTCCGCGATCCGTCAGGTGTGCACGCAGTCGGTGCACTTCGCGCTCACGCCCAAGCGAGTCGCCCCGCCCCCGCGAGCCCCAGAGGAGCACGGGCTGACGAGTCGCGAGGTCGAGATCGTGCGGCTCGTGGCGGAGGGCCTCACGAACACGCAGGTCGCGCAGCAACTCGTCGTGACAGAGCAGACGGTCAAGTTCCATCTATCCAACACATACCGAAAGCTCGGCTTGTCGAACAGGACGGAGGCCAGCAGGTGGGCGCAGGTAAACGGCCTGCTCGACTCCGGCTCCCGCCGACGTCTGGCCTCGTGACCTCGAGCTGCGCGTCAGCCCCGGAGAACGCGGAGCCGTCGGCGGTTGACTGCTTTCCGGTCCACCGCCAGAACGAGCACGTGGTCGACGGCATCGACCGCTGCAACGCAGGCCAGTGGAAGCATCTCGACGTACCTCGCCGAAGGCCGCTGCAACCACACCTGCTCCGGAACGGCGCGAGGGCCCGATGCCTTGACGCCGACGACGGTGCCGATCTCCTCGCCGTCGGAGCTCACCACGTGATACGTCTCCGCCGCGGCCAGACGGCACAGGCTCCCGAGGCGGATCGCATCGCGTGCAGCGTCGACCCGGGCGCCGCCTGAACTCCACTCCGCTAGATGCCGAGCGTGTGCCGCAAAACCCACCGTGCCCCCTCTGATCTCTGCCTCTCTCACTCGGGAGTCTCGCGAATACGAGCCGAAGGTGCAACCTCCCCATCCGAACGGATCTTCGGATCGTCGTCATCGGCGAGATCCTCACGCAGAAGCCCGAAGAGGATGCCGTCGACCCACTCGCCGTGTCGCAGGTACGCCTTGCGCTTGACGCCCTCGCGCACGAAGCCGACCCGCTCGGCGTGCCTGATGGCGCGGTCGTTGAACCCGTAGCACTCGAGCTGGAGCCGGTGGAACCCGAGCTCGAGGAGCAGGTGCCGCTGGAGAAGCCGTGCACCCTCATCGGCGAGCCCGCGCCCGCGGAACGCCGGATGCACCGCGAGCCCTCCGAGCTGGGCGATCCGGCTCAGCCTGTGCACGAGCTCGAACTGCATCACGCCCGCCCGCCGGGTCCCCTCGAGGTCGACCTCGAGGACGAAGCACCCGGCGTCGTCGGGGAACGCGAGCGCGCGCTCGATCTGCTCGCCGATCCCGCGACGATCGCGCGGCCGCGAGAGGGCGAGAAACGGCTCGACCTCGCGGTCGCCCAGAAGCTCGACGAGGAAGTCGAGATCGTCCGCGTTCGCGCGTCGCAGTCGAAATCCGTTTCCGTCGAGGCTCTTCACGGAAAGAGTCTCGCAAGGCGAACGAGGGAGCACGTTGTCGGAACGAATCGAAGAACCGGTTCTGGACCGCGCCGAGTCGGAGGGCGAGGATCGCGCGGTTGCCATCCTGCTCACGCTCGCCGCCGTCGTCGGGATCGTCCTCGGCGGCCGCGCGTCACTCGTTCGCTCGAGTGCGACCGACGACTGGCAGCAGGCGCTGCGGGAGGAGATCAAGACCGCCGCCGCCCGCGTGGAGGACGTTCGCTACGTCTACACCTCCGAGGCGCCGGTCGCTTTCCAGTTCGACGAGGCGACGATCCGCGCCGAGGAGGCACGGCGAGCTGCGGGGCGATCGACCGGAACCACGCGCCGAGTGCTGCTCGTGGAGGCGAAGACGCTCTCGCTCTACGCGAAGAACCTCGCTGAGGGCATCCAGAAGGGGCTCGCGACCGGCCGCTACCGGACTCCGAAGGGAGGGTTCGACGCAGCGCGTCGACTTGCCGATCAGCGGCGCCGTTTCCCCGATCTGCTCCGCATCGACCCGAACCGGGCCGAGCACCGGGGGGACCGGCTGAGCCGGCACGCGGCGCTCGAGATCGCCGCCACGATCCCGGCGGGGGTCGCGTTCCTGCTCGGTGCCTTGGCCGAGGCGTTCCGGCGGCGCCGGCGGCCGCTCCTGCTCGCCGGCTTCGCGGCGGTCGCGAGCGCAGTCGTGCTCGGCGTCCTCGTCGAGGCGGCGTTCGCGTGACGGATCGGACGAGCTTCGAGAAAGCGCTCGCGGTGCTCGTCGGGTTGACCGCGCTCGTCGCCTCCCTCCTCGCGACACTCGAGCTCGACGCGGGGCGCAAGGGCGATCAGGCCGCGCTCCTCGGAGCGCGCCTGCCCGTGCAGATCTTCCAGGGGATCGCGGCGAGCCAGCTGCGGGGCGACTTCCACCTGAACACCCAACGCGAGGCCGGCGCCACGGGCCTCCAGGGGCTCGCGCGTCTGCTCTCGTCGTTCCGCGAACACGGCGCGCTCGACTTCGAGGATCCGCTCGGCCGCTCCCAGTTCGCAGCCTCCAAGCGTCTGCGAGCGGCGGCGCTCGAGATGGCGGCGATTCCGCCGGCCTCGCGCGGCGTCGACCCCGTCACGACGCGGGCGATCCTCGCCACCACGAAGGAGCTCGCCGCCCAGGTTCGCGTCCAGGGACAGGTGATCGATCGCGCAAACGCCTACTCGAGCCGGGACGGTAAGGCGGTGTTCGCCCTCTCGCTCGTTGCGATCGCGGCGGCCCTGCTCGGGCTCGCGGCCGTCTTCAAGGCGGGACCCGGCGGACACATCGCGCTCGGCGCCGGCGGAGTCGCGCTCGCGCTCTCCGCCGCGTGGGGCTTGCTCGCCCTCTTCTAGCGGCCTGCCCGTCTCTCCGCGTCGATCGGCCGGAGCCGAGGGCACACCGCCGAGGATCAGCACCAGGCCGATCATCTCGACGTCCGGCGCCGCCGCCACGATGCTTTTCTGAGCGTCGTTGCGGAACAGCCGCTCCACCGCTCGCTCGGCCTGACCGACGGCGAGCTCGACCGGATCCACGAGCTGCTCGAGCGGGACCCGAACCACTTCGAGCTGGCGGTCTTCTCCCTGCTCTGGTCGGAGCACTGCGGGTACAAGCACTCCGCGTCCCTGCTCCACCGGTTGCCCAGTACCGGGCCACGCGTGCTCCAGGGGCCGGGAGAGAATGCGGGCGTCATCGATCTCGGCGAGGGCGAGGCCGTCGCCTTCAAGGTCGAGAGTCACAACCACCCGTCCGCCGTCGAGCCGTTCCAGGGAGCGGCCACCGGGGTGGGCGGAATCCTGCGCGACGTGATCGCGATGGGAGCGCGTCCGATCGCGCTGCTCGACGGCCTGCGCTTCGGCGATCCCGGCTGGAAGTTCCGGCAGGCGGTCGCGGGGATCGGCCGCTACGGAAACTGCGTCGGCGTCCCGACCGTCGGCGGCGAGGTCGTCTTCGACCCGGCCTACGGCGACAACTGCCTCGTGAACGCGATGTGCGTCGGTCTCCTGCCGTCTGAGCGGGTGACGCGGGCGCGGGCGCGCCGCGCGGGCGACACCATCGTCCTGTACGGCGCGACGACCGGGCGCGACGGGATCGGCGGAGCGAGCGTGCTCGCGAGCCAGGAGCTCGGCGAGGCGGCTGCCGACAAACGGCCGTCGGTGCAGGTCGGTGATCCGTTCACCGGCAAGAAGCTGATCGAGGCGAGCCTCGAGCTCGTCGAGCGTGGCCTCGTCCGGTCGCTCCAGGACTGCGGCGCTGCGGGACTCGCCTCGGCGCTCTCCGAGATGGCCGGCGAAGGCGTCGGCGTGGACGTGCACCTCGACCGGGTCCCGCTCCGGGAGCCCGGCCTCGAGCCGTGGGAGATCATGATCTCGGAGAGCCAGGAGCGAATGGTCGCCGTCGTCTCCGCCGAGGCGCTCGCCGAGGTCGAGGCCGTCTGCGCGCGTTGGGAGCTCGAGTTCGCGTCCATCGGAGACGTGACCGGCTCCGGCGCCCTCCGCGCCTTCCATGCCGGCACGCTCCGCGGCGACATCCCAGCCGCCTTCCTGACGGACGGCTGCCCGCGGTACCTCGTCGACCGCCGCCCGGGCACGGTCGAGCGGCGGCCGCAACCGCGCCGCCCGCTCCTCGAGCAGCTTGCCCGTCGCCGGCACTCGAGCCGCCGGTTCGTCTACGAGCAGTACGACCAGCTCGTCGGCTCGCGCACTGTTCGCCGGCCGGGCCTCGACGCAGCCGTCCTTCGGCTCCGGCCGTCCTTCCGGGGACTCGCCGTCTCGCTCGATGGGCCATCTCCGGACGAGTGCGATCCGCGGCGCGCAGGCTCCGCCGCCGTGCTCGAGGCAGCGCGGAACGTCGCCTGCGCCGGCGGCGAGCCGCTCGGGCTGACGGACTGCCTCAATTTCGGCAATCCCGAGAGAGAGGAGATCGCCTGGGAGATCGCGGAGGCGATCGAGGGAATGGCGCAGGCGGCCGAGGCGCTCGGCATTCCGATCGTCTCCGGCAACGTCTCGCTCTACAACGAGACCGCCGGCCGTCCGATCCCGGCGACGCCCGTCGTGGGCTGCGTCGGCCTCGTCGCCGACTTCCGGCGCATACCCGGCAGCTGGCGCGAAGGCGATCTCGTCCTCCTCGCGCAGGCTCCGGGCGAGGAGCCCGCAGACGAGGCGAGTCTCGTCTGCTTCCTGTGGCGGTCGGCTCCGTTGCTGAGCCTCGCCCACGACGTGAGCGATGGCGGCCTCGAGGTGGCGCTCACGGAGGCGGCCCTTTGGAGCGGGCGCGGCGCGGTCCTGCAACTACCACAGTGTCGACTGGATGCCGGCGCCGCCGTGATCGCGTGCGCGGCGGAGGATGCTGAGAGGCTCGAGGGCGTAGCGCTGCGGCCGCTCGGAACGGTCGGTGGGGAGGTTCTGCTCGACCACCCCCTCGACGAGCTTCGTGCGGTCTGGGAGATCGAGTAACCCGTGTGCGGCGTGTTCGGGATCCGCGCACCGGGTCGGGACGTGGCCCGCGTCACGCATTTCGCCCTGCACGCGCTCCAGCATCGCGGCCAGGAGTCCGCGGGGATCGCCGTCGCGGACGCAGGACGGCTGACGGTGCTGCGGGACATGGGGCTCGTCGCCCAGGTGTTCAGCGAGCAGAAGCTGCGAGGGCTGCGCGGCCAGCTCGCCATAGGACATACGCGCTACTCGACGACCGGCTCGGCGCACTGGTCGAACGCTCAGCCGCTCGTCCAGCACGGGCGCGCGCGAACCGTCGCCCTCGGCCACAACGGAAACCTGACGAACGCGGCCGAGCTGCGAGGCGAGCTGGAGGCGGAGGGCGTGCGGCTTGGTTCCTCCTCCGACACCGAGGTGATCGCCGCACTCGTCGCGCACGACCCCGCTCCGCTCGCCGACGCCGTGGCGAACGCGATGCGGCGCCTCGAGGGCGCCTACTCGGTCACGGCGCTCGCGGAGGGCAAGCTCTTGGCCTTCCGCGATCCGCACGGGTTTCGCCCGCTCTGCCTCGGGCGCCTGGACGACGACCTGGTCGTCACCTCCGAGACCTGCGCCCTCGACCTGCTCGGGGCGAGCTACGAGCGGGAGGTCGAGCCGGGGGAGCTCATCGTGATCTCGGAGAAGGGGCTCGTCTCGCGGCAGGCGGTGAGCCCGCGGGGCTCAGGGGCCCTCTGCATCTTCGAGTTCTTCTACCTCGCCCGGCCGGACACGCGGCTGCAGGGCGTCGAGGTGCATGCGGCGCGGGTGCGCATGGGCGAGCGCCTCGCGATCGAGGCCCCCGCCGAGGCCGACCTCGTGCTCCCGATCCCGGACTCGGGTACCCCCGCCGCCATCGGCTTCTCGCGCGCGTCCGGTATACCGTTCAGCGAAGGTCTGATCAAGAACCGCTACGTCGGCCGCACGTTCATCGAGCCCGACCAGGGCCTGCGCCAGCAGGGAATCAAGCTGAAGTTCAACCCGCTAGGGGAGGTCGCCGGGCAGCGCGTGGTCGTCGTCGACGACTCGATCGTGCGCGGCAACACGACCCGCCAACTCGTCGGGATGCTCTTCGGCGCCGGGGCCGGAGAGGTGCACGTCCGGATCTCCTCGCCACCCGTGATCGGGCCCTGCTTCTACGGGATCGACCTGGCGGGCGAGGACGAGCTCATCGCGGCCGGCCAAACGGTGGAGGAGGTGCGCCGACACATCGGAGCGACCTCGCTCGCCTACCTGTCGCTCGCGGGGCTGCAGGCGGCGACGATGCGGCCCGAGTCGGAGCACTGCCGCGCCTGCCTCACGCGCGACTACCCGACCCGAGTCCCGGAGGAGCTACGGGCGGAGAAGTCGCGGTTCGAGCCGGCGCGCGCGTAGCAGGAGCGCACGCGCGCGCCAGGCCCGAGTGCCTGCGCCAAGGGCCTAACTAAGGGCCTGTCCAAAAAGTGAACCAGGGCGCCTGACAGACGTCACGCGCCTCGATGCGGCGTCCTCGGTCGCGCAGATATGCATGCATATCTACGCTCCCTGCGTCCTTGCCTCGAAACGCGTGCCGCGTGTCATCCACCCTGGCCACTTTCCGGACAGGCCCTAGTGCTCGAGGACGCGGCTCGCCTTCGCGATCCCCCGGCTGATCAGGTAGCCGACGGTAACCGCCGCCGTCAGGCTCACGAAGGTCGCGGCGTTGACCACCTTGCTCGCCAGGGTGAAGATGGCGAACACGATCTCGACGAGGAGGAAGACGACGAGCTCGGGATTCAGCGGCAGCGACACGCCGGCAAGGGGGTTGTTCCCCGCCCCGCCCTGGTAGCCGTAGCCTCGGCTCGGCTGCTCGGGGGGCGGCGCGGAGGGTGTGGTCGACATCCGTGCTCCTTTCTTTACGCGGCTTGTCCGGGGACGTGCACGATCTCCAGCTTAATGCCATTGGGGTTGTAAAAGAACACCGCGTAGTAGCTGCGCGCGGCCGAGGACACGAAGAAAATCCACGTGGTTGATGCCGGTCGAGCGCATGGCTCGAGGCGTAGCTTCCGCCCGCGCTCCCGAGTTCCTGGGGCGAGCCGTCTAGAATCGGCGGCCGTCGGCGTGCGGCTCTTCCACTACCACCTCGTTGCAAGCGACGCGCGTCAGGTGGAGGAGCGCTACCTCGGAAAGCTCGCGTTCAGCCTCGTCGCGCGGTACGGCTACGTCGGCGAGGAGCCGGTCGCCTTCGAGCCGGGCACGGGCTGGGAGGAGCTCGACCGGCGCGGCTTCCGGCTACGCCTGGTCGAGCTCCAGCGGGGCGCGGTCAACGTCGTCGTTCAGCCCGGGCGGTGGGCGCTGCCGCGGGTCGATCACGTCGGGATCGGCTTGGACGACGCGGGCTTCCGGCAGGTGCTCGGCCGCGCCACCCTGCTTGGTCGACGCGTGCACGAGCACGGCGGCCGGCGAACATTCGTCTCCACCGACGAGGGCTACCGCCTCGAGATCCACCCTCCGCGGGACTGGCTCGAGGAGCTGTTCGCGGCGGGGGACGAGCTGCGGCTTCGCGAGCTCCACCTGCGCACGGACGCGCCGGACCGCAAGGCGCGCGCGCTCGCCGAGCTGCTCGGCACCGATCCGGAGGGGGCTGACGTCGAGCTCGAAGGCGGGCTCGTACGTTTCCTTCCGGGTGGACCTTCGGGCCGCCCGGAGCTCGAGGCGGAGCTGTTCGCGTAGTCCTACTCCGTCGGGTCAGGGCCATAGACTCGTGGCGATGACCCCGCGGGGGCTGACGTATTCGGCGGCGGGTGTCTCGCTGACGACGGCGGGGGCGATCGTCGAGCGTCTTCGCACAGCGGTCGCGTCGACTCGAACCCCTGCCGTCGCGTCGGGCTTCGGCGGCTTTGCCGGGCTCTACGCCCTCGACGAGCAACGGCTGCTCGCCGCCTCGACCGACGGCGTCGGCTCGAAGCTCGTGCTGGCACGGAAGGCCGGACGGCTCCGGGATGCAGGAGCGGACCTGGCGGCGCACTGCATCAACGACGTCCTGACGACTGGTGCCGAGCCCCTCTTCCTGCTCGACTACGTCGCCGCCGACCGGATCGACCCGGAGCTCGTTGCGGAGCTGGTCGAGGGTGCCGCCGCCGTCTGCCGGGAAGCGGCGTGCGCGCTCCTCGGCGGCGAGACGGCCGAGCTGCCGGGGATCTACCGCCCGGGCGAGCTCGACTTCGCCGGCACGTGCGTCGGCCTCGTCGAGCGCTCGCGCCTGATCGACGGCAGCCATGTCGGCGCCGGCGATCTCGTCGTCGGCTTCCCGTCGGCCGGCGTCCACGCGAACGGCTTCTCGCTCGTTCGTCGCGTCCTCGAGACCGAGCCCTACGACGGCGACGACCTCCTCGCGCCGACACGCCTGTACCTCGAGGACGTCCGCCGTCTACGCCACCGCGCCAGGGCACTCGCCCACGTGACCGGCGGCGGCATCGCCGGCAACCTGGCCCGCGTCGTCCCCGAGGGTCTCGAGGCGAGCCTCGACTGGGGCGCCTGGGAGCGGCCGCCCGTCTTCGCGTGGCTCGCCCGCCACGTCGCGGAGGACGAGCTTCGACGCGTCTTCAACCTCGGCATCGGCTACTGCGCGGTCGTCGAGGAGGCCCGCCCCGGCGAGCTCGTGATCGGCGTGATCCGGTGATCGGGGTGCTCGTCAGCGGCGAGGGCACGAACCTCCAGGCACTGATCGACTCGGCCCTGCCCCTCCTGTGCGTCGCTTCGAATCGTCCCGGGGCCGGCGCGCTCCGGCGCGCGGAGGCTGCGGGCATCCCGACGGCTATCTTCGATGCAGGCGACTACGGGAGCCGCGAGGCTCGAGACGGGGCGCTCGCGGCCTGGCTCGAGCACCGCGGAGTCGAGCTCGTCGTGTGCGCCGGCTACATGCACCTGCTGCGCGCGCCGTTCTTCGAGCGCTATGCCGGCCGGATCGTGAACACCCACCCGGCGCCACTCCCCGCCTTCCCGGGACGGCGGCCGATCGAGGACGTGCTCGCTTCGGAGGTTCGCGAGACCGCGGCCACGGTGCACTGGGTCGACGAGGGCATCGACACCGGAGCGGTGATCGCCTCCGAGCCAGTGCCCGTTCGCGAGGACGACACGGTGGCGACGCTGCGCGCCCGAGTGCAGGCCGCCGAGCACCGGCTGCTCCCCCGCGTGCTCGGCGAGCTGTGCGGGCGCTGATCTCCGTCCACGACAAGACGGGCCTCGAGGAGTTCGCACGCGGACTCGTCGCCCTCGGGGCCGAGCTCGTCGCGAGCGGCGGGACCGCCTCCTACCTCGAGGAGCGCGACTTGGAGCTCGAGCGGGTCGAGGACCTGACGGAGACGCCCGAGCTCCTGGGCGGGCGCGTGAAGACCCTCCATCCCCGCATCCACGCCGGGATCCTCGCCCGGCGGGACGAGGAGGACGACATCGCGACGCTCGAGGAGCACGGGATCCGCCCGTTCGACCTCGTCTGCGTCAACCTCTACCCCTTCGCGCAGGTCGCCGCCCGCTACGGCGTCCGCGAGGAGGATGCCGTCGAGATGATCGATGTCGGCGGGCCCGCGATGCTGCGGGCGGCGGCGAAGAACTTCACCCACGTCGCACCGGTCTGCCGGATCGACCAGTACGGCCCGATCCTGGCGGAGCTGCGCGAGCAGGGGGAGCTCTCGCTCGAGACGCGGCGGCGGCTCGCCGCCGAGGTCTTCGAGCTCACCGCAGCCTACGAATCGTCCATCTCGACCTGGTTCTCCGGGCGGGAGACGTTCCCCGCGACCCTCACGCCGACCTTCAGCAAGGTCGCGGAGCTGCCGTACGGTGAGAACCCCCACCAGCGTGCCGCCTACTACGTGGAGGCCGGTGCGCGGCGGCACCTGCTGTCGCGCGTCGAGCGGCTCCATGGACCCGAGCTGTCGCTCGTCAACCTGTACGACCTCTCGGCTGCCCGGTTCTGCGCCCGCGAGTTCACGGTTCCGGCGTGCGTGATCGTCAAGCACGCGAACCCGTGCGGGGTCGCGGTGGCCGGGACGATCGAGGAGGCCTACGAGCGCGCGCTCGCCTCCGACCCGGTCTCGGCCTTCGGCATGGTCTGCGTGCTGAACCGGGAGGTGCCGGCGAGCCTCGGAGCGCGGATCGCCGAGCGGTTCGTCGACGTCCTGCTCGCCCCCGGCTACGACGACGGCGCGCTCGCCGCCCTGCAAGCGAAGCCGGCGACCCGGGTGCTGCTCGACGGCGAGCGGCGCGCGTTCAACCCGGGTGAGCGGGACTACAAGCGCGTCCTCGGCGGTCTCCTCGTCCAGGATCGAGACTGGGAGGTCGAGGCGCGGGACGGGATGGAAGTCGCCTGCGGCGCCCCGAGCGAGTCGCAGTGGGGCGATCTGCTGTTCGCCTGGCGTGTCTGCAAGCACGTGAGCTCGAACGCGATCGTGATCGCCAAGAACCTTCAGACGATCGGGATCGGCGGCGGGCAGACGAGCCGCGTGGACGCCGTCAGGCTCGCGATCGACAAGGCACGGGCGCACGGGCACAATCTCGTGGGAGCGGCGCTGGCCTCGGATGCCTTCTTCCCGTTCGCGGACGGCGCCGCAGCGGCGCTCGAGGCGGGCGTGGGGGCGATCATCCAGCCCGGGGGGTCGAAGCGGGACGCCGAGGTGACAACCGCCGTGGCTTCGGCCGGTGCTGCGATGGTGGTCACGGGGCGACGCCACTTCCGGCACTGAGCCGGCGGAATAGCTGCCGCGGGAACGCCGTTCAAGGCCGTTGACGCCGAACCGAGACGACAGGAGGCACATGAGCACATCCGAACCCGATCCCCGCCGCTGGAAGGCCCTGGCGCTCGTGTGCGTGGCGTTCTTCATGACAATCCTCGACGTCTCGATCGTCAACGTCGCGCTGCCCTCGATCGGGCGCTCCCTGCATTTCTCCCAAGCCAACCTGCAGTGGGTCGTGACCGCCTACGCGATCACCTTCGGCGGGTTCCTCCTGCTCGGTGGCAGGGCCGCGGACCTGCTCGGCCGGCGAAGCATCTTCATGTTCGGCCTGGTCGTCTTCTCCGCCGCATCGCTCGCGTGCGGTCTCGCGGGCTCGGAAGCCGTGCTGATCGGCGCTCGCGCGGTGCAGGGGCTCGGCGCGGCGATCATCTCTCCGGCGACGCTCGCGATCATCACGACCACCTTCGACGAGGGCTCCGAACGCAACAAGGCCCTCGGGATCTGGGGCGCGATGGGCGGGAGCGGCGCCGCCGTCGGCGTCCTCGCCGGCGGCGTCCTCACGAAGTACCTCGGCTGGGAGTGGATCTTCTTCGTCAACGTCCCGGTGGGCGCCGCCGTTCTCGCGCTCGCGCCGCGCTTCGTGCGCGAGAGCCGGATCGAGACGGCAAGGCGGCGCTACGACCCGCTCGGAGCGGTGCTCGTCACCTCGGGGCTCGCACTGCTCGTCTACGCGATCTCGAAGGCACCGGACACGGGCTGGGGGTCGTCGCGGACGATCCTCCTCCTCGCCGGGAGCGCGGCGCTCCTCGCGGCCTTCCTCGTCGTCGAGGCGCGGGTCGCCGAGCCGCTGATGCCGCTGCGGATCTTCCGGATCCGGACGGTCGCCGGCGCCAACATCGTCGGCGCGCTCCTCGCGGTCGCGGTCTTCAGCAACTTCTTCGTGCTGACACTCTACGTGCAGCAGGTGCTCCACTACTCGGCGCTGAAGACCGGCGTCACCTTCGTGGCGACCGCCGGCACGGTCGTCGTCGTCGCAGGCGTCGCGCAGGCGCTCGTGACGCGGGTCGGGGCCAAGCCGATCATGGCGCTCGGGCTCGCGCTGACGGCCGGCGCGATGCTGTGGTATGCCCAGATCCCGGTCCACGGGAGCTATGCGTCCGACCTCCTCCCCGGGTACTTGATGGCCGGGTTCGGCCTCGCGTTCTCGTTCATCCCGGTGTCGATCGCGGCGCTCGCCGGCGTCGGGCCGCGTGAGGCAGGCGTCGCCTCGGGGCTCCTCAACACGTCCCAGCAGGTCGGAGGTGCGATCGGCGTCGCGGTCGTCTCGACGATCGCGACCTCACACACGAGCCACCTCCTACGCAGCGGCGTCGATCCTGCGGCTGCGCTCACGGCCGGCTTCCGGTGGGCCTTCTGGGCGCTTGCGGGGGTCGCCGCGGCAGGCGCGATCGCCGCGCTCGTGCTGATCCGCAGCGAGGAGATCGAGACCGACGCAGCCGCGGTGCCGGCGGCGCTGTAGAGGGCTGCGGCCAGGCGCGAAGTACGCTTCGCGTAGACGATGGGCCGCGAGTACCCAACCGTCCTCGACCTCGTCGGGTCGACGCCGATCGTGCGGCTCGTCAAGCTGTCGCCGCAGGGCGGCGCGCAGCTGCTCGCGAAGCTCGAGTATCTGAACCCGGGGGGCTCGGTCAAGGACCGGATCGGCCTGCGCATGATCGAGGCGGCCGAGCGGGACGGGCTGCTCAGGCCGGGAAGCACGATCGTGGAGCCGACCTCCGGCAACACCGGCGTCGGGCTCGCGATCGCAGCGGCTCTGAAGGGCTACCGCTGCATCTTCGTCATGCCCGACAAGATGAGCCAGGAGAAGATCTCGATGCTGCGCGCGTACGGCGCCGAGGTCGTGATCTGCCCGACCGCGGTCGAGCCCGGCTCGCCGGAGAGCTACTACTCGGTCTCCGACCGCCTCGCCGAGGAGATCCCCGGCGGGTTCAAGCCCGATCAGTACTCCAACATGTCGAACCCCCAGGCGCACTACGAGGTGACCGCTCCGGAGATCTGGGACCAGACCGACGGGCTGCTCGACGCGATCGTCGTCTCGGTGGGTACGGGCGGGACGATCTCGGGGATCGGCCGCTACTTCCGGGAGCGCAAGCCCGAGGTGCTCATCGTGGGAGCCGACCCCGAGGGGTCCGTCTACACCGCGAGGGGCGACCGCGACGTCCATCCGTACCTCGTCGAGGGGATCGGCAAGGACGCCTGGCCGAAGACGATGGACCCCTCGGTCGTGGACGAGTGGGTGCGGGTCGCCGACCGGGACTCTTTCCTGACCTCGCGGCGGCTGGCGCGCGAGGAGGGATTGCTCGTCGGCGGCTCGGGCGGGACGACGGTGTGGGCGGCGCTCGAGGTGGCGAAGCGCTTCGGCCCGGAGGCGCGGATCCTGACCATCCTCCCCGACTCCGGACGGTCCTACATGTCCAAGTTCTACGACGACAACTGGATGCTCGAGCATGGTTTCTTCGAGCGACGGTCGGCCCTACCCACGGTGGAGGAGCTCCTGAGCGCGAAGCGCTTCGAGGAGGCCGACGTCCCGGCTCTCGTCACGATCGCCTCCCACCAGAAGGTCGGCGAGGCGATCGACGTCATGCAGCGGTACTCGATCTCGCAGCTGCCCGTCATCCGCGACGGAGAGCTCGACTCGCTCGCGGACGTCGTCGGCTCGCTCCTCGACCGCGACCTGCTCGAGCGCGTCTTCAGAAATCCGGACGCGCTGCACGAGGACGTCGCCGCCGCGATGCAGCCTCCCCTTGCGGCGGTGGACATCGGCGGCGGGCTCGACGAGGTCTTCGCGACGCTGACCGGGCGAACGAATGCGGTCGTCGTGGCGCGGGCGGGCAAGCCCGTCGGTGTGCTCACGCGCTCCGACCTGCTCGAGTACCTCGCGCACAACCGCTGAGAGCGGTCGCCGGGCATGCCCGACCCGCCCGGAATCGACGTCCGCCCCGCCGTCACACTCCCGTCACTGCCTCTGAGGTCCTCCTGGGGCCCCTCTGGGGTCCCTCTGAGCTCCCTCCGGGGTTCCTCAGAGGCAGAGCGCGGATCGAGGCCTCGCCGGCGAGCGGACGTTCAGCAGCCTGGGACGCGTGCCGCAGGCTCCCCGGCGACGGGGCAGGAGCGGCCGTGGCTAAGGTCGAGGCATGAACTCCGAGCACCCTATGAACCCGGTCGATCCGCCCGACTACGCGACCTGGCCGACCTTCCGGCGGCTGCTTCGCCTCTGGCGCGAGCAGTGGCACCTGGGCGCGCTCGGCCTGTCGTGCGCCGTCGTCTACACGACGATCTCGCTCGCGATCCCGGTGCTGATCGCCCGAGCGATCGACCACTCGATCATCCAGGACCGCACCCCGCTGTGGCCCTACCTCGTCGCGATCCTCGTGCTCGCCGCCGTCCGCTTCGCGATCAACTTCACGCGGCGCTACGCGACCGCCCGGATCGGCATCCGCGTCGAGACGAGGATGCGCGAACTGCTCTACGGCGCCTACCTGCGGTTTCCGCGCGCGTTCTACGACCGGCACCCGACGGGGCAGGTGGTCTCGCGCGCGACGAACGACCTGTACCCCGTGCGGTACTTCATCGGCTGGGGCCTGGTGCAGGGGGCGCAGAGCCTGATGATGATCCTGGGCGCCGGGATCGTGCTCGCGATCGTCAACCCGCTGCTCGCGCTCTACACCGCGGTGTCGATGCCGGCGATCGGCCTCGTCGCGTGGCTCTTCGCGCACCAGGTGATGCCGATCTCGCGCCAGGTGCAGGAGCGCAAGGGAGACGTGACCGAGGCTGCCGACGAGGCCGTGGTCGGGATCGAGATGGTGCAGGCGTTCGGGCGCGAGGACGACGTGCGCGGACGGTTCGGCGAGAAGGCGACGGCGGTGCGGGACACTGTCCTCCGCCAGGCCGGCGTCGAGGCACGCCACCTACCGGGCCTCTTCTTCCTGCCGACGCTCTCGGTCGCCGTCGTCGTCTTCTTCGGCGGGCGCAGAGTCATCCACGGCACGCTCACCTACGGCGAGTTCGCGCTCTTCATCCAGCTGCTCCTCCAGCTCGTCTGGCCGCTCGAGGCGCTCGGCTGGATCACGAACCTCGCCCAGCGGGCGCTGGCGTCGGCGAGCCGGAGCTTCGCCTGGCTCGAGAACGTCGCCACCCTGCCGGAGCCCGAGCGGCCGCGCCGCTTCCCGGAGGGGCCGCTCCCGGTGCGCTTCGAGGGCGTCCGGTTCTCGTACCTGACCGGCGCGGAGGTGCTTCGAGGGGTCGACCTCGAGATCGAGGCCGGGCGCATCGTCGCCCTCTGCGGGCCCACGGGCTCGGGGAAGACGAGCCTCCTCAACCTGCTGCCGCGCTTCTACGACCCGACGGCCGGGAGGGTGTCGCTCGGCGGGATCGACCTCCGCCACGTGCCGATCGCCGAGCTTCGCGACGCCGTCGCGCTCGTCACGCAGCGACCGATCCTCTTCTCGGTCCCCCTGCGCGACAACCTCACCGCGGGCCGGCCCGACGCGCCGTGGGCGGAGGTGCTGGACGCCTGCGAAGCCTCGGGCGTCGCCGCATTCGCGGACGAGCTGCCGGACGGCTACGACACCCTGATCGGCGAGCGGGGCGTCAACCTCTCCGGCGGGCAGCGGCAGCGGGTCGCGCTCGCTCGCGCGCTGATCGCGGGGGCACGCGTGATCGTCCTCGACGACCCGCTCTCCGCGGTCGACACCCACACCGAGCGCCTGCTGGTCGCGCGCCTGCGCCGCGCCGTCGCCGACCGGACGGTGCTCGTCGCGACCCAGCGCCTCTCGACGATCGCACTCTCCGACTACGTGGTCGTGCTCGACGAGGGGCGCGTGCTCGAGACGGGCACACCCGGGCAGCTCCTGGCAGACGGCGGTCGCTTCGCCGCGCTCTTCGGAGACGAGGTCGTTGCCGCGTAGCAACCGCACCGGCCTGACGCGTCTCGGCCGTTACCTCGAGGGCCGCTGGAGGTGGGTCGGCGTGCTGCTGCTGGCGGCCGCGGGCGAGGCGGCGGCGCAGACGGGCGGCTGGATCCTCGTCCGCTCGGCGATCAACCGCGGGATCGTTCGCGGCGACCAGGGTTTCCTGACGCACATCGTCGTCGTCTACGCGGTCGTGAACGTCGTCGGCTGGCTCCTCTCGGGCTTTCTGATCCGCGCGCTTGCGGGGGTCGGCCAGTCCGTGGTCTTGGGACTCCGGCGCGACCTCTTCGAGCATCTGACCTCACTCTCGCTCAGGTACTTCTCGGAGCAGCGGGCCGGTTGGATCATCGCGCGCCTGACGAGCGACGTCGACGCGCTCTCGGACGTGCTCTCCCAGGGGCTCCCGACGCTCGTCACGAACATGGTCCTGCTGCCGGCGGCGGTGATCGCGCTCTTCGTCAACGACTGGCGCCTCGCGCTGATCTCGCTCGTGATCCTGCCGCCGGCGCTCGTGCTCACGCGCTGGTTCCAGGTCGCCTCGCACGCGGCGCAGCTCGACGTTCGAAACCGCATCTCGGCGGTCACGGCTCAGCTGGCGGAGTCCGTATCGGGCATGGCGATCGTGCAAGCGTTCAACCGCGAGCGCTCGTTCCAGCGCGACTTCGACGAGTTGAACAACGCCAACCGCTCCGCGAACACGTATGCGCAGAAGATCTTCTCGGTCTTCTTCCCCTCGATCGAGTTCCTGGGGATTGTTGCCACCGTCGCCGTGCTGCTGGTCGGCGCGCACGTCCTCCCGCCGGCGGAGATAGGGACGCTCGCCGCGGCCTACTTCCTGCTCCAGCTCGTCTTCCAGCCGCTCCAGGAGCTCTCCGACGTCTACGGGCAGCTTCAGTCCGCGGCGGCGGCGATGGTGAAGATCACGTCCGTCCTCGACGCCGAGCCGGACATCGTCGACGCGCCCGGTGCGCGGCCGATCGGCCGCATCGAGGGTGCCGTCGACCTCGACGGCGTGGTGTTCGCGTACGGAGACCACGAGGTGCTGCACGGGATCGACATCCACGCGCCGGTGGGCGGCTGCCTCGCGCTCGTGGGCGAGACGGGGGGAGGCAAGTCCACCCTCGCGAAGCTCGTCGCCCGCTTCTACGATCCCAAGCGCGGGACGGTTAGCGTGGACGGCCGCGACCTCCGCGAGGTGGAGCTGCGCTCCTACCGCCGTCAGCTCGGAGTCGTGCTGCAGGACCCGTTCCTCTTCTCGGGGACGATCGCCGAGAACATCCGCTTCGCCCGTCCGGACGCGACCGACGAGGAGGTCGCGGCAACGGCGACCTCGGTCGGGCTCGACCGCGTGGTGGCGCGGTTCGAGGAAGGGCTCCGGCACGAGGTGCGGGAGGGCGGCGCGGGCCTCTCGGCCGGGGAGCGCCAGCTGATCTCGATCGCTCGCGCGCTCCTGGCCGACCCTCGCATCCTCATCCTCGACGAGGCAACCTCGAACATCGACCGGCCGACGGAGATCCTGATCGAGCGGGCGCTCGACCGGCTGCTTCGCGGGCGAACCTCGATCATCATCGCTCACCGCCTCGCGACCGTCCGGCGCGCCGACGAGATCCTCGTCGTCGAGCACGGCCGCGTCGTCCAGCGAGGCAGCGAGCGAGAGCTCCTCGAGCAGGACGGCGCGTTCCGCCGCCTCGCCCGGGACCTGGCGGCTCCGATCAGCCTCGTCGCCGCGGCGAGCTAGCGGCGCTCGCCCACCCAGCGGTAGCCGGTGGCGCGGATCGCCTCGGCGCCGACGAGCGCCTGCTCGAGCCCCTGGGTCACGGCGCCGCCGAGCCACCGGTAGAGGTAGGGCCGCCACTCGAGCAGGCGCTCCTCGAAGCCTCGCCGCAGCTCCCGCAGAAGCAGGTCCGACGGGTGGAGGTCTGCATGCTCCTCCCGCCATCGATCGAGGCTCGGCGGCGCCTCGGGGTCGGCGCCCGCCGCCGTGAGAACCCGGTGCTGCCCCTCGTACCATTCCTGCGTCGGTGCATCGAGGCGCTCCGGAGCGAACTCGTCGACCACCAGCAGCGGCGCCAGCCGCGCGAGCTTGTCGACCGCCGGCCCGAGCGGGCTGACGTGGTGGAGAACCCGAGCCGCGACCACGGCCGCGAAGGGGCCGGGGTCGTCGAGCTCCTCGAGCGTCACAGGACGGAAGATCGGCCCCTCGGGGGCTCGCGGGTCGACCGCCAGGACGTCGTAACCGGCGGCGTCCAGCGCCAGCGCCAGCTCGCCACGGCCGCAGCCGATCTCGAGCACGCGCGTGGGCGGCCGCGGAAGGTGGGTAAGAACGAACTCGTTGAGCTCCACGGTGGAGAAGATCAGCCTTGCACAGCTGCGCCGCTTCGTGGTCTCCCGGCAAGGCTTCTCGGCACGTTTCCGCCGGTCGGGCCTCGAGGAGGTCGAGGCGGAGATCCGGCGCCTCTCGGCGGTTCAGCTCGACTCGATCACCACCGTCGGGCGCAGCCATCGTATCGCGCTCACTTCGCGAATCGGCGCCTACCCCGAGGAGGCGATCTCGGAGCTCCTGCGAGCGGGCCGCATCTTCGAGTACTGGGCCCACGAGGGCTGCTTCCTGCCAATCGAGCTCTACCCGTTGTTCCGCCGCAAGATGGCCGTCGGCGGCCGCTGGGGCTCCTACGTCCGGGCACTCCGCGACCACGGTGAGCTCGTGCCGGTGATCCTGGCCCAGATCCGCGAGCACGGCCCGCAGGGAGCGCGCCACTTCGGCGGCGCCGGCGGGGGCATGTGGGACTGGAAACCCGAGAAGCGGGTGCTCGAGGCCCTCTGGGATCGCGGCGAGCTCGCGATCTGCGGGCGCCCGGGATTCCAGCGCCTCTACGACCTGACCGAGCGCGTCGTCCCCCGCAGGTGGCTCGACGCGGACGTTCCCGAGGAGGACGAGTACCTGCGCCGACTCGCCGAGGTCGCCGTCCGCGGCCGCGGAGCGCTCACCGACGGGGGCATCGTCGAGCACTGGCGCCTGCGTGGTGGAGTGAAGACGATCCGGCCTCACGTGGACGCGCTCGTGGCCGCAGGCGTCCTGCGCACCCTGCAGCCGGACGACGGCGGTCCGCGGGTCCTCGTCGGCGTAGACGCCGAGCTCGACGGCCGGTCGCGCGGCGGCGTTCTCCTCTCCCCGTTCGACAACCTCCTCTGGGACCGCGCGTTCGCCGATCGCGTGTTCGGCTTCCGCCACGTGATCGAGGTCTACAAGCGCGAGCACGAGCGGCTCTACGGGTACTACGTGCTTCCCTTCCTCCTCGACGACCGGTTCGTCGGCCGCGTCGATCTGAAGAGCGAGCGCGCCGATGGGCTCCTTCGCGTGCGTGCACTCCACCTGGAGCCCGGCATCCGGCGCACGAAGCGTCTCGAGAACGAGCTCGAGGGGGCGCTCGTGCGCCTCCAGCGCTACCTGGGGCTCGAGCGGGTCGCGCGTTGATCGAGCTGACGGCCGCACAGGCTCGCCGCGTCGCCGTCCGCTCGCAACTCCTGGACGGATCCGCCTCCGGCATCCGGGGGTCGCTCAGGCAGCTCAGCCTCCTCCAGCTCGACCCAACGGCAAGGGTCGTCCCCAGCCACCTGCTCGTCCTCTGGAGCCGGCTCGGGCGCTTCGACCGCACCGAGCTCGACCGGCTGCTCTGGCACGACCGGGCGCTCTTCGAGTGGAACGCCTTCCTCTACCCGATCGAGGACCTGCCCGCGTATCGCTCGCGTATGCGCCGGTTCCCGATCGGCGACGGTGTGTGGCCGCGTCGTGCGCGGGCCTGGATGAGAGCGAACGCGTCGTTCCGGCGCTACATCCTCCGCGAGCTCGAGAGCCGCGGGCCTCTCCTTTCCCGCGACCTCGAGGACCGGGCGCGCGTGCCCTGGCCCTCGAGCGGCTGGACCGGCGACCGCAACCTCAGCGAGATGCTCGAGTTCATGCTCGCGCGCGGCGACCTCGCCGTCGTCGGTAGGCGAACCGGCCAGCGCCTCTGGGACCTTGCGACCCGCTGGTACCCGCCAGGCGAGACCCTGCCGGCGCGAGAGGCCGATGCCTTCCTCGCGGAACGCCGGCTGCGCTCGCTCGGCATCTGCCGCAGAGGTCCCGGCCTGCCGGCGAGGGTGGAGGGCGTGCCGGGAACGTGGCGGATCCACCCGGACGCGCTAGCGCTCGGCGGGAAGCCCGTCCCGCAGCGGACGGCGCTGCTCTCCCCCTTCGACCGGTTGATCCACGACCGAAATCGAACGGAGGCTCTGTTCCGGTTCCACTACCGGATGGAGATCTACGTGCCGCGCGCGCAGCGTCGCTACGGCTACTTCGTGCTGCCCATCCTGCGAGGGGATCGGCTGGTCGGGCGGATCGACCCCGAGTACGACCGGCGCTCCCGGGTGCTCCGCGTGAACGCGGTGCACTGGGAGCCGCACGCGCGGGAGGTGCCGCTCGAGCGCCCGCTACTGAACCTGGCGCGCTTCCTCGGCGCGGAGCGCGTCGAGCCGCTGCCTCAGGCGGTGCGGTGAGGACCTGTCCGGGAGATGGCCCACGGTGGATGACACGCTGCACGGGTCTCGAGGCAAGGGCGCAGGGAGCGTCGATAGGGGAAATCGGCGCGACCCCGAGGACGCGGGCCTCGAGGCGCGTGACGCCTGTCAGTCGCCCTGGTTCACTTTTTGGACAGGCCCGGCCGCCTGCTTCGCGCGCCATTCCCGCTCGGCGCGGCCCCCTGCCAGCTCGCGGAGGTTCCGGATCGTCTCGTCGACGTGCCGGTCCCAGGCCCGCCTCTCCTCGTCACTGCCCCAGATCCTCTTCCTCTTCCCCATCCTCGAGCGCCCTCCTGATCGACTTCAGCTCCGTCACGATGTCGGCCAGGGCAATCAGGATCGCCGTGACCTCCTCACGGTAGAGAAGCGGCTCCTCCATCGCAAGAATCGTTGCGCGGCAGGGCTGCCTGCGCCAAGACGCAGTTCCGGACCTGCCCGGTAGCATCGCGGCGTGGACTTCGAGACGCGAGCGATCCACGAGGGGCAGGAGCCCGACCCGGCGACCGGCGCGGTTACCGTGCCGATCTACCAGACCTCCACCTACGTGCAGGAGGCGGTCGGGGAGAACAAGGGCTACGACTACTCGCGCGTCGCGAACCCGACCCGGACGGCCTTGCAGCTCTGCCTGGCCTCGCTCGAGGGCGCGGAGCACGGCGTCGCCTTCTCCTCGGGCCTCGGCGCGACGACGACGCTGATGCACCTCGTCAACCCCGGCGACCGGATCGTCTGCGTCAACGACGTCTACGGCGGCGTCTACCGGATGTTCTCGCAGGTCTACGAGCCGAAGGGCTATCGCTTCGAGTTCCTGACGCCCGAGCAGATCAACTGGGGCCTTCACGAGCAGCTCGACGAGGGGACGCGGCTCGTCTGGCTCGAGACGCCGACGAACCCGCTGCTGAACCTGATCGACATCCGGGCGGCGGCCGAGGCGGCGCACGCCGTCGGCGCGGTCGTCGTCGTCGACAACACGTTCGCGACGCCCTACCTCCAGCGCCCGCTCGAGCTCGGCGCCGACGTGGTCGTCCACTCCACAACCAAGTACCTGGGGGGTCACTCGGACGTGATCGGCGGCTTCGCCGCGACGAACGACCCGACGATCGCCGAGCGGCTGACGTTCCTGCAGAAGTCGCTCGGGGCCGTGCCCGGCCCGTTCGACTCCTGGCTCGTGCTGCGCGGGATCAAGACACTCGCGGTCCGGATGCGTCAGCACTGCGAGAACGCGCGGCGCATCGCGGCGTACCTCGACTCCCACGAATGCGTGGAACGGGTGCTGTATCCGGGCCTTCCCTCGCACCCCGGCCACGAGATCGCCGCCCGGCAGATGCGCGACTTCGGTGGCATGGTCTCGTTCCTCGCCGCATCCGAGGAGGAGGCGGTCGATCTCGTCGCGCGTACGAAGATCTGGAAGCTCGCGGAGAGCCTCGGCGGAGTCGAGAGCCTGATCGAGCACCCGGCGCGGATGACGCACGCCTCCACCGCGGAAGGCCCGACCGCCGCGCCGCGGAACCTCGTGCGCCTCTCGGTCGGGATCGAGTCGGTCGACGACCTGCTCGCAGACCTCGAGGCGGCGCTCGTTCGCTCCGCTGCCGCCGCGGGCGCGTAGGCCCTCAAGGCCTTCGTTTTGCGCTACCGCCGGCTCGGCGACAGCCAGCTTCAGGTCTCGGAGATCAGCCTCGGCTCGTGGCTCACCTACGGCGGCGGCATCGGTCGCGAGCAGGCGGAGGCGTGCATCGAGCGAGCCTTCGGGGTGGGCATCAACTTCATCGACACCGCGAACGTCTACGCCCGCGGCGGGGCCGAGGAGTTCCTCGGCGAGGTGCTGGCGAGCCGCGAGCGGTCGTCGTACGTCCTCGCGACGAAGCTCTACTTCCCGATGTCGGATTCGGACCGCGGGCTCTCGCGCGCGCAGGTCGAGAAGCAGATCGACTCGTCGCTGCGACGGCTGAGGACCGACTACGTCGACCTCTACCAGTGCCATCGCTACGACGAGGCGACGCCGGTCGAGGAGACGATGGAGGCACTGAGCGCGGTCGTCCGCGCCGGCAAGGCTCGCTACATCGGCTTCAGCGAGTGGAGTCCACCGCAGATTCAGGCGGCGCTCGACCTCGTGCCGCAGGTCGAGAAGTTCGTCTCCAGCCAACCGCAGTACTCGGCGCTCTGGCGGGTTCCGGAAGCCGAGGTGATTCCGCTCTGCGCGGCGAGAGGGATCTCGCAGATCGTCTGGTCGCCGCTTGCGCAGGGGGTGCTGACGGGGAAGTACCGCTCGGGCGAGCCGCCGCCGGCCGGGACGCGGGCCGCGAGCGAGCAGATGGGCTGGGCGATGGACCGCCTACGCCGGCCGGAGGTGCTCGAGGCGGTGGAGCGACTGCGCCCGGTCGCGGAGGGCGCCGGCCTGACGCTCCCGCAGCTCGCTCTCGCCTGGGTGCTGCGCGAGCCGAACCTCGCGTCAGCGATCGTCGGCGCCTCCCAGCCGGAGCAGGTGGAGGAGAACGCCTCTGCATCGGGAGTCCAACTCGATGAGGACACGCTCAGCGCGATCGACTCGGCTCTCGGTCCCGTCGTCGTCCGCTCAACTCGATGAGGACACGCCTGAGCGCGATCGACTCCGACGTCGGTCCCGTCGTCGTCCGCTAGCCTCTGCGGCGGCCCCCGGGCCGGGCGATGGGGCTCGTCCTCGACCGCCGATTGGCTGATGGCTCCTGAGACGAAAGGAGCTTCGCCTTGCCGACGATTCTCGGGATCGCGCTCGCAGGTTCCCTCGGCGCACTCGCCCGCTATGGCCTCGACGGACTCTTCGGCCGCCGGAGATCAAGGCTTCCCGTTCGCCACGCTCGCGATCAACCTTCAGCGGCTCGTTTCTGCTCGGAGTCGCGGTCACCGCGCTGGCGGGTCGACTCGCTTGGCCGGAGTGGCTCCGGACGAGCTCGACCCTCGGCTTCCTCGGTGCCTACACGACCTTCTCGACCCTCTCCTTCGAGAGCTACCGCCTGCTCGAGAACGGCGCCGTCGCTCTCGCGCTCGTGAACCTGCTCGGCAGCGTCGCCGCAGGCGTCGGCGCGGTCTACGCGGGGGTCGCCGTCGGCCGTGCGCTCTGAGCCGAGGCGAGGACGGGGCGCTCCGGGGGTGCGAGGGACAGTCCCGGGTACCCGTCCGAAGAGGCCTCGGACGCGTTCCGGACGGCTGCGCCAGGAACTATGTCCGCCTAGGTCAGGGCGGTGGCGAGCGCGCCATCGGAGCCATAGACGAGGGACTGTCCCTCGGGTGCAGGGCTATGGCGGGCGCTCCACGGAGCCATGTCCGAGGACTGTCCCTAGGCCGCGCCCCATACGGACACGCCCCGCGCGCGAGCAGGGCTATGGCGAGCGCTCCATTGGAGCCATGTCCCAGGGACTGTCCCTCAGCCATGTCCCAGGGACTGTCCCTCGGCCATATCCCGTACGGGCACGCCCGCGAGGGCGACGAGGCTAGGCTTTCCTGATCTTGACCGCCGTCCCGTAGGCGCAGATCTCCGTCCAGTTGGTCCCCATTTCAGAAGTGTCGAAGCGCATGGCGACGATCGCGTTTGCGCCCTTCGCCTCGGCTTCCTCGACCATCCGGCCGACAACCTGCTCGCGGCTCTCGACGAGCGCCTTCGTCATCCCCTTCAGCTCGCCGCCGAAGATCGACTTCAGTCCGGCCCCGAACTGGGAGCCGATGTTGCGCGAGCGGACGGTGAGGCCGAAGACCTCGCCGAGCACCTCCTCGATCTCGTGGCCGGCAATCTCGTTCGTCGTCGCGATCAGCATCGCGGGTCCTTTCCCTCGTGGGGCTTGCGAAGATCCTGTCGTGAGTCTGACCCCGATCGACCTGCGCCACCAGGGCAACCGCGTCGTCGGCGTCTACCTGCTCGAGACGACCGAGGGGCCCGCCCTCTTCGACTGCGGCCCTGCGAGCGCGATCGGCGCGCTGGAGGAGGGGCTCGCGGAGCGCGGGGTCGGGCTCGGCGACCTCCGCCACCTCCTCCTCAGCCACATCCACCTCGACCATGCGGGCGCCGCTGGGACGCTCGTCCGCGCGAATCCTGACCTGCGAGTGCACGTCTCCGAGATCGGGGCGCCTCACCTCGTCGACCCGAGCCGCCTCGAGCGCAGCGCCCGTCGCCTCTACGGCGAGAGCTTCGACGCCCTCTGGGGCGAGCTGGCGTCGGTTCCGGCGGAGAACATCCGGGTCGTCGGCGGCGAGGTGGTGGGCCTGCAGGCCTTCCCCACCCCCGGTCATGCCTCCCACCACGTCTCCTACCTCGACGGCGAGGGCACGATCTACGCCGGGGACGCCGCTGGCGTGCGGATCGTTCCCGGCCGGCACGTCCAGCCGGTCTCTCCGCCGCCGGACATCGACCTCGAGGCCTGGGGGCGGACGATCGACGAGCTGGAGCGGCGATCGCCGGAACGGCTGGCGCTGATCCACTTCGGGGTGGTGGAGGATCCCTCCGAGCACCTACCGCGTCTGCGCGAGCAGCTCGCACGGTGGTCGAGCCGGGTCGAGGGCGGCGTGACCAAGATGGAGTTCGTCGAGGCGGCGCGGCGCGACTTCGCGGAGGCGGACGACACCGGCGACGCCGACTACTACGAACGCGCGGCGCCTCTCTGGCAGTCCTACGAGGGCCTCGCCCGCTACTGGAGCAAGCGGCTGGAGGCCTAGGCGCCGCCTATCGGCGCCGCCCTCAGGACGTGCGGGCTCCGCCCGTGCGTCCGTCTGCGTCGCTGGCCGTGAGAGTAGGTGTTTTCCGACCCACGCTCCTCGCCGCCGCCGGATCGTCCACACGGCTGCGAAGATCCGCCCGTCGCCGGTGCCGCTGATGTAGGACAGCAGGGCCGCTCGCGCCTCGGCGCCCTCGCCGAGCGTGAGTTTCGCCTGCTCTTCCTGGGACGCGTCGTCTCCTTCTTCGGGAGCGCCATGGCGCCCGTCGCGCTCGCGTTCGCAGTCCTCGATCTCACCGGATCGAAGGCCGACCTCGGCTTCGTGCTCGCGGCGCGAACGGTGCCGCAGGTGTTCTTCATCCTCCTCGGCGGCGTGTGGGCAGACCGCCTTCCCCGCCACCGGGTGATGGTGGTCTCGAACGTCCTCAGCGGCCTTACTCAGGCGGCGGTCGCCGTCCTCCTCCTGAGCCACCACGCCCGCCTGTGGCAGCTCGTCGCCCTCGCCGCCGTCAACGGCACCTCCTCTGCCTTCTTCTTCCCTGCCTCGAGCGGCGTCATCCCGCAGATCGTGGGGCTCGACCTGATGCAGCAGGCGAACGCGCTGCTCCGGCTGGCGCTGAACGCATCCTTCATCGGCGGCGCCGCGCTCGGCGGCATCCTCGTCGCGGCCGCCGGCTCCGGCTGGGCGATCGCGGTCGACGCGCTGACCTTCGGCCTCGGCGCAGTGCTCGTCGGGCTGATGCGCCTTCCGCCCGGCCTGCGGATGGCGGGCAGCACCACGGTCTCCGAGCTGCGCGAGGGCTGGCGTGAGTTTCGCGCACGCACATGGTTGTGGGTGATCGTCGTCCAGTTCTCGATCGTGAACGCGGCCCAAAACGGGGCCTTCAGCGTGCTCGGCCCCTCCGTCGCCAGAGATCGCCTCGGAGGGGCGGCCGCCTGGGGCGCCGTCCTGACCTGCGAGTCGGCGGGACTCCTCGTGGGCGGCTTCCTGATGCTCCACGCCCGGCCGCAGCGGCTGCTCCTCACCGCCTCGTCGGGGGTGCTCCTCCTGGGCCTGCCGATCGTCCTGCTGGGAATCCCGGCGCCGGTGGCCGGCATCGCGGCGGGCGCGTTCGCCGCCGGGGTCGGCATCGAGATCTTCGGCGTCCTCTGGGACACCGCGATGCAGCAGAACATCCCCCGGGAGAAGCTCTCGCGGGTCTACTCCTACGACGCTCTCGGCTCGTTCGTCCTGATCCCGATCGCCCAGGCGGCGATCGGGCCAGTCGCAGAGGCCCTCGGAACGAGGGCGACGCTCTTCGGCGCGGCCGCCCTCGTGCTCGCCGCGACGCTGCCCGTCCTCGCGGTCCGCGACGTGCGGACGCTCCGCCGGGTGGTGGGCTAGGCGACCGTGAGCGTCTTTTCGGCGCGGGTCTCGCGGTAGCCGGCACCAAGCTTCTGCTCGAGGCGCTGCTCGAGCTCGCCGGACTCGGCCAGCTCCTGCACGATGTCGGCGCCGCCGATCAACTCGCCCCCCACGAAGATTTGCGGGATCGTCGGCCAGCCCGAGAGTGCCGACAGCTCCTGCCGGATCTGCGGGTCGGGGAGGACGTCGATCGAGGCCACCGGAGCTCCCGCCTCGCGGAGCGCGCGGAGCGCACGGTCTGAGTTGCCGCACATGATCAGCTGCGGCGTACCCTTCATGAAGAGCGCCACGGGCTCGCGCTCGATGATGTCCTTGATCTGCTCGCTGTAGCTCATGGGGTTCCTCTCGTTCGGATTCGAAGCTCGTGAATCGTGCCGTTCTTGAGCGGCCCGTCGAGGGCGGCATAGACGAGCCGGTGCTGCTCGACGAGCGGCAGACCGTCGAAGCGCCGGCTCGTCACGTTCACCTGGAAGTGGTCGCCGCCCCCGGTGCGGTCCAGCACCTCGACCTCTCCGGCGTCGGGGAAGGCACCCTGGAGGAGGCTGCGAAGCTGGTCGACCGTGCCCACGAGGTCATGCTAGTCAAGCGCCACCTGCTGCCCGCGACGATTTGAAGAACAGTCGACGATCGACGGCGATCATCCGCGACGCAGCAGCAGCCCCGAGGTGTCCCGGCGCGCGTAGGTGAGACCGCCCGCCACCGCGGTCACGATCGCGCCCGCGACGGCTACGCGCGCGGCTCGGCGTGCCGGCGCGGCCTCCGGGCGCCGCGCAGCGGCACTCTCCGGGTGGGCTCCCGGCGGCCCCGCGGGGCCGTATCGCGGTGCCACTGCGAGCACCTGCGCCGCGTGGAGCGCGCGGCGGCCGGTGTTCCCCTGCTCGATCTGGCTACGGCAGGAGAAGCCGTCGGCGACCACGAGTGCATCGGACGGAGCCGCCCGCACCTTCGGCAGCAGCACCCGCTCACCGCAGGCGATGGAAACGTCGTAGTGGCCATTTTCGTAACCCCAGCCGCCGGCCATTCCGCAGCACCCCGCGTCGAGCTCCTCCACCTCGATGCCCATCTTCTCGAACAGCTTCTTCTCCGGTGCCGTGCCGCCGGTCGCCTTGTGGTGGCAGTGGCCGTGGAGCAACGCCTTCCGCCGCAGCAACGGCGGCTCCCAGCCGTCTGCCTGCGAGATCATGAACTCGCTGAAGTGGTGACTCTGCTTGCAGAGCCGCTGGGCGTCCTCGTCGTTCGGCCAGAGCTTCACGAGCTCGTCCTTGAAGACCGCGACGCAGCTCGGCTCGAGCCCGACCACGGGGGTGCCGGCGCGAATGTCGTCGCGGAGTCGGTCGAGGACGTTGCGCAGGTACTTCTCGGCGAGATCCAGCATCCCGTAGTCGTAGAGCGGGCGCCCGCAGCAAAGATGTCCGGACGGGATGACGACGTGGAAGCCGGCGTACTCGAGCGCCTCGACTGCCGCGATTCCGATCTCGGGCTCCAGGTAGTTCGTGAACGTGTCCGCCCAGAGGATCACGCGCTTGCCCCCGCGCCTCGGGGACGGGCGCGACGCGAACCATCCCTTCAGCGTCGACGGCGCGAACCGCGGGATCCGACGCTTCGGGTGGATCCCGGCCACGGCCTTGAACACGCGGTCGAACGGTGGTGCCTGCGTGAGGAAGTTCGCGACAGCCGGCAGCTTCGATGCCAGCCGGGCCGTCTGGTCGATCAACCCGAAGGCAGAGGCAGGCCGCGGCCGCAGCCGCCCCTCGTAGTGGTGCGAGAGGAACTCCGCCTTCAGCGTCGGCATGTCGACCGAGACGGGGCAGTCGTTCGTGCAACCCTTGCAGGAGAGGCAGCGGTCGAGCGCCTCGCGCACCTCTTCGGATCGGAAGCCTCCGGTCTCCTCCCCGTTCAGCATCTCCCAGAGCGTGCGCGCCCGCCCGCGCGTGGTGCGCTTCTCCTCGCGGGTGACCATGAAGCTCGGGCACATGACGCCGCCGTCGGTGCGCCGGCACTTGCCGATTCCGACACAACGGGTCGTCGCGTGGGCGGCACGAGCAGCGAGCGATGGGGCGGCGAGTGGACGAGATGGACGGAGGCCTCGAGGATGATCGCGCAGGTCCCCTCGGTGCCGGTGAGGGCCGCGGCGAGATCGAAGCCCTTCTCCGGCAGGAGCTCGTCGAGGTTGTAGCCCGAGACCCGCCGCGGGATGTCGGGCTAGCGGTCGCGGATCAGACTCGCGTAGCGGTCGCGCAAGTCGCGCAGGCGCGAGTAAATTCTCGCCGCGCCGCCCGCCCTCGCCGATCAGCCGCTCCAGCTCCCCGTCGCTCGTCGCGCCGACCTTGAGCCGCGTGCCGTCGTAGAGCAGGACGTCGGGCTCCTGGACGTTGTCCGACATCCGCGGGCCGGGCCCGTAGAACTGGGCCATGATCGAGCGGACGCCGCAGGAGTTGTTGCCGATCATCCCGCCGAACGTGCACTGGTCGTGCGTGGATCACGACCCCGGTCGGCACCTGCCGGTAGTTCGAGCCGCCCGTCGTGTAGAGGGCGCGGTCGCCCGGCCCGAAGCGCACCTCACCCTCGACCGCACGGGCGAGGTCGTGCTCGAGCCGCGAGCGTCGACGTCCTCGAACGTCGTCGGCGGAGACGAGAATCGCCGGTCGGGGTACGCAGGGACTCGCGTCAAACCGCGTAGCGCTCCGCGTCAGCCCGCCTGAGCTCGAGGCCGTTTCCGGGCCGCGAGCGGTCGGGCCGCAGCGAGCCGCCTTCCGGCTCGAGCACGCCGTCGAAGAGCATCGGCTCGAGGCGTGCGTGGTCGTGGAAGTACTCCAGGTGGCGGAAGCTCGGGATTCCGCAGCAGGCGGCGACGCTCGCCGCGGGCGCACAGTGGGCGGAGAGGTCGAGGCCGAATGCGGCGGCGAGCGCACCCGCGCGGACGAACCCGGTGACGCCACCGCAGCGGGTGACATCGGCCTGGAGACAGTCGACACAGCCGCTCGCCACGAGGTTGCGGAAGTCGGCGGGGACGTAGGCGTACTCACCGGCGGCGATGTCGAGGCCCGCCGGCCCGCCGTCGCGGAGCAGCCGCAGACCCTCGAAGTCGGCTGAGCTGACGGGCTCCTCGTACCAGCTGACGCCCCACTCCCGGGCGAACCGCTCGGCCCAGTGCAGCGCCTCCTTGCGCGTCAAGGCACCGTTCGAGTCGACGTAGAGCTCGGTCTGCTCGCCGATCGCCTGCCGGGCCGCGTCGAGCCGCTCGGGATCGCGCTCGGGCTCCCGCGAGACCTTCATCTTCACGGGCGGGATGCCCTGCTCGACCCACCCTGCGAGTTGCTCACGAATCCGGTCGAGGGAATAGGAGGTGAAGCCGCCGCTGCCGTAGATCGGCGCCTCCTCGCGAGCCCCGCCGACGAGATCGACGAGCGGCAGCTCGAGCAGGCGCGCCTTCAGGTCCCAGAGCGCGAGATCGACGGCCGAGATGGCACAGAAGCCGATGCCGGGCCGGCCGGCGTTCCGGATCGCCGCGCCCATCGCCTCCCAGACCTCCGCGATCGCGAAGGCGTCGAGGCCCTCGACGACCTCGGCGAGCTTCTCCTCGACGAGCTTGCCGGCCGCCGCGGGCGCGTACGTGTAGCCGAGCCCGTCCTTGCCGCCTGCCCTCACCTCCACCACCACGATGGTGGTCGAGCTCCAGTCGGCGGTACCGTCCGACTCCGGCTCGTCGGTCGGCACCTCGTACGCCGAAACCTGGACGGCCTCCACCGCCGCCTGCACGCCCTGTCGGAAGGCGGTCGCACTCATCGGCCCGGCGCGAACTCCTCGAGCTTCTGCTTCAGCGACTGTCTGATCATCGCGCCGCGGCCCGGGTCGCCGCCGACGATGGCCTTCATGTAGGAGCGCGCCTGCTCGAAGGTGATGTGCGGGGGGAGCGGGGGAACTTCCGGATCGGTGATCGCCTCGAGCACGGTCGGACGGTCGGCCGCGAGCGCCTCGTCCCAGGCGCCGCCGATGTCTTCCGGCCTGTCGACGCGAATCCCCTTCAAGCCGACGAGCTCCGCGTAGCGTGCGTAGGGGAAGTCGGGCAGCGTCTGCGAGGCCTCGTACTTCGGATCGCCTTCCATCGCGCGCTGCTCCCACGTCACCTGGTTCAAGTCGTCGTTGTGCAGGACGAGCACGACCAGCCGCTGGTCGCTCCATCGCTCCCGGTACTTCGCGATCGTGATCAGCTCGTTCATCCCGTTCATCTGGAAGGCACCGTCTCCGACCAATGCGATCACCGGTCGGTCGGGGTAGGCGAACTTGGCGGCGATCGCGTAGGGGACCCCCGGCCCCATCGTCGCCAACGTCCCCGAGAGAGAGCCCATCATCCCCTTCCGGATCTTGATGTCCCGCGCGTACCAGTTGGCTGCCGATCCGGAGTCGGAGGTGAGGATCGCACCGTCCGGCAGACGCTTCGAGAGCTCCCAGAAGACGCGCTGCGGATTGATCGGATCGGCGTCGAGCATCGCCCGCTCCTCCATCAGCTTCCACCACTCGCCGATCCCGCTCTCGATCTCCTGCCGCCAGGAGCGGTCGTCCTTCCGCTCGAGCCTCGGGATCAGGGCTCGCAGGGTTTCCCTCGAGTCGCCGACGAGGTTGACCTCCATCGGGTACCGGATGCCGAGCATGCGGCCGTCGATGTCGATCTGGACTCCACGGGCCTTCCCCTCCTCGGGCAGGAACTCCGAGTAGGGAAAGCTGGAGCCGACCATCAGCAAGGCATCGCAGCCCAGCATCAGGTCGTAGCTCGGCTTCGTCCCGAGCAGACCGATCGAGCCGGTCACGAACGGCAGATCGTCGGGGAGCGCCGCCTTGCCGAGCAGCGCCTTCGCGACGCCGGCGCCGAGCAGCTCGGCGACCTGGACGACCTCGTCTCCGGCGTGCATCGCGCCTTGCCCGATCAGGATCGCAACCTTCTCGCTCTCGTTCAGCACACGCGCGGCACGCTCGAGGTCGCCGTCCTCGGGAACGACTGTCGGGCGGGAGTAACCGATGCCGGAATGCACGGTCCCGTGCTCCCTGGGCGGCGCGTCGACCGCCTTCTCGGAGGCGATGTCGTTCGGGACGACGATGCAGGTGACGGTCCGCTGATCGAGCGCGATACGCACCGCGCGATCGACGAGGTGCCGAACCTGAGCAGGCGTGGTCGCCATGTGCACGTACTCGTGCGCGACGTCCTTGAACAGCGTCGTCAGATCGACCTCCTGCTGATAGCTGCCGCCGAGCGCTGCCATCGGCTGCTGGCCGACGATCGCGACGACCGGCTGGTGGTCGAGCTTCGCGTCGTAGAGACCGTTCAGGAGGTGGATCGCACCCGGGCCGGACGTGGCGATGCAGACCCCGACCTCGCCGGTGAACTTCGCGTGGCCGCACGCCATGAACGCGGCCATCTCCTCGTGGCGCACCTGGATGAACTCCGGCCGGCCTGCGGCCCGGTCGAACGCGCCGAGGAAGGCATTGATGCCGTCGCCGGGATACCCGTAGACCCGGCGGACCCCCCACCCGGTCAGCCGTTCGAGGACGTAGTCGGCAACCAGCTCCGCCATTCGAACCTTCCTTTCCGGCACGCGTGCTTGGTGAGGACTTGCTCCGAGAACGCCCCGGATTCCTCGTGCCGGGTCGTCCTGCCCCGAGGTGCTCCGGCAGAAACGCACGGCCGAGACGAGTCATGGCCGCGGATTGGTGCGGCTCAGAGGCGGGCCTTTCGACTCCCCCCCGTCGAGCGCACATGCCGTTCGTAGTCTCCATCCGTGGCCGCCGCCCCGGCGGATTGATGATCCGACCCGCGCCGACAAACCGCCGTCGTCCTTCCCGGTGCCCGAGGCCAAGCGCCTCGTGCGCCGGTGGCGCCGCGCCCACACCGCCGACGGGGCCCTCGGGATGCCGGCGCACGTCACCGCACGACCGGGTGATCGCGCGCCGCGTGCTGCCGGCTCGGCGCTAGGAGCGGCCGACCGCCGCCCGGTAGGCCCGGACGTAGTCGGCGACCATCCGGTCCGGCGAGAACTTCTCCTCGACGTAGCGACGCAGCTCGAGGGGGTCCAGCCGGTCCGCATCGTCGAGCGCCGCCGGCATCAGCCGGTAGTGGTCGACGACGACGCCGCTGCGGCCGTGCTCGATCACCTCGGGCACGGCACCCCGGCGCGTGGCGATCACAGGCGTGCCGCACGCCATCGACTCGATCATGACGAGGCCGAACGGCTCCTCCCACTCGATCGGGAAGAGCGTCGCGCGCGCGTCCTGCAGGAGCTCCACCTTCTGGCCGTGCGTGACCTCGCCCAGGTACTCGATGTCGGGGCCGAGGTGCGGCTCGACGAGCTCGGCGAAGTACGCCTTCTCGGCGGGCTCGCGCATCTTGCCGGCGATCTTCAGCGGCAGGCCGAGCTGCACCGCCACGTCGATCGCGCGGTGCGCGCCCTTGTCCGGATTGAGGCGGCCGAGGAAGAGGAGGTACTCGCCTCGGTGCGGCCGCACGGGGTAGAGCGAGAAGTCGAGCGCGTTCGCGCAGTTGGCCACCCACGGCAGATCCTCCGCCGGGCGGCGCTGGTTCAGCGAGACGGAGATCAGCCCGAGGCGCGGCGCGACGCGCGCGATCTGCCGATACACCGCCGCAGCGTTGTTGCCGACGAGGGGCCCGTGCACCGTGTGCACCACCGGAGTGTCGACCGCCCCGGAGAGTGCGGCCGCGGGCATCCCAGAGTGGTCGTTGACCACGTCGAAGTCCGCCGCCCGCTCGTAGCACGCCAGGGCATGGTGCAGTTCCGGCAGCGCCTGGCCGATCAGCTCGCTCGGCGCGTGCTCGTAGACCGCGGCGAGCTTCGCCTTCGTCTTCGAGTCGCCCGAGGCGAAGAGCGTGACGTCGTGGCCCCCCTCCACCAGGCCGTCGGCGAGAAGGGACACGATCCATTCGATGCCGCCGTAGCCGGTTGGCGGGACCGGGAACCACACCGGGCTGATGACCGCGATGCGGAGCGGCTCCATCAGGCGCGCAGCACCGTCACGCGCCCGTCCTCGAGGCGCACGTCCCAGATCGAGTCGAAGGCCCTGATCCCGGAGAGTCGGAGTGCACCCGCCCACGCCGGGATCTCCGGCGGCGCGACCGTCTGGAGAACCTGGCGGCGCCGATCGGGCACCAGCCCGAGCAGCACCTGCAGCAGGAGGATCGGCGCCGCCGCCGCCCACGCCTGCGGTCTCGCGGCCGTCGGATAGGCGATTGGAAACGGCGTCTCCGAGCGCGCCAGGCCGGCGAACACCTCGGGCAGCTGGTGGCCCCAGTGTCCCGATGCCTCGAGCATGGCCTGGACGATCCGCTGCGCCTCTGCCCAGCGCCCCTGGCGCGCGAGACCCAATGCGATGAGCGAGTTTTCGTGCGGCCAGACGGTGCCGTTGTGGTAGGAGAGCGGGCTGTAGCCGGCGTCGGCCGCGGACATCGTCCGGACGCCCCAGCCCGACCAGAGGTCCTGCCCCATCAGGGCGTCCGCGACCGCGTCGACGCGGTCGGCCGGGACGATCCCGCTCCAGAGCAGGTGCCCCATGTTCGAGCACAGCGAATCGACCGGACGCTTGTCGCCATCCAGCGCCAGCGCGTAGTAGCCGCCGCGCTCCTCGAGCCAGAATGCTTCGTTGAAGCGGCGATGGAGGTCCTCCGCCTCGCGGTCGAGCCGATCCGCCAAGGAACGGTCGCGCCATACCTCGCGCGCCAGCTCGGCCGCCCTGCGCTTCGCGTCGTAGACGTAGCCCTGCACCTCGCAGGGTGCGATCGGGGTATGCGCCAGCGTGCCGTCGGCAAAGCGCTGGGAGTCGCCCGAATCCTTCCACGACTGGTTCGCGAGCCCGCGCGGGCCCCTCCGCTCGTACTCGACGAACCCGTCGCCGTCGCGGTCGCCGTAGCCGTCGATCCACGCGAGCGCGCGCAGCGCGGGCTCCTTCAGACCTGCGACGAGCGCCGCGTCGTCCGTCCAGCGCCACACCTCCGAGAGCAGGACGACGTAGAGCGGGGTGGCGTCGACGGATCCGTAGTAGGCGGGGAACCAGGCTCGTGCGGCCTTCCCACGGCGAACCTCGTGCACGATCTTGCCGGGCTCGGCGTCGATCGAGGGATCGTCGTGGGTGGCCTGGAGCTCCGCCAGCACCTCCAAAGCGCTCCGTGCCAGCTCGGGCCCGAAGAGGAGCGTCTGCATGCAGGTGATCAGCGTGTCGCGCCCGAAGACCGTCATGAACCACGGCATTCCGGCGGCCGGGAGCTGGCCGACGCTCTCGTTGCTCCCGCGCATCCGCAGAGCCGCGAGATCCGAAACCGACTGGCCGAAACTGTGCCCGAGCTCGTCCCACTCCGCGCGCAGGTTCGGCACCCGCAACTGCCAGACCGAGAGCGAGGCCCGGATCCGCCGCAGCTCCTCGCCGAAGCGCCGCTCGACCGAGCGCGGAACCATCTCCGCCCCGTCGAGCGATGGCACGACGTCGACTCTTCCTTCCCAGCTCTCCCGCGGCCCGAGCACGATGCGGTACCGGACGCGAGCGCCCTCGACCTGGCCGGGTTGGGAGAGAATCACCTGCGTGCGTGCGGCAACCTCGCCGCCGTCCTCGAACAGGAACTGGTTGTCCTCGCCGTCGAAGACCGGCTCGACGAGCGGCGGCAGCGGATTGCTCCGGAGAGGGTCCCCGAGGGCGAAGTCGTGGCTCTTGACCTGGAAGATGTCTGCGAAGTCGGCGCCGAACTCGAGCGAGAGCTCGAAGTCGACGCGACTCATGCTCTCGTTGCGGATCCGGAGGCGGTCCTGCATGGTCTCGCCCACGAACCGCTCGCGGGCGATCGAGATCGCATCCTGCTCCAGACCGCCCGCAAGCGGGTTCCGCAGGAAGAACGCCGCCGAGAAGTACTCCACCCTCGCGGAGCTGAGCGACAGAGGGCGCTTGCCGTTGATCGTCAGGCGGAAGCGGGACAGGAAGCGCGTGTCCTCTGCGAAGAGGCCGCACGCGTCACCGTCGAGGTCGCCGAAGTCGTCGCAGATGCAGAACGTCGACCCCTCCAGGATTGTCAGCGTCATCGCAGGGTCCGCGCCGCCCGCGGGCCCTAGGCCTGCGACTCGCGCAAGATGCTGGCACCCGAGGTCTGTGCGAGCGCCATCACGACGATCTCGTCGACGTTGACGTTCGGAGGGCGCGTGAGCGCGAAGAGGATGCAGTCGGCCACGTCCTCGGGGCGCATCGGCCCGCCGAGCCGGACGTCGCCGTAGACGGCCGCGGCCCGGTCCTCGTCGCCCTTGAAGCGCACGCGCGAGAAGTCGCTCTCGACCAGCCCGGGCGCCACGTTCGTGACCCTGATCGGGCGGCCGTGCAGGTCGTCGCGGAGCGCGCGGGTGTAGCCATGGACGGCGAACTTCGACGCGACGTACGAGGAGCCCTGCGCGTACGACCAGATTCCCGCCACCGAGCCGAGGTTGACGATGTGGCCGCCGTCGCGGATGTGCGGTAGGCAGAGGCGCGTCATCCGCATCAAGCCGAGCACGTTCGTCTCGATCACCGTCTGCTCGTCCTCGTCGCTCGACTCCCAGAACGGGTCGCGCCCGAGCGCGAGGCCGGCGTTGTTGACGAGGATGTCGATCTCCCCGAGCTCCTCCACCATCCGGCTGACGAACAGCCGGCAGCTCTCGGGGTCGGTCACGTCGAGCGGGTGGACGACGCCGCCCGGGCCGTGGATGAGGCGCTCGAGGCGGCGAGCGCCGACGCCGACGGTCGCCCCTGCCTCCTCGAGCGCCCGTGCAGTGGCGGCGCCGATGCCGCTGGAGGCGCCGGTGACGATCGCAGTCCTTCCCTGAAGCGCTCCGGGCATCGTGAAAACCTAGTAGTTCGTCCGGCCGGCGAAGGACGTGAGCTCGACCGGCGCGTCGGCCGACCGCGCGTGATCCACCTGCAGCGTCGTGTGCTCGAGCCCGAAGCGCTCGCGCAACACCGTCTCGAGGCGCCGGCGCAGCGCGTGGCAATCAGCGCCTCCCTCGACGAGCACGTGCGCCGAGAAGGCCGGGAACCCGCTCGAAACCGTCCAGAGGTGCAGGTCGTGGACTTCGACCACCTGCGGCAGCGAGGCGAGGGTGCGGCCCACGGCCTCCGGGTCGGAGCCGGCCGGGGCGGTCTCGAGGAAGATCGCGGTCGCCTGGCGGAGGAGGCTCGCGGCCGACCAGAAGATGAGCGTCGCCACAACGAGGCTCGCGATCGGGTCGAACCGGTCCCACCCGGTCGCGAGGATGAGCGCGCCCGCGACCGCGGTGCCCGCGAAGGCAGCGAGATCGGTCGCCAGGTGGAGGAAGGCGCCGCGGACGTTCAGGCTCTCGCGGCTTCCTCGCAGGAGCAGCGCCGTGGCGACGAGGTTGACGACGACCCCCGCGAGCGCGACGACGAGCACGATGCCGCCGCGCACCTCCGGCGGCGAGACGAGCCGGCGCACCGCGCCGTAGACGATCCAGGCGCCGACGAGGACGAGCGTGATCCCGTTCGCCTGGGCGGCGAGGATCTCGACGCGACGGAACCCGTACGTCCAGCGGCCGCGCGCGGGTCGTGCGGCCATCGAGGCGGCGGCGAGCGCAACCGCGAGCGCCGCCGCATCGGTGACGAGGTGCCCGGCGTCCGCCAGCAAGGCCAGCGAGCCCGCGACCAGGCCGAAGACGAGCTCGGCCGCCAGCAGACCGCAGATCAGCGCGAGGGCGAGAGCGAGCGGCCGGCGGTTCTGCGCCGCCTGCGGGCCGTGGTGGTGGCCGGGGGCATGGCCCATCCCCGCAGCCTAGATCCGCCCGCACGCGACGGCGACTATCCTCTCCGGATGCTGCGCCCCGCCGTCTGCGCCGCCGCCTTCCTCGTGCTCGCGCCCGCGGCGCTCGCCGCACGCCCGGGTCTGGCCGAGGTTCACGGGCCCACGGGATACCTGCTGGCGCAGGCCAACACCGGCGCGTACGCCTATCCGGCAGACGGCTCGGTGCTGCACATCGGCTCGGCCGCCGCCACGAGCGCCGGCGTCGACCTGCGCGACGTGCGTCTCTTCCGCGGCCTCGTCTACGCCGATCGCGTCTACGTCCCGGCTCGCGGCTTCGCGGGCGCCCGCGTCGAGGGCCTCGTCGTCGCCGGGCGCGGCGAGGCGGGAGCACCGAACACCGTGCTGCCGCTCGGCGGGTCGAGCTACCTCGTCGCCCTTCAGGAGGCGGTCGCTCCCGGCCAGAGCGGCGCGAGCGCCGGCCTCGTCGGGCTGCGCGTGTACGTCGCCGACGCCTCCCTCGGCGTGCCTGCCGGCACCCAACTCCTCGTCGGCGTCGCGCGGGCGGCGGGCGCACCGGCTGCCTTCCATTCGCGGCCGGGTCGCCGGTACGCCGTCCTCGGCGTCGCCCCCACGCCTTTTCCAGCCTCGTTCGCCGGTACGCCGGAGCCGCCCGCGCTGACCCCGCTCGCAGCCGAAGCCGGCGCCGTCGGAGCCCGCGCCGTCTCGATCGTGGAGCGCTACCTCGGCATCCCCTACGTCTGGGCCGGGGCCGATCCCGTCACCGGCTTCGACTGCTCCGGGCTCGTCATGTTCGTGTACCGCCAGCTCGGCATCTCGCTCAACCACTTCAGCGGCGACCAGTGGTACGAGGGCACGCGCGTGCCGCCGGGAGAGCTCGCGCCCGGCGACCTGGTCTTCTTCCACATGGGCTCGAACGGCCCCGGCCACGTCGGGATGTACATCGGCAACGACCAGTTCGTCCATGCGCCACACACGGGGGACGTCGTGAAGATCTCGAGCCTGCTCGACCCGAGCTACGCGCTGGGCTACGTGGGCGCCGTCCGCCCGTACTAGAGCTAGTGCGGCGTCTCCCAACGTTTCGCTCGAAACTGACGGTTCGCCGACGCCGCACTATTCCGGCCGCTCTGCGATGGAGGCCGAGGTGATGCCGGAGCCGGTGAGAGCGGTTTTGGGGGCGTGAGATGGGCGGACTGAAGTCCGCCCTACCTTCGGGCCGCTACGGATACAGCAGAAATGCTTTTCGC
>JBBRYP010000024.1:0-51281 GCA_038237515.1 Gaiellales bacterium
TCATCGTCCGCGACACCAACCACATCACCGATACCGACGCCGTCTTCACCAAAACCACGAACGCAAACCCGACCCAGGCGCGCGCGCTCACGCTCGTCGCGCTCGATCCAGGGCGGCTGTAGTCAGTAACGATCCAGCCCTTCACGGTGCCGAATCGCACATCCCAAGCCAGATCTACCGCTCAACCCAGGGGTAACTTCCGGCTAGACGGCATCGGCCTCGGCGTCGTCGCCTCCGAGGTCGCCTGGGACGCCGTCCTCGCCGCTGTGCCCGCTACGTGAGCTGCTCGAGGAAGTCGTCGATCTCGATCGCCTCGAACGCCTGGAGCTTCGAGCTTCCCCTTGCACCGAGGGCGACCGACACCTTCGCGATCGTCGCCGCGTTCGGCGCCTCGACCACGTTGACGAAGTCGTAGGGCCCGAGCAGCGCCCACTGGTGGATCACCTGCGCGCCGAGCTCCTCGATGTCACGGTTGACCTCCCGGAGCCGGTCGGGGTTCGACTTGAGCGTCTGGACGCCCTGCGGCGTGAGGGTCGTCAGCATCAGGTACTTCGGCATTGCGCCTCCTCCTCGGGTTCGGCCGCGAGCTTACTGCGCGGGCTGCCTGGTCGAAGTAGAGGAGCGCCGCGCCGACGAAGAGGAGCGGCGAGATGACGAGGTCGCCGAGGAACACCGCGGCCCGGGCGCCGGCGTCGCCGAAGCCGCGGAGCAAGAGCACGAGCACGAGGCGGACGAGAAAGTAGAGGATCGCGAGGGTCGCGAGGGAGCCGAGCGCGTGGACGTAATCGGCCCGTGCCAGCCGGATCGCACGCCGGAAGGAGGTGCGCAGGCCCCCGCCCTCCGTTAGCGCGACGGGGACGACGAGGCCGACGAGCGCGAGCCAGGCGACGCCGAGAAGCGCGAAGCCGAGCACGAGGTAGGAGAGGGCGAAGGGCACGTACGCGAGCAGGCCGCCGGCGAAGGCCACGCCGATCCCCCGCCGGCCCGGCCGGGCGCCGGTCACGATCAACGAGGCTCCGACGTAGGAGGCGGTCAGGAGGAGTGGGCTCGCAACCGCGGCGGCGCTCCGCGGCAGCTGATCGGGTATCGCGATGCCGAGCCCGAGGGGTACCGCGCTCCGGAAGTGTGCACCGTAGAGCTTGATCGACTCCGCGACCAGCTGGCCGACGGTGCGGGTCTCCGGCGGAAGCGGCGGCGGCAGTGGCTCCTTTGCGCGCGTGTGCTTCGGCCGGGCCACGGCCGAAACCGTAGCCGCGGTCAGGCGGGCGTAGACGCCAGCCAGAGGCGGGCGCGCCACACGCCGGCGACCGCGACCAGCGCCGCGCCTGCCAGGATCAGAAGCGACTGGGCGGCGACGGCAAAGGCGATCGCTCGGGAGGTGTCGACGCCGCTCGCGACCAGAAGCGCAGCGCCGGCGCCGGCCTGGGTCGCCGCACCGGCCGGGGCGACAGGGAGCGCCGCTGACGCCGCCGAAGCACAGAGGAAGCCCAGTGCGAGTGGGAACGAGATGCCGAAGCCGAACGCGTGCAGCAGCACGAGCAGCGCGGCGCCGCGGACGACCCACGAGACGGAGACGAAGGCCCATGCCTTCGTGGCCTCGCGAGGGCAGGCGCAGTGCTCCCGCACCCAGCCGGCGAAGCGGAAGCGACGAAGACGGCCGGTGGCCGCGAGCCGGCGCATGCCCAGCACGACCGCAGCGGCTCCGATGCCGGCTGCCGCAACCACGATCAACCCGGCGCGGAAGAGACCCGAGGCGGCGGACACTCCGGCCGCGACAGCCGCGAGCGGCGTGAGCGCAGCGCTGTCGACAAGTCCCAGCAGGAGCAGCGAGAGGCAAACGCCCCCGAGGCCCGTACGTGACCCCGGATAGCGGCGGACGACGGCGATCCTGACGGCCTCGTCGAAGCGGCCGGGGAGCGCGATGCCCGTCACCGAGGCCGCACCGCCGGCCGCGGCGAGAGCCAGCGGGCCGGGACGCTCGTGCGGCGCGAACAGCCGCTGCCAGCCGTACGCCTTGAACCCGTAGGCGCAGAGGAACAGCACGCCCGCCGAAGCGAGGCCCAACGCGCTCACATGTGCGAGCGGCCACCCGGTACGGCTGAAGTGCCGCACGAGCAGCGTGATGACGAGCGCTCCGATCGCGAGGGAGGCGACGTTGAAGGCGAGCCGCATCCGCCTGGATCGTGCGAGCGCCAGCGCGCATCGAGCCGACGCGGCGAAGGAGGGATTCGAAAGAGAGATTAGGTGGGTGACCCCGAGGAGGAACGACGAGCGTAGCCGAGGTTGCGGGTCGCGGTCGCAGTGCCCGTCGGCTCGCAGCTACTCCTTGCCCCCGCTGCCGCACTTCTGCGCGCGCTCGATCGCGTGGTGCACCTGAGCGTTCCCGGGCTCGAGGGAGTCCGCCCGGTGGAGGTAGCCGAGCGCCTCGTCGCAGCGCCGGAGCTCGAGCAGCGTGTAGCCGAGGTTGTAGTTCGCATAGCCCTCGTAGGGATCGGCGGGACCGACGCCGGCGAGCTTCGCAACCGCCTGCTGGAGCAGCGGGAGCGCGCCTGCGTAGTCCCCCGCCTGCATCCTCGCGTAGCCCCGGTCGTTCAACGTGTGCCCGCCGGCACCGCCCGATGGCGGCGGCGGAGGAGCGGGCGGAGGCGGCGTGGGCGGCGGGCTGACCGTCGTCGACTGCGTCACCGTCTCACGAACCGTCGTGCCCGGTGCGGTCACCTTCCGGACGAGAGTGACGGTCGCGTCCGCGGAGCCCCCTCGCCCGACGATCGCCGCGACGGCGATTCCCGCCCCGGCCGCCGCGAGGAGCGCGAGCAGGATCGGCAGACGCTTCTGGGCTCGCCGAGTTGTCGTGCGCCGCCCCGGCACGGGCTTCGGCCGTCGCGGCGAGACGGCCGGCGTAGGCGAGAGCGGTGCCATGCGCGCGGTCACGCCGGCCGCACGATCGAGGGCGGCGCGCAGCTCCGCCACGAACTCCGCACAGGTCGGGAAGCGCGCCACAGGCTCCTTCGCGAGCGCCCGCTCGAGGACGCGATCGAGCTCGCAGGGGATCCGCGGATTGCGCGCGCAGAGGGAAGGCACCGGCGCGTGCAGGTGCGCCAAGGCCTCCGCCGTCGGCGAGTCGCCGCGAAACGGACGCTCGCCCGCCAGCAGCTCCCACGCCGTCACCCCCAGCGCGTAGCGGTCGCTGGCGGCGGTCGCCGGCTCCCCGCGTGCCTGCTCGGGCGCCAGGTAGCCCGCGGTACCGAGGATCGTGCCCGTCAGCGTCAGTGAGTTGAGCCCTACGGCGCTCGCGACGCCGAAGTCGGCCACGTAGACCCGCTCGTCGCGGTCGAGCAGGATGTTCGCGGGCTTGACGTCCCGGTGTACGATCCCGTTCCGGTGCGCCGCGTCGAGCGCCGTCGCTGCTTGCTCGAGCCACGCGAGCGCCCGGTCGGGACGCTGCGCCCCCTGCGCGTGGAGGCGATCTGCGAGCGACCCGCCTGCGAGGTACTCCATGACGATGAACGGCCGCTCGTGCCAGTCGCCGACGTCGAAGATCGTCACCGCGTGGGGATGCCCGGAAAGGCGGGCGGCAGCGAGCGCCTCCCGGGTGAAGCGGCTCCGGATCTCGTCGTCGGCCGAGTAGCGCGCCGCGAGCACCTTGACCGCGACGGCGCGGCCGAGCACGTCGTCGGTCGCCCGGTAGACCTCGCCCATGCCCCCGCGGGCGACGAGCCGCGGCCCGCTGTAGCGAGGCGGCAGGATGTCGGTTTCGACTGGCAAGCGTCCCCCCGCCTGGCGTTTCCCACCCGTGCGCGAACCGAAAACGCGCTCGGCTCCTCTCAAGCGGTGTCGGCGCCAGCCTCGACGAGCCGCTTCAGGCGCCGCGCCTCGTCGGCGAGATACCAGCGCATCAGCAGGCGGAAGAACGGCCGCGCCGTGCGCGGCAGCCGGGGGCGCGCGTCGAGCCGGAAGACGAGGCGCGTCCCCGAGGAGAGGGCCTCGAGGCTGCAACGGAGCTCGAGGGGAACCGGTCCCTCGAGGCTGCGGAGCGCGAGGAGCCGCGGCGCGTCGAAGCCGCTCACCTCGTAGAGCGTGCGGTAGCGGCGCCCGGCGAAGCGCACTACCTCCTCGAGCCTCGAGCCTCGCCGGAGGGGGCCGCCGTCGAGAGCGCGGAACTCGAGCGCCGAGGGCCGCCACTCGAGATGCGTGGCCGGGTCAGCGAGCGCGGCGAAGACCGCGGCTGGAGGAGCGGCGATCTCGGTGGCGCGCTCGACGGTCACGCTCGATCACTGCCGCACTTCGCGCGCGCGGCGGGCGATCCGGACAAGGTCAGGCCGCAGCGCCGACGGATCCGGTTGCTTCGAACGCGAGCTCCCCGTCGCGGAGGTCGACCAGGATCGTGTCGCCCTCGCCGAAGTCGCCTTCGAGCAGGCGCAGCGCGAGCGGGTTCTCGACGAGGCGCTGGATTGCCCGCTTGAGCGGGCGCGCGCCGTAGCTCGGGTCCCAGCCGGTCTCGGTGAGGAGCTCCTTCGCCGAAGGCGTCAGCTCGAGATCGAGGCCGCGGGCGGCGAGCCGCTCCCGCAGGCGGGCCAGCTGCAGCTCGACGATCTGGGCGAGCTGCTCCCGGCTCAGCGGCCTGAACTCGACGATCTCGTCGATCCGGTTCAGGAACTCCGGGCGGAAGTGCTCGCGCATCTGCTCGGCTGAGCGGATGTTCGAGGTCATGATGACGAGGCTGTTGCGGAAGTCGACGGTCCGGCCCTGGCCGTCCGTCAGGCGGCCGTCGTCGAGGATCTGGAGCAGGACGTCGAAGACCTCCGCGTGCGCCTTCTCGATCTCGTCGAGGAGGACGACCGAATAGGGGCGGCGGCGAACTGCCTCGGTCAGCTGCCCCCCCTCCTCGTAGCCGACGTAGCCGGGCGGCGCACCCACGAGGCGGGCGACGGTGTGGCGTTCCTGGTACTCGGACATGTCCAGGCGCACCATCGCCCGCTCGTCGTCGAACATGAACTCCGCAAGCGCGCGGGCGAGCTCGGTCTTGCCCACGCCGGTCGGCCCGAGGAAGACGAAGGAGCCGATCGGCCGGTTGGGATCCTGGAGTCCGGAGCGGGCCCGGCGCAGCGCATTCGCCACCGCCTCGACGGCCTCGTCCTGGCCGACGACGCGCTCGTGCAGCCGCTCCTCCATGTGTACGAGCTTCTCGGTCTCGCCCTCGAGGAGCCGGTCGAGGGGCACGCCCGTCCAACGTGCGACCACGGCGGCGATGTCGTCCTCGTCGACCTCCTCCTTCACCATCGGCACGGTCGCCGGCTCGCGCCGCTCGGCAAGCTCGCGCTCCAGCGTCGGGAGCTCTCCGTAGCGGATCTCGGCGACGCGCTGGAGGTACCCGTTGCGCTCGGCGCGCTCGGCCTCCATCCGGAGCTCGTCGATCCGCTGGGTGATCTGCTTGACGCGGTCGAGAGCCTCCTTCTCCCTGGCCCAGCGCGCGGCGAGCTCGTCGCGGCGCTCCTTCGCCTCGGCGAGCCCGCGCTCGAGCGGTTCGCGCACCTGCTTCGATTCCTTGCCTATGGCCGCGAGCTCGATCTCGAGCTGCCGCACGCGCCGGTCGGCCTCGTCGAGCTCGAGCGGCGAGGAGTCGATCTCCATCCGCAGCCGCGAGCCGGCCTCGTCGACGAGGTCGATCGCCTTGTCGGGGAGCTGGCGGTCGGAGATGTACCGGTCGGACAGGACGGCTGCGGCGACGAGCGCGGCGTCGCGGATGCGAACTCCGTGGTGCGCTTCGTAGCGCTCCTTGAGCCCGCGGAGGATCGCGATCGTGTCGGCGACGGACGGCTCGCCGACGAAGACCGGCTGGAAGCGTCGCTCGAGCGCCGCGTCCTTCTCGATGTGCTTGCGGTACTCGTCGAGCGTCGTCGCGCCTACGGCGCGCAGCTCGCCGCGGGAGAGCATCGGCTTCAGCAGGTTCGCTGCATCGACCGCGCCCTCGGCTGCGCCGGCGCCGACGATCGTGTGCAGCTCGTCGATGAAGAGGACGATCTCGCCGGCCGCGCCCCGGATCTCGTTCAGGACCGCCTTCAGACGCTCCTCGAACTCGCCGCGGTACTTCGAGCCGGCGAGCAGCGCGCCGATGTCGAGCCCCCACACCCGTTTTCCCTTGAGACCCTCGGGCACGTCGCCGGCGACGATTCGCTGCGCGAGCCCCTCGACGATCGCCGTCTTGCCGACGCCTGGGTCGCCGATCAGGACGGGGTTGTTCTTCGTGCGGCGCGAGAGCACCTGGATGACGCGGCGGATCTCCTCGTCCCGGCCGATCACCGGGTCGAGCTTCCCCTGCTCGGCGAGCTCGGTCAGATCCCGCCCGAACTTCTCCAGGGCCTGGTAGGAGCCTTCCGGATCCTGCGAGGTGACCCGCTGGGATCCACGGACCTGGCGGAGCCGGTTCAGCAGCTCGTCCCGCGGGACGAGGTCGAGCGCGAGCAGCAGGTGCTCGGTCGAGACGTACTCGTCCTCCAGCTTTCGCATCTCCTCCTCGGCTCGGTCGAGCACGCGCGAGAAGGCCCGGGAGCTCGTCGGCTGCTGTGCGCCACCCTGGACGGCCGGCCTGCGTGCGAGCTCGGCCTCCGCCTTGGCGCGCACCCCCGCCGCCTGTTCGCCGAGCAGCGTCTGCGGCAGCTCCTGGTCGAGGAGCGCGAGCACGAGATGCTCGGGAGCGAGCTCCGGGTTGCCGCGCCGGCGCGCGAGCTCCTGCGCGGCGCCGACCGCCTCCTGGCTCTTGATCGTCAGTCGGTTGAAGTCCATGGCTATCGCTTCCTCGTCACGAGTGACACGGTGTGGGAGACCGGCACGAGGTCGCGCCGGTAGGTCTTGTGCACGGCGTTGATCGCGTCGCGTGTCTCGCGCTCCAGGCGTTCCATCCGTGCCTGCATGCGGCGTAGCTCGTCCTCGAGGCGCAGCACGTGCTCGACCCCCGCGAGGTTCAGCCCCAGCTCGGTCGTCAGCCGCTGGATCAGCTTCAGGCGCTCGAGGTCGCGCTCGGAATAGAGGCGCGTGTTCCCCGCCGTCCGCTTGGGCGAAACCAGGCCCTTCTGCTCGTAGATGCGCAGCGTCTGGGGATGCATCCCGACCAGCTCGGCGGCGACGGAGATCATGTACCGCGGCCGGTCCATCAGGAGCTCACCAGCCGCTCGCGCGGATTCTCCCGCGAGACCTTCCGGAGGTTCTCGAGCGCCTCCTTCTCTGCCTTCGTCAGCTTCTTCGGCACGGTGACCCGCACGCGCGCCAGGACGTCGCCTTTGCCCGAGCCGTTCAACTTCGGTGCGCCGCGCCCCCGGATGCGCAGGAGCTTTCCGTCCTGCGAGCCGGCAGGCACCTTCAGCGAAACCGGCCCTTCCGGCGTCGGTACCTCGACCGTGGCGCCGAGCGCCGCTTCCGGGTAGGTGACCGGCACTTCCACGACGAGGTCCGCGTCACGGCGCTCGTAGAGCCTCGACGGCGCGACCCGGGTGACGACGAAGAGGTCGCCGGCGGGAGCTCCCCCCCACCCGGCCTCGCCCTTTCCCTTGAGCCGGATGCGCGTGCCGTCCTTGACGCCGGCCGGAATCTTCACGGAGTAGCGCTTGGTGCGCCGCTCGCGGCCCGTGCCGTGGCAGGACGGACACGGATCCTCGATCACCGTCCCGTTGCCGCGGCAGCGCGGACAGGGCTGGGAGAGCCCGAACATCCCCTGGTTGTCGGTGAGAACACCGCGGCCCTTGCACTCGGGGCAGACCTTCGGGGCCGTTCCCGGCCTCGCGCCGGAGCCCCCGCACTCGCGGCAGGCCGTCTCGACCTCGACCGGGATGCGCGTCTCGAGCCCGTGCAGCGCGTCGTCGAAGGAGAGGTTGACCTCCACCTCGAGGTCGGCTCCGCGCTGACCGCGGGGCTCCGCGCGGCCGGCGCGGCCGCCGCGGCCGCGCCCGAAGAGGCCGCCGAAGATGTCGCCCAGGTCCCCGAGATCGCCGAAGTCGAAGTTGACGCCGCCGCCCGGGCCGCCGGGGCCCGGACGGCCGTTCGTCGAGCCGAAGGTGTCGAAGGCCTTCCGCTTCTCGGGGTCGGAGAGGACGTCGTAGGCTCCCTGCACCTCCTTGAACCGGTCTTCGGCCGCCTTGTCGTCGGGGTTGCGATCCGGGTGGTAGCGCCGGGCGAGCTTGCGGTAGGCCTTCTTGATCTCCTCCGCGGGCGCGTTCTTCGCGACGCCCAGGATCTCGTACGGGCTCCTAGCCACCGGCGGCCGCCTCCTGCGGCGCGGCAACGACGACCCGGGCGGGACGAAGAACGCGGTCTCCCAGGCGGTAGCCCTTCTGCACGACCTCGAGGATGGCACCCTCGGGCTGATCGGACGCGGGCTGCGCGAGCAGCGCCTCGTGGACGTGCGGATCGAACTGTCCGCCCGTCTCGATCTCTGCCAGGCCCTCGCGCTGGAGCAGGTCCGCGAGCGATCGGTGAACCAGCTGCACGCCCTCCTCGAGGGTTGCCTCCTCGTGCTCGGTGGCCGCGACGAGCGCCCGCTCGAGCGCGTCCAGTACCGGCAGGAGCTCCTTGACGAGCCGCTCGCCGGCGCGCGCGACCAGGCTCTCCTGGTCGCGCGCCACCCGCTTGCGGTAGTTGTCGAACTCCGCCTTCAGGCGCTGGAGCGCGTCGAGGTAGTCGTCACGCTCGCGCAGGACCGTCTCGACGTCCGTGTCCTCGCGTGGCTCCGCCGGCCCGTTGTCGGGCGAACCCGCTTCAGGGACAGTCCCTCGGATCTGGCCGGCGGGGACACCTCCGGCCCCTGTCTCCGAGGGACCGGTCCCAGGGACTGTCCCTGGGACGCGGCCGTCGGAGACGTGATCGGTTCGGCGCGGAGCGTCGGCCATCAGGAGGTCTTCGCCTCCTCCTCGTCGACGACCTCGTAGTCGGCGTCCTCGATCACCTCGTCGTCCGATCCGGACGACGTGCCGTTGCCGCCGGCGGATCCGCCCGAAGCCTGTTGGGCGGTCGCCTGCGCGTACAGGGCCTCGGCGAGCTTGTGCGAGGCCTCCTGGAGCGCCTCCGTCTTCTGGCGGATCTCGTTCACGTCGGAGCTCTCGAGTACGCCTTTGAGCTCCATGATCCGCCCCTCGATCGTCGAGGCCTCGGCGGGATCGAGCCCGTCTCGATGCTCCTTCAGGCTCTTCTCTGTCGCGTAGGCGAGGCCCTCCGCCTGGTTCCGCGCATCGGCCAAGTCGCGCAGCTTGCGGGCCTCGTCGGCGTGCGACTCGGCCTCGCCGATCATCCGCCGCACCTCGTCCTCCTGCAGGCCGGAGCCGCCCTCGATCCGGATCTGCTGCTCGTTCCCGGTGCCGAGGTCCTTGGCCGAGACGTTGATGATCCCGTTCGCGTCGATGTCGAAGGTGACCTCGACCTGCGGCATGCCACGCGGCGCCGGCGGGATGCCGACGAGCTGGAACTTCCCGAGCGTCTTGTTGTAGAGCACCATCTCGGACTCGCCCTGGAGGACGTGCACCTCCACCGCCGGCTGGTTGTCCTCGGCGGTCGTGAAGACCTCCGACTTCTTCGTCGGGATGGTCGTGTTGCGCTCGATCAGCCGCGTGAAGACGCCGCCCTTCGTCTCGATGCCGAGCGAGAGGGGGGTCACGTCCAGCAGCAGGACGTCCTTGACCTCGCCCTTGAGGACGCCTCCCTGGATCGCCGCGCCGACGGCGACGACCTCGTCCGGATTCACGCCCTTGTGCGGGTCTTTGCCGATCAGCTCGCGCACCTTGTCGACGACGGCGGGCATGCGCGTCATGCCGCCGACGAGCACGACGTGGTCGATCGCCTTCGCGTCGAGTCCGGCGTCGGCGAGCGCCTGCTTCGTCGGCCCGACCGTCCGCTCGAGCAGGTCGTGCGTGAGCTCGTTCAGCTTCGCGCGGGTGAGCTGGAGGTCGAGGTGCTTGGGCCCGTCCTGGGTGGCCGTCACGAACGGCAGGTTGATCTGGGTCGTCATCGTCGAGGAGAGCTCGATCTTGGCCTTCTCCGCCGCCTCATAAAGGCGCTGGAGCGCCATCCGGTCCTGGGCGAGGTCGATCCCCTGGTCTTTCTTGAACTCGGCGGCCATCCAGTCGACGATCGCCTTGTCGAAGTTGTCGCCGCCGAGGTGGTTGTCGCCGTTCGTGGCCTTCACCTCGAAGACGCCCTCCCCGAGCTCCAGGACGGAGACGTCGAAGGTGCCGCCGCCGAGGTCGAAGACGAGGATCGTCTGGTCGCCCTCCTTCTCGAGGCCGTATGCGAGCGAGGCTGCGGTCGGCTCGTTGATGATGCGAAGGACGCTGAGCCCGGCGATCTTGCCGGCATCCTTCGTGGCCTCGCGCTGGGCGTTGTTGAAGTACGCCGGGACGGTGACGACGGCCTCCGTGACCGTCTCGCCGAGGTAGGCCTCGGCGTCCGCCCTCAGCTTCTGCAGGATCATCGCGGAGATCTCGGGCGGTGCGTACTCTTTCCCGTCCGCCTTCACGCGGACGTCGCCGTTCGGGCCTTCGACGACCTCGTAGGGGACGATCTTCATCTCCTCCGAGACCTCTCCGAACTTGCGGCCCATGAACCGTTTGATCGAGAAGATCGTGTTCTGCGGGTTCTGCACCTGCTGACGCCGCGCGGGCGCCCCGACGAGGCGCTCGTCGTTGCTCCTGAATGCGACGACGGACGGCGTCGTGCGGCCGCCCTCCGCATTCGGGATCACCGTCGGCTCCCCACCCTCGATCACGGCCATGCAGGAGTTGGTCGTACCGAGGTCGATTCCAAGTACTTTTGCCATAGTCAGTAATCCCTCCAGAGCTGTATTAGTGGTTGCCCAAGAATATAATCTAAGTCGTAGATTGTCAAGTTACTGACACCTAGACTCCGTTTCCTGTGGCCGATCCACGCGTCCAGGAGTACGCGGAGCTGCTCGTGGGGCGCTGCATCGACGTGCAGCCCGGGTGGCAGGTACTGCTCACGGCCGGAGTGCTTGCGCGGCCCCTCGTCGAGGAGGTGCAGCGGGCGGTCGCGCGGCGCGGGGCTTACGTCCTGACGCGCATCGTCTTCGAGGTGGCGGAGGTGCCGACAAGGGAGCTTGTCTGGGCGCTCGAGGCGCCGGAGGCGCTGCTTACCGAACTACCGCCGATCGAGCGCCAGACGATCGAGCAGATCGACGGCCACATCGCGATCTACGCGCCGGAGAACACGCGCGCGGGCTCGCGCCTGAGCCCCGAGCGCCAGTCGCTCCTCAGCCGGAGTCGCGCGCCGATCATGAAGCGCTACCTGTCGCACGAACTCGGCTGGGTCGGCTGCGACTTCCCGTGCCCCGCGCTGGCGCAGGACGCCGGCATGACCCTCGAGGCCTTCGAGGACTTCCTCTATGGCGCCTGCCTGCTCGACTGGCACGAGGAGGGGCGGAGGATGCGCCGGATCGCGGACGCCTTCGACGCGGCGGAGGACGTGCGGATCGTCGGCGAGGAGACCGACCTGCGCCTGAGCCTCGCCGGACGGGCGGGGCGGGTCGACGCGGGCGGCTCGAACATGCCGGGCGGCGAGGTCTTCTACAGCCCCGTCGAGGACTCCGCCGAGGGCGTCGTGACCTACTCCGAGTATCCGGCGTGTCTCGGCGGCTTCGAGGTCGGCGGTGTTCGTCTTCGCTTCGAGAGGGGCCGTGTCGTCGAGGCTTCGGCCCGCACGAACGAGGACTACCTGCTGCGGACGCTCGACACGGACGAGGGCGCCCGCCGCCTCGGAGAGCTCGGGATCGGCTGCAACCCCCGGATCACCCGCCACATGCGCAACACGCTCTTCGACGAGAAGATCTACGGAACGGTGCACCTGGCGCTCGGCGCGTCCTTTCCGGATCTCGGCGGGCGCAACGAGAGCACCGTCCACTGGGACATGGTCAAGGAGCTCCGGAACGGCGGCGAGATCTACCTCGACGGCCGGCTCGTGCAGCACGACGGCGTGTGGGTCGGCCCCCTTGCCTGAGGCGCCGGATGCCTGAGACGCGTGTGCGGGAATACGCGCGCTTGCTCGTCGAGGACTGCGTGGGGGTCCAGCCGGGCTGGCAGGTGCTCGTCCTCGCGCAGGTGCTCTCGCGCCCGCTCTTCGACGAGGTGCTGGCTGCGATCGCGCGGCGCGGCGCGTACGCGCTGCCGCGGCTCGCCTTCGGCGGATTCGCCGGCGACTCGTGGCTCAGGGAGGCACCGGAGGAGCTGCTGCGGACACCGGCGCCGATCGAGGCCGCGACTCGCTCCCAGGCCGACTGCCTGATCGCGATCAGAGCACCGGAGAACACCCGGGACGGCTCGGACATCGATCCTTCCCGCCGGACGCTCCTGCAGGGTGGGCTTCGCCCTTCGATGCGCGCGTTCCAGACCGACGAGAAGCCGTGGGTCGGCTGCCAGTATCCGACGCAGGCTCTCGCGCAGGACGCGGGCATGACGCTGGCGGGCTTCGAGGAGTTCCTCTACGGGGCGGTGCTGATCGACTGGCCCGCTCTCCACGGCCGTCTCGAGAAGATCGCCGCTCGCCTCGGCGGAGGGAGCGAGCTCCGCATCGTCGGCACCGACACCGACCTCCGGATGCGCCTGGACGGCCGCCGGCTCGACATCGACGCCGGCGCGGGCAACATGCCCGGCGGCGAGATCTACACCAGCCCGGTCGAGGACTCTGTCGAGGGCGTGATCAGCCTCACCGAGTATCCCGCGTGCCTCGACGGCCATCAGGTCGGAGGGGCCCGTCTCGTGTTCGAGGGCGGCCGGATCGTGGAGGCCTCCGCCGAAAGCGACGAGGCTTTCCTGCTCGCGACGCTCGACACCGACGACGGCGCGCGCCGGCTGGGCGAGCTCGGGATCGGCTGCAACCCCGGCATCCAGCGCCATTCCCGCAACACCCTATTCGACGAGAAGATCGAGGGCACCGTCCACGTCGCCATCGGGTTCGGCTTTCCGCAGCTCGGAGGCGAGAACGAGAGCGCGATCCACTGGGACATGGTCAAGGACCTGCGCGAGGGCGGACGGCTCGAGCTCGACGGCGAGGTCGTGCAGGAGAACGGAGCCTGGATCATCGATGATTGACGCGCGCGTCGAGGCTTTCGCGAAGCTGCTCGTCGATCGGTGCATCGACCCCGAGCCCGGCTCGCAGGTGATGGTGCTCTCCTCCCCGCTCGCGCGGCCGGCCGTCTCGACTGTGCTCCGCGAGCTCGCCAGGCGCGGCGCCTACTCGCTGCTGCGGCTCGACTTCGGTCTCGAGGTGTACCCCATCCCGTGCGACTGGGCGCTGGCTGCGCCCGAGGAGCTCGTCCGCGAGCTGGCGCCGATCGAGCGCTACGCAGTCGACCACATCGACGCGCGCATCACAATCGAGGCGCCGGAGAACACCCGAGCGGCGTCGGCACTCGACGGGGCACGCTACGGCCTGATCCGGCGGGCCGTGGCGCCGTACTACGAGCGTTCGATGTCGATGCAGATCCGCTGGGTCTCGACGCAGTTCCCGACGCAGGCGCTCGCGCAGGACGCAGGCATGTCGCTGCCCGAGTTCGAGGACTTCTTCTACGGCGCGGTGCTGCTCGACTGGGACGCCGAGGCACAGAAGCTGCAGCGCTACGCGGATCGCCTCGGCGCCGCTTCCGAGCTGCGGATCGTCGGCGAGGCAACCGACCTGACAATCGGTATCGAGGGGCGGGAGGCCGTCGTCGACGAGGGTCGGGTCAACATGCCGGGCGGCGAGTTCTTCTTCGCACCGGTCGAGGACTCGGCCGAGGGCGTGATCACCTACTCCGAGTTCCCGGCGATCCTCGACGGCGGAGAGGTGACCGGCGCGCGGCTCCGTTTCGAGGCGGGCCGGGTGGTGGAGGCCTCCGCCGAGGCCGGTGAGGAGTTCCTGCTCACCACGCTCGACACCGACGACGGCGCGCGCCGGCTGGGCGAGCTCGGCATCGGTTGCAACCCGGGAATCCAGCGCCACACGAAGAGCGTCCTCTTCGACGAGAAGATCGACGGGACGATCCACCTGGCGCTCGGCAAGAGCTACGAGCACGCCGGCGGCAAGAACCAGAGCGTGATTCACTGGGACATGGTCAAGGACCTGCGCCCCGGCGGCCGCCTCTACGCCGACGGCGAGCTCGTCCAGGAGAACGGCCGCTGGCTCTTCTGAGCGCGGGGGAACCCAGGGTTCCCCCACGAGCCCCCTCCTTCCGCGCTCCCGCTTGGCCAACCGCGCCTGGCCTCCCGCCGGGCAAACCCGGCTCCGGCCCCGACCGTCTGCGGCTCCTGCGGCGTTCTGAGCGCGGGGGAACCCAGGGCTCCCCCACGAGCCCCCTCCTTCCACGCTCCCGCTTGGCCAACCGCGCCTGCCCTCCCGCCGGGCAAACCCGGCTCCGGCCCCGACCGTCTGCGGCTCCTGCGGCGTTTCCTCACCGGCCAGCTTCAAAGCCCGTGCGTAACTCGCCACAACCTCACGAGTCTCGCCCCCGGAAAGACCTAGGTGCGCTGTGACTCGCGGCTGGTCAGACGCTCCAGGGTCCCGGCGGCGGCCGGTTCGGCGACCGCGATGCCGGCGAGGATGACCGCGCAGCCGCCCCAGCCGAGCCAGCCCAGCCGGTCGCCGGCCAGGGCGTAGCCGAAGAGGCCTGCGAAGACCGTCTCGAGTGAGAAGACGAGCGCGATCCGCGCTGCGCTCAGCCGCCGCTGCGCCCAGATCTGGATCAGGTAGGCGAGCGCGCTCGCGAACACGGCTGTGACGAGGAGAGCCGCCCAGACCGTCCGCCCGCGAGGAACTTCGAGATCGCCGAGGCCGAGGGCGATGGCCGTGAAGCAGGCCAGCCCGGTGAGCATCTCCACGAAGGTCAGCGCGAGTGCGTCGTAGCGCGCGGCGAAGCGCTCGACGAACACGATCTGGAGCGCCTGCGCAATTGTGCTCGCGAGGACGAGGAGGTCGCCGCTGGCAGAGCCTGCGTGCACGCCCGAGAGCATCGCGAGGCCGAAGAGCGCGAGGACCGCGCCGACCCAGACGGCGGCTCCGATCCGCTGCCTGAAGAGCGCGAACGCGAAGATCGGCGTCAGCACGACATAGAGGCCCGTGATGAACCCTGTGCTCGACACGGTCGTCCGCTCGAGGCCTGCCGTCTGAAGCGCGTAGCCCGCGGCGAGAACGACGCCGAGGAGGACGCCGGCGCCGGCGCCTCCGCGTCCGAGCCTGCGCAGCCGGGGCAGCGCCGGCAGCGCGAGGACTCCGCTCGCGATCGCGAACCGAACCGAGAGGAATGCGAACAGCGGATAGACCGCCACCGCGTCCTTCACCTGCACGAAGGTCACGCCCCAGATCGCGGTTACGGCGACGAGGGCGAGGAGGGCCGTCATCGACGCGACAGCGCGCGCGCCGCCCCCGCGAGCCAGCGGCGCCGGATGAAGGCCGAGAAGGGCCTGACGAGCAGCCAGTACGCGCGGAAGGCGCGGCGGGCGCCGCCGCCGACACAGGCGACGCGCGTCTCGGTCGAGAGCACGCAGCCGTCAGGCGCCGCGACCGCGCGGAGGTCGGCGACGAGGCGAGCATCGCCCGGGCCGGCGTCGCCGAACGCTGCCAGTCGCCCGCCCGGGCGCCAGGGGCGACCGGAGGCCGCTACGACGAAGCGCCGCGGGCCGCGCTCGAGGACCTCGAAGCCGAGCAGCGCGAAGAAGCCTTCGATCGTCTGCCCGCGTGCCGGCAGCCCGCGCAGCCGCAGCAGCGCCCGTGTGGCCGGGTCCGAGCCCACCGGCAGGGCGAGCGCCGCGGCGAGGGCCTCCTCGGGTTTCGCCGCGAGCTCCCGCTCGTGACGTTCGCGCACGTCGAAGACCGGGAGCCAACGGTCGAGCGAGTCCATCCGGGCTTTTCTACAGGAGCTCGATCAGCAGCTGGCCCGGTGACCTGGGTGGACGGTTGTGCACGCCTGAGTTACACACGCACCGGTTCGACAAGACGGCGAAGGCGCCCGAAGGCGCCTTCGCTTCGTAGCTGCGCGAAAGGCGCTACGTCCGGTCGCGCAGCTCGTCCTTTGCGTCCTCGAGCTTCTCCTTCGCCTGGCCGTACTTCTCCTGGGCCTGACCCTGCTTCTCACGCGCGTCGTCGTTCGTGAGCTTGCCCTCCGCTTCCTTGAGCTTGCCTTCGAGCTTGTCGGTATCCATCAGTTCCCCCGTTCGTCGGACGAGCGCTCCGACAGGAGCACCTCGTAGGGGTCTTGTTCCGCTTTCGGTGAGCCAGAAACGTGGAGCTAGGCTTGGTGGATGGCTACCGAGGCTCCAACCGACGTGTTTCGCCGCCCGCTGCGCGATTTGCGGATCTCCGTCACCGACCGCTGCAACTTCCGCTGCGTCTACTGCATGCCCAAGGAGGTGTTCGGCCGCGATCATCGCTTCCTCGGCCGCGGCGAGCTCCTCTCGTTCGAGGAGCTCGAGCGGCTCGCGGCCGTCTTCTCCCGCCTCGGCGTCCAGAAGATCCGGCTCACGGGCGGCGAGCCGTTGCTGCGCCGCGACGTCGAGTCGCTCGTCGCGCGGCTGGCGAGGATCCCGGGGCTCGATCTGACACTGACGACGAATGGCTCGCTCCTCGCCCGGAAAGCCGGCGCGCTGCGGGCGGCGGGCCTCCGCCGCATCACCGTCAGCCTCGACTCCCTCGACGACGAGTGCTTCAGGGCGATGAACGACGTCGACTTCCCTGTCGCCCGCGTGCTGGAGGGCATCGAGGCGGCCTCGGCGGCCGGCCTGCCGGTGAAGGTGAACATGGTCGTCCGCCGTGGACTGAACGAGGGGAGCGTCCTGCCGATGGCGCGCTTCTTCCGCGAGCGTGGTCACGTGCTGCGCTTCATCGAGTACATGGACGTCGGTCATTCCAACGGCTGGCGCCTCGACGAGGTTGTGCCCGCGAGGGAGCTCGTCGCCACGATCGACGCCGAGCTGCCGCTGGAGCCGGTGCCGCCGCGCTACGCGGGCGAGGTCGCGCAGCGGTGGCGCTACCGCAACGGAAGCGGCGAGGTCGGCGTCATCGCCTCCGTCACCGAGCCCTTCTGCGGCGACTGCACGCGCGCGCGGCTCTCGGCGGAGGGGAAGCTCTACACCTGCCTCTTCGCGCTACGCGGCCACGATCTACGCGCGCTTCTCCGCGGCGGAGCCACCGACTATGAGGTCGGCGAGCGCCTCACCGCGATCTGGGGTGCCCGGAGCGACCGCTACTCGGAGCTGCGCTCGGAGAGCACGCCCGCCCTGCCGAAGGTCGAGATGAGCTACATCGGCGGCTGAAGCACTGGCGCTGGCGCCTCGGCCGTCGCGCCGGCATCGCCAGGTAACACAGCAGCGAGATGCGGCCTGAAGTCGCCCGCATAGCGGACGAGTGGGTCGAGCAGTGCCGCAGCGGGTGCGAGCGACCGGCCGTACAGACGAAAATCCCTGCTCTTCGCCCACCTACGGCCGAGATCCTCATAGTCGTCGAAGCGTCTCGTCGTCGCGACGGATCGTGGGAGCGGCGTGGGAATGAACGCCGACTGGGTTCGCGTTTAGAATCTGCGAACCCATGGCGAGCCCCTCCTCTCAGCCATGACGGCGATCGTCACTGCCGGTCGGCGCCTCCTCCCTCGCGGGTGGAGCGACCTCGCGCGCCAGCTCGTGATCTGGTTCGGCTTCCTCGCCGCCTACCAGGTCGCCCGCGGGGTCGCCGATCGCGACCCGACGAAGGCGTTCACGAACGGCCTGCGGGTGATCGACCTGGAGCGCCACGCCAACGCGTTCTACGAGTTGACCTTTCAGCGGCTCTTCAATTCGTCGCACGCCCTTTCCTTCCTCGCCTCGTTCACCTACTGGAACTCCGAGTTCACGGTCGTCGGGATCGCCCTCCTCTGGGTCTACATGCGCCGAAACGCCGCGTTCCACCGGTTCCGGAACTGGATCCTGCTCGCGAATGCTCTCGGCCTCCTCGGCTACATCCTGGCGCCGACCGCCCCGCCTCGGATGTTCCCGGACCTCGGCTTCGACGACACGCTGGCGAAGCTCGGCGGCCTCAATCACGGCAGCGGCCTCGTCGAGCTGGCGTCGAACCCGTATGCCGCCATGCCGAGCCTCCATGCCGCGGACGCGATCATCGTGGGCGTCAGCCTGGTGCTCATCTGCCGCAACTGGTGGGCCAAGGCGCTCTGGCTTCTCTGGCCTGTATGGGTGGCCGTCGTCGTCATGGCGACCGGCAACCATTTCCTGCTCGACATCGTGGCCGGTGCGGTGGTGGCGTGCCTCGCGGCCGTTCCGGTCTTCCGGGGCTGGTCGTGGCGCCGTCAGCGGCCCGCACCCGCCTAACGGGCGCCGGCTTCCCCGACGGGTAGGAAAACGCCCAACCCCACGCACGCGATGGCCAACACCTCTCGCGACCACCGCCCGACGTCACAGAGCCGCCCCCCGAAGGGCCCGCGGTGGGAGCGCCGCGGCGGTGCTAGCGTGGCCGGCATGGGCCGAGCCGCGGCGGTGAAGGCCGGCTACACCGACGGCGCGCGACGGCTCGCGTCCCAGTCGATGACGAGCCTCGCGCGAACGCGCATCTCCCCCAACGCCCTCACGACCTCCGGCGTCACGCTCTGCATCCTCGCGTCGGTGATCGTCTACTTCGAGTACCGATCCGACCTGCTCTTCTACTGGCTCGGCGCCGGCGTGTTCGTCGTCGGCTCGATCCTCGACATCCTGGACGGGGCGCTCGCTCGTGCCGGAGGCAAGACCACCCCCTTCGGCGCCTTCCTCGACTCGACCACCGACCGCGTCAGCGAGGGCGTCATGCTCGGGGCGATCGGCCTGATCTTCATGCGCCACGCGCACGAATGGGCACTCGCGCTCTGCTTCGCCGCCGTCGCCGGCTCCTTTCTCGTCAGCTACACCCGTGCGCGGGCGGAAGCGATCGGCCTGCGCGGCGACGTCGGCATCGGCTCGCGGGCAGAGCGGGTGGTCGTGATCTCGGGCGGCCTGGTACTTGCCCCATGGGGAGTCCTGCCGTGGGCGATCGCCGTGCTGGCAGCTACTGCCTGGATCACCGTGCTGCAGCGCATCCTGCACGTCCGCCGCCAGCTCCGCACGCTCGACGGCGCGCCGCCCGCTCCGTAGCTGTTCGGCGAAGCAAGCCGCGGAACGCCGGAGGCGGGCGACGGCGACGCTTCAAGGGGCCTCGCGTTGCTCAACTCGTCTATGCTGCTAGCACTCAAGTGCTATCTCCTCGTCGTTCAAGTGTCTTCGTCCGTTTGCCCGCAGCTTTGAAGGAGCGGCTGGCCTTCGACGTAGCCCAGACGGGCCGAGGCCTCAACGACATAGCCGTCGGGCACCTGGCTGCCAGCGTGGCGATGGCATTCGAGCCGAGCGGCCGCGCCGGCTCCCGCCCTCGCGGCGGGCGCGAAGTGGTGCTTCGAATGCCGCCCGAGTTGAAGGAGCGGCTGGCGAGGCGAGCGTCCGAGCGAAAGCGCACCACCAACGAGTTCATCGTCGAGACGCTCTCGGAGCGCCTCGGCCTCACGAAAGAGGAGTCAATGCCATCCAGTAACGGTCAGCGCCCCCGGGACGATGATCGCGTCCGCGTCGCTCTCATCGGCGTCGGCAACTGCGCGAACTCGCTGCTCCAGGGGGTCGAGTACTACAAGGACTCTGCTCCCGACGAGTTCGTGCCGGGCCTCATGCACGTCGACCTCGGCGGCTATCACGTCCGCGACATCGAGTTCACCGCAGCCTTCGACGTCACGAAGGACAAGGTGGGGAAGGACCTGTCCGAGGCGATGTGGGCGCACCCAAACGACACGTATCGATTCGCAGAGGTGCCGAAGACGGGCATCGAGGTGTCGCGCGGGATGACGCACGACGGCATCGGCAAGTACCTGTCCCAGGTGGTCGAGAAGGCGCCCGGTGAGACCGCGGACGTCGTCGGGATCCTGAAGGCCACGAAGACCGACGTCGTCGTCAACTACCTCCCCGTAGGCTCCGAGGCGGCGACGAAGTGGTACACCGAGCAGATCCTCGACGCCGGTTGCGCGATGGTCAACTGCATGCCGGTCTTCATCGCACGCGAGGCCTACTGGCAGCGGCGCTTCGAGGAGCGCGGCCTGCCAATCATCGGCGACGACATCAAGTCACAGGTCGGGGCCACGATCACGCACCGTGTCCTCGCCTCCCTCTTCCGCGAGCGCGGGGTGCGCCTCGACAAGACGATGCAGCTGAACGTCGGCGGCAACTCGGACTTTCTGAACATGCTGGAGCGCGACCGCCTCGAGTCGAAGAAGATCTCGAAGACGAACGCCGTCACATCGATGCTCGACTACGACATGGGCGCCCGGAACGTCCACGTCGGCCCGTCGGACTACGTTCCGTGGCTGACCGACCGCAAGTGGGCGTACATCCGGCTGGAAGGCACCTCGTTCGGCAACGCACCGCTGAACATCGAGCTCAAGCTCGAGGTCTGGGACTCGCCGAATTCGGCGGGGATCGTGATCGACGCGGTGCGCCTCGCGAAGCTGGCATTGAACAACGGGATCGCCGGTGCGCTCGAGGGGCCGAGCTCGTACCTAATGAAGTCGCCGCCGAAGCAGATCGTCGACGACGAAGCCATGGACCTCGTGGAGCGGTTCATCACGGAAAATGCACGCCCGACCGCCAAGCAACCGGCCGCAGTCGAGAGCTAGGGGTCTGTCCGGAAAGTGGCCACGGTGGATGACACGCGACACGTGTCTCGAGGCAAGGACGCAGGGAGCGTAGATATGCAGGCATATCTGCGCGACCGAGGACGCCGCCTCGAGGCGCGTGACGCCTGTCAGGCGCCCTGGTTCACTTTTTGGACAGGCCCCTAGCCAGGGCGGCGTGACAGCGGCCGGAGCCGATCCGGAGAGGAAGCGGCGTGAACTCCTGCCGCACTGGACGGTCGTCCTCGTCGGGGGTGTTGCGATCCTGCTCATCCCCTGGGCCTTCGCCCTCGGCGAGATCCTGCCGTCGCGCCACGCCGTCCGCCACTGGGACATCGCGTGGACGGGCTTCGACCTGGCGCTCGGGAGCGGCCTGCTCGCCACTGCGTTCGCAGCGCACCGCGGCTCCGCCTGGCTCCAGCGCATCGCCACCGCCGCCGGCACGCTGCTCCTCTGCGACGCGTGGTTTGACCTCCTGACGGCCTCGTCCCGCACCGAGCAGATCGTCGCCGTCGTCGAGGCGGCCGTCGCGGAGGTGCCGCTCGCCGTCCTCTGCTTCGTGATCGCCACGAACCCGGAGCTGCTCGCGCAGTGGTCGCCGCTTCGCCGGCGGGGACGCGGAAAATCGCTGAGCCTGCGTTAGGGATCGCCGACGCCCTGGCGCGCGCCGCCAGACCGGCTACCCTCCGTCTGCGACACCGTGCCGACGCACGGGAGGCTCACCTGCAGACGGATGAGAGGATGAAGAGGCTCGTTACTCCGCTGATCCGGCTCGAGCGCCACCCGCTCGGGCCGCGCGGCTATCTCCTCGGGCAGCGGGTGCACGAGTGGCATCTGGGACTCGTCGCAGCCTCGGCGGGCCTGGCGCTCGCGTTGCTCGTCCATCTGGAGGCAGGCTGGGGCGTGGTCGCCGCCGGCGCCTGGCTCTTCCTGAAGGACTGGCAGGATCTCTTTCCGTCGCGACGCGACACCGCCTCCTGGAGACTCGGTGTGCACCGTCGCGTCCGCGCGCTGCGCGCGACGCGTCGCGCGGGTTGGCTGCCCCCGCTGACAGCGGCCGCCGCGCTCGGAACCGGCCTCGTCAACCTCGCCTCGGCCGTCACCCCGAACTCCGGTTGGCGGGCGCAGCTCCTCCACCACGTGGAGCCGATGGAGTCGGTGCCGCTCTTTCACGCGCTTGCGATCCCGCTGAGTGCCTGCCTCGTCGTCGCCGGCGTCTACCTGCACCGGCGACGCCACCGGGCGTGGCAACTGGCTCTCGCGGCGCTCGTCGTTCTCGGCCTCGTGGACCTGCTGAAGGGCTTCGACGTCGAGGAGGCGCTGCTCGGCTGGGCGGTCGCAGCGCTCCTGTGGTGGGGCCGGGAGGCTTTCCACGTCCGGCACGATCCCGTCTCACTCTCCTCGGCGCTTTGGCGCCTGCCGGCGCTCGGCCTGGGGACCGCCGGCATCGCGCTGACCGCGGCGGCGGTCGCAGCGCCGGCGGGAACGAGCCTCGGACGCGTCAGCCTGGCTGCGGCCGACCTCACCATCTGGAGCCCGACGCCGTTCGCGTTCCGGGACGACGTGGCTTGGCTGCCCATCGGCGTCGGGCTCGTCGGCGTCGCTGCGCTGCTCGTCGCCGCCTACGTCGTCTTTCGACCGCTCGCGGCGCCGCGGAACCTCCCCGACCGGCAGCTGCGTCGCACCGCTTTCGAGCTCGTCCGAGCCCACGGCTCCGACACGCTCGCCTTCTTCAAGCTGCGCAGCGACGAGCACTACTTCGTCGGCTCCGACGGCTGCACTCTCGTCGGGTACCGGATCGAGAACGGAGTGCTCTTGGTGTCGGGCGATCCGATCGGGCCCGGGGAAGCGCTCGCGGGGGCCGTGCGCGAGCTGTGCGCCTTCGCGGAGACCCGCGGGTTGCGCATCGCGACCGTCGGCACGAGTGACGCCCTCGTCCCGCTCTGGGAGCAGGCGGGCCTGCGGGCCCTCTACATCGGCGACGAGGCAATCGTCGACACCGGCGCGTTCTCGCTCGAGGGCCGCGCGGTCAGGAAGGTGCGGCAGTCGGTCTCGAGGCTCGAGAAGGCAGGCTTCTCGGTGGAGCTTCGCGGCGTCGACGGGTTGGGCGAGACCACCGTGCACGAGCTCGAGGAGGTATCGAGTCGCTGGCGCGGCAGGTCCGCGGAACGAGGGTTCTCCATGGCCCTCGACTCGCTGCGCGGAGATCACGATTGCGAGACGACGGTCGCCATCGCCCGCGATTCACGGGGAACGGTGCGCGGATACATCCACTTCGTCCCCTCGTACGGCCGGCAGGCGATGTCGCTCTCGGCGATGCGCCGCGGCCCTGACGCTCCGAACGGCCTCATGGAATTCCTCACCGTCCGCTCGATCGAGCTCTTCCGCGATCGCGGGATCGACGAGCTCTCCCTCAACTTCGCCGCCTTCGCCCGGCTGCTCCACAGCCCGGTCTCGTGGCGCGAACGGCTGCTCGGGAGCCTGATCGCGCGTGCGAACCCCTACTTCCAGATCGAGAGCCTCTACCGCTTCAACGCGAAGTTCTTCCCGCGCTGGGAGCCCCGATACCTGCTGTACGAAGGGGTGCTGGGCCTGCCGCGCGCCGCTCTCGCGGTGATGCGGGCCGAGGGACAGCTCCCGGCCCGCCGCGGCTGACGCCCGCTGGATGGTTGATCGGTATTCGCGCACTGTCGGGATGGTCCAGACCAAGCAGGGCAGTGCAACCGCCCGCTGTTCGTAGCAGCAACTACGGACGGTGGACGGGCGTGCTGATCCTGCGCCGCGTCTGGGCCACCACCCGGCTCGCGTGATTACCGATCAGGCATCTGGGGAGCGTCCGAGACGCGGTCCTCCGCTTCGACGTCGTCGGGAACATCGGCTACGAACTGCGGGTCGTCGATCACCGGCTGCCCTGTCGTTCCCTCCTCGTCGATCCGCTGCTGCGTGAGGTTGCGCCCCTGCTCGTCGATCTCGTGCTCCTGGTCGCTCATACCTCTCCTTTGACCCACCCGAGCGACAGGGAAACCACCCTGACCGACTAGACTCGCCGCCGGATGGCTCTCCGGATCTGTCTCGTCACGCCGTTCGCGTGGTCGCAACCACACGACGTGAACGAGCAGGTGACAGGGATCGCCCGCGGTCTTCGCGGACTCGGCCATTCCGTCACGGTTCTGGCTCCGTCAGCGCGGGCAAGCGACCTCCTCGCCGGGCGGCGGGCACTGCTGAGCGGTGCCGATGCAATCCACCGGACGGAGGTGATCGCTCTCGGGCCCGCGATGCCGATCTCCCGACGGAGTCGCATGGGCGTGCCGGTGGGGGTCCGCGCGAACCTGTCGCTCGCGCTGCGAAACGGCGGCTTCGACGTCGTTCACGGATTCGAGCCCGGTCTGCCGAGCCTCTCGTACCTCGCGCTTCGGGAGGCGCCCGGCCTCGGCGTCGCTACCTTCGTCTCGCCCGAACGGTTCGGTTACCCCCCCGCCCGGAACCAGCGCGAGAAGCTGCTCGGCCGCGTCGATGCGTTGATTGCGAACTCGGAGGAAGTAGCCGCGGCCGCCGTCGGACGCTTCCCGGGCGACTACCGGGTTCTCACCCCCGGGGTCGATACCGCGCTCTTCCGGCCCGGCCCGAAGACCCGGTCGATCGTACTCGAGTGGCGCCCTCCCGACCGCTCCGTCGTCCGCTCCACGCTGCAGGTGATGGAGGAGCTGCCGGACTGGGAACTGCTCCTTCTTCGGACAAAACAGCTCACCGGGCGACCCTACGTGCCGCGTGCTCTTCGAGAGAGGGTCCATCTGCGCACGGGACGCGACGGCCCGAGCCGGGCGATCTTCCTGAACGACGCGGCGATCTTCGCCCCGTCGGCGAGCGGCCTGCAACGGGTGCGCCTGGAGGCGGCGGCAGCGGGAGCCGCGATCGCCGCACCGGCCGGCGTCCAGGACCAGCCGGAGCTCGCGGCCGCGGCGCTCGCGCGGCTGGCCGAGGACCCGGAGCTTCGCGGCCGGGAGGCGGCGCGGGCTCGAGCCTGTGCCGAGGCGCAGAGCTTCGACGTGCTCGCGGGAGAGCTCGAGTCGATCTACGAGGGCCTGGGCGCGCGAAGGCGTCGACCTCGTGCAGCGCCGAGCAGCAGGGGAGTGGACGAGGGGGATTGGATCGTTTGCGACCTCCACATGCACACGTCCTTCTCGCATGACTGCCGCGTCGGCGTCGAGGAGCTGCTCGACCATGCCGAGGCCGAGGGCCTCGGGGCGATCGCAATCACGGATCACGACGTCTTCGCCGGCGCCCTCGAGGCGGTCGAGCTAGCCCGCGACAGGCGGCTGACCGTCATCCCGGGCGAGGAGGTGAAGACCGATGGGCAGGGAGAGGTGATCGGACTCTTCCTGACCCAGGAGATCCCGCCTGGCATGTCGTTCGCGGACACGATCGCCGCCGTTCACGACCAGGGCGGCCTCGTCTACCTCCCTCACCCCTTCGACCGGATGCACGCGATTCCCGACCCTGCCACGCTCCACCGGCACCTGGCGGACATCGACGTCTTCGAGGTCTACAACGCGCGGCTCCTCCTCGAGGGCTACAACGACGAGGCGCTGCGCTTCGCGCGCAAGTACAACCTGACGATGGGCGCCGGCTCGGACGCACACGTCCTGCAGGGAGTGGGAACGGGGGCGCTGCGGATGCGCCCGTTCGGTACGGCGGAGGAGTTCCTGATCAGCCTGCGGGAGGCGGAGGTGCTGCGCCGCCCGCGCTCGCTCGTCTACCTGCAGTCGCTCAAGTGGATGGCCCAAGCCAAAGAGCGAGTGCGGTAGACGACCGCCCACCGCATGGGGCCACCGACCGCCACCAGAGCAGGAATCACCAAAGGCGCCTGCGAAAAGGACGACGCGACCATGCGGAGCGACGACGCAAGTTCGCGAGTGCGAGCGCACGAGCGGCAGAGATCCTCATCGGTGCGGCCGCCGTCCCCGGCGGGGAGTGCTCGGTGACAGCCGTACCGACCGACGAGATCTACGAGCGCTACCTTCAGAAGGCGATCACCGAGACGAACGAGCTCGGCGACGAGATCGCTCGAGCAGCTGGAAGCGAACGGGTGCCCGTCCTCGGCTCCGGACACCCGCTCGCCGACGTCTTCCTGCTAAAGCACGGCGCGCAGGCTGCCGAGATCCAGGAGGGCGTGGCCTTCTACGGCCGCGCCGGGCAGGCGATCCTCAAGTCCCTCCAGCGCCTGCACGTCGACCCGATGGCGATCTACGGGACGAACTGCCTGAAGTTCGTCGGGGCCGAGCGCCAGCAGGAAGACGCGCGGCGGTTCCTCGTTCGGGAGCTCCACATCGTCCAGCCCAAGCTCGTCGTGGTGATGGGAGAGGACGCGCTCGAGTTCCTGAACGGGCTGGATTTCCCGCTCGCCGACCCGCTCGACCCTTCTCCGGGGGTAGTGCAGCGGTTCACTCCCACGATTGAGGCACTCTTCGTACCCGACGTCGATTCCTCTCTGGACGAACAAGCCGCGAAGACAGCCTTTTGGACCGCATTCAAGTCGCTCGGCCCCTGGTGGGCGGAGCTACCGCCCTACTGACCCGCGCCCGCGGGCTGGCGCTCGTCGGCCTGCTCGCGGTACTCGTCCTCTACTACGAGGTTCACGAGTCGCTGCCGAACGTGTCGACCTGGTGGGACGTCTCGTTCCTCGCGTTCGTCCTGATCCCGGCCTGCTTCGCGCTCGTCCTCGTCGTCCTGCCGCTGCGACGGGCGCGGGGGTTGCTGCCCGTCGGCCTCGCACTCCTCGGCGTCGCGCTCCTGCTCGACCACGCGAGCGTCGACGTGCCGGCAAACTTCGTCAAGCTCGCGGCGATGACCGCGCTCGCGTTCTGGTTTCTGGGCTACTTCGAGAGCGTCACGTGGGTGGCCCTGATCGCGTTCCTCATCCCGTGGGTCGACGCGTACTCCGTCTGGCGGGGACCGACTCATCACATCATCGCGAAGCGGCGCGACGTCTTCGCGACGCTCTCCTTCGCGTTCCCGATTCCGGGCGAGCACGGGGCGGCCAACCTCGGCCTTCCAGACCTTCTGTTCTTCTGCCTCTTCCTAGCCGCCGCTGCGCGGTTCGGGCTGCGCGTCGGGTGGACCTGGGCGGCACTCGTCGCCTCGTTCGGCGCGACGATGGCCCTCGCGGTCGCTCACGACTTCTTCGGTATCGGCGGCCTCCCGGCGCTACCCCTCCTTTCGCTCGGCTTCCTCGCCGTGAACATCGACCTCGTGTGGCGCGTGCTGCGCCGGCCGCCGCGGCCGGCGACCGAGACGTAGCGGACGCGGGGCATTCGAGCCGGCTGTCTCGGATCCGCCCCGCCGGCGGATCCTCGAGCCCCTCGAGCAACCAGGATGTCTCGGCGGGACGGTGAAGACATGACCGGCTCGGACCGGCCCCGCTAGTCATCGTTGCGGCCTCAAACAACGGCGCGCAAGCGACCGCGGGATCGGGCCTCGCTGCTCGTGGACATGTCCGGGGGCCTGACCCCGAACATCCCTCGACGGGACGGGGAGACATGAGGGTTCGGACCCGCCCGCTGGCACACGACCTGTTGTCGTCGTGAGCAAGCAGCGCGCGCCGAACATGACCGTTTACGCCCGACGAAGGGCGCATCGCGATCGTCGACGACGCGCAACGGGCGGAGTGCCGGTCCGGCTCGGTCTCTACCTGCGACCGCGATCGCCGGCTACGCGGGCCCAGCGCGGATCGACCCGCTCGAGCCGGGGAGGTAGCGGGCGCCGTCGACCGAGTTACGTGACAAGGCGGACGCGCGGAAATCGGCTCCAGCGCCGGTCGGTGGTCAGCACCGCATCTGCGTCCAGTTCCTCGCCCGTCGCGAGCACGAGCGCGTCGGGCAGTCGCGGGCTTCCGGTCGCTCCACGAAGCTCGGCTGCTCGCTCGGCGATGGTCGCCGTGAGCGGCTCGAGCCGCAGGAGGAGGAGCGCCAGCGAAGCGCGGGCGCCCTCGAGGCGACCGCGGCGGGCGGGCACGACCAGCGTCTCGGAGTAGGCCGACATCGGCAGGACGAGATCGTCGTGCCGGCACTCCCGGAGGAGGATCTCCGTCGCTGCGTGATGGGCGTCGTCGCCGTCCAGGTGGGCGATCGCGATGCTCGCGTCGAGGACGATCAGCGCCACTCGTCGCGCAGGCGCTCGAGGTCGCCCGGTTCCCAGACACCGGTCAGCGATCCGGCAGTCGCCTCGATGGCGGCGAGGCGCCGCTCCGCCAGCGTCCGAGCGCGCGTCAGCACGATCCGCCCGTCGCCGTCGATGTCGACCTTCAGCTCGTCTCCCACCGAGAGGCCCGCCGTCTCGAGCGCGGCGACTGGCAGCGTCACCTGGTGCTTCGGCGAGATGCGCGTGTAGCCACGCCTGCGGCGGACGATTCTTACTCGGTCGCTCATGAGTAAAGCCTAGCTCCCGCGCGTCAGCAGCGCCACCGTCTCGACGTGCGGGGTGTGCGGGAACATGTCCAGGGGCTTCACGCGCTCCAGGCGGTAATCCCAGTCGCCCACGAGCTCCTTCACGTTCCCCGCCAGAGTCGTCGGATTGCACGAGACGTACACCAGGCGAGGCGGCCGGAGGCGGCCGATCCGCCGAACGACCTTGCCGGACAGCCCGGCACGCGGCGGGTCGACGACGACGATGTCCGGGTCACCCGCGCGCGCGTGCAGTTCCTCGAGCGCGCGACCGGCCTCGGCCGCGAAGAAGGCCGCGTTGGCGATCCCGTTCAGGTCCGCGTTCTCGAGCGCGCAGGCGACCGACTCCTCGGACACGTCCACGCCCCACACCGTCAGGGCCCGGCGCGCCATCGAGAGGCCGATCGTGCCGATCCCGCAGTAGAGGTCGTAGACGGTCTCGCCGCCGGTGAGCCCCGCGCAGTCGATTACGAGCTCGTAGAGCCGTTCCGCCATCGCCGTGTTCGTCTGGAGGAAGGCGTTCGGGCGCACGCGGTAACGCAGACCCAGCAGCTCCTCCTCGATCGCTTCCTCGCCCCACAGAAGCGTCGCCGGCAGGTTCGTCACCTCTGCCTGGGAGTCGTTGATCGACCGGTGGATCGAACGAACTTCCGGAAAGCGGCGCAGGGTGTCGACGAAATGCTCGGGCTCGTCCAGGCGCCCCGCCGCGGTGACGAGCTGCACCAGCGTCTGGCCGGTGTTCCGCGCCTCGCGGACGACGAGGTGGCGGAGGAATCCCGTGTGCTCGGCCTGGTCGTAGGCCCGCAGCCGCTCCTCGCGTGCCCAGTCGCGCACCGCGTCTCGGATGGCGTTGCCGAGGTCGGTGGTGAGCCAGCAGCGCTCGAGCTCGAGCACCTCGTTCCACCGGCCCGCTCTGTGGAATCCGAGCGCCGGCCCGGCAGGCGTCTGCGTGAAGGAGTACTCGAGCTTGTTGCGGTAATGGAAGATCGACTCGGCCGGGAGGATCGGCTCGAGCGGCGGCTCCAGGATCCCGCCGATCCGCACGAGCGCGTCGCGTACCTGCGCCGCCTTGGCAGCCAGCTGCTCGTCGTAGGCGAGATCCTGGAAACGGCAGCCCCCGCACGCGGGATAGTGAACGCAGGGAGCCTCCACCCGCGCAGGGCCCGGCTCGAGCACCTCGACCGCGAGAGCCTCCGCGTGACTCCGCTTCACCTTCGTCACGCGCGCGCGCACGAGATCGCCCGGGAGACCTCGCCGAACGAAGACGACGAAGCCGTTCAGTCGCGCAACGCCGTTCCCTCCGTAGGCGAGGGAATCGACTCGGAGCTCGAGCTCCTCGTCCTGCGCAACGGGTGCGGCCACGGCACCAGCGTAGTCGTAGGGAGACGGCGGCTCCGGCCGCCCGAACTACCTCAGCGTCGTGACGTAGAGCTTCCGCTCGCGCGGGCCGTCGAATTCGCAGAAGAAGATGCCCTGCCACCGACCGAGCGCGAGCTTGCCCTCGCGCAGCGGCACGAGCACGTGCGGGCTCATCAGCGAGGCGCGGACGTGCGAGGGCGCGTTGGGGCCATCGGGGTCCTCGACGTGCTGCCAGGGCCAGCCGTCCTCCACGACCTGCTCGAGCGCGGCCTCGAGATCGCGCGCGACGAGGGGATCTGCTCCCTCGTTGATCGTCACTCCCGCGGTCGTGTGAGGGACGTACACGAGCGCTGCGTTTGCTCCCTCGCCCCCGTTCAGCGCTCCCTGCACGAGCTCGGTCACGTCCAGGAGCTGCGTGCGCCGCTCGGTGCGAAGGGCGATCTCCTGCACGGGCGTATCCTAGAAGCTATGCCTCATCGGACGCCGCCGACCCCCCGCGAGCTCGACGCCTACCGCGACCGCGCGGACCGCTTCATCGCCGCCCTCGACGAGGAGTACTACCTCCACTACGCGGGGCACAAGGACACGCTCGAGATCGCTTCGATCTACGACGACTACGCCGATCTGACGGGGCTCGAGCAGGCGCGGTCGATCGGAGCGGCAGTCGACGGCGGCGGGGGCGTGCTCGAGCTCTGGCGGTTCGCCTGCGAGGGGTACCTCGGCGACCTCACGCGTGAGCACGCGGAGAAGGTGGCGGGCCTCGAGGCCGAGCTGGAAGCGACTGCCGACGGCAGGACGGTCCCGTTCCGGATGCTTCGGCCGACGATCGCGAACGAGCCGGATCGCGCGCGCCGCGAGCGTCTGGAGCAGGCGCGGAACGAGCTGACCGACGCGCACCTGAACCCGGTCTACCTCGACGCGAACGAGATCGAGCGGCGCGCGGTCGCGGAGCTCGGCTCCGAGACCTACGTCGACCTCTACCGCCGGTTCGGCTTCCGCCTCGAGAGTCTGGCCGAGCAGTGCCGCGAGTTCCTCGACACCACCGAGCGCCTCTACGAGGAATCGGCCTCGCGACTCTTTCGCGACCGACTGGGGCTCGGCCTCGACGAGGCGAGGCGATGGGACGTGGCACGGCTCTTCCGTGCCGCGGACTGGGACCCGGCGTTCCCGCCTAATCGCATGCTCCCCGCGCTCGAGGGCACGCTCTCCGACCTCGGAATCGACCTGCGGGGACAGCGGAACATCGAGCTCGACCTCGAGCAGCGCCCGCAGAAGTCGCCGCGCGCGTTCTGCGTGCCCATCGAGGTGCCCGAGCGAGTCGTGCTCGTGATCCAGCCGATCGGCGGCGCCGACGACTGGACCGGTCTCTTTCACGAGGCCGGTCACGCGGAGCACTACGGGAACACCTCCCCCGATCTGCCGATGGAGGACCGTCGGCTCGGAGACGTCGCTGTCACCGAGGGGTGGGCGATGTTGATGCAGCATCTGACGACGGAGCCGGCTTGGCTCAGCCGTCGACTCGACTTTCCGAGGCCCGCCGATTTCGCCCGGGAGGGTTCAATCGAGCTCCTCTACATGGTCAGGCGCTACTGCGCGAAGCTCCTCTACGAGCTGGAGCTGCACGCGGCGGACGATGTCACGGCGCTGCGGCCTCGCTACGTCGAGCTCCTGGCGGACGCGCTGAAGATCGAGCCCAGCCCGACCGATTACCTGGCCGACGTCGATTCAGGCTTCTACGTGACCGCCTACCTGCGCTCGTGGGCTTTCGAGGCTCAGTTACGCGACTTCCTGCGCAGCGAGTTCGGCAACGAGTGGTTCGCGCGGCGCGAGGCGGGGTCGCTGCTGCGCGAGCTCTGGGCGGAGGGTTCGCGACTCTCCGCCGACGACCTGCTCCGCGAGCTGACCGACGCGCCGATCGAGCTGGAAGCCGTGGCCGACCGCGTGCGCGAGCACCTGCGCTAGCACGTCTCGCGGCGGGCCTGGTCCGACTCCCGAGTCGCCCAGGTCCGCTTCCCGGCTCTGCCGCATTCCTCTGCCGCAAGAGAAGCTCGAACCGATCCTTACGGTCGGTCGAATGAGCCGCGAAGTACACGACGGCCAGTTTCAAACCAACCCGACCAGGCCGTCGGAGAAAGGAGCCCTCAAGGATGCGCAAAGTCGCATTGCTTCTCCTGGCGGCCGGCGGAGTCACGCTGCTCGTCCTCTTCGCGGGGCGTCTCGCGCCGAGCTCGAGCAACGCCTCCAGCCACAGGGAGGCACCGTTGATCTCGGAGGACCCGACCGCGGACAACACGGACCTCTACGCGTTCCGCAGCCCGGACAATCCGAGCACGTTCACGATCGTCTCGAACTGGATCCCGGGTGAGGATCCGGCAGCCGGGCCTAACTACTACACGTTCTCGCAGAGCGCCCGGTACAACATCTACATCGACACGAACGGCGACGGTAGGGAGGACATCACCTACCGGGCACGGTTCAAGACGCCGACCGGGCCGTTCTTCCTCGGCAACACCGTCCAGAGCTACAACCTGACCCGGAACGGCAAGGTCGTGGCCACCGGCCAGACCCCGCCGAACAACATCGGGCCCAGGACGCTCGCAACGCTCTACAAGACGAAGAACTACGCGGCGCTCGCGGCGAAGGCCGTCACGGGCATGAAGGGCGGCGGCCAGTTCTTCGCCGGCCAGCGTGACGATCCGTTCTTCGGGGACATCGGCGCCGTCTTCGACCTGCTCGGGTTCCGCAAGGACACCGGCTCGCAGGGTGGGGGCAAGGACTTCCTGTCCGGCTACAACGTCCACACGATCGCGCTCCAGATCCCGATCAGCCAGCTCCACGGCAAGACGATCGTCGGAGTCTGGTCGTCGACCGATCGGCAGAACGTCACCGTCGACGGCAAGGTCCGCCCCGGCTGGACGCAGGTGTCCCGCCTCGGTGAGCCGCTGATCAACGAGGTGATCATCCCGACCGGCCTGAAGGACTTCTGGAACCGCACGGATCCGGCACAGGACGCGCAGTTCAAGAAGTACTACACGACCCCGATCCTGGCGGCCGTGATGAACAAGCTGTACAAGCTCGGCGTCCCGGAGAAGAACCGCACCGACCTCGTCGCGGTCCTCCTCACCGGGATCCCGAAGGTGACCTTCACCGGGAACACGCCGGCGGATGAGCTCCGGCTCAACGTCTCGATCCCGCCGACTCCCCCGGCGAAGGAGAACCCCTTCGGCGTGGTCGGCGGCGACAACGCCGGCTTCCCGAACGGGCGGCGGCTGAACGACGACGTCATCGACGTCGAGGAGCGAGCTGTTGCAGGCTTCCTGCTCGGCAAGAAGGTGCCGCTGGGCGACGGCGTGAACAAGGACGCCGACGCGCGGCTGCCGCACTTCCCCTACGTCGGCCTGCCGCATTCCGGGTTCGAAAACGCGAAGGCGATCCACTAGCTGGACCGAGTCGGGAGGGCCCTGCTTGCGGCGGGCCCTCCCTCCTCTCTCACTCACCCGATGAAACGATCCCGTTTCGCAATCGCCGCCGTCGCGCTCGTCGTCGCCGGCGTCGCCGTCCTTCTCGGGGGCGTCCTGCGCGACAACTCCTCGGCCTCCCCGCAGCTGATCTCCCAGCAGGCGGCCGAGGACTTCAAGGCCGGCTTCTCGCTGAACCAGAGCACCGCCGAGCTGATCCTCCAGTTCCAGCAGACCCTGCGCGCGAACCCGGAGGACGAGCACAGCTACGTCCTGCTCGGGCTCGCCTACCAACAGCGCGCGAGGGAGACAGGCGATCCCTCGTACTACACGCGCTCCGAGGGCGTGCTGCGCAAGGCGCTCGCCCTCGACTCGAAGGACTTCCTCGCCGTCTCGGGCCTCGGTTCCCTCGCGCTCTCACGCCATCGGTTCGCCGAAGGTCTCGCCCTCGGCCGGCAAGCGGTCGCGCTGAACCCGAACTCGGCGCGAAACTACGGCGTCGTCGGCGATGCGCTCGTCGAGCTCGGCCGCTACCACGAGGCCTTCGCCGCCTTCAACAGGATGAACAAGCTCCGGCCGAGCCTCTCCTCCTACGCGCGCGTCTCCTATGGCCGGGAGCTGATCGGCCACACGCGCGGCGCGATTCGGGCCATGCAGCTGGCCGTCGACGCGGCGACCGACGCGACGGAGCCGACCGCCTGGACCCGCGTTCAGCTCGGCAAGCTCTATTTCAACCACCGCCGCTACGCCGACGCCGGGCGTGAGTACACGGTCGCGCTTCGGACGCTACCCGGCTACGCGTACGGGCTCGACGCGATGGCGCAGGTCGAGGCTGCCCTCGGTCGGAACCGGCGCGCGATCGCGCTGGAGCGACAGGCGGTCGCGACCATCCCGCTCCCGCAGTACGTGGCGACGCTCGGGGACCTCTATCGCACGATCGGCAAACCGGCCGCGGCGCGACGCCAGTACGCGCTGATCGGGGCGATCGACAGGCTGCTGATCGCGAACGGTGTCAAGACCGACCTCGAGATCGCCCTCTTCGACGTGGATCACGGGATCGGCCTGGCACACGCGCTCGACCGCGCGCGCCTCGCCCAACGGGAGCGCCCGTCGATCGACGGCGACGACGTCCTCGCCTGGGCGCTCGCGCGCAACGGACGCTGTGCCGAGGCCCTCGGGTACTCCCGCCACGCACTGCGACTCGGCACGCAGGACGCGCTGAAGTTCTTCCACCGCGGGATGATCGAGCGATGCCTCGGCCATGACGAAGCCGCCCGTGCCTGGTTCCGCCGCGCGCTGCATCTCAATCCTCACTTCTCCCTCCTCTGGGCTCCCGTCGCGAGAAAGGCATCTTCATGAAGAAGCTCCTCGTGCTCATGGCGGCACTCGCGGCGGTCGTTTTCCCTGTCGCCGCGTCGGCGCACCCGCTCGGCAACTTCACGATCAACCGCTTCAGCCGGATCCAAGTCTCGGGGGGCCACGTCTACGTCCGCTACGTGCTCGACATGGCGGAGATCCCGACCTTCCAGGAGAAGGAGACGATCGCGACCCGGGGCGAGGCGGCCTACGCCGCGAGGCTCACGAACTCGATCGCACGGGGGCTGCGACTTGCGGTGAACGGCACGCCCCTGACCCTGCGCCCGCTCAGGCACGAGCTCGCCTTTCCACCGGGCCAGGCGGGGCTGCGAACGCTGAGGCTCGAAGCGATCTATGCGACGCATTCGCTCCCACAGGGGGCGCGCGTGGCGCTCGACTACCGGGACACGAACTACTCGGGGCGGCTCGGCTGGAAGGAGATCGTGCTCGACGCGGATTCCGGCGCGACGGTCGGCTCCGCCAGCGTGCCGACCGCGACGGTCAGCCGCGAGCTCCGCTCCTACCCCAAGAACCTGCTGCAGAGCCCGCTGGCGGTGACCTCGGCCCGAGCGACGGTTGTTCCGGGCGCCGGTAGGGGAACCGTACCGTCCTTGATCCCGCGCACCGTTCTCGAGCAGCGCGTCGGTGTACGCGCCGTCGCCGATACGGGATTCGCCGCGCTGATCACGAAGGACCACCTGGGTGCCCTCGTCATCCTCGGCGCACTCGCGGCCGCCTTCTTCTGGGGCCTCGTGCACGCGCTCTCGCCCGGTCACGGGAAGGCGATCATCACGGCCTACCTCGTAGGCCAGCGAGGAACGCCCCGCCACGCGGTCTTCCTCGGGTTGATCGTGACGATCACCCATACCGCGGGCGTCTTCGGGCTCGGCGCGGTCACCTTGCTGCTCTCACGGTTCATCGTCCCCGACACGCTCTACCCCTGGCTGAACCTGACCTCGGGGTTGCTCATCGTGGGGATCGCCGCGTCTGTCTTCTGGGCGCGCTACCGCACGCGTGGACGATCGTACGCGGTCGGCTTCGACCACGAGCACGCCCACACGCATGACGGCCACTCGCACGACCATGCTCACGGCCACGTGCACTCGCATGGCGGTCGGGCGCACTCGCACGCGCCGACACAGCCGGGCTGGCGCGGCCTCCTGGCCGCAGGTGTCTCCGGCGGTCTCATCCCGTGCCCCTCGGCGCTCGTCGTCCTGCTCGCCGCAATCTCGCTGCACCGAGTCGCCTTCGGTCTCGTCTTGATTCTCGCGTTCAGCGCTGGGCTCGCCATCACGATCACCGGCATCGGGCTGGTCGCCGTGCTCGCACGCAGCGTCTTCCGGCGCGTGAGCTTCGAGGGACGGATCGTCCGGCTGCTGCCGGCAGCGAGCGCGCTCGTGATCCTCGCGGTCGGGATCGCGATGACGGTCCGCGCCGTTCCGAAGATCAACTAGCGCCGACGCCTATCCCGCCCTATCGCGAGCTGGTCGCAGACACGGCTGAACCGCAACTGCGAGCTGTGCGAATCTACTGCGAAATGACGCTGGCACCCCCCACTCCCTCGGTCGTCGCCGCGGACGTCGAGGCAGCCGTCGAGCTCCTTCGAAGCCGCGGGCTGCGCGTCTCGGCGGCGCGCCGGCTCGTCCTGGAGACGCTCTTCGCCGGCGACACGCCCCTGAGCGCCGAGCAGATCGCCGCCGGCGTCGCCGGTCGCGTCCCGCGCTCCGACCTCGCCTCCGTCTACCGCAACCTGGAGACGCTGGAGGAGGTCGGCCTCGTCCGCCACGTGCACCTCGGGCACGGCCCGGGCCTGTACGCGCTCGCCGGGCCGGCGCGGGAGTATCTCGTCTGCGAGTCCTGCGACGCCGTCCGCGCCGTGGAGGCGTCCGAGCTCGACGGCGTGCGGCAAGAGATCCGCGACAGCTTCGGCTGGGAGGCGCGCTTCAGCCACTTCCCGATCGTCGGCCTGTGTCCCGCCTGCCTGGCCGAGAGCCAGGATCATCTCTAGGGAAGGCGCGCAACGATGCAGCATCGGACGAGAGCCGCCACCGCCTGGCGCCGCTGGAGCGCAGCGCTGACGCCCGGGGAATGGTGGCGTCTCGGCGGATTCGCGGGCGCCGTCGCCTTCCTCCACATCCTCGGCTGGGGGCTGTTCGTCTTCTACGCCCACGGGAACCCCGCCCTCGCGGGCCTCGGGACGCTCGCCTACACGTTCGGGCTGCGCCACGCGTTCGACGCCGATCACATCGCGGCGATCGACAACACGACGCGGAAGTTCCTCCAGGACGGGAAGCGATCTCTGGGCGTCGGCTTCTTCTTCTCGCTCGGCCACTCGACGATCGTGTTCTCGCTCGCGGCGGGCCTCGCGGTCGCTGCGAAGACGGTCAACTCGAAGATCCCGTCGTTCCAGGGCTACGGCAGCTACGTCGGTGCGGGCGTCTCCGGAACCTTCCTCTGGATCATCGGAATCCTCAACCTGATGGTGCTGCTCGACATCCTCCGGATCTTCAAGCAGATGAAGACCGGCAAGTACAACGAACAGGAGCTCGAGGCGCGCCTGCTCGACCGTGGGTTCATGAACCGGCTCTTCCTCGGTCGCCTCGCCCGCCGGATCGATGCGAGTTGGAAGATGTACCCCCTCGGCGTCCTCTTCGGGCTCGGTTTCGACACTGCGACGGAGGTCGGGCTCCTGGCAATCGCCGCCGGCGTCGCCACGCACCACGTGCCGTTCCTCGCCGTGCTCTCGCTCCCGATCCTGTTCGCGGCGGGAATGAGCCTGATGGACACGGCCGACGGAGCCTTCATGTCTCAGGCCTACGGCTGGGCGTTCTCGAATCCGATCCGCAAGGTCTACTACAACATCACGGTCACGAGCCTGTCGGTCTCGATCGCGCTGATCATCGGCAGCGTCGAGCTCCTCCAGGTGTTCTCGGCCAAGTTCTCGCTCGACTCCGGATTCTGGAGCTGGCTCGACAACCTCGACTTCGGAAAGCTCGGCTACGCCATCGTCGGGGCGTTCGTCGCCACCTGGGCGGTCTCGATCCTCGTGTGGAAGAAGGGCCGGATCGAGGAGCGGTGGGGCAAGCTCGTGAAGGTGGAGGACAGGTAGTTCGTCGCAGGCCCGCCCGCGGGCAGCCTCTAGGGGCTTGTCCGGAAAGTGGCCACGGTGGATGACACGCGGCACGCGTCTCGAGGCAAGGACGCAGGGAGGGTAGATATGCAGGCATATCTGCGCGACCGAGGACGCCGCATCGAGGCGCGTGACGCCTGTCAGGCGCCCTGGTTCACTTTTTGGACGGCCCCTAGTGCTCGTGCAGGTGGTCGGACTCATCGCCCGACTCGTGCGTGTGCACGTGCGAGTGCATCGTGCCGTCCGGATGTGTGTGCTCGTGCTGATGGTCGGTGTGGTCATGGTCATGGTCGTGGTCGTGCGAGGTGTGCGGGTGCGAGTGCGACGCCCCACCATGGCTGTGCTCGTGAGCATGCGCCGTGTCGTGGTGGTGCTCGGCTCGAGTCACCGCGTCTCCTCCGAGCCAGCGTAGAAGTCGATCTTTGAACCGAGCAGCCATCCGCCGCGAATCATATTCACCGGCGATGCGATGACCGACAGCGACATCCACGACTCGGCTGCGTCCTACGCGCTTCACGCGCTCGATGCAGACGAGCGCTCGGCATTCGAGTCGCATCTGGAGGGCTGCACCCGGTGTCTCGAGGCGGTAACGGGGCTGCAGGAGGCTGCCGCCGCGCTCGCGCTCGACGTGGAGCCGCGGGAGCCGCCGCCCGAGCTTCGCGCTCGGATCCTCGCCGAGATCGACGACTCCGCAGCGCTCGTGCCGCTTCCCCGCCGGCGACCGGCGGTACTTGCGGCTGCCGTCCTCGCCGTCGCGGCCGCATGCGCGGCCGTCGCCTTCGGCGTCTGGTCGATCGTGCTGGCGCACTCCCTCAGCCACGAGCGCAACGCACGACGCGGGCAGGGCCTCGCACTCGCGATCCTCGCCGATCCGAACGCGCGACGGTTCCCGCTCTCGGGCGCGCGTGGGGCGGTTGTCGTAACCCCCGCGCGCGCGGCGGCCCTCGTCGTCTCGAACCTGGCGCCGGCGCCGCGGACGAAGACCTACGAGATCTGGGTCGTCGGAGGCGAAGGGCCGCAGCCGGCAGGCCTCATCCGGGGCGGTGCCAGCGTCGCAGTCGCTCTCAGCCGGCTCGTCCCCACGGGCTCCCGGGTGGCGGTTTCTCTGGAGCGCGCCGGCGGCGTCGATCATCTCACCGGGAGGCTTCTGTTCGGGGCCCGCACGGGCTGATGTGTCATCCCGCCGCGAAGCTGGTACTGGAACCGCTGCGCGTGCAGAATCCTCCCGAAGTGGACAGCTCCGCCGAAACCCCCCGCGACGCCGGGCGACGGGTGGTAGGTTTGCGCATCGGTCGTAGCCGTCAACGACCTGCAGTGCGAGACTACGCCCACTTGGCCGACGAGGCCGTGCTGGCGCTCGTCGCGCGTGGAGACGAGAATGCCCTCGGCGCGATCTACGACCGCTTCGGTCGCGTCGCCTTCGGGCTCGCCCTGCGGATCCTGCGCGACCGCTCCCTCGCCGAGGACGCTGTCCAGGAGGCTTTTGTCGCCGTCTGGCGCACAGCCGAGAGTTTTGCCCCCGACCGAGCGAAACCGAGCACCTGGATCATGACCCTCGTCCACCGCCGCGCCGTCGACCTCGTTCGGCGCGAAGAGCGGCGGCGCACCGATCCGCTCGAGTCGGCAGACGAGCCGATCGGGGCCGAGACCGACGAGGAGGTCGTGCTCCGCTCGCAGCGCCGGATCGTCCAGGAAGCGCTGCGGAGTCTTCCCGACGATCAGCGCCAAGCTCTCGAGCTCGCCTACTACGGCGGCTACACGCAGTCGGAGCTCGCGGAGAGGCTCGGCCAGCCACTCGGGACGATCAAGAGCCGGATGTTCACCGGCCTCGGCCGGCTGCGCGACCTCCTCGCCGAAGCCGGGCTGGAAGCCGAGCTCACCCGGCCCTGAGGAACCAGCGCCGCGCCCCGGACAGGCTCCCGCCTCGCAGACCGACGAGCGCTCCGTTCGTCGGCTTCCAAGGTCCCGACCAGCAACAGCGAAGGGCGGCTCGTAGCCGCCCTTCGTCCCGGCAGGATCGGCGTGAGGCCGCTACTGCGTCTCGGTCACCGACTGCGCGGCTTTGCCCTCGATCGTCACGCTCTCGCTCGGCGTCGAGCCGATCGAGATGCGGCGCGGCTCCGGCGCCTTCGGCTTCTGCACGTGAACCTCGAGCACGCCGTCCTTGTAGTCGGCGGAGATGCTGTCTTCCGTCGCTCCGGGCGGCAGGCCGATCGACCTCGCGAAAGTCCCGTGGCGGCGCTCGAAGCGGTAGAAGCGGTCCTGCTTGACCTCCTCCGTCCGCTCCCGCTCGGCCGAAACGGTCAGCGCGCCGTCGTCGAACTCGATCGCGATCTTGTCCTGGGGGACGCCCGGCAGGTCGAACGAGTAGACCAGCTCCTCGTCCGTCTCCCACACGTCGAGCGCCGGCACCCACGTGCGGCTGTCCGAGCCGTTCCCGTGGCCGTTGCCGAGGTTGCCGCTGAAGAGCCGGCCCAGGTCGTTCTGAAGCTGAGCGATCTCGCGAAACGGATCCCAACGTACCAATGTGGCCATCGTGCACACTCCTTCTTCTCAGTTGAACTTACTGAGAGAATATAACCTAAGTGCTTCATTGTCAAGTGACGCAACCGTTTACGATCCCGACGTGACCGAGATCCCGCAACACCTGAAGGGACGGGATCTGCTGGCTGTCCGCGACTGGGACTCGAACGAGCTCCGCGTCGTCCTCGACCTCGCCGACGAGCTGAAGGCACTGCAGGCGCGGCGCGAGGAGCATCGCCTACTCCCTGGCCGCGCCCTGGGCATGATCTTCCAGAAACCCTCCACCCGCACGCGCGTCTCCTTCGAGGTCGGCATGGCCCAGCTGGGAGGCTTCGCGCTCCACCTCGCGACGGACGACCTCCAGCTCGGGCGCGGTGAGACGCTCCGCGACACGGCTCAGGTTCTGTCGCGCTACCTCGACGCGATCATGGTCCGCACTGCCTCCCAGTCGGACGTCGAGGGGCTGGCGCGGTACGCGAGCGTACCCGTCGTCAACGGCCTGACGGAAGCGTCCCACCCCTGTCAGGCGATCGCCGACCTGATGACGATCCGGGAGCGCCTCGGCCGACTCTCCGGCGTGCGCGTCGCGTACGTCGGCGATGGGAACAACGTCTGCGCCTCGTTGATGATCGCCGCCGCGAGGTTCGGCATGCGGTTCATCGCCGCGACGCCTCCCGCGTACCGGCCCGACCCGGAGACGCTCAAGCTCGCCATGCGCGTGGCGGTGCAGTCGGGTGGCACGGTCGAGCTGACGGAGGACCCGCGATCGGCCGTGCGCGGCAGCGACGTCGTGTACACCGACGTCTGGACGAGCATGGGTCAGGAGGCGGAGCGAGATCGCCGTCTCCGTGACTTCGCCGCCTACCGTGTCGACGCCGAGCTCCTGGCCCGCGCCGGCGAGCAGGCGATCGTGCTGCACTGCCTGCCGGCGCACTACGGCGAGGAGATCACCGAGGACGTCCTCCAGGGACCGAACTCGGCTGCCTGGGATCAGGCCGAGAACCGCCTCCACACCCAGAAGGCGCTCCTCGCCCTCGTCGTCAGGTAGCGGCCGCTACGCGAGCTCGCGGCGCCCTCCCACGAGCGCGACGATTCCGACGAGCAGGCCGACGCCGCCGACGACGAGCGCGACGACCGTGAGCGTCGAGGAGCCGTCGCCGCCGCCGAGCGAGGAGACGACCCTCACGAGAGGGGCGGGGGTGTCCGAGCTCTCGGTTCCCGACCAGTCGACGACCGTGCCGTCGGAGTAGGTCTGGCGGACGACGAACCTGTACGTCTTCGCCGCGGATGCCGCCGCGTTGAAGCGGAAGACGGCGTCCTCGCCGGCGGGCGTTCTGCCGCCCGTCCAGGTCACCTTCTGCACGACGGCCTCCTGGCCGGAACCGGTCGCCCGGACCTGCCGCTTCCACGGCGCAGCGACCGGCTCGAACGAGTCGACGTCGAAGCCGCTCGGCACCGTCAGCTCGATCTTCGTCGTCGCCTCGCCCTCCTTCTCCGTCGGAACCGACAGCGTGAACTGCTGGTCAGCCTTCGCGGGCGCGATCGAGGGGCTCACGATCGCGTGGGCCCAGGCGGCCGAGGCCCAGGCGAGGAAGCAGGCGGTGCAGGCGAGGGCGGTCGCGAGCGAGCGTCTCTTCATATCCTGCTCTCCTTACCTACGCTGGTGCTCGAGCGCAAACCGCCGTCCCCCGGCCGTTCGTGCGACGATCAGCCGCGTGCTGCCGCTGAAGGACAACGTCCCGACGCGCACGTTCCCTCTCGTGACGATCGGGTTGATCCTCGCGAACGCGCTCGTCTGGGCCTGGGAGGTGACCGGCACGAGCGTCGAGCACGATGTCGTTCGCTACGGCTTCTACCCCTGCTCGGTGCAGGGGCCGTGCCTGCCGCCGGCGACCGACCACCTGCCCTGGTACGAGGGCGCGTTCAGCTCGATGTTCATGCACGGCGGGTGGGAGCACATCATCGGCAACATGCTCTTCCTCTGGATCTTCGGCAACAACGTCGAGGACGCGATGGGCCGGTTGAAGTTCCTGCTCTGGTATCTCACCGCCGGGCTCGCGGCGACCGCGCTCCAGAGTTTCGTGACGCTCCACTACTCGACCGCGGGCGGCGCGAGCGTACCCAACATCGGCGCGAGCGGCGCGATCGCGGGCGTCCTCGGCGCCTACTTCCTCCTCCTCCCCCGGGCCCGTGTGCTGACGCTCATCTTCGGTTTCATCCTGCGCGAGATCCACGCGCTCTGGTTCCTCGGCATCTGGTTCGTCTTCCAGATCCTCTCGGGCGGCGTGGCGCTCGAACATCCGGAGCAAGGCGGGGGGGTCGCGTTCTTCGCCCACATCGGCGGCTTCGTCTTCGGGCTCGCAACCGTTTTCCTCGTCGCCCGTCGCAAGCCGCTGCGCCCACGCTGGTGAGCGATCACGCCGGCTTCGAGCAGCACGTGCGCCGTGCGCTCGACTCGCTCCCTCCGCGCATCGCGAGGGCCCTCGAGAACGTCGCGGTCGTCGTCGAGGACGAGCACGCGGATGATCGCGACCTCTTCGGGCTCTTCGAGGAGGAGCCCTACCTGCCGGCCAAGATCACGATCTACCGCCTGCCCCTCGTGGAGTCATTCTCCGATGCAGCCCAGCTCGAAGAGGAGATCAGAATCACGGTGCTCCACGAGCTCGCCCACTACTTCGGCATCGAGGAAGAGCGCCTCGACGAGCTCGGCTACGCCTGATGGTCGTCTTCCTCGACGTCCTGGCCGTTGCCGCAGCCGTCGTCGGCGGCGGGGTTCTCCTGCTCTACTTCTTCGGATCCTGGAAGTGAGTCCACGTAGGAATCTCGGCGCGAGCGCGAACGTTCTAGTAGGCATGACAGAACTCGATGACATCCGGCTCGAGATCGAGCGCCTGACGGAGCGGCGCCGCGAGCTCTTCCGCAGGCTTTCCGAGGGCTTCGACTCGGCGCTCGCGGCCGAGCACTCCGGTCTCGAGCAGCAGATCGCGCGCCTCTGGGACGCGCACCGTTCCGAGCGGGCCCGGCTCCGCTTCGGGGAGCGCAACACGATCATCCATCGCGCCCGCCAGGAAGAGCGGCTCGAGCGAGCCGCCTGACCGAGCTTCGAAGCGAGCGGGGCCTCAGCTCCGCGCAGAGCACAGCCGACGCGCCCGGCCCGCGCTCGCCGTAGCGCGCACCGGATGCGTCAGCAATCGCTCGCCACCCGTCCTCCCTGCTGCCGTACGTCTCCTGCTCGAAGACCTCCAGGCGCGCGCCGGCGAAGAGGGCGAGCCACTCCTCGGCGGGACGCTGGACGAACCAGCCGTGGTCCTCGGGTGCACCGCAGGGGACCGTGACGAGCAGACGCCCGTCGCGCGCGAGGACGCGGTTCAGCTCGCTGAGGGCTGCCGCGAAGCCCTCTCCGCCCGCTGCGTCCACCCCGTAGACGCGGTTGTCCCGGCCGATGTGCTCGAGCGTGGAGATGCAGAAGACGACGTCGAAGGACCCGTTCGCGAACGGGAGGTCTCTCAGATCCGCCGTCACCATCGAGTAACCCGGAAGCGTTCGCTCCGCCAGGTCGACCGCCGTGGGCGGCACGGGCGCGGCGGCGGCGAGCGCCGTCAGATAGGCGGGCTCGGCATTCGCCGAACCGATGTCGAGCACCCTGCGCTCGCCGCGGTAGCGCGCGAGCGTCCACGGGATCTCGATCACCCGTTCGTCGAGCCCGGGCGGGCCGATCAGCTCGCGCGGGCGCGCCTCACGGGCGCGCGCGTCGACCGAGAGCGCCACCGCATCGTCGAGGGCACGGACGCGGGCGAACTCGGCGCTCGACACCAGCTCGTGGAGCAGCGTGGCGCGCGACAGCGTTCCCGCGCAGAGGGACGCGACGGCCCGCTCCCGCCCCGCCGCGTCGGGGTCGCGCCGGAGTACATGCCGGTACAGCTCATCGACGAAGCGGGTGTCCTCGACGGAGGCGATCTCCCTGTAGGCGCGTAGCCGGTCGTCCACCGCTCGAAACCCTACGGCTCGTTCATCCGAGCAGCGCGTTCACCTTCGCGAGCGAGAGGAACCCGAGGTTTCCGACGTACTCCAGGCCCTTGAAGGTGTTGTACGCGTAGGCCACGCCTGACGCTTCGACGGCGTCGGCGACGATCGCTCGCTTCCCCGTCGCGACGACGACGTCCTTCCCGTCGGCGAGGCGGAGAGCATGGACGAATCTGCCGGTGGAGTAGACGGCGATGCCCGAGTGCACGTCGAGCCGGCTGGCCCCGGGAGCGACCGGAAGCGTCCTGACCTTCCCCCCGGTCCTCGCGTTGAAGATCTCCAGCGTGGCGCTCCTGGTGGGGACGACGAGGTAGTCCTTGCGCAGCGCGACCTCCCGCACCGAGCTCGGCGTGAAGACACGCAGGCGCCTGCCGGTACCGGAGTAGAGCGCGACCTTGGCGAGGTCGCGGACGACGGCGATCCGGTCGAGATCGGCGGAGGCAGCGCCCAGGATCTGCGGGCCGCTCGCGACGTTCGTCAGATGCGATGGTTCCGACGAGGACACGCAGGCGAGGCTTCGTCACCGTGCTGCCCGAGCTCGTCCAGGTGTTGACCGCAAGCAGGTCGCCGCCGCCGACGAGGTCGGAGATCCAGTCGCCGTCGAGCTCCCCCGAGGTGACGTCGCCGGTGCGCATCGCGTAGGCCAGCTGCTTCTCCCTCGGCTTCGGCAGTGACGAGACGTAGAGGGTGTCCACGCTCTCCGTGTTGCCTCCCCCGTTGGCGAGCCAGGCGACCCGCTTCCCGGCGACGGCGAGCTCGACGACTCCCCCGCCGGTGCTCGAGTCGTTCGCATCGCAGGTGTCCCAGCCGCTGACGACGGCCCCGCCGCGTGTCTGGACGTTCCAGGTGAAGACCTTGTTGCAGTAGTCGGGGGCGTCGCCCTTGACGTCGTAGGCGAGAAGCGGGCCGTCCATCGCGATCGCCTGGATCTCACCCTTCGTGTTCTTCACCGTCGGCGCCGGCACCCCCGGAGAGGCCAGCGCCGCGGCGGCGATGGTGCCTGCGAGCGCAGCGACGGCCAGTGACCGCACCCTGAGCGGACGGTAGCGCGGCCGCTGGAAGGGGTGCAGAATCCAAACCCAATCGCAACAAAGGAGCGGAGGATGACCGAGACGGCAGTGCAGCTTCAGCGCGCGGTTCCACTCGTCGGCTACGAGGACGTCGGCGCAGCGATCGAGTGGCTTAAGGAGGCATTCGACTTCATCGAACGGGGCGAGCGCTACACCGACGACGAGGGGCGCGTCGTCCATGCGGAGCTCGATCTGGACGGCGCGACGGTCATGCTCGGCTGGCCGGGGCCGGACTACCAGGCGCCGCGACACCATGCGGCGGAGTGCGAAGCGGCCCGCCGGTGGCTCGAGGTGCCGTACATCGTCGACGGCGTGATGGTCTACGTCGAGAACGTCGACAGCCACTGCGAGCGGGCGCGGTCGGCGGGCGCAACCATCCTCCGTGAGCCGAAGACGGAGCCGTACGGGCGGCTGTACAACGCAGCCGACCTCGAGGGCCACCGCTGGATGTTCATGGAACACACGTGAGGAGGGCCGCGGGTTCCGATTAGCCCTCCTTCTTCGCGCCTTCGAGGCCTCCGGCTGTTGCCACTCCCGTCGCAGAAGACCCGACTCCGCCGGCGACTGCCGCTCCGCGAGCTTCTCTAGACTGGTCTGCTCAGGGGCGTTAGCTCAGCTGGGAGAGCGCCGGCTTTGCAAGCCGGAGGTCGCCGGTTCGATCCCGGCACGCTCCACTGGGGAAAGACCTGCAAGCCGGGTGTTTTTGCGTGATGCGCCGTGCGTAGCGCGTGGGCGTGACGCCTGCTAGACGCCTAAACACTCGCGGCGTGCGCGTCGAGCTTCGCCCGCGCCGTCCCCTCTGCGTCCCTGACAAGGTGCGCGTAATGGAGCTCGAGCACCCGCACCGAGGCGCCCATGTACCTGGACAGCTCGTAGAGGCTGATCCCGGCGGCGAGCGCGTTCGACGCGAAGCTGTGGCGCAGGTCGTAAACGCGCCGGGGCGGCGTGAGGCCGGCCGCGTCTAGGGCGGGGTGCCAATCACGGCGCGCGAAGTTATGCATGTCAACCGGCCCGCCGCGCGGGGACGGGAACACGAGCCGGGTGTCGAGCCGCCGCGGCTGAGAGTCAAGCGCCGCGGTCGCCCGCCGGGTCAGCGGGACACGTCTGCGGCTGCGCTCCGTCTTCGGCTCTTTCACCCGGCCGCCCGCGATAACGCGCCGCACGTAGACCACAGCGGCGCCGCGGTCGACGTCGCGCCACTCGAGCGCGGCAAGTTCGCCGGGTCGTAGCCCGGTCTCGGCGGCGAACGTGATCATCGGGCCGTAGAGAGGGCCGAGCTCGACAGCGACACGATCGACCTCCTCGCGGGTGAACGGCTCAATCTCCCGCCGTCGCGCCACTCGCCGCCTCCCGGTCTTCGCCAGCTTGACGGGGTTCTCCCGGATTAGCTTCCAGGCGACGGCGCGGTCGAGCACCTGAGCGAACGCGCCGAGGATCTTCGGGCGATACCCCTCCGGCAAGGTCGCCTGCCAGGCGGCGACGTCGGCGACGCTACGGGCGAGGTCGTCGAGGCGTCGGTCGCCGAACTCGGCGAGCGGGCGAGCGAGGCGCTCCCGCAGTGAGCGGATCGTGCGCGGGTCGACTTCGGCGGCGTGCGCGGCCAGGAACCGTTCAGCGAACTCAGCGAACGTGAGATCCGGGCTAGCGGTGCTGAGCCCCAGCCGCGGCGCGATCTCGTCGCGGAAGCACGCGAGCGCCGCGGTCTTCGACGTGAAGCCGCTGCGGAACCGTCTGCGGCCGCGCTCGTACCACCGAACGCCCCAACCGCCGCGCGTCCGGTACGCGGAGCCTCGCTGTTCAGCGGGCATAATCTTCGCCTCCTTCTGGCGCTGGTGACAGCCCGTACACTACTCGGCCGGCCGGGGTCGCGCTAGGCGCTGGTGACACTTCGCCTCGCGCTCCCGGCCCTCCTCGACGCCTCGACGCGAGCCACTGGTCGATCTCCGCGCGGTCGAACCTGACGACATTGCTCGCGAGCGTAAAGCCGGGGATCTCGCCCGCCCGCCAGCGGCGAAGCACCGTCGCCGGGCTGAGGCCGAGGTAGTGGCCGAGCTCCCGGGCCGTGAGAAGAGGCTCCCCGGTCACGACGCGCCCCGAAGGTCGGCCAGCACCGCGACGAGCTCGGCCCGCTCGCGGCTCTCCTCGCCGAGGACGGCGGCCGGGATCGTCGGGAGGCAGCGGCTGGGTCACGGCGCCTTCGCTCCCTTCGTGAGTTCGTGCGCGCCTGTCGACGACGACGATGCGGACGGCGAGCACGCGGACGCCGCTCCGTTCCGTCGCCAATAGTCGATCTCCCACTCGGGCGCGTGCGCAGGAACGCCCTCGGGAAGGAAGGAGCGGTCTCCCGTTGGCGGTGGCGCGACTGGCGCGACTGGCGTGGCAGTCGTCTGCAAACCGCTTGAAATGGCGGCTTCTATAGTCGCGCCAAGTTTTTGGTGTTGAGCATCGTAGTTTTGGCGCGACTGTGGGAGACGCCACCACGTCGAGGCCGGGAACCCGCGCCGTTCACTCTCGACGCCGAGAACCTTCGAGGCCCGTTGCAGCGTGCGTTCGCTGATCCCGTCGGCTCCCGCGAGCGTCTTCAACCCGGCTGAGTCATGCCAGGCGCCGTCCACTAGCGCGCGCAGCAGGAACAACTCAGCCGCGTGGCCGGGTGGGGCCGAACCAGTGCGCGGTCGCAGCACGTCGGCGCCGACGACGTCGTCGGCGTACTCGACGAACACCATCCGCGCTGTCTCAACCGGCCGCCCGTCCTCCGGGTCGACGAGATGCGGAAGCGTGGTCGGCTCGATCCGGTGCCGTTCCACTGGGTGCAGGCGCGCGTAGTTCGCCTTGCCTTGCGCGACCAGCCGTAGGTCGTCGTCGTCGCCGCTGTCTTCGGTGACGAGCACAACCGAGCGGGCGGCGTTCCAGAACGCAACGCTGTTCGCCACCCGAATGTAGGCGTCCGTGGACGGCGCCTTGTTCAGGTGGCCGACGATCGCGACTGCGCAATCGACCTCCTCGACGAGCTCCGCCAGCTGGGCGAGCACCGCCCTGACGTGCTGATCCTTGTGGACGTCGAGTTCGACGACGATCGCGGCGACGATCGGGTCGATGACGATCAGCTTCGCCTCGACGCTACGGACGAGCCGTTCAACCTGCGCCATGTCGCGTGGCAGGGCGACCGGCTCGACGTAGTCGCGGTGCTCGGGGACGATCACATGCACGCGGGTCGGGTCGCCGCCGGCGGCCTCGACGCGCGGGCGCAGCACCTCGGCGGCGGTGTCCTCATAGCTAACGATCACCGTGTCCGCAGGCCCGTGCCCGTCTAGGTTGCCGCGGGAAAGCTGCGCCGCGACGCTCGCGAGCCACATGCTCTTTCCGAGCCCGCCGACACCAGCGACGAGTGTGATTGTGCGGAGCGGTATCAGGCCCGGAAGGAGCCAGTGCACGTTCCGTGGCTCGATGTCGCTCAGCCGTTCTAGCCGCAGATCGAGGCCGCTCACGGCATCCAACGCAGGTGGTAGCCGAGCTCGCTATTGCGGAACCGGCGCCGCCAGGCGCGGGGGAGTTTGCGAAACAACTCCCTCATGCCGCGTCTCGCAGTAGATGAAGGGTGCCGGCGAGGTCGTGCTCGAGGTTCTCCGCGACGCTCGCCGCGTAGAGGTAGTCGCCGTCCTCGAGTGCTTCCCGCACGACGCCGACACGGGAGAGAGCATCATCAAGCGAGCTAAGGGCGGCCGCCGGGAGTGGTAACCTATGAGCCTCGACGCTCGTTGTGGGGAGGCCGCCGTGCGGGCGGCCTCTTTCTTTTTCGTCTTCGGTCACGCGATCCGCGCCTCCTCGCGCTCCTCATTTATGCCGGCGAGCGCCTCGACGTCCCGGACGCGGAAACGAGGCCGGCCGTTCGGTTGCAACCGGATTGCCTCGAGGGCTCCGGCCTCGACGAGCCGCATCACGGTTGCCGGGTGGACGCCGAGCACGCCTGCGGCCTGTCTTTTGGTGAGTAGTAACTTCTCCATTGCTTCCGCTTATCGGCGCATAGCGAAGCGTTCGCGTTACACTCGATTGCGAGATGGCGAAGCGACCTTCGTGGTACCAATGGGCGCTCCGGGTCCCCGACTTTGACTACGGCGAACGCGGCCTAGGGTTCGCCCAGCAACTCGCCAAGAACGCGCTCGCCCGCAAGGCCGGAGCCCCGCCCCCGATACCTCCGAAGCTGACGATCGCAGAGCTTGCTCGAGACTGGCGGCTATCGCAGACGACGGTACGGCGCGAACTCCAACGCGCCCGTGAGGATCGGTTCGGCCCGATCGGCGACCGCGCGATTCAGAATCAACTGAGCCAGCCGAAGAAAAAGGGCCTCGGCGCCTGGCAGCCCTGCGCCCGCGACGGCTGCGATGTCCTGTTCCGCCCCACGCGCCGAGGGCACCGCTTCCACCGGGACGCATGCCGCGTCGCTTTCCATCGGGCCAAGCAGTAACGCGAAATCTGCGCGATGCCGTAACGCCAGTGTTTCGCGATGCGCCGATAGACGCTACTGCATGCGCTTGCTTCGACGTACCCGCGCGGAAGACCGCACCCTCAGCCTGACCGAGCTCCGGCTCCAGCCCGCGCTGACCGCTGTCCCGCTCGTCACCCCCAGCGAAGCGCTCGGAAACCCGGACGTCTACGCCTGCGTGCGGGTGCTCGCGGACGCGGCCTCCTCCTGTCCGCTCGTGACGTACCGGCGGCTTCCTGACGGTGGCAGGCAGCGCGCCAGCGGACGCACCGCCGAGCTCCTGCGCAACCCCTCGGAGGGCGCGACGCAGGCGGGCCTCGTCGCCACGGTGCTGGCGCACCTCCTCCTCTGGGGGAACGCCTACCTCGGGAAATACCGGGACGCGGACGGCAGGGTCGAGCAGCTGCTTCCGCTCCAGCCGGACCGGGTGCGGGTCGAGCGTCGCGCCGGCCGCATCGTCTTTACCGTCACGACCGACGTCGGCAGGCCGAGCGAGCACGGCCTCGACGACGTGGTCCACGTCAAGGCCCTCTCGACGGATGGGCTCGTCGGCCTCTCGCCGATCCGGCAGATGCGCGGAGCGCTCGAGCTGAACGACGCCGTCCGTGAGGCGGCGACCGCGCTCTTCGCGAACAACGCGAGGCCGAGCGGGATCTTGAAAATGCAGGGTTCCGAGAACCGGCAGCAGGTCGAGGAGCTGAGGGCGGCGTGGAGCGCGCGGCACGGCGGCGAGCGGTCGGGCGGCGTAGCCGTGATGAGCGGTCAGGTGGAGTTCACCCCGGTCGCGATGCCAGCCGACGACGCCGAGTTCGTCGCCGCCCGCAAACTCAGCGCGACCGAGGTCGCCCGCGCGTTCCGGATCCCACCCTGGATGATCGGCGCGGAGGACGGCGGCTCGATGACCTACAGCAACGTCGAGCAGCAGATGCTCAGCTTCGCCACCTACAGCCTCAGGCCCTGGCTGACCGCTATCGAACAGACGATCAGCGCCGACCGCGACCTGTTCGGGCCCAGCCTCTACTGCGAGTTCCTGCTCGACAGCCTGTTGCGCGCCGACTCGAAGACGCGTGCCGAGGTGTACGAGAAGGCGCTAGATCCGATTACCGGCTGGCTGCGCCGCGACGAAGTCAGGCGCCTCGAGAACCTCGAGCCCGAACCCGCCGACGTGCAGCGTCCGGCGATGACCCTCATCCCGACGACGAACGGAGCAGCAGCATGAAACCGAAAGCACCCGAGCAGCGCACGATCGACGTCGACGTCGAGGCCCTCGACACCCGCGGGAAGACCGTAGTCGGCTACGCCGCCGTCTACGGCGCCCTCTCGGAGGACCTGGGCGGCTACCGGGAGCGGATCGCGCCCGGAGCGTTCGCCGGCGTCCTCGACAGCGACGTCCGCGCGCTCCTGAACCACGACGCGAGCGCGGTCCTCGGTCGGACGAAGTCGGGCACGCTGAGGCTCAGCGACGAGCAGCGCGGCCTCCGCTTCGAGCTCGACCTGCCGGACAGCCCGCTCGGTGAGAACGTCCGCGAGTCCGTCCGCCGCGGCGACCTCGACGGCGCCTCGTTCCGGTTCGTCGTCGGCGCCGAGGAATGGAACGACGAGATCCGCACCGTCAAGACCGTGGCCGAGCTGCACGACGTCACCCTGGCCACCTTCGCCGCCTATCCCGCGGCCTCAGTCGAGCTACGCACACGACCCAAGAAAGAGGAGGCACAAACGATGGAAGAGGAAGCGACCCTCGAGCGTGAGCCCGAGGAACAGGAGGGCGCCGA
>JBBRYP010000025.1:0-48505 GCA_038237515.1 Gaiellales bacterium
GCGCGAGTGTGGCGGAGGAGACCTCTGACTGGAGGCAGGCGTACGCGACGGTCGAGCGGTTCCGGCGAGAGCGGCCGCCGAACTGGGCTCGTCTGCCTTGGGCGTAGATCCCTTCAGGCGTCATTCGCGAACACTCGCACAACCGAAGGCGCACGCGCCGGTTAGAGCAGCAGCCCTATCTCGATCAAGTCCCAGAGTTCGCCATTGGTGCGCCGCATTCCCGCCTCAATATCAGGCTTGGGTTGTGGTGGCCTCTGACCGACGACGCAGACTCGGATTGGCGGCGGCTGACTGTGGCAGGCTTAAGTTCACCATGACCAAGCTGATCTACTCGTCGATCGCGTCACTCGACGGGTACGTAGCGGACGAGGACGGCAACTTCGACTGGGCTGCGCCGGACGAGGAGGTGCACGCGTTCGTCAACGACATCGAGCGGCCGGTCGGCACCTACCTCTACGGGCGCCGGATGTACGAGACGATGGTCTACTGGGAGACCGCGGACACCGCCGCCGACCAGCCGCCCTTCATCCAGGACTTCGCGGAGATCTGGCAGGCGGCGGACAAGATCGTGTACTCCAAGACGCTGGAGACGGTATCCAGCTCTAGGACGCGGATCGAGCGAGCCTTCGACCCCGAAGCGGTCAGGCAGCTGAAAGCCACAGCAGGACGTGACATCACGGTGGGCGGTCCCTACCTCGCCGCCCAGGCGATCGCGGCGGGGCTGGTCGACAAGTGGCACCTGTTCGTCGCGCCCATCGTGGTGGGAGGCGGCAAAAAATCGCTCCCCGACAACCTCCGCGTGAAGCTCGAACTGCTGGACGAACGCCGTTTCGGAAACGGAATGGTTCACCTCCACTACCGCACTGCGAGCTAAGGCGAGATTGCGGCTGGCGTTCGTCGCGGCCGTCTTGAGCCGGGTAGATTCCGGCGGTGCACGACGACGGCTACTTCGACGAGCGGGTCGCGGAGAGATACGACGAGTCCGTTTCGGAGATGTTCGACCCGGCGGTCGTCAACCAGGCCGTCGACATTCTCGTCGGGCTCGCCGGGGGTGGCCGCGCGCTCGAGCTCGGGGTCGGGACTGGCCGGATCGCGCTCCCGCTCGCGCAGCGGGGAGTGCCGGTGCACGGGATCGAGTTGTCGAAGGCGATGGTCTCGAGGCTGCGCGCCAAGCCGGGCGGCGAAGACATCGGCGTCACGATCGGCGACTTCGCTACGACGACTGTGGATGGCGGGACGTTCTCTCTGGCGTACCTCGTCTTCAACACGATCTTGAACCTGACGACGCAGACGGCGCAGGTCGCGTGCTTCCGCAACGTCGGAGCCCACCTCGAGCCCGGCGGCTGCTTCGTCATCGAAGTAGGCGTCCCCGGCCTCCAGCGGTTGCCGCCCGGCGAGACCATCCACGCCTTCCACGTGAGCGAGACGAGATGGGGGTTCGACGAGTACGACGTCGCGGTCCAAGGTCTCATCTCCCATCACTTCGAGATCGTTGACGGAAGACTCGAGCGCAACTCGATTTCCTTCCGGTATGCGTGGCCTTCCGAGCTCGACCTGATGGCACAGCTTGGCGGAATGAGGCTGCGCGAGCGCTGGAGCGGGTGGAAGCGGGAACCTTTCACGAGCGACAGCCGCAAGCACGTCTCGGTCTGGGAGAAGCCGGCAGTCTAGGTCCGCATCATCGGGGTGTTTTTATCGCCCGCCCCCGTTCGTCGTCTTGACGATGGGATCGTTCTACGGCTACATGCTCTTGATCGGCTGAGACGAGAACCTGGAGCTCAGCCCCGAGGACGAAGCGCGGATGCAAGAGGGCGCTGAGGCCTGGCTCCGCGAGATGGACGGCCGCGGTGTTCGCCTGGGGGGCAACGTGCTCGGCCCGAGCAACGAGGCGACGACGGTGCCCGTCCGCGAGGACGACGTGCTGATCGCCGACGGGCCGTTCGCCGAGACGAAGGAGCAGATGAACGGGTACGACATCCTCGAGTGCGCGGATCTCGACGCGGCGATCGAGGTGGCGTCGAAGCACCCGGTCGCGAAGTTCGGGTTCGTCGAAGTCAGGGCGTTCTGGCAGGACTGAGAACAGGGACGGAGGCGGCGGTCGCTGCGGCGTTCCACGACCAGTGGGGCTGCGTCCTCGCCACGCTGATCCGGGTGGTCGGGGACTGGGACGTCGCGGAGGAGTGCGCGCAGAATGTGTTCGAGCAGGCGATACGGACGTGGGTGCGCGACGGCGTGCCGGAGCGCCCAGGCGCGTGGTTGAAGGGAAGGGCGTCGACCTCGACGCGGAGCTGATGGGCGGCGACGGGACGGTGCCGCTCCTGTTCTTCTTCCGCGACCACGACGCGAATCAGCTGATGATCGTCGAAGGCCAGTAGACCGCCGACCCGGGATGGGATCGGCGATGTCGTGCGACAGGAAGGTCCCGAAGTGGTCGTCGCCGGAGACGCGCATGCAGGCGCGGCAGGGATGTGCGCCGCGACGTCGAGCGCGGCGTCCTCTCGCCAAGGCGCCCCTGCCGTACGACGCGAGTTGTTATGCAGACAGCATATCTTACTGGTATGCTGGTCGCATGGCACAACTCGTAGCGCGGCTCGACGACGAGCTGGTGGAACAGGTAGACGGGCTCGTCGGCGACGGGGTCGTAGCCAACCGTTCCGAGGCGGTCAGGCTAGGTTTGCAGCGGCTCGTTGACGAGCACCGTCGTCAGCGGGTCGGAGCGGCGATCGTGGACGCCTATTGCCGCCAGCCGCAGTCCGATGACGAGCTCGGAGGGCTGGACGAGGCCACCCGTGCCCTGGTCAACGAAGAGCCGTGGTGAAAGTTCCCCGCCAGGGGGAGATCTGGTGGGCGGAGGCAGACCAGAAGCGGCGGCCGGTCCTCGTCGTGACTCGCTCCGAAGCCGTGCCGGTGCTGACCGGCATCGTCGTTGCCCCAGTCACTCGTACCGTCCGCGACATCCCGACCGAGATCCGCCTAGGCGATTCCGAGGGACTGACGGTCGACTGCGCAGCCTCCTTCGACAACCTGCAGCGGATTCGAAGATCCGCCCTCACGGTACAAGCTGGCGAACTCGGCCCGCGACGCCAAGAGATCTGCGTCGCGCTCCGGGCACTCGGCGACTGCTGAGCGACGCCGGCGCAGCGATTGGCGGGGCCAGCTTCCCTGTGAGAGCGCGTCGGGAAAGGCACTGAGCGGACGCGCCCATGCGCCCCTCTCGACGCCACAGCACCCGCGAGCCTCGCGGAAACGGACTCGCGGCGAAGCCAGTGGTTCCGCCGCGAGAGCGCCGGTGACGGAAGCCACCGATGAGTTTTCGTCGGCGCGCCCGTCATAGGCTTCGACCTCTCGAAAGGAGACAGCGTGCCAAGGATCACGCAGATGGGCAGGGTGATGGTTCCGGTGTCCGACCAGGACGCGGCGATCGCCTTCTACACGGACACGCTCGGCTTCTCGCTCGTGATGGACGTCCCCTTCGGGGAGGGCGAGCGCTGGGTCGAGGTCGGGCCGCCCGGCGGCGGGACCGCGATCGCGCTGGTGCCGCCGCGCGGCGACTACCAGACCGGGCGCATGACGGGCATCGCGTTCGAGTCGCCCGACCCGAGCGCCGATCACGCCGAGCTGAAGGGCAAGGACGTCGACGTCGACGACGAGATGATGGGCGGCGACGGGACGGTGCCGCTCCTGTTCTTCTTCCGCGACCAGGACGCGAATCAGCTGATGATCGTCGAAGGGCCGGGGAAGTAGCCCAGCGGCGTCTGGACTGTTGAACCGGGAGCGAGCGCTCGCGTCTCACGCGTCGCGGCTGACCGCGTAGAGCTGCCAGGAGCCGGGGATGCCCTTGAGCTCCCGCGGGCCTCGGTCCTCGAACATGAGGCCGGAGCCCGCGACGAGATCCCGCACGGTGCTGGAAACCACGACCTCGCCTGCGGCCGCCGTAGCGGCGACGCGGGCGCCGACGTTCACCGCGAACCCTGCCAGCTTGCCCTCGTGGAGCTCGCACTCGCCCACGTGGATGCCGATCCGCGCCTCCAGGCCGAGCGCGTCGATGCTGACCACCATCGCCTGACCCGCGCGGATCGCGCGCGCCGGGCCGTCGAAGGTCGCGAAGAAGCCGTCGCCGGCCGTGTCCCGCTCCTGGCCGCGGAAGCGGGCCAGCTCGCGGCGCACGAGCGCGTGATGCTGCGCGAGCAGGTCGCGCCAGGCTCTGTCACCCAGTTGCGCGGCGCGTTCGGTGGAGCCGACGAGATCCGTGAACATCACCGTCGCCAGGACGCTCTCCGGCACGAACGGCGACTCTTCGCCGGCCACGAAGCGTTCGATCTCGTCGGCGATGTCGAGTGACAGGAAGATCCCGAAGTGGTCGTCGCCGGAGACGCGCATGGCCCGCGCGGCAGGGATCCGCGCCGCAACGTCGAGGGCGGCATCCTCCTCGCCAAGGCGCCCTTGCCGGTAAAGAACCAGCGTGGGCACCCGCACGGCCGGTAGCACGTCGCGGAGGTCTGTCTCGAAGAATGCTCGGTTGAGCGCATACGCGATCGCCGGGCTTGCACCGACACGCAGCCAGTTGGCGAACCAGCGCCGATCCTCCGCGCTCGCGTAGAGGGTCGGGCAGCCCTCCAGCAGCAGCTCGTCCGAGAACTCCTGCGTCCCCCAGCCCTCACGAAGCGCACTCAGCTCTTGCTGCGTCTCACGAGCTTCGACCCCTTCGCCTTTCGCTGTCGGATGGAACAGCGCCAGCGCCCGCGTCCGCTCCGGGTAGGTCGCGGCGTAAAGCGCCGCCATCCCACAGCCTTCATGGGCACCGACGACGACGGCGCTCGAGGAGCCAACGGCGTCGAGCACGGCCCGCAGGTCCTCCATGCGCGTTTCCAATGACGCGAACTGCGGCCCGTGGTCGGACAAGCCCGTGCCTCGCTTGTCGAACAGGATCAGGCGGAACGAGCGCGCGAAGCGCTCGTAGAACGCCCGCCAGCGCGGGGACTCCCAGCCGTACACGAGGTTGGACACGTAGTCGGGCACGTACACGAGGTCGATCTCGCCCTCGCCGGCGACCTGATAGGCGATCGCGACACCTCCGCTGCGTGCATACCGGATGCCTGACTCCACGACAGCATGTTCTCCGACGTCGCGCTACCGAACAAGCGCCGGTGATGCCCATGTTCGAGGACGTTCACGCGAACGCCGGCTCCGCTCATCGGAGGTTCCTGTCGCTGGAGGCGGGCACCGGCGCGCCCGTGGATCGATTCTCCATCCCTGCGTCAGCTGTCGCCGCTCGACTCCCAGAAGCTCAGCCAATTTCCCTCGTGGTCTTCGACGGTGAACTCCGCCTGCCCCCAGGGCCGGTCCGCGAGCGGATCGACGATTCGTGCCCCTGCGGCCTCGAGCCTCGAGTGGAAGCCGGCCAGGTCGGAGGCCTCGACGTACAGGGAGATCGACGACGGCGAGCCCAGCCGCTGCCGGATGGCCGCGTTGTACTCGGCGCCATAGTGATCGGCGGCCGTCTCGAGCATCAGCCGGGCCTCGCCCCGCGAGAGGGCGGAGTTGCTCTCGCTCTCGCCGCCCCGGTCGAGGCCGAACTCGAGCACGCCGACATAGAACGCGAGAGCCCGTGCCATGTTCTGCACGCGGATCGAGGGGATCACGCCCCATCCGCTCACGAACGGCTCCTCACCCGGATCACCGAGGCGTATCGTCGCACGCTCGGAAGCCGGTGGTCGAGCGCGCGCGGGCACCCGGCAGCGCCGCCATCGCCGCGGCGAGCAGGCGATGTGACAGGGCGCCTGTAGTTCGCGCGGACCTACGTGCACGTAGCGTCCGTGCGTGGAGTTCGGCGTGCTCCTGCGGGACGTGGAAGAGACTGACCTGCCGATCCTCTTCGAGCACCAGCTCGACCCGGAGGCGACGGCCATGGCCGCGTTCCCGGCTCGCGAGCAGGAGGCGTTCATGACGCACTGGGCGCGGATTCTCGGCGACGAGACTGTCGTCACGAAGACGATCGACCTCGACGGCTGCGTGGCCGGAAGCGTCGTCAGCTTCGAGCATTCCGGTCGGCGGGAGGTCGGCTACTGGCTCGGGAGGCAGTACTGGGGCAGGGGCGTCGCCACGAGAGCGCTCGCGGAGTTGCTGTCCCTCCTCGAGGAGCGCCCGCTGTACGCGTACGTGGCGAGGCACAACGTGGGCTCGAGGAGGGTTCTCGAGAAGTGCGGGTTCGCCGTCTGCGAGGAGGACGCCGAGGGTTTCCTGTTCGAGCTCGGGGCGACCGCGAGAAGCGAGGTCGAAAAGCTGGCCCGCAGCTCCGGTGCTGCACCCGATGCGGACGTCCGGGTCTGACCGCTCGGGACCGCGCACAGCCGCTCATTCGGTCGAGTCGCACTAGGGGCCTCACTCTTTCCTCTAGCCCGGCGTCGGGAGGACGATCATCCCGAACCGCTCTTGCACCTCGATGAGAAGTGCCTCCTCGATCGGGTCCTCACGCTCGATCTCGAGCCGCGTTGTGTCTCGGTGCCCGAAGATCGCCAAGCCGACCTCCGTCGAGGAGGGATCGTGGCTGACGTGGTAGCGGATCCCCTCGAACCCTGCACCGCGAAAAGCTCGCGCCCAGCGCTGGCAGAGGCCGTAGTCCGAAGTAGCGTGGATCGCTGCAGTGACGCCGAAGCCACGAGCCGCCCCTGCCGTGCAATCGGCGAGCCGCAAGCTTGGACGTGCGCCGTACTCGTCAGGGAGAACGATCCTCCAAGCGACACTGCCCCGCGGACGAACGATCAGGGTTGCCACGCGCCGGACCTCGACCTCCTGGAGTGGGATCAGGTGCGACCGGAAGACCTCGATCAAGGCCCCGGTGCGGTTGAGCGCCGCGTAGAGCGTCCCCTCGTCGCCGCCGATCAAGTCGAAGCGGCCTGCGCCGGTAGTGGAGAAGTAGAGCGCGTCGGATTCCTCGCGATGAATCCGATAGAGCCGGTCGCCGAGATACGCGGCGGGAAACTCGTCCAGGACCAGCGGTGGTTGGGCTAAAGGCACCCCTAACGGCGGAGCCGAGCTGTGTAGCGCAGGGCGGCAGCCCGGACCGCCTCCGCCTGCCCGCGGCGAAGGAGGGCGACCGGTGTGCTGCCCTCCAACTCGGCCTGTGGTGTGACAAGCCAGGCCGCGATCGTATGGTTCGTCTCGACCGGTCTTGGCTCAGAATGGAATGCGCTGATCACATCGCTGAGCCCGGCCAGTGGCCGCCCACCGACCCCGAATTGGAAGAGAGGGAAGTGGTAGCCACCTCTGCCGACGGCAAGCGCCAAAAGCGTGCCGCGGTGGACTCGCTCGCTGACCGCCTGCCGGGAGACGCCGATCATCTCGCAGACCTGGCCCGTCGAGGCAAGCGGTCCGATCTCCTTCTCCCAGACGAGATCCGAGGCTGCGTGAAGCGCTGCCCGCCGCCCAAACGCCTCCGGGTCTTCGTCTGCTCGATCGCTGACGCCCAGCTCGGCGAGAGTGGCGGCGAATGCGGTTGCTGCTCGGCTTGTGGTTTGGTTCATTGCCTTCCCCTGAGTGTGCGTCAAGGCTGTCAAGGTATCAAGGCTGTCAAGCCTAGGACGGCCAAGGCAGGCGCGATCAGACCAGGCGCATCACGGCATTCGCGGCGCCCTCGAGCGACTCGTCGTCGACCTGCCGATGCGTAACGAAGCGGATTCTGCGCTCGTCTCGGAGATAACCGAGGACGCCGCGCTCGGCGAGCCGAGCGATCACGAATGGCGTCCCGCGGCCCTCGGCGGAGAAGAAGACGATGTTCGTCCCGCCGTACTCGACGGAGACTCCCTCGATCGCCTCGAGGCGCTCTGCAAGCTCGCGCGCGCGCCGGTGGTCCTCGGCGAGACCCTCCACCAGCCCGAGCGCGACGAGTCCCGCGGCCGCGAGGTACCCCGCCTTGTGCACGCTCGCCCCGCCGATCCTGCGCGCTCGCTCACGCGCCAGGGCGATCACGCCCGCTTCGCCCGCGAGCACCGCGCCGACCGGCGCGCCGAGTCCCTTGTTCAGGCTCAGCGCGACCGTGTCGGCGGGTGCCGCGAGCTCGGCCATCGTCACCCCAAGGGCAACGGCGGCATTCGGCAGGCGCGCGCCGTCGAGGTGCACCTTGGGCGCGAGCGCCGCGAGCCGCGAGGTCTCCTCGACCGATAGTGTCGTGCCGCCGCGTCGGGTGTGGGTGTTCTCGAGGCAGACGAGCTCGGCCGGCGCGCCGAGCTCGACCGGCTCGAGGCCCGCCACGTGCTCGATCCCCATGGCCTCGGTCGTCAGGATGTGCGTCTCCGGCCCGAGCGCAACCCGCGCGCCGGGCTCGCACAGCGTCAGGAGCGCGACCAGGTTCGCCATGCTGCAGGTCGGCAGCCAGAGCGAGGCCTCCTTCCCGAGCGCCCGGGCGGCCAGCCCCTCCAGCTGCGCGAGAGACTCCTCCCCGGCCGCACGCATCGCCGCCCACATCTGCTCCGTGGGTGCCGCGACCCAGTCCGAGCGAAGGTCGATCACGCGCGTGCGAGGTGGCGCCCGGGCCGTGCCCCCGTATGGCGCGACCCGTCGACGACGAGCACGCCGTTGACGAGCACGTGCTCGACCCCGTGCGCGTACGCCACCGGGTTGTCGAGCGAGGCGACGTCGTCGAGCTCGCCGAAGTCGAAGACGACGACGTCCGCGGGCCCACCCGCCGCGAGCCGGCCCCGGTCGAGGCCGAAGTGCTCTGCCGGCATCGAGGTCATCTTGCGAATGGCCTCCTCGAGGCTCAGCGTGCCCTGCTCGCGCACGTGATGGGTGAGGTAGTGGACGTGCCCGGCGTACGAGAGCGGGTGCTTCGTCACCGCCGCGAGCGGACCGGAGTCGAGGCTCGTGAAGGTGTCGACGCCGAGGTTGAAGAGCGGGTGGGAGATCATCTCGGCAAGGTGCGCGTCGGTGAACAGCTCGCCGACCATCAGCAGGCTCTCGAAGGCAGCGCCGGAGGCGGCGAGGATGTCGAAGTAGCAGTCCCACTCGTCCTTGCCCCAGAGTTCGGCGATCCGGGGGAAGCTCATGCCTTCGAGCTCGGGAAAGTCGGGCGTCGTCTGCACGCGGACGCGATGCCACTCGCCGCGGTGGACGAAGCGCCAGTAGCGGTCGCACTCGCCGCGCAGCCGCTCGCGTACGTTCCGGTCGCGCAGGAGCTCGGCGGCCGCCTCCGCGCCGTCCTCCAGCACCCACGGCGGAAGGATCCCGGCCATCTGGCCGATGCCGTCGCGCAGTGGGGTCGTGTCGGCGAGCACGTCGAGTCCGCCATCCCGGGCCGCGGCCATCGCGTCGACGGCGCGGCGCCAGCCGTCCTCCGGAGCGCCGGTGTTGTGGCGCACGTTCAGGTGCGAGATCTCGGCTCGTGTGCCGCCCTCGCGTGCGATCCGCAAGAACTCCTCGATCGCGGGCAGCAGGCTCGCATCGCGGTTGCGGATGTGGCTCGTGTACCAGCCGCCGTACTCGCCGGCGACCGCGTTCAGCCGCACGAGCTCTTCCGTCGTCGCCTCTCGACCCGGGTTGAACTCGAGCCCCGTGGACATTCCGAGCGCGCCGGCGTCCATCGCCTCGCGGACGAATCCCTCCATCTCGCGAAGCTGCTCCTCGCTCGGGCTCGACCCCCTGACGCCCGCCGCCCAGCGGATCGCGTTGTGGCCGACGAACCAGGCGAGGTTCGGCGTGTGCCCCCTGCTCGAGAGGAACTCGAGGTGCTCGCGAAACGACGACCACTCGATCGGGCCGTCGTAGGCGAAGGTGCGCATCCGGCCGAGCTGCTGCGGAGCGGAGTGGGGGGTCACCGGCGCGTACGACCAGCCGCAGTTGCCGACGACCTCGGTGGTGACGCCCTGGCGGATCGTGCTCTGCGCGGTCGGGTTCGCGAGCACCGACCAGTCGCTGTGGCTGTGGGGGTCGACGAAGCCCGGGCAGACGACCTTCCCCCGCGCGTCGATCACCCGCTTCGCCTGCGCACCCTGGAGCACCCCGACCTCGGCGATCCGGTCGCCTTCGATCGCGACGTCCGCGAGGAACGCCGGTGTGCCGCTCCCGTCGATCACGGAGCCGCCGCTGATGAGGACGTCCACTACTTGACGGCGTCGCGAAGGACGCCGCCGAGCCGCGGGTCGAGCACGTCACGAAGTCCGTCGCCGAGGAAGTTGAACCCCATCACGATCACCATGATCGCCGCCCCCGGGAAGATCGACATCCAGACGCTCTGATCGATGTAGCTGCGCGCGGTCGAGAGCATGTTGCCCCAGGCCGCCTCCGGCGGCTGCGTGCCGAGGCCGAGAAACGAGAGTGTCGCCTCGCTCAAGATCGCGGTCGAGAAGTAGAGCGTCGTCAGCACGATCAGCGGCGGGACGATGTTCGGGATCAGGTGGCGCAGCATGATGCGGATGCTGCCCGCGCCGAGCGCCCGCGCCGACTCGATGAAGGGGAAGCCCATCACCTCCAGCACCGCGGCCCGTACGACCCGGGCGAACGCCGGCGTGATGATGATCCCGATCGCGATCATCGCGTTCCGACGGTTCGCTCCGAGGAGACCGGCGATCACGATCGCAAGGACGAGGCCCGGGAACGCGAAGAGGACGTCGACCACGCGCATCAGGAGGAGGTCGAGGATGCCTCCGTAGTAGCCCGAGAGCAAGCCGATCAGCGTTCCCGCGACGAGTGCGATCGAAATCGCGACCGCGCCGACCTGGAGCGAGACCTGCGCACCGTGGATGATCCTGGCGAGCGTGTCGCGGCCGAGGTCGTCGGTGCCGAACGGGTGGGCCCAGCTGGGAGCCTGCAGCCGATCGGCGATCGGGTCGTTCGGGTCGTTGCGCCAGACGAAGCGGCCGAGGAGCGCGGTCAGCACGCAGAGGCCGACGATCGCTGCGCCGACCAGGCCGATGGGGTTACGCCACCGCGCCGGAACCAGCCGGCGGCGCGGCACAGCCTCCCATGCCGCCGTTGCCGCGGCCGAGCTCACGAGACCGAGATCCTCGGGTCGAGCCAGCCGTAGACCAGATCGACCAGCATGTTGAGGACGACGAACACCGCCGCGATCAGCAGCGTCGCGTTCTGGATCACCGGGTAGTCGCGCTGGGAGATCGCGTTCAGCAGCGTGTAGCCAACGCCGGGGAGACCGAAGATGATCTCGACCACCGCCGCGCCGCCGATCAGGACGCCCACCTCGAAGCCGACCACCGTCACCACCGGGATCAGCGCGTTTCGGAGCGCATGCCTGCGCAGGACCCGGCGCCGCGGGACGCCCTTCGCCCGCGCGGTGCGCACGTAATCGAGATTGAGCACCTCCAGCATCGTCGCCCGAACCATCCGCATCACGATCGCGAGCGTGAAGACGGAGATCGCGAGCGCGGGCATGAAGAACTCCTGCAGGTTCTTCCAGGGATCGTGGAAGAACGAGACGTACTGCAGCGGCGGGACCCAGTGGAAGACGCGCGAGGAGAAGACGAGCAGCAGAGTCGCGAGCCAGAAGTTGGGAATCGAGATGCCGACGAGGCCGCCCACGCGCGACGCGTAGTCGCTCGCACTGTTGCGGCGCACAGCCGAGATCATCCCGAGCGGTATCCCGATCACCGTGGCGAACAGCAGGCCGAGGACGACCAGCTCGATCGTGATCGGCAGCGCGCCCGCGAAGATGTTCGAAATCGGCCGTTGGGAGAGCAGCGACTTGCCCAGGTCGCCCTGGAAGATGCCGCTGAGCCACTCCCAGTACTGATGCGGGTATGAGCCGTCGAGCCCGAGCTGCTTGGCGGCGGCCGCCTTCTGCTCGGGCGTGGCCGTCGCGTCGCCGCCGAACATGATGTCGATGATGTTGCCGGGAAGCAGGCGGACCATCAGGAAGATCACGAGCGAGACCGCGACCAGGGTCGCGATCATCGAGGAGAGGCGACGGGCGAGGAAGCGGTGCACGGCGAGGAAGGCGCGCGGGGCCGCGCGGCGCGCAGCCCCGCCCGCGAGTCGCTGCTACGCCAGGTAGGCGTTCCTCGGGAGGCCCGTGTTGAAGTCGGTGAACGCGACGTACATGTCCTGCAACTTCGAGCTCACGACTTGGTACTTCTTGACCGAGACGATCGGAACCTCGAGCAGCTCCGTCAGGAGGATCTGCTCGAGCTGCTTGTACATCGGCAGGCGCTTCTTGGTGTCGAGGGTGATCCGTCCGTTGCCGACGAGCCGCCACATCTTGACGTTCCTGTAGCCGCTGAACCACGTGTTGAAGACAGTCTTCCCGAGCGGGCCGCTCGGGTTGAACTCGGCCACGTAGCCGTCGACGTCGCCGCGCATGCCGCGCGCGGTCAGGTCCCACTCGAACGTCCCGCGGCCGTTGTTGGCCGCGAACGTCGCCGGGTCCTGGGCGGCGATGTTGACGTTGACGTTGATCCGCTTCAGGTGGTTCTGGACGAGTGCGGCGATGGCCGGGAAGTCGAGAGGCGTCGAGAAGGTGGACAGCGTCACGTCGAAGCCCTTCGACTGGCCGGCGGCGGCCATCAGCTTCTTCGCCGTCGGCAGGTCGAACTTCTCGTACTTGCTCTTCAGGTCGTCCTGCGAGAGCGGCCACGGCCCGTAGCCGGGCGGCACGTGCCCGCTGTACTCGCCCTCGCCGTTGTAGACCTTGGCGATGATGTCCTGGCGGTTGATGGCGAAGTTCACCGCCTGGCGGACGCGCTTGTCGTGCCACGGCTTGTCCTCGCCCGACTTGATCGTGAACTGGATCTCGCGGAACGCCGCCGTCAGGCCGCTCAGCACCTTGAGCCCCTTAACGCCCCTGAGCGCCCTCGCGCTGTCGACGGAGACGGTCGCCCCCTGGATCGCGCCGGCACGGAGCGCCGCGACGCGGGCCTGCTCGTCCGCGATGATCCGGTAGTTGATCGCGTTGAGGTACGGCAGCCCCTTCTTCCAGTAGCTCGGGTTGCGCACGTAGCTGAGGTGGTCGTTCGGGACGTACGAGCCGTCCAGCTTGAACGGGCCCGTGCCGATCCCCTGCGTGGCGGCGTTGACCGTCTTGTACATGTCCCGAGGCACGATCGCCGAGTAGCGCTGCCAGGCGAGATAGCCGTAGATGCGGGCGTCCGGCGCCTTCAGGTGCATCCTCAGCGTGTACTTGCCCCTCGCCTCGGTGCCGGCGATCGCGGGCACCTGCCCGAGCACCGAGACGCTCCCCGGCAGCGGCGGGTTGAGCTGCTGCTCGAAGGAGTAGACGCAGTCGTCCGCCGTCATCTCCTTGCCGTTGTGGAACTTGACGCCCTTGCGCAGGTGGAAGTCGATCGTCTTCGCGTCGCGCACGGTGTAGCCGGTCGCGAGCGCCGGGTTGACGTTCAGGTCCTTGTCCCACTCAAGCAGCGACTCGTACATCGGCTCCTGCGCCGTGCGGGTCATCGTCAGGATGCCGCCGAACGGCGCGATGTGCGCCGGATCCTGCTCCAGCGCCCACGTCACCGTCCCGCCGCGCTTCGGTGTCGCGAGCGGTCTCCGCACCAGCCCCGCGAGTGCGGGCGACCCGTAGAACAGCACGCCGCCGGCGATGCCCGCCGCGCCGGTGCGCTTCAGGAAGTCGCTCCGCGTCAGCTCGCTTCCGCGCTGCGCGGTGTCCTCGTCTCTCGGATTCTCGGTCATCGTGGGATAACCTCCCTCTCTTGGTTTAGAGGATCTGACCGATCCTCGGGGCGTCGCCGTGGACGTCGTCGTAGAACACGGACTGGCGCAGCTCGAGCTGGGCGAGCCTGGCGAGGCCGTCGGGGTCGACGGCGACTCCGAGCCCGCTCGCCCGTGGAACGGTGAGACGGCCGCCGTGGGGCACGAGCGGCTCCGCGAGCACGTCCTCCTCCTGGAGTGGGTAGTGGGTGTCGATCGCGAACGGGAAGTTGGTCGACGAGGCGGCGACGTGGAGATTTGCGGTCGTCGCTACCCCGAGCTCGGCCCAGCTTCCGATCGCGCACCATTTGCCGGCAGCGTCCGCGATCAGCGCGATCTGGCCTGCCCGCGCCAGCCCGCCGGCCTCGGACGGATAGACGACGAAGACGTCGCAGGCCTCGGCTCGCAGCAGGCGCAGGACGGAGCGCACGTCGGTGCACGCCTCGTCGGCGGCGAGCGGTACCGCGACCGCGCGACGGACCTGAGCCATCCCGTCGAGATCGAAGTCGGGCACGGGCTGTTCGACGTACTGGAGATCGAAGCGCTCGAGCGCGCGAATCGACTTGATCGCCGCAGGGACGCTCCAGTTCATGTTCGCGTCGATGCGGATCTTCGGCGTCGAACCGACGGCGTCCCGAATTGCCGCCAGCGTGTCGAAGTCCTGGCCGAGATCCCGTCCCACCTTGAGCTTGAGCTCCTCGAAGCCCTGCTCGACGAATTCAGCCGCCTTGCGCGCGTTGGCCTCCGGCTCGTCGATGAACAGGTAGCCGACGAGGCGCACCTCGTCGCGGCAGAACCCGCCGAGCAGCTCGGCGACCGGAACACCGAGCGCTTTCCCCTTCAGATCGAGGAGGGCCATCTCGAGCCCTGCGATCGCGTAGTTTCCGAGCTGGCTCCAGTTGCGCGTGAATTCCTCCATGCGGTGGACGAGCCATTCCGTGCGAAACGGGTCTTGCCCGACGAGGAACTGCGCGAGCTCGTGCTCAACGATCGCCTGGATCGTGGGCAGGGTCGGGCCGGGAGCCTCGCCGATGCCGTTGATGCCCTCGTCGGTCTCGATCCGGACGATCAGCCCGGACCCGGTTTGACGCGTGCCGCCCGACCACCTGAGCGGCTCGCGCATCGGAATGGTCACGGCCGTCGTCTCGACGCTGGAGATTCTCAACGGAGTCGCGCAAGCGTAAGAAGGCGGCCGCAGATTGTCAACTATTTGGCTATTGTCGACAATCGAGCGAGTGCTGGACGGGCAGAGACCACACCGGCAGCGCGTGGTCGAGGCGCTGCGCACGATGATCGTATCGGGGCGGCTGGAGCCCGGCGAGCGCTTGATCGAGAACCGGATCTCGCAGACGCTGCACACGAGTCGCGGGCCGGTCCGCGAGGCGTTGCGCGAGCTCGAGCACGAGGGCCTCGTGCAGTCGTTTCCGTACCGGGGCGCGGTCGTGCTGGGCGTCTCCGAGGAGGAGGTGCACGAGGTGTTGATCCCGATCCGGCTGACGCTGGAGCGCTTCGCCTTCGCGAAGGCGCTCGAGCGCATGTCGGATGCGGACTTCGCCGATCTCGGCAAGATCGCCTGGATGATGGAGGAGGCGGCGCGGGGCCTCGATCTGCAGAAGGTGGTGGAAGCCGACGTCTCGTTCCACGAGCTCGTGATCCGGCGCGCCGGGCAGCCGCACGCGGTGCAGATCTGGCGCAGCATCGCCCCTCGCATCAGGGCGTACTTCCTTCGCTACGGCCAGTTCCGCGACCTCGAGGGGCTCGTCGGCGAGCACCGCGCGCTGCTCGCGGCGCTGCAGACACGCGAGCCGGACGTCGTGCTCCCGCTGCTCGAGCAGCACATCGCAGTGCACAGCCCGCTGTGAGCGAGCTCCTGCGCGTCGAGAACCTCCGAACCTCGTTCGCGACGGAACGAGGTCGGCTCCGCGCGGTCGACGGCGTCGACCTCGAGATCCGCCAGGGCGGCACGCTCGGCGTCGTCGGCGAGTCGGGCAGCGGCAAGTCGGTGACGGCGCTCTCGATCCTGCGGCTGATCGAGTCGCCCGGGAGGATCGAGCCCGAGAGTCGCATCTGGTTCGACGGCCGCGACCTGACGAAGCTCGAGGACGATCACATGGAGGACGTCCGCGGCAACGAGATCTCCATGATCTTCCAGGAGCCGATGACCTCGCTCAACCCTGTCTTCACGGTCGGCAACCAGATCGCGGAGGCAGTGCGTCTGCACCAGGGACTGCGGCGGCGGGAGGCGCTCGAGCGGGCAGCCGAGATGATGGAGCTCGTCGGCATCCCCGAGCCGGCGAGGCGCGTCCGCGACTACCCCCACCAGCTCTCCGGCGGGATGCGCCAGCGCGTGATGATCGCGATGGCGCTCTCGTGCAACCCCAAGCTCCTGATCGCCGACGAGCCGACGACGGCCCTCGACGTGACGATCCAGGCTCAGATCCTCGAGCTGATGCAAGACCTGCGCGACCGGCTCGGCATGTCGATCATGCTCATCACCCACGACCTGGGCGTGATCGCCGAGATGGTGGAGGACGTGGCGGTGATGTACGCGGGCCGCGTGGTCGAGCGAGGTCCGGTTGCGGACGTGTTCGCGTCGCCGCAGCACCCGTACACCGAGGCGCTGCTGCATTCGATCCCGCTGCTGGGAATGACGCAGGCGGAGCCGCTGAAAGTCATTCGAGGTGTGGTGCCGAGCCCGCTCGACTGGCCGGAGGGCTGCCGCTTCGCGCCTCGGTGCGACTACGTCTTCGAGAGGTGCGCCGAATACCCGCCGCTCTATGATGCGGGTGCGCAGGAATCGGCGTGCTGGCTGTGCGAGCACGGCCGCCGCGAGACGGTCGGCACCGGGGCGAGGGCAACGTGAGCTCGAGCGAGATCCTCGTCGAGACGCGCGGCCTGCGCACGCACTTCCCGCTTCGCCGGGGTCTGCTCAGGCGGGTCGTGGGCCATGTGCAGGCGGTCGACGGCGTCGATCTCCAGATCGCGAGCGGAGAGACGCTCGGGCTCGTCGGCGAGTCGGGGTGCGGCAAGTCGACGCTCGGCCGGACGATTCTGCGCCTGGTCGAACCGACGGCCGGTGAGGTGATCTTCGACGGTGCGGACGTCACGCGCGCGGGGCGGACACAGCTGAAGGAGCTGCGTCGCGACATGCAGATCATCTTCCAGGACGCGGTCGGGTCGCTCGATCCACGGATGAAGGTGCGCGACCTGGTCGCGGAGGGGCTCGCGGTCCACGGCTCCGCCCGCAGGCGCGAGCGCCGCCGGCGTGCGCTCGAGATCCTCGAACGCGTTGGGCTGGGCGCTGAGGCGGCCGACCGGTACCCGCACCAGTTCAGCGGCGGGCAGCGGCAGCGCATCGGCATCGCGCGGGCCCTCGTGCTCCAGCCGAAGTTCGTCGTCGCCGACGAGCCTGTCTCCGCGCTCGACGTCTCGATCCAGTCGCAGGTCTTGAACCTGCTCGTCGAGTTGAAGCAGGACTTCGGGCTCACCTACCTCTTCGTCGCCCACGACCTTGCGGTGGTCGGCTACATCTCCGACCGGATCGCGGTCATGTACCTCGGCAAGGTGGTCGAGCTGGCGCCGGCGGCAGAGCTGTTCGCGAGCCCGCTGCACCCCTACACGCTGGCGCTCCTCTCGGCGATCCCCGAGCCGGTACCGGGGCGCAAGGAGCGGCGGATCGTCCTGCGCGGCGACGTCCCGAGCCCGATCGACCCGCCGTCGGGCTGCCGCTTCCGCACGCGCTGCCCGCTCGCCCAGCAGATCTGCGTGGAGGTGGAGCCGCCGCTCCAGCCGCACGGCGGCGGGTCGGGCCACGTCGCCGCGTGTCACTTCGCGGGCACGCCGATCCCGGACGCACCACGGCGTGCGGATGTCGCCGCGTAGCGAACCGCGCCACGAGGTCCGGCTTCTCCACGACCGGCGCGTGCCGATGCGCGACGGGATCCGGTTGTCGGCCGACGTCTACCTCCCGCTCTCGGGCGGGCCGCACCCGACGATCTACCAGTGGACGCCGTACGAGTCGACGCGAGAGCGCTTCGTCGCGTGGGGCGTCTGGTTCGCCCAGCGGGGCTACGCCGCCGTCGTCTCGGATGTCCGGGGCCGCTACGAGTCGGAGGGGGAGTTCGATCCGTGGATCCGCGACGGCCCCGACGCCTGCGACTCCCTCACCTGGGCCGCCGGCGAGTCCTGGTGCAACGGCCGGATCGGCACGTGGGGCCGCAGCTACGGCGCGCTCGTCCAGTGGCAGCTCGCCCACCTCGGGCACCCGAACCTGCAGTGCATCGCGCCGCAGGTGATCCACGACGACTACTTCTGGGACGGCTACTTCACGGGCGGCGCCTTCCAGCTCGCGCTCACGCTCGGCGCCGCCGCGCTCTGGACGAGCGCGCTCAGCCTCGTCACCGGGCCGAGCGCCGCCGATCTCCTGCTGAACGAGCGCGTCCTGCGCCACCTGCCGCTCGTGGAGCTCGACGAGGTGGCGATCGGGCGCAGGGTGAGCTACTGGCGCGAGTGGTGGGATCACCAAGTCAACGACGGCTACTGGCAGCAGTTCCGCCACCGGCCTGAGAAGGTGACGGTGCCGATTTTCCAGCAGGGCGGCTGGTTCGACCCCTATTCCGGCTCGCACCTGAGGAGCTTCGCCGCGATCGGCGATCGGCTGCCGAACCGTGTCCTCATGGGCCCGTGGTCGCACGAGGAGGAGGTCGAGACGTTCCGAGGCGACGTCGATCTCGGCCCAGGCTCGGTGGTCTCGATCCGCGAGGACGAGCTCCGCTGGTTCGACTGCTGGCTGAAGGACGTCGACACCGGGCTCGACGACGAGCCGCCGCTCACGGTGTTCGTATTGGGCGCGAACGAGTGGCGCGGCGAGCACGAGTGGCCGCTCGCACGTACGGAGTTCACGCCCTGGTACCTGCACAGCGGCGGCCGCGCCAACACCCTCGGCGGCGACGGGACGCTCGACACCGAACCGCCGCGCCCGGGTGAGCAGTCCGACCGCTATGCCTACGACCCGGAGAATCCCGTGCCGACGATCGGCGGCAACAACTCCGTGCTGACGATGACCCAGGGCGCGCAGTCGCCCGTGCGTCCCGGGCCGCTCGACCAGCGCCCGCTCGAGCAACGCGACGACGTGCTCTGCTACACGAGCGCAGCGCTCGAGCGCGAGCTCGAGGTGACGGGGCCGCTCGAGATGGTGCTCTTCGCCGCCTCGAGCGCCCGGGATACCGACTTCATCGTCCGGCTCTCGGACGTGTACCCGGACGGCAGGGCGATCTTCCTGGCCGAAGGGATGCTCCGCGCCCGCTACCGGGGAAGCGAGGCGGGCGAACGGCAGGCGCTGCTCGAGCCGGGGGAGGTCGCCGAGTATCGGATCCGCTGCTACCCGACCGCGAACGTCTTCAGCCGCGGCCATCGCATCCGGCTCGACGTCACGAGCTCGAGCTTCCCGCGGTTCTCGCGCAACCTGAACACGGGCGAGGACGTTGCCACGGGAACGCGGCTGGAGGTGGCGCGCCAGACGGTGCTGCACACCGACCGCTACCCCTCGCACGTCGTGCTGCCCGTCGTCCCGCGATGATCCTGCGCGGAGCCACGGTCTACCCGGGCGAGGGGCCGCCGCTTCCCGCGGACGTGGTCGTTGAGGACGGCCGGATCGCCGAGGTGCTGCCGGTTGAGCGTGCGGACTCGAGCCTTGTCCTCTGCCCGGGGTTCATCGACCTGCACACGCACTCCGCGCTCCGCTCCTTCGAGGACCCGTTCCTGACTCCGAAGCTCGCCCAGGGATTCACGACGGAGGTGATCAACCCCGACGGCCTCGCCCCGGCGCCGGTCGCTCCGGAGCGGCGTGCCGACCGGCAGGCCTACCTGGCGGCGCTGGAGGGCCGCGGCCCGGAGACCTGGCCGTGGACGACGGTCGCCGAATACCTCGACGCGCTCGACGGGACGAGGCCTGCGCTCGACCTGGTGCCCTCGATCGGCCACGGCGCTGTCCGCGACCGGGTCCTCGGCGGCCAGCGTCGCGCCCCTTCTCCCGAGGAGCTCGCGGCGATGCGGCGCGAGGTGCGCGAGGGGCTCGAGGCCGGAGCGCGGACGCTCTCCTTCGGCCTCGTCTACCTTCCGGGCGCCTACGCGGAGACCGACGAGCTCGTGGCGCTCGCGGAGGAGGCCGCGGCGTTCGGCGTCCCCCTCGTCCCGCATGTCCGAAATGAGGCTGCGGGGATTCTCGAGGCGGTCCGGGAGATGGTCGAGGTCGCTCGCCGTTCGGGGGCCTCGCTCCACGTCTCGCACCTGAAGTCGCTCGCCGACGAGCGGCTCGTCGAGCCGCTCCTCGCTCTGATCGAGGACGCCGACGCGACCTTCGACCAGTACCCCTACGGCGCCGGCTGCACGCTGCTCGCGAGCCTGCTCCCCGGGTGGGTGCAGGAGGGAGGCGCCGCGTCAATGCTCGAACGGCTGCGTGAGCGGCGCATCCGGGAGCGACTCGCGCGTGAGGTGGAGGAGGGGCTGCCGGGGTGGGAGAATCTCCTCGGCACGCTCGGGCCCGAGCGGATCGTGGTCGAGGGCGAATCGCTGGCGGAGCGCGGAGGCGACCCCGTCGAAGCCGTCTGCGCCCTCCTCCGGGAGTCGGGGCTCGCCGCTCAGATGGTGATGCACTACGCCTCCGAGGAGGCCGTGCACGCAATCGCTCGCCACCCGCGGCAGCTCGTGGGGTCCGACGGGATCTTCGGCGAGCGGCCGCACCCGCGCCTCTACGGGACCGCGCCGCGCTTCCTCGGGCGCTTCTCGATTCGGGAGGGGCTCGTGCCAGTCGGGGAGGCGATCGCCCGGCTGACGGCGCGGTCGGCCGACCTGCTCGGACTGTCGGACCGCGGCCGGATCGAGCCGGGCAAGCGCGCAGACCTCGTCCTCCTCGACCCCGACCGCTACCTCGACACCGCCACCTACGACGACCCGGCCCGCTCGCCCGAGGGCGTCGTCGGCGTCTGGGTGGCGGGTGAGCGCGTCTTCGCGGACGGCGCGCCGACGGGAGCACGCCCCGGACGCGTCGTGCGGTGACTCGTTTCCCGAGCATGTGGGTCGAGGAGCGCCACCCGGGGCCGCTGCGCGGCGCGGCCAGCCGCCCGCTGCCGCCGCACGTTCGGGCCGAGATCCTCGCGGCGCTCGACGACACCGGCACCGCCCCGCCTCGGGGCTTGCCCGCGCTGCGCGAGGCGATCGGCCGGCTCCACGGTCGCGACCCCGAGACCGAGGTGCTGGTCACGAACGGCGCCCAGCACGCGCTCGGCGTCTGCTTCCGCGCCCTGCTCCAACCGGGCGATGGCGTAATCGTGCCGACGCCGGCCTACTTCTTCGGCGGCGCGATCGAGGCCGCCGGCGGACGGACGATCTACGTCCCGAGCCGCGAGGAGGACGGCTGGCGCTGGCATCCGGACGCGATCGAGCGAGCGGTCGACGCTCGGACGCGCGCGCTCGTCGTCTGCAACCCCAACAATCCGACGGGGCATCTGCCTTCCTCGGCGGAGATCGAGGAGCTCGTCGAGCTGGCGGAGCGGCACGGCCTGCTGATCGTCACGGACGAGGCCTACGAGCGCTACCTGTACGGCGAGGCCCGGCTCGCGTCGGTTCTCGACCGGGCAAGCGACGCGGTGCTCGTCCGCAGCATCGGCAAGAGCTACGCGATGCCGGGCTGGCGCCTCGGCTACCTCGTCGCGCCGCCGGCGGTGATCGACGCTTGCGCCGAGGTGCTCGAGTGGGACGTGCTGCGCTGCCCGACGGTCGGCCAGCGGGCGGCGGCGACGGCGATCGGCGGCCCGCAGGACTGGCTCGCGGACCTGGCGCAGGAGTACGAGCGCAAGCGAGATTGGGCGCTCGCAGCCGTCCACGCGGTCGGCCTGAGCTGCGTCCCTCCGCGCGCAGGGCCGTTCCTCTTCGTTGCCGGCGTCGAGGACGAGCTGCTCGCGATGGGGGCGGTCCCCGGGCGCTTCTTCCAGGCGCCGGGCTACGCGCGGCTGCCGTTCGGCGGCGACCCGGCCGCGCTCGCCCAGAGCCTCTCGAGCAGCCTCAGGTAGACGCGCGTCGCCCGCACGAGCTCGGCGACCGGCATCGACTCGACGTCCGCGTGAGCCCCCTCGCCGCGGGGACCGTGGTAGACGGTGGGAATCCCGGCCTCCGCCTGCCAGATCGCGCCGTCGGCCACCACCTTGATGCCGACCGGCCGCAGCTCGTCGCCGGTGACGTCGCGGTAGGCGTCGCGGAGCGCTTCGACGAGCGGGTGCGCAGGGTCGATCGAGTACGACTCGCGCACTGTCCGCAGATCGAGGTCGACCGCGCAGCCGCTCTCGCGTGCCACGGGATCGAGGCGCGCCCGGAACTCGGGCTCGACGTCGTCGCGCGTGCGCCCGGGTGCCCACCTGCGCGTGCCGACGATCCGGCACCGGTTCGGATAGCGGTTGTAGAAGTCGCCTCCGTGTACCTCCCCGACGAAGACGGACTCGGCGCCCACCCACTCGTGCTCGGTCCGCGCGAGCTTGCCGGACCAGGCCCGGAGAGCCTCGAGCACCTGCCCGGCGGCGACGAGCGGGTGGGGCGTCCCGGCCGGAGTCTGCAGCTCGTGCGTCGGCATCCCTGCGCGCGAGAGCTCGATCTCGAAGGTCGCGCTCCCCATGTGCGCGACGGGCAGCTCGTGGGCGCCGAGCTCGCAGACGACGGCGTAGTCGCTCCGGAAGCCGTGGTCGCGCAGGAGCCAGGTCAGGTCCTCGCCGCGGCCGCCCGGCGCCTCGTGCAGGCCGATCGCGACGATCACGATCTCCCCCGGGAACGGGCGGCCGGCGAGTGCACGGGCGGTCTCCGCTGCGCAGGCGAGAGCGCCCTTCATGTCGGCGCTGCCCCGGCCGACGATGCGGTCGCCGTCGAGGTGCGGCGGGCCGTGCGGGATCGGCACGGTGTCCAGGTGCCCGTTGAAGACGACGGCCGGCCCCGGTTCGCCGCCCCGGAGTCGGCCGACGACGACCGGCGTCGCCGGGAAACGCTCGTCGAGGAGCTCCACGTCGAGCCCCGCCTCCTCGAGCAGGCGCGCGTAGAGACGCGCCGCTTCGGCGGTGTCGCCGGTCGGGCTCGCGACCTCGACGAGCCCGAGTGTCAGGTCACGCAGGCGGTCTGCGTCGACAGAGATGGGGCGCCTACGCCGCTACGGCATTGAAGACGATCACCCGGCTGAAGCTCGTCCCGTCGATCTGGTAGCCGTAGCAGCCGGTTGCGCGGAGACGCGTGTACGACGGGCGGTAGCGCTGACCGACGAGCTTCTGCGCCGGTGGGTTGCCGCCGCGGGCTGCCACTGGAATGCGGAGTTCTGCCGGAGGCACCTTGCCGTTGTCGAACCGGAGGATTTCGGTGCCGTCCAAGCGCGCGCCGCGGATGAGCACCGGGCCGCGGTAGCTCGGCGCGACGAACCAGAGCACCTTCTGGCCGCTCCAGAGGCTGCCGGCGAACACGCCGTGAGGCTCGGGCGGATAGTAAAAGCGGAGCACTGAGCCGGGCTGCTCGAAGAAGAGCGGGTACGCGGGCCCCGGCCCGATCCCCCTCCCGACGCCGTACCGCCCGAAATTGAACTTCGCCGGGACGCTGACCGGGCAGTCCGCGCCGGCCGCGAGCACCGGCAGGTGCAACGGCCGGTGAAGATTCGACCAAGGATCGGATGCGGCTGCAGGCTGGATCGCCGCGAACAGCGCAGGAAGTGCGGCGATAGCTAGGGGCAGGCGGTTGATCCTGGAAGTAAACCAGCCGAGCCCGCCGTTTCCCAGCCGAAATGCCCCTGAAGCTCGGCTACCGCTCAGGAACGATCGGCAGGACGACGTGCGACGGGTGCTCGGCGTCGGCGTACACCTTCTGGTGGGCCACTTGCGACTGTGTGTGCCGGCCCACCGGCTCTCCGGTGTTCGGGTTCAGGTCGAGCCGGGGGAAGTTCGAGCTCGAGACGTCGAGCCGGATGCGGTGGCCGGCGGCGAAGAGGTTGCTCGTCGGCGCGAGCGAGATCGCGATCGGGTAGATCCCGTCCGGCTCCATGAAGACCTCGCGATCCCAGCCCTCCCGGTAGCGGCAGCGGATGATCGAGTCGCTCAGGTTCATGTGGTAGCCGTCGGGATAATTCTCAGTCGGCGGGTAGACGTCGACGAGCTTCGCCGTGAAGTCGGTGTCCGGCGCCGAGGAGGCGATCCAGAGGTGCACCGTCACCGGCCCGGTCACCTCGACCGGCTCAGCGAGAGGCTCCGTCTGGAAGACGAGCACGTCCGGGCGCTCGGCGAGCAACGGGTACGGCGGCTCGGCGCCGAAGATCCCCCGCGCCTCGGCCTGGTGGGCGGGGCCGGGGGAGAGGACGTTCCGCAGCCGCAGCACCGGGTTGAGGAAGCGCGTCCACATCGCCTCCTGCCCGCCGCCCTCGTCGGGCGGCAGCTCGCCGATCTGGCAGAGCAGGCCGCCGATGCTCGGCACCGGGTGCGCGGGGTCGTAGGTGAACGCGCGTGGCTGCGCGCCCGCCGTCGGGGGCTCTTCGCGCAGCGTCCCGTCGCCATGCAGGTGGAACGTCGTCCAGCGCGTTCGCGCAAGCGGCCACTCGTGCTCCTCTCGCCAGCTCCCCCCGTGGTCGAGCTTTCCCTTCTCCGTCCGGCGGCCGCTGCCGCCGCCCATCACGAAGATCCGGACCGGCGCGTCGTCCTCGACCCCGTTTCGCTCCTCCTTCAGCCAGCGGTCGAAGAAGCGAAGCTGCTCCTCGAAGTAGCGGCGCACGCCCCAGACGCTCTCCGGGCCGAAGTCGACGTCGAGCGTGAACGTCGCGTCGCCCCGCATCCCGACGTGGCTCCAGGGCCCGACGACGAGCCGCTGCGGGGAGTCGTTGCGCCGCGCCATCTCGGCGAAGTACTCGCTGTCGGCATGCGGGAAGCCGTCGTACCAGCCGGTCGAGTAGGTCCCCGGGACGTCCGCGTGCCGGTCGAAGTGAGCGGTGTAGTCGTTCTCCTCCCGCGCCCACCACTCGTCGTAGGTGCCCCTCGTGTAGTAGTCGAAGAGCGTCTGTTCGAGCGCGGGGGTGTGGCGCAGCGAGAGCTCACCGGGGCGCCAGGGCATCGAGTGCAGCAGCTCGCGCATCCTCCGCAGATCGGCCCAGACCTCGTCCTGCTTGGCCGGGTCGTCCGCGATCTCCTGCGCGTCCTGGGCGTGGATGAAGAGCGCCCAGAACATGTGCAGCTGCATCGCGCCGCCCTCGCGCGACTGGTTCAGGTAGTTGCTCGTCGGGACGACGTCCGGCCAGATCGCTGCGAGGTGCGGCGGCCGCTCGAGCGCGAGTCGTACCTGCGTGATCGCACCGTACGAGCTGCCCACGGTGCCGACCCGGCCGTTGCTCCACTGGCGCGACGCCAGCCACTCGATCGTGTCGTAGCCGTCCCTGCCCTCGTGCCGGGTGATCGTGTGGAAGTAGTCGCCGGTGCCCTCCGACCGGTAGCGGTCGCGCAGGTCCTGGAGGGCGACGACGTAGCCGCGCGGGGTGAAGAAGTCGGCGATTTCCGTGTAGCGCCGGTCGGTCTTGTCGTAGGGCGTCCGGCAGAGGATCGTCGGGAACCGTCCCTCGAGCCAGTCACCGTCGTGAGCCGGGCGGTAGACGTCTGTGGCGAGCCGGGTCCCGTCGCGCATTGCGACCATGACGTCCTTGGAGACGACGATGCCGTGCTCAGGCATGGATGAAGAGATTGCCGTAGTCGTCGATGCGCGCGCGGTAGCCGGGGTGGACGACGATCGTGGAGTCGAACTCCTCGACGATTGCCGGCCCGGCGAGCTCCGCGCCGGCTCCGAGGGCGTAACGGTCGTAGACCGGGCAGTCGAGGAAGTCGCCGCTCTCGGCGAAATAGACCGGCCGGCGCGCACGCTCCGCAGGGGGTTTCCCCGGCTCGAGCCGCGCCAGCTGGGGTTTTGCGATCCGCCCGACGGCGGTCAGCCGGAGGTTCACGACCTCGACCGGTTCCTGCTCGGCGCTGAAGCCGTAGGCGCGGTCGTGCGCGGCATGGAAGCCGCCGACCGCCGCGTCGAGGTCGTCGGCCGGCACCGTCAGCTCGTAGCTCTGGCCGACGTAGCGCATCTCGATCTGCCGCACGAAGGAGACCTCTTCGGCAGCGAGTCCCTCGCGCGCGAGCGCGTCTCGGCCTTCCGCCTCCATTCTCGCGAACGCGGCCTCGGCTTCGGCAGGCTCCAGCGCGTCGACCCGTCTCAGCATCGCCGCCGTGTAGTCGCGCTTGAGGTCGGTGGAGAGGAGGCCGGTAGCGGAGAAGATCCCGGGACTCGTCGGGACGAGCACCGTCGGCATCCCGGCTTCGCGCGCGAGCGCGTTTGCCTGCGCGGGTCCGGCGCCGCCGAACGCGACGAGCACGAAGCCGCGCGGGTCGTACCCGCGCTGCACCGAGATCAGGTGCAGCGCGTTCACCATCGCCGCGTTCGCGATCTCGACGATCCCGTGCGCTGCCTGAACCACTGAGAGGCCGAGCGGAACGGCGCAGCGCTCCTCGATCGCCGCCCGCGCGGCCCCTGCGTCGAGCTCGATCTCGCCACCGAGGAAGTAGGAGGGGTTGAGCCGTCCGAGCACGAGGTTGGCGTCGGTCACCGTCGGCTCCTCGCCGCCGCGCGAGTAGCAGACGGGGCCGGGGTCGGCCCCCGCGCTCTGCGGCCCGACGCGCAGTAGCCCGCCGGAGTCGATCCAGGCGATCGACCCGCCGCCGGCGCCGATCTCGACCAGGTCGATCACGGGCGTCCGCACCGGGTAGCCCGAGAGGGCGAGGCCCCCGATGCCCGCCCTGGCCGCGGCGCCCACCTGGTACTCCTTCGTGACCTTCGCGGAGCCGTCCTGGATCAGGCCGACCTTCGCTGTCGTCCCGCCCATGTCGAACGAGATCAGGTCGGCGAGGCCGAGCGCCTCGCCGAGCGAAGCCGCGGCGATCACCCCGGCGGCCGGGCCCGACTCGACCATGAAGACGGGGCGACTCCTCGCGGCAGCGGAGGAGAAGACGCCGCCACTCGACTGCATCACGAGGAGCTCGGCGTCGACTCCCGCTTCGTGCAGGCGCGCCTCGATGCTCTCCAGGTAGCGGGCGACGACGGGCTGGATGCCGGCGTTGATCACGGTCGTCGATGCCCTCAGGTACTCCCGGAACTCGGGCGCAACCTGCGAGGAAAGCGAGACGAGCACCTCCGGGCAGACCTCGCGGATGATCTCCCCGACCCGGCGCTCGTGCTCTCCGTCGACGTAGGCGTGCAGCAGGCAGACTGCTACGGATTCGACCCGCTCGTCCCGTAGGCGCGTCGCCACCTCGCGGACACTCCCTTCTTCGAGCGCGACGCGCACCGCGCCGTCCGGCTCGAGCCGCTCGCGAACGCCGAAGCAGAGGTTGCGGGGCACGAGCGGCCGCGGCTTCTCGAAATGGACGTCGTAGAGGGTGGGGCGGACCTGGCGGGCGATCTCGAGCAGGTCGCGGAAGCCCTCGGTCGTGACGAAGCCGGCTCGTGCGACCTTGCCTTCGATGATCGAGTTCGTGGCCACCGTCGTCGCGTGCACGACGTAGCGCAGCGCGCCGCCCTCGACGCCGGCCTCCGAGAGGATCCGGCGCGTCGCCTCCATGAAGCCGGCGGACGGATCGCTCGGGGTCGAGGCCACCTTCGCGATCCGCACGGCACCCGTCTCCTCGTCGACGAGCGTCGCATCCGTGAAGGTTCCTCCGATATCTACGCCTAGCCGAAAGCTCACTCCCGCAGCCTCGCCGTCCCGGCCTCGTCCACGCGGCCGTCGACGATCGCGACGCCGTACTCCTCTCGCGCGCGCACGGCGCTGACCTTGCGCTCGATCACGTCGCGCAGCACGCGCTCGGGGTCGCGCTCGTGCGGAGGGCCGTAGCCGCCGCCGCCGCAGGTGCGGTAGCTGACCACGTCGCCGGCGCCGATCTCGAGCGTCGTCTTCGACCCGAGGCGCCGCCCCTCGCGGTCGGGGTTCAGGACGTACTCGGCCTTGCGGCCGGGGAGGCCGCCGAAGAGGCCCCACGGGCCCGAGCGGTCGCGGTCGGCGAGGATCGAGAAGGTCGTCGGCCGGTCGAAGCGGTAGTCCTTGCGCAGGCCGAGCCCGCCGCGGAAGCGGCCGGGGCCGTCGGAGTCCTCGACGAGCTCGAGGCACTCGACGCGCACGGGGTAGCCGCGCTCGGTCTCCTCGACGGGCGCGTTCTCGGTGTTCTGGCCGTGCGTCTGCACCGCGTCCGGGCCGTCGCTTCCGATCCGGCCGCCGTAGCCGCCGGCGAAGGTCTCGAGGAAGCAGTAGTACTCGCCCGTCTCGGGGTCGACGCCGCCGAAGCCGGCGTGGCACATCATCGCCTTGGTCCCCGCCGGCACCCGGTCGGGCATCGCATCGGAGAGCGCCTTGAAGATGATGTCGTTCAACCTCGTCTGGGTCTCCCAGCCGCCGACGACCGGCGAGGGCGCCGTGCAGTTCGTCACCGACCCGAGCGGCGCGTCGAGCCGCACCAGCCGGTAGAAGCCGTCGTTCACCGGCAGGTCCGGGTCGACGAGGCACTTGACGGCGTAGGCGCAGGCCGAGTAGGTCTGCGCGTAGGTCGAGTTGACGGGCGCGCGCCGCTGGGGGTCCGAGCCGACGGTGTCGAAACGAACGCCCTCCGGACCGATCGTCACGCGCACGCGCAGGTACACGGGATCCTCGGTGTAGCCGTCGTTGTCGACCGTGCCGTCGGCCTCGAAGGTGCCGCTCGGGAGCTTCGCGAGCTCGGCGCGGGTGCGCCGCTCGGTGTAGTCGAGCAGTTCCTCCATCGCCTGCGCGACCGTCTCGAGGCCGTGGCGCTCGACGAGTGCCTGCAGCCGGCGCACGCCCGTGTTGTTGGCGGCGACCTGGGCGCGAAGGTCGCCGGCCGTCTCGTGCTTGGAGCGGATCTGCGCGAGGAGGAGGCGGAAGACGTCCGGCACGAGGCGCCCCGCCTCGACGACCTTGACCGGCGGGATGATCACGCCCTCCTGGTAGACCTCGCGGAAGGCGCCGATCGACGCCGGAGCGCCGCCGCCGACGTCCACGTGGTGGGCGAGGTTCGTCACGTACCCGAGCAGCCGCCCGCCGGCGTGGACCGGAGCGATCAGGCTGATGTCGTTCAGGTGGACGCCGCCCGGGAACGGCTCGTTCGTGACGATCATGTCGCCCGGGCCGAGGTTCTCGGGTCCGTACTCGAGCACCGCCTTCGGCACCTGCTCGACCATCGACCCGAGGTGGACCGGCTGCGCGAACCCCTGCGCGACCGAGCGGAGCTCCGCGTCGAAGAACGCGCAGGAGAAGTCGGAGCGCGTCTTGATGTTCGTCGAGTAGGCGCTGCGGCGGAGCGCGAGCACCATCTCGTCGGTCGCGGCGACGAGCGCGTTACGGATCACCTCGAAGGTGATCGGGTCGAGCGTCACCGCAGGCCCCCGGCGTGCGAGGCCTCGACCGAGCGGTAGGCCCCGTCGGAGCGGTAGCGTTCGTGCGCCCGCTCGACCGCGTCGGGGTCGAGCTCGAATCCGAGCCCCGGCCTGTCGGGCACCGCGACGCGCCCGCCGCGGAGCACCGGCGGCTCGAGCACGAGCGGGTCGGCGAGCAGCTGGTGCATCGCCTGGTTCCCGAGCGTCAGGTTGGGGATCGCGGACATCACCTGGAGCGCCGCGAAGGTGGAGATCGCGCTCTCCATGCAGGCATGCCGGTTGAGCGGTAGCCCGTGGTCGGCCACCGTCTGCGCGAGCTGGCGCAGCCGCCAGAGGCCGCCGCACTCGTGGTGGCCGAGGACGATCACGTCGGCGGCCTCCCGCTCGAGCACCGCGCGCAGCTCCGGCGCCGTGTAGACGGCCTGGTCGGCGGCGATCTTCGTCTGCACGGAGCGCCGGACGCGCGCGAGCCCGGCGACGTTCGCCGCCTCGACGGGCTGCTCGACCCAGTCGATGCCGTACGGCTCGAGGCTGCGGATCCTCTCGACCGCGGTCGGGACGTCCCACGCCTCGTTCGGGTCGACCCGAAGCGCGACCTCGGGCCCGATCGCCTCGCGCACCGCCGCGACGACGGCCTCGTCGGCCTCGCGGGCGCGGCCGACCTTGACGTAGGCGACGCGGTAGCCCTCCGCTGCCAGCTCGCCTGCGTGGCGCGCGAGCTCCTCCGCGGACTCTCCTTGCGCGAACGCCATGAAGTCGACCTCCTCGCGCACCCGTCCGCCGAGGAACGTCGACGCCGGGACGCCGAGCGACTTGCCGAGCGCATCCCAGCAGGCGACCTCGATTCCGGAGAGGATCTGGTTCGTCCAGCGCGGCGTGACACGCCACCGGCCTCGCCTCGAGAGTTCGGCGAGAGCGGCCTCTACGTCCCCCGGAGAGCGGCCGAGGAACGCCTCCGCGATCAGCCGCCCGTAGGACTCGACCGCCGCCGGGTCCTCGCAGATCGAGTCGCCGTAGCCGACCGCGCCGTCGTCGAGCTCGACCTTCCAGAGGACGAGGTTGGCGCCGAGCTGCGCGCCCGAGCTCCAGTGGAACGGCCGCTCGAGCGGGATCGCGAGGGCGGTGGACTCGACGCGGGAGATCTTCACGCTCATGCGCGGTTCCCGGGGCCCCAGACGGAGCTGAACGTGTCGGCCTCCTCGAAACGGGAGTGCCGGAGCGGCGAGATGTCGATCCCCGGCTCGCGGCCTGCGATCACCTCCGCGAGCGCCTCGCCGATCGGCGGGCCGATCTTGAAGCAGTGGCCGCTGCCCCCGAACGCCGAGTAGTAGCCCTCGAGCTCCGGCTCGCCGCCGACGATCGGGTACCAGTCGTCGGTGATGTCGTACATCCCGGAGTACCCGGTGAGGTACTCGACGCGTCCGCGCAGGCTCGGCACGCGCCGGCAGAGCTTGTCGAGCATCTGCTCGACGTGCGCCTCGTCCGTGCCGGCGTCGTAGGTCTCGGGGTCGTCGGGCTCGACCTCCTTCGGCCAGCCCTCGCCGACGAGCAGCCGGTCGGTGCCGTGGGGCCGGAAGTAGAAGTGCTGCACGACGTCGGAGCTGACCGGGATCTCCCCGAAGTCCGCCGGGACGCGTACCTGCGCCTCGTGCTCGCGGCTGAACGTCAGGTGGTACTCGATTCCGGCCATCCGCCCGATCCGGTCGCCCCACGGGCCTGCGGCGTTGACGACGACCGGGCTGGCGATGTCCCCCTCACTCGTGCGGACGCCCGCGATCGAGCCGTTCGAGCGCTCGATGCCGGTGACCGCCCGCCCCTCGTGGACGCGCAGCCCCTGCCTTCGCGCCGAGTCGACGAGCGAGCGCGTCGTCTGCACCGGGTCTGCGTAGCCCGACGTCGTCTCGAGGCAGGCGAGGGCGAGCCCATCGAGCGCGATCGCTGGAAACCGCTCGCCGAGCTCCTCGGGCGTCAGGATCTCGGTCTGGACGCCGAGCGAGCGCTGGAGCGGGACGACGTTGCGGATCGCCTGCTCCTCCTCCTTCGGAGCCATGACCATGTAGCCGCAGCGGACGAAGCCGCTCGGCCCGCCGAGCTCCTCCTCGTCGCCCTCGAACATCTCGACCGCGCGCACGGCGAGCCGGATCGCGACCTCGTTCGAGTAGTGCTGCCTCACGTTCGCGGCGGAGTACTGCGTGGAGCCCGAGCAGACGGCGCCCTTGTCGAGCAGCGCGACGTCGCCGTAGCCGTTCTTCGTCAGGAAGTGCGCGACGCTCGCGCCGAGGATCCCGGCGCCGATGACCACCGCGTCCGCCTTTTCAGTCATCTTGTGCCAGGTTGGCAGCGCAGACGGGCACGCGGCAAGCCGCGCGCCCTGAGGTCGGCACCGCAAGCGGTGCCTTGGCCGCTTCCGCACGTTCGGTCATCCGTCTCCCTCCACGTCGTAGCCATAGAGGTCGCGGGCCGCGGCGAGGCTGACCTTCCCGTCGCGGACGTCGGCTGCGATCGCCTCGGGATCGCGCTCGCGCGCAGCGCCGAAGCCGCCGCCGCCGGCCGTGCGGTGGTGAAAGCGATCGCCGGGCCCGATCACCGTCGAGAACATCGGCGGCAGCCGCTCCTCCGTCCCGTCCGCACGCCGGAGGATGTTCTCCGAGAGCGCCCCGTCGCCGCCACCGGCGAGGCCCCAGGGCGCGTGCCGCTGCCGGTCGGAGCGGACGACGAGCGAGGTGTCTAGCGTCAGGCAGCGCCACGAGCGCTCGATCGCGAGACCGCCGCGAAGGCGGCCGGCGCCGCCGGTGTCGGCGACGAGCCCGTAGCGCTCGATCACGATCGGGAACTCGCTCTCGGCAACCTCCACCGGAATGTTCGAGGCGGTCGCCGCCGGGTTCGAGAGACCGTCGTTCCCGTCCCCCTCGGGCGTCGCTCCCCAGGTGCCGGTGACGAGCTCGTAGTAGACGAAGCGCTCGCCGTCCGGCCGCCTGCCCCCGAAGACCGCGATCGAGTTGCCGCCCTCGCCGGCCGCCGGGATCCGCTCCGGCAGGAGCTGCGCCAGCGCGCCGGCGACGGCGTCGACTATGCGAAAGCCGGTGACGCCGCGCATCGACGACGCCGCCGGCATGACGACCTCGGCGATCGTGCCGGGCTTCGTGACGAGGTTCACCGGCCGGAACGCACCAGCGGTGTTCGGGACGTCGGTGCGCAGGGCGGCCCGGATCACCTGGTAGACCGCGGCCGCGACGAACGAGCGCGTGCTGTTGAGCGAGCCGGCCACCATCGTGGACGACTCGGAGAAGTCAACCGTCACCTCGTCGCCCTCGATCGTCACGCGAACGTGGATCGGCACGTCGCGCGACTCGATCCCATCCGAGTCGAGGTAGTCGGTGAACTCGGCGCTGCCGTCGGGCCAGCCTGCGATCTCGTGCCGGACGAGCAGCTCGGTGTGCTCGATCAGCGCCTCCTCGAGCGCGGCCAGACGCTGCGTGCCGTACCGCTCCGCGAGCTCCTGCAGGCCGCGCTCCGCCACGGAGCATGCCGCCACCTGAGCCCTCAGGTCACCCAGGGTCATCCGTGGTATCCGGACGTTCGCGCAGATGATCTTGAAGACGTCCTCGACCGGCTCGCCCTCCGCGTACAGGCGCAGCCAGGGCAGCCGGATCCCTTCCTGGAAGATCTCCGTGTTGTCGCACGCGCTCGAGCCGGGCAGCCGCCCGCCGATGTCGCCGTGGTGAGCGGTCGCGCACGCGAAGCCGATCAGCGTCGTGTCGCGGAAGACCGGCTTGAAGACGAACAGGTCCTGGAGGTGCATCCCGCCGTCGAACGGGTCGTTCATCAGGTAGACGTCCCCCGGCCGCAGCTCCTCGCCGTAGTGGGAGAGCAGCGCGTCCATCGCCGTCGGGATCGAGCCGAGGTGGAAGGGGATCGTCACCGCTTGCGCCACCGTCTCGCCGGCCGCGCTGCACACGGCGGCGGAGAAGTCCATCCCGTCGCGGACGACCGTCGAGTGCGCGGTGCGGAAGATGGTGGTCGCCATCTCGTCGGCGATCGAAGCGAGCGCGTTCGCGACGATCTGCTGCGTGATCGGATCGGCCGCGACCGACGGTGCCTGGCTAAGCATCCCGCTCCAGTACCAGAGTGTCCGTCTCCTCGTCGCGGCCGACCGTCCAGCCGGGCGGTACGACGACGGTCGTGTCGTACTCGTCGACGAGGAGCGGTCCGGGCTCGCGGGAGCCGATGGAGGCCCTGCTCCGGATGGAAGTCGAGATGGACTCGCCGGCGAAACAGGCGCGCCTCGCTCCCCCGGAGGAGATCCGGCCGCTGTTCACGTGCAGGGCGTGGGTGCCGGCGGCGGGGCCGAGAGCGGCCAGGCGGAGCGCCCGGATCTCGACCGGCGACCCCGGCTGGCCCCGAACGCCGTACAACCGCTCGTGCTCGTCCTCGAAGCGCGCGAGCAGCTCCTGGAGCGACTCGCCCGCCGGGAACTCGACCTCGATCTCCCAGCTCTGGCCCTCGTAGCGGAGGTCCGCCCCTCTCAGCCACTCGGTCGGGCCTGGGTGCGCAGCCGGCGCGAGCCGCTCACGGAGCTCGGCGTACACGTCCTCCACCGTCGAGGCGTCCGTGGTGCGGGCGTCGAGCCGGCAGGTCCTCACGTCGTGGAGCTCCGGCCGCGCGAAGAGCAGGCCGAGTGAGCTGAAGAGGCCCGCCAGGGCGGGCACGAGCACCGTCCGCACCCCGAGCTCCTCCGCAAGCCCGACCGCGTGGATCGGGCCGGAGCCGCCGTAGGCGATGAGCGCGAAGTCGCGGGGGTCGCGCCCCCGCTCGGACGACACGGATCGGAGCGCGCGTGTCATCCGCGCGTTGGCGATGTCGTGGATCCCTTGCGCCGTCTCGAGGAGCGTCAGGCCGAGCGCGTCCGCAACGCGAGCGACGGCCCGCTCCGCGAGATCCACCGACACGGAGATCTCGCCTCCGGCGAGCGGCGAGGCCGGCATCGTCCCGAGCACGACGTTCGCGTCGGTCACCGTCGGCTCCTCGCCGCCGCGCCCGTAGCAGGCGGGGCCGGGGTCGGCGCCCGCGCTGCGCGGGCCGACCTGGAGCCCGCCCGCTGCGTCGAGGAAGGCGATTGATCCGCCGCCCGCTCCGACCTCGGCAATGTCGATCGCCGGGATGCGCAGCAGCTCGCCCGACCCGCGCAGAAGGCGGCTGCCGGCGGAGATCGAGCCTCCCACCTCGTACTCCCGTGCCCGTGACACTGCGCCGCGCTCGATCAGGGAAGCCTTCGCGGTCGTTCCGCCCATGTCGAAAGAGATCACGTTCTCGTAGCCCAGCCGACCCGCGATCGCGAGCGCGGCCACCACGCCGGCGGCAGGCCCCGACTCGAGCGCGTAGACGGGACGGGCGCGTGCGTCGTCCGAGGTCATGACTCCACCCGAGGACTGCATGATCCTCAGCGGGCCGTGCACTCCGAGCGCGTCGAGCCCGCCCCGGATCCGGTCGAGGTAGGAGGCCATCAGGGGCCGCACGTAGGCGTTGACCGCGGTCGTCGCAGAGCGCTCGTACTCGCGCTGCTCGCGCAGGATGGCGCTCGAGAGCGAGACCGTCGCCTCCGGCAGCTCCCGCTGGAGGATCGCACCGAGCCGTTCTTCGTGGTCGGGATAGAGGTAGGAGTGCAGGAGGCAGACGGCGACCGACTCGACTCCGGCGCCGCGCAGCTGCTGCGCGAGCGCCAGCGCCTCGCCCTCGTCGAGGGGGCGCTCGACGGTGCCGTCGGCGAGCACGCGCTCGCCGACCTCGAGGCGCAGGTGCCGCGGCACGAGGGCGGGCGGCTTGCGCCAGAAGAGGTCGTACATGTGCGGGATCCGCAGGCGCCGCAGCTCGAGCACGTCGCGGAACCCCTTCGTCGTCACGAGCGCCGTGGTCGCACCTCTGCGCTCGAGCACCGCGTTCGTCGCCACGGTCGTCCCGTGCACCACCTCCGCGATGTCGGCGCCGCGGCCGTTCGCGAGCGCAGAGGCAGCGTCCACCACGGCAACGTCGTACTCCGGCGGCGTGGAGAGCAGCTTCCGGATCGTCGCGCGCCCGCCGGCGTCGTGGAGCACGACGTCCGTGAACGTCCCCCCGACGTCGACGCCCAGTCGCAGCGCTGGAGGCTTCACCGTCAGTTGACGATATTTGAAATAGCATTTGGAATCTAGTGGCCATAGCGCCAGGCATGACCGCAGTTGCTGATCGACTCGGTTCCGTGACCCAGCTCGAGGAGCGCCCCTCGGTCGAGCGCCGGGTGGCTGCGGACCTCCGCGATTTGATCGTCCGCGGGCGGCTCGCGGAAGGGACGCCGCTGCGCCACCGCGAGCTCGCGGGTCGCTTCGGTGTGTCTCCGACGCCGGTTCGCATCGTCCTCGGCATGCTCGAGCGCGAGGGACTCGTGGAGATCGGCCGCACCGGCCGTGCCGCGGTCAGCCGCCTGACGCGAGAGGACCTGGAGGAGGTCTATGCGGCGCGCCTCGGGCTCGAGGGCTTAGCCGCCCGGCTCGGCGCTGCCACGGTCAGCGACGCCGACGTGGCGCGGATGCGAGGGCTCCTCGCAGGCCTGCGCGAGTTCGCGCGGCGCAAGGCGGTCGACGAGTATCTCGCGACCCGCTGGGAGCTGCATGCCGCCTGCTACGGCGCCGCCGGGCGCGAGCGCCTCCTCGCCGAGGTCGAACGGCTCTTCTGGCGGGCCGAGCGCTACAACCGCCTGATCCTCGCGACGAGCGTCAGATTCCGCCGGTCGCTCTCGCACTACCGCGAGTTCGTCGCCGCCTGCGCGGGGCGCGACGGCGCAGCCGCCGAGGAGGTGATCCACGCCAGCATCCGCTGGGGCGTCGAGCTCCTCTCCGGGACGCTTCCTTCCGAGGGCGACGCTGCGTCTTGAAGGAAGGATGAGCCGCATTGGGCCCTCACGTGGGCGTTCGTCCGGAGGAAGTAGCTACTGTTGGCTACATGAGTAGTCAACCAATCAGGATCGGGCTGAGGACGCTGGCCACGCTCCGCGACCGGAGCAAGCAGAGAGGCGAGCCCTTGTCGCGGCTCGCCGAGCGTTACATCGAAGAGGGGCTACGCGCCGACGATCACCCCGGGATCGTCTTCCGGGGCGGGCCGGCGGGTCGGCGTGCGGGGCTCGCCGGCGGGCCGGATGTGTGGGAGGTGGTCGGCGCGCTTCGCAGCGCGCCGGAGCGCGGCGAGGGGCGGGTGGCCGCGCTCGCGGAGCGGCTTGGGCTGAGCGAGGCAAGGGTGCGGACGGCAATCCGCTACTACAGCGAGTACCCGAAGGAAATCGACGCTTGGCTCGCGGCGAACGACTCCGAGGCCGAGCGGCTGGAAGCGGCGCTCGCGCGTGAGCGCGAGCTGCTTGCTTGAGGCTGCTGCTCGACGAGATGTATGCCCCCGCGATCGCTGTCGAGCTCCGGGCGCGGGGACACGACGCCGTCTCCGTCCATGAAGCGGCCGACCCGCAGCTTGTCGGTTCGCCGGACGACGAGGTGCTGGCAGCCGCCGCATCCGCCCAACGCGTACTGGTCACCGAGAACGTTCGCGACTATCGGCCCCTCGAGCTGGCCCGGCTCGCTGCCGGCGACCACCACCACGGCATCATCTACACGAGCAATCGGCAGTTTCCGCGTGGCGATCCGGCCACGACCGGGCGGCTCGTGCGCGCGCTAAACGCGCTCCTCCACGATCCACCGGCCCCATGGGACCAGTCGATCTTCCTGTCGAGAACGGAAGACTGAGTCCGCGTCGATAGACGTCTCAGTGCGACACGGCGGCCGCCGCCAGCTCGGACACGAGGCGGTCCTCGTGGAAGCGCTCGAGGGCGAACGGCGCGATCAGCTGCGGCGTCCGTCCCGTCGCGACGAGCTCCGCCAGCGTCGTCCCCACGATCGGCGCGGCCTTGAACCCGTAGGTGCCCCAGCCGGCCGAGATGTGGAACCCTTCGAGCTCGGTGCGCCCGAGGATCGGGCTGAAGTCGGGCGAGAGGTCGCAGAGCCCGGTCCAGCTGCGTAGCACCTTCAGCCGCTCGAGCTGCGGGAAGAGCTCGAGCACGTGGCGGGCGGAGTACTCGAGGAACGGGAAGGTGCCGATCGTCTTGTAGGTCGTGTACGGCTCGATCTCCGCGCCGACGAGGAACTCGCCGCGGTCGGTCTGCGAGATGTACACGTGCATCTGCGAGGAGACGATGATCACGTCGAGGAACGGTTTGACCGGCTCGGTCACGAACGCCTGGAGGATGTGCGTGGTGATCGGCAGCCGGATGCCGGCGAGGTCGCCGACGAGCGTCGACCAACCGGCTGTCGCACTGACGACCGCTCCGGCCTCGATCCGTCCCCGATTCGTCTGCACCGCCGAGACCCGGCCGCCGTTCGACTCGATGCCCGTCACCTGGGTGTACGGGTGGATCTCGGCTCCGAGGCGGTCGGCCGCTCGCGCGAGGCCCCAGACGACGGCGTCGTGGCGGATGATCCCGCCGGGCGGGTGGTAGAGGGCGCCGACGATGGGCCACGTCGGGCGCTGCGAGAGATCCAGCTGGGGACAGAGCCGGCCGATCTCGGGCGGGAGGACGACTCGCGAGTCGATCCCGAGCAGCTGGTTCACCTCCGCGCGCTCCTGCGAGGTGATCAGCGCCCGCTCCGTGTGCGCGAGGGTCAGGTGCCCGTGCTGGGAGAACATCAGATTGAAGTCGAGATCGGCCGCGAGGCCCTCGTAGAGCTTCACGCTCGCCCCGTAGAACGCTGCTCCCTCGGGGGTGCGGTAGTTCGACCGGACGATCGTCGTGTTGCGACCGGCGGCGCCGGAGCCGATGTAGGACTGCTCGAGGACGGCCACGTCCGTCATGCCGTGGTTCCTGGCGAGGTAGTAGGCGGTGGCGAGGCCGTGCGAGCCCCCGCCGATGACGACGACCTCGTAGCGGCGCTTGAGCTCGCCACGCGGCCGCCACATCCGCCGAACGCGGAAGACGTCCTTCACTCGCGGAGCCCCTCCGCAGCGTCGAGCGCGACCCCGGCAACGTAGTGCCCGAGCTCCTGTGGGACGAGGAGCCGGAACTTCTCGCCCGCGAGACGCTGGACGACGGCAGGCACGCCGCGCGCGACGGCGCCGGCGGCGGGGAGGGAGGTCGGGTCGAGGTCGGTGAGGCGAGCGAGCAGCTGCTCGCCGTCCAGCTCCAGCGCGGCGAGAGCGCCCGTCACGTCGTAGGCGCGGAGCCCGGCCGCCCTGGCGCGGGTACACGCTAGCGCGGGCGACCCCCGGGTCAGCAGCAGCCCGCGCCGGGGCGTGATCCGGGCGAGCTCCTCGTCAGGCCCCGGCTCGAATACCGCCAGCTCGCCGCGCAGCTCGACCTTCCCGATGTTGGAGTTGTCGCGGACGGCGCCGTCGCCTTTCAGCACGCGCGCGAGCGGCGAGACGAGGCGGACACCGGACGAGCAACGTTCGGCAGAGAGGAAATCGAGTGCGCTCATGAGCGCAGCCGCTCTCCCTGCGGGTCGTAGAAGGGCGCGAGCGCGACCTGCGCGGCGATCGTCGCCCCGTCCGAACGGATGGCGAACGGTGCCCCCTCCTGCGCGCGATCCGGCTCGACCCACGCGAGTCCCACGATCAGGCCGGCCCGCTCGCTGCGGCGAGCGCTCGTCACGCGACCGGCGGGGCGGCCGTCGACGACGACCTGTGCGCCTTCCTTCGGCAGCTCGCCAACCGAGGCGGTGAAGCCGACTAGCCGCTCGCGGAGCCGCTCGCGACCGAGCTCGATCGCCCACTTGCCGACGAACTCCTCCTTGTCGAGCTTCGGGAGCCAACCCATCCCGGCCGAGAGGAGGGTCGACTCCGAGTCGGTGTCCTGCCCGACGATGATGTGCTGCTTCTCGAGGCGCAGGACGCGCTGCGGCTCGAGGCCGAACGGGCGCGCGCCCTCGCCGACGAGGCTGTCCCAGACGTGCTCGCCGGCCGGGCTGGCGAAGTGGAGCTCGTACCCGAGCTCGCCGACGAACCCGATCCGGAGAACGAGGCAGGGCACTCCCGCAACCGTGAGCTCCCGCGCATCGAGGTAGGAGATCGCCTCGTTGGATACGTCCGTGCCGGCGAGTCGCCCGAGCACCTCCCGCGAGCGCGGCCCCGCGAGGTTGACCGCGGCGAGCCCGCCGGTGACGTTGACGATCTCGACGTCGTAGACCCAGATCGCGTTCCACCACTCGAACCATTCGCAGACGGACTCGGAGCCGGTCGAGGTCGTCGTCACGTAGAAGAGGCTCTCGCCGATCCGCGCGACGGTACCGTCGTCCAGGATCCGGCCGCCGTCGCTCGTCAGCACGCCGTAGCGAATCCGGCCCACCTTCAGGTCCGCGAACCGGTTCGGGTACAGCCGCTCCAGGAACGTCGCCGCGTCAGGCCCCTCGATGAGGATCTTCCCGAGCGTCGAGACGTCGATCACGCCCAGGTCGTCGTGCACCGCACGGACCTCGGCAGCGGCGTCGCCGTAGGAGTGGGGCCGCTTCCACTGGCCTGCCCAGAGCAGCTCGGCACCTGCCTCCTCGTGACGGAAGTGGATCGAGGTGCGCTTCGTCGGCTCGTGGTGGCGGCCGGCGAGGAGGCCGAGCTCGACCGGCGTCCAGGGGGGCCGCGCGGTCGTCGAGCCGATCGCGGCCGAGTCGGTGCCCGTGAGCTGCGCGTACAGGCGGTTGGAGGCGAGCTGGCAGAGCTTGCCCTGGCACGGCCCCATCGTCACCGTCGTGTAGCGCTTGGCGAGCTCCAGCGAGTCGAAGCCCTCGCGAACGGCGCGCGAGAGATCCTTGACGGTGGCGTCCTCGCAGAGACACACGAACCGCTTCCCTCCTGGCTTCGGGCCTGCGTACGCGGGCGCGGGAGTGGCGCCGGCGCCGACCTCGCCCGTGACGGCGCCGACCGCCTCGATCCCCGGCGGCAGCTCGCGCGGGACGAAGATGCCGAGGCTTGGATCGAGCTCGACGCGCGCCCCGGCCTGCGCGAGGAGGGAGTACGCCGGCTGCCGCCCGCCCGAGACGATCGCGAGATCCGCGTCGATCGCCTCGCCGTCCACCGTCAGCCGCACCAGCCGTCCCTTACGGCCCTCGGCGGCAAGCGCTCGGACGGGCCGCTCGCGCAGGTCGAAGCGCCGCGCTACCTCGACACCGGCGTCCTCGAGGATCGGAGCGATGTCGAGCCCCGGGCCGTCGCAGCCGATGACGACCGCCCGCCTGCCGGGGGCGAGGGCCCAGTCCTCCACGAGGCGCCGCGCGGCGCTCGGCAGCATCACGCCCACGAGATCGTTGCCGGGAAAGACGAGGGGCTGCTCGAGTGCACCTGTCGCCACGACGATCCGCTCGGCACGGAAGCGCAGCAGCAGCCGGTCCGCGTCGACGGGCACTAGGCCGCCCTCGTAGACCCCGATCGCGCGCGCGGGCGCGAGGACCTCGACCCCCGGGAGGTCCGCGGCCGAGAGCCGGTCGCCCTCGTCGACGATTACCACGCCCGGCCCCTCCGCCGCGGCTGCGAGCGCCGCGGCTCGGCCGGCGCGACCGCCGCCCACCACGAGCACGCGTGCGCGGCGGTGCTCGGTGTCGAAGCGCCTGGGGCGCCCGCCGACCCGCCCGAGGCCCGCTGCGTGGCGCAGCAGCCGCTCGTACAGCGGCCAGGCGCGCCGCGGGCGGATCATCGTCCGGTAGTAGAAGCCGACCGGCGTGAAGGGCCCTCCGATCTTGTCGGTCACCGCCATCAGGTCGCGCTCGAGCGAGCCGACGACGTTCTGCGCGCGCACGACGGCCCCGGCGCGCGCCGGCTCCACGCATACCCGCACGTTGGGGACGCCGTCGACCGTCATCAGGCAGTTCGGGCAGTGGCCGGTGCAGCAGAGAAGGCCTCTGGGGCGGTGGTACTTGAAGCTGCGCGAGAAGACGCGCCGCCCAGAGGCGAAGAGGGCGGAGCCGAGGGTGTCGCCCGCAAACGCATCGATCTCCTGCGCGCCGTAGCGAAACGTCAGGGTGCGGGAGCGGTCGATGCGCTCGCCGTCCCGCGGCGGCAGCCTCATGCGCCGCTCGCGCGCGCCGGCGGCAGCTCGACCTCGAGCACCTCGTTCGTGCGGGTGTCCCGCTCCGCCAGGAACCAGCTGCCGCAGCCGAGGCGGTGATACCACCACTCCCGCTGGACGCCCGCCGCGTTCCGCCGGAAGTAGACGTAGTCGGTGAGCTCGCGCAGGGTCGGCAACTCTTTCGGGCGCGCCAGCACCTCGCCCGTCGTCGCGAACTCGTAGACGTCGCGAGGGCCGCAGTGCGGGCAAGGCAGCAGGAACGTCACGAGCGCACAGGCTCGTGTGACGGGGCCCCGAGCAGTTGCGAGAACCTGTCGGCGGCGCCGGCGACCGCCTCGCCTGCGATCGTGAGACCCTCGCCGAGGCGGAACTTCGGCGCCGACACGTTGAGGGCCGCGACGATCCGGCCTCGGAAGTCGCGCACCGGCGCGGCCGCGGCCACGAGCCCGGCCTCGAACTCCTCGTCGACGAGCGCGTACCCGCGCGCGCGTGCCGCCTCGATGCGTTCATACGTCTCAGCGGCGTCTCCCGGAGCGTTCGGCCCCGCCTGCGCAAGCGTCTCTCCCAGGAGCGCGAGCACCTCCTCGCGCGCGTGGTCCATGAGCAGCGCCTGTCCGGATGAGGTGCAGTGCGCCGGCACCGTCCGGCCGACCCAGCCGGCGGCCTGGATGACGCGCGGCGGCGACTCCGAGAGGACGGTGAGCACCGCGCTCCCCTGGAGCACGGACAGGTGCACTCGCTCGCCGAGCGAGGCCACGAGCTCCTTCACGACCGGAGCGCCCACCGCGATCAGCCGCGCGTCGCCGGCGCGGGCGGCTAGTGCGAAGAGCGTCCAGCCGAGTCGGTAGGCCCGTGTGTCCGGATCGCGGTCGACGAGCCCGTACTCCGCGAGCGTCCTCAGAGTCCGTGAGACCTGGCTCTTCTCCCGGCCGACCGCCTTTGCGATCCGGAGCACGCCGAGGCCGCCTGCCAGCGCCGCCTCGTCCGAGCGGAGCGCCTCGAGGACGGCGACTCCGCGCCGGAGGCTTGTTGCCGTTTCACCAACCACAGTTGCAGTATGGTTGCTACCAGATGACCGGGGGCCAGCGCAACCGCTCCTCCGGCGGCTGAGGTGCGCGTCGCGCTCGCGCAGATGGACTGCCGTCTGGGCGAACTCGCTGCCAACGCCGCCCGAGTGCGCGAGGGCATGTCCGAGGCGCACGCCGGGGGCGCAGACCTCGTCGTCTTCCCGGAGCTCGCCCTGACGGGCTACGCGCTCGGGCGCGTGGCCGGCGACACCGCGCTGGAGGCCGAGGCGATCCCATCGCTCCTCGGAGCGCACGGCGAAACGGCCGCCCTCCTCGGCTTCCGTGAGCGCCGCGGCTCGAGCTCCTACAACAGCGCCGCCTATCTGGAGAACGGGTCGCTCACGCATGTCCACCGGAAGCTGTACCTGCCGCACTACCTGATCTTCGAGGAGGCGAGCCTCTTCGTGCCGGGCGACGCGATGCGCGCATTCGACACGGCGCTAGGGCGACTCGCAGTGCTGATCTGCAACGACGCCTGGCACCCCTTCCTCCCGGTCATCGCCGTGGAGGACGGTGCCGGGATGCTCCTGGTGCCCTCGGCGAGCTCGACGGCCGTGCCCGAGGCGGAGCCGTACTGGGGCGAGCTGACCCGCTTCTACGCGCAGATGCTCCAGTGCTACGTCGTCTTCGTGAACCGGGTCGGCGAAGAGCCCGGCTTCACCTTCTGGGGCGGCTCGCACGTCGTCGATCCGATGGGTGAGGTGATCGCCGAAGCGCCTCGGTTCGAGGAGGCGCTCCTGATCGTCGAGCTCGACCCCGATCTGGTCGAGCGCCGTCGTCGCGAGCTGCCGCTCCTGCGCGGGCCGCGCCTCGACCTGCTGCGCACAGAGCTCGAAAGACTCGCCGGCAGGCGAGCTTCTCTCGACTACCACGAAGGAGGTCGAAACGATGTCGACTGAGAACGGAGGGCTGCTCGAGCGTCTCGCCGACGGCCCGGTCATCTGCGCCGAGGGGTACCTCTTCGAGTGCGAGCGCCGAGGCTACCTCCAAGCGGGCGCGTTCGTGCCCGAGGTCGTGCTCGAGCACCCGGAGGTCGTAACCCAGCTCCACCGTGAGTTCGCCCACGCCGGCTCCGACGTCGTCGAGGCGTTCACCTACTACGCCCACCGCGAGAAGCTGCGCGTGATCGGCAAGGAGCGCCTGATCGAGGAGCTGAACCGGCGGGCGCTCGAGCTCGCCCGGGAGGTCGCGGAGGAGAGCGGCTCCCTCTTCGCCGGCGACATCTCGAACACGAACGCGTTCGTCGCCGACGACGAGTCCCGGAAGACGGTGAGGCGGATGTTCGAGGAGCAGGTCGGCTGGGCCATGGAGGCGGGGGTCGACTTCGTGATCGGCGAGACCTTCTCCTGGGGGGAGGAGGCCCTGATCGCGCTCGAGACGATCAGGCAGACCAGCCTTCCCGCCGTGATCACGCTCTCGATCCACCAGGAGCCGGCCACGCGCGAGGGTTGGAGCCCCGAGGAGGCCTGCCGGCGACTCGAGGCGGCGGGCGCGGACGTCGTCGGCCTGAACTGCATCCGCGGGCCGCGGACGATGCTGCCCCTCCTGGGCCCGATCCGCGCGGCGGTGAGCTGCCACGTCGCCGCTCTCCCCGTTCCCTACCGCACGCACGAGGAGCAGCCGAGCTTCCAGTCGCTGCGCGACCCCGATCGCGCGGACAGGCCATTCCCCGTTGCGCTGGATCCGTTCACGTGCAGCCGATTCGAGCTTGCGGACTTCGGTCGAGAGGCGCTCGAGCTGGGGGTCGGCTACCTCGGCGTCTGCTGCGGCGCCGGGCCGCATCACATCCGCAGCCTCGCCGAGGGCGTCGGACGCAAGCCGCCGGCGAGCCGCTACAGCGCGGACATGTCGAAGCACGCCTTCCTGGGGACGGACGCGGCGATTCCGAGCGAGTACAAGGAGTACGCCGACAAGCTCTGACCCTCGGACCCGACTGCGGTCTCTGCCTCGACGTCCGGGCAAAGCGAAGATCAAGCTTGGAGCGTGCTCGACTCCACCGGGTCGCGCAGGAACGCCTCTGCTTCCGCGATGCGCGGATCGCCACCCTCGCTCCGGAGGTTGGCGAGAACGAGGCGGGCAGCGGCCCGCGCACCCGCCTCGGCGAGGTCGATGGCGGCGTCGGCGTCGGTGCCGGCGGCTCGAGCGGCATCGCGCGGGAGCGCTGCTGCGACCTGCGCCGTCTCGGCGGCGATCCGCGCGATCTCTAGCGGGATGTCCGTCGCGTGCGACAGCGCGCTCGCCTGATCGTCGGCTCCTGAGGCGAGCACGGCGCCGTAGGCCTCCACATCCGCCGCCGCGAGCGCGTGAGCACGTTTCCGCAACGAGCTTGCACGCGCGGCGGCGGGGGCATCGTGGCAGCGTCCGGCGGTCATCTCGGTGAGCGCTGCCGCCATTGCGACCACCACCGCGAGCGCCGACCCGGCTGCAGGCCCCGGCGGGCCGGCGGCGAGATCCTCGAGGAAGCCGGCGAGCGTGTCGCCGGTCAGAACAGCCCCACCGTGCGGCCGTTCTCGTCGATGTCGACCGTGAACGCCGCCGGCCGTGTGGCGAGGCCCGGCATGGTCTGCATGTCGCCGCAGAGCGCGACGAGCCAGCCTGCTCCCGTGTAGGCGCGGATGTCCCGCACGGTGACCGTGAAGCCCTCCGGCGCGTTCAGCAGGCTCGCGTCGTGGGACAGCGAGAGGTGCGTCTTCGCCATGCAGATCGGAACGCGGTCGAGGCCGGCTGCCGTGTACGCCTCGCAGCGCTCCCTAGCGGTCTTCAGCAGGAACACGCCCTCGGCGCCGTAGACCCGCGTCGCGATCGCCTCGATCTTCGCCTCGATCGTCGCGTCGACCGGGTACGTGAACTCGAACGAAGGAGCCTCGCGAGTCGCGTCGACGACCGCTTCCGCGAGCTGGGTGGCTCCCGCCCCGCCGCGTTCGAAGGCCTCGTTCACCTCGGCTGCATGGGCGCCATGCTCGAGCGCGAGGCGCTGAACCGCGTCGATCTCGCTCTTCCGGTCGGTCGGGAAGCGATTGACGGCGACGACCGCCTTCAGACCGAAGGATCTGACGATCTCCAGGTGTCGGCGCATGTTGGCTGCGCCTCGCTCGATCGCGTCGAGCCCGCCCTCGCCGTCGCCGCCGTGATGCTTGAGCGCGCGAACGGTGGCCACGAGCACCACGCCGCTCGGCGAGAGCCCTCCGGTCCTGCAGACGATGTTCAGGAACTTCTCCATGCCCATGTCCGATCCGAAGCCGCTCTCGGTCACGACGTAGTCGCCGAGCTTCAGCGCGACCCGGTCGGCCACGATCGAGTTGTTGCCGTGCGCGATGTTGGCGAACGGACCGCAGTGGACGATCACCGGCTGCCCCTCGAGCGTCTGGACGAGGTTCGGCTTCAGCGCGTCCTTCAGCAGGACGGTCATCGCGCCGGCCGCCTTCAGCTGCTCGGCCGTAACCGGCTCTCCGGCGAACGTGTAGCCGATGGTGATCGCTCCGAGCCGCCGGCGCAGGTCGGGAAGATCGTGGGCGACCGCGACGATCGCCATCACCTCCGACGCCGCGGTGATGTCGAAGCCGGTCTCGCGGACATAGCCGTTCGCGCGGCCGCCGAGACCCACGGCGATCTGGCGGAGTGCGCGGTCGTTCATGTCGACACAACGTCGCCAGCTGATCGAGAGCGGGTCGATTCCCAGCAGGTTGCCGTGGAGGATGTGCGACTCGAGGAGCGCCGCGAGCAGGTTGTTGGCCGCCCCGATCGCATGAATGTCACCGGTGAAGTGGAGGTTCAGGTCCTCCATCGGGAGCACCTGGGCGTAGCCTCCGCCCGCCGCGCCGCCCTTGATGCCGAAGACCGGCCCGACCGAAGCCTCGCGAATGCAGAGGACGGGATTCTTGCCGACCGCGCCGAGACCCTGGGTCAGCGAGACCGAAGTCGTGGTCTTGCCCTCGCCGGCTTTCGTCGGCGTCACCGCCGTGACACAGATGAGCTTCGCATCCGGCGCCGACCGGAGCCGGTCCAGGACCGAGAGATCGATCTTCGCCTTGTGGCGGCCGTAAGGCTCGATCTCGTCCGGCTCGAGCCCCGCCGCCTCCGCGACCGCCGCGATCGGGCGTAGCTCCGCAGCCTGGGCGATCTCGAGGCTCGAAGGCGTCTCTGCCTGTGCCATCAGCGTGGCACCGCCGCGGCCGCCTCCGGGCGGAGCATGCGACCTGCGTTCGGGCTCGCCACGGCCCGTTTCAGCTCCAGCAGATAGGCGACCATCAGGTCGGCGTCGCCGAGGCGCAGGTGGTATGCGTCGGACAGCTGTTCGACGTGCTCGATCTGGGTTGCATTGCGGTCGAATGATTCGCTGAACGGAAAGAAGCCGAAGTCTACGACGCGTGCGGAGAGACCCAGGTCCTCGAGCAGCTCTGCCGTCCGCACCTGGCTCAGGATCGACAGCTGCATCACGTAGGCCACGCCGTCGTCGGCGAGCAGCCGCGGCAGCATCCGCAGGAGGTGGTCGACCAGGTTCCGGCCCCAGTAGTCGAGCGGCCTGTGCCCGACGAAGCGCTCGAAGGGGTCGACCGGCATCTGGTACAGGCTTGCGACCACGACGTCGTAGCTCTGCTCGGGCTCGAGCATGTAGAGGTCGACCTCCGATCCGGTCACCCGGTCGGCTACGCCATTGCGGAAAGCGTTCGCGAGCGCGTTCGCCACGGCTTCGCGCTGGATGTCGACCGCGTGAACCGACCGGGCGCCGTTGAGGGCGAGCTGGATCGCGAGGAGCCCGCTGCCGCAGCCGACGTCGAGGCAGTTCTTGCCGTCGCCGATGCGGTCGAGGAGGAGATGCTTCCAGGTCAGCAGGCTGCCGATCGTCGGCACGAAGACGTCGGGATCGAGCTTGAGCTCGGGGAAGGGGAGCGGGTAGAACGCGCGGTCGCGCTCGTCAAGCCAGGGACGAGCGCTCGCTCGCGGAGGCGCGGGCGACGATCCGACCTTCGGAGGCGGCCCGCTTCTCGGGCGGCCGGGCTTCGTGCCCTGGAGGCGCTCCCGCGCTGCGGCGATGTGCGCCGGCGAGGTTCCGCAGCAGCCGCCCACGATCTGCGCTCCCTCCTGCCGCCAGCGCAGCGCGAGCTCCCCGTAGTCGGCGGGGCCTACGCGCGTGTCGAACCGCCAGCCGGAGTCGGAGTAGTAGCCGAGGTTCGGATAGACGCCGAGCGGCAGATCGGTGAAGTCGCGAAGCCACGGCAGCATCCCGTCCACGTGGTCGGGGGGCAGGCAGTTGATCAGCAGCGCGCTGACGCCCAGCTTCTCTAGTTGCTGCGCCGTCCGGCCGAAGCTGTCGCCCTCGGGGCCGCCCCAGTGTTGACCGTAGACGCCACAGACGCCGTGGCGGCAGCGGCGGAAGCTGAGCCAGACGGGCAGCCCCGTCTCCAAGGCGACCTCGACCGCCTGAAACGTCAGGCCGTCGCGGATCAGCGACATCGTCTCGAGCAGAACGAGGTCGGGCGGATCCTCCTCGAAGATCCGCGTCACGAGCCGCAGCGTGCCGAGGCGTTCGTCGCTGTCGACGTCGCCGTTGAGGCTGAAGGCGACCGCGCACTCGTCGCCGCGGCCCTCCGCGGCGATCGCCTCGCGGGCCGCGCGGATCCCCAGCCGCGCGACGTCCATCCAGTGCGTCAGACCGCTCCTGGCGGCAACGCCGCCGGCCTCGAGCTCCGCCGCCGCCAGGAGCGCCCACGTATTGGTCGAGATCACGTCGCAGCCCGCGGCGGCGTAGCGACGGTGGACGCCGAGAACGTCGAAGGGCGCGGTGTAGAGAGCGCCGGTCCCCCACAGCCCCCGGTCGGCATCGCGCAGCTCGCCGGCCTGGCCACGATCGAGCTCCGTCGCGTTGCCGCCGTCGAGGATGACCGGCTCGTCGGCCGCAAGCAACCGCTCGATCCGAGCGTACGGCGTCGAGATCCTGTTCGCGGAGCTGGCCGGAGTCGAAGAGTGCGCCACGTTGCGCTCAGCCACCACAATAACTGCAACACACGTTGTTGGGAAAGCAACTGCCGACGGGCCCGTCCGATGGCGCCTTCTTCCGCGTGTACGGAGCGCTACCGAGGTCGGCCCGGCGTGTCGAGGGGCGGGCGCGGCGGGGGCGGTGAATCGCTTCGCTTTTCCGGGGGGCTCGCCCCCCGAGTCCCCCCGGCGGCCTTACTGGCGGGAGCAGTTGGACGCTCCGCCTTCGGCTCCGCTGGATGGGGGAAAGTGGCTTTCCCCCATCACC
>JBBRYP010000026.1:0-47178 GCA_038237515.1 Gaiellales bacterium
CGCAGACCGCGCTCATCGAGCTGACCCGCCAGCAGCTGGAACTTCGACCCGATCGCCTCCTCGTCGACCACCAGCCCATATTCGCCGCGCCACCCAAGGACCCTTCACAGACACCTCGATTATTTATGCGCGGCCCCTTAGCTCGCGCTCGTCGACGGTCGCCGTCGTCGAGGACGCACACTGGGCGGATCCGGGGACGCTCGACGTGATCCGCCTTCTCGCGCGCCGGGTCGAGGAGGCGCCGGTCGTCGTCGTCGTCACCTACCGCGACGACGAGGTGGCCGGGAATGCGGCGCTCTCCATGCTGGTCGGCGATCTCGTGACCGGACCGGCGGTGCGGCGATTTGGTGCTTCGCGTGCTCTCGCCCGCAGCCGTCCGGTCGCTGGTGGGACCAGCCGGTATCGACGCGGTCGAGCTCGCGCGCCTGACGGGGGGGAACCCGCTCCTGGTGGTGGAGTCGATCGCCGCAGGCGGGCGGCTGCCCGCCTCGGTTCGCGACGCTCTCCCGCGTGGCGCGGCTCGGCTCGTCGGCGCGGGGAGTTGTCGACGCTGCCGCCGTGATCGGGCAGCGAGTCTCGCCGGCCGTGCTCGCCGCTGTCGCGCCGGGGAGCGATGAGGGAGTCGAGGAGGCACTGGCCCTCGGCGTCTCACCGACGACGGTGAGCTGCTCGGCTTTCGCCACGAGCTCATCCGCCGGGCGGTCGAATCGGCGATCGCCGCACCGCGCCGGGCGCGCTTGCATTCGAGCGTCGTCGCGGCGCTCACCGCGGGCGGCAGGTCTGCGACCATGCGCGGCTTGCCCATCACGCGGAGCGGGCGGGCCTGGACGTCGAGGCGGCGCGGCACGCCGCGCTCGCAGCAGCCGCGGCCGAGCGCGTCGGCGCGCAGGGCGAGGCAGCCCTGCAGCTCGAGCGTGCGCTCCGGCTCGGAGGCCGCGAGCCGCGCGACAGGGTCGATCTGCTCCTGAGGTTCTCGCGCGCGACGAACATCTCCGGGCGGGTGCGCGAGTCGCTGGAAGCAGCGGAGGAGGCGGCTGCGACGGCGGCGCAGCTCGGCGACCGTCGTGGTCGCGGGCGCGCTCTCAACGCGCTCGCTGCGGCGCGATGGTCGGTCGACCGGCTGCCGGAGGCGAGGGCCTCCGCGGCGGACGCCGTCGTCGTGCTCGAGGACGCGGGTGACGGCGTCGAGCTTGCCCGCGCATGTGCAGCAGTCATTCGGATCGAGGCAGTCGCGTTCGACCCTGCCGCGGCGATCGCGGCGGCGCCTCAGGCTCTCGCGCTCGCCTCGGAGTGCGGCGCCGAGGAGGTTCGCGTGGACGTGCTCGTCAGCCTCGGCCTCGCCCACGGGCACCGTGGCGATCCCAGCGCGCAGGACTTCTTCTCCGAGGCGCTCGCGGCAGGCGTCGCGCACGGCCTTCACTTCCAGACGATCCGCGCCTACGTCAATGCCGCCGGCGTCGCCGCCGACGCGCGGGATCACGCGAGGCTCGACGCGCTCGCGCCGCTTGCCCGCGCGCTCTTCGAGGACTACCAATCGATTCCCGCGCAGCATGAGCTGGCAGTCATGCTCGCCTGGAGCCTTCGCGACCGCGGGCGCTACGCCGAGGCCCTCGGGTAGGCCGCTGAAGCCCATGGCAGCCGGCTCGGCCACCGGCCGCTGCGCCTGGCGCTCGAGGGAACCGTGGCGGCCCGTCGCGGCGACGCGGCGGCGGCAGGGCTGCTCGAGCAGGCAGCGGGCGAGCTTGCCGGCGTCACCGCCGGCCGCCGGCACCTCCTCATCTGCAGCGCGCTTGCGGAAGCCGCGTGGCTGCGGGGCGATCACGCCGCGGTTCGGGGGCACGCGCGCGAGGCGCGTGCGGTGTACCACGCGCATCAGTTCGCGCGACCGGCTGGAGAGCTCGCGCTGTGGGCGATGCGATGCGGCCACCCGGTGGAGCTGCCGCCGCGCGCGCCCGAGCCGGTGCTCCGGGAGCTGGACGGCGACTGGCAGGGCGCCGTGCAGGGCTGGCGGGAGCTCGACGCTCCCTACGAGGCCGCGCTGGCAGCCCTCCCGGGGCACGAGCAGGCGGCGCGGGAGGCAATGGCCGCACTCCAGCGGCTCGGGGCGATCGCGGCGGCGCGCGCGTTCGCGCGCGAGCGGGCGGGCCGCGGAGCCTCCGCGCCGCGCGGGCCGCGCCGCTCGACCTCTGCCGACCCTGCCGGCCTGACCCGTCGCGAGCGGGAAATCCTCCTACACCTCGCCAGAGGAGACACGAACGCGGGAATCGCTGGGATGCTCCATCTCTCGGAGCGCACCGTCGCCCACCACGTCTCGGCCGTGCTCAGGAAGCTCGGGAGCGCGACCCGAACCGCTGCCGTCGTGGAGGCCCGCGGCCGCGGGCTGCTTCCGCAGGATGGGCAGCCGCCCGGTGCAACCTGGGCAGGATGACCGATGGCGCGCGCTGCGCTCGCTCCTACTGTCGAGGAGTCGATCCCGACCAAGGAGGCGAACGATGAGCAGCAGCACGGGAACAGGAAGCGCGCCGATTCAGGGACGGCTCTGGGGCGAGCGCGCGGACGACTGGGCAACGATCCAGGAGGGGCAGGTCGCGGCGGCCTTCGTGGCGGGCCTGGACGCGCTCGGCGTCACCGCAGGAACGCGCCTGCTCGATGCCGGGTGCGGCGCCGGGATGGTTCTGCGGCTCGCCGCCGACCGTGGCGCCGATGTAACCGGGCTCGACGCGAGCGAGGGTCTCCTCGCCCACGCCAGGCGCTGCGTGCCGGGCGCGACGATCGTGCAGGGCGAGCTCGAGGATCTGCCGTTTCCCGACGGGAGCTTCGACGTCGTCACTGGCTTCAACTCGTTCCAGTACGCCGCCCGGCCCGCAGCGGCGCTCGCCGAGGCGGTCCGGGTGCTGCAGCCCGGTGGCCGCGTGCTGCTTCTCACGTGGGGCTCGCCGGAGCAGTGCGAGGCGGCCGGCTACCTCGCCGCGATCGGAGCGCTCCTGCCTGCGCCACCATCGGGCGCTCCGGGCCCGTTCTCCCTGTCTGCGCCGGAGGCGCTAACCGCGCTCTTCGAGGAGGCCGGGCTTCGTGTGACGGCGATCGCGGACGTCGCCTGCGAGTGGAGCTACGCCGACGAGCGGACGGCGCTCGCCGGGCTGCTCGCCTCAGGGCCCGTCGTCAAGGCGATCGAGCACGCCGGGGAGCCCGCGGTTCGCGAGGCGACGAGAGGCTTCCTCGAGCCGTTCCGGACCGGAAACGGCGGTTACCGGCTGATGAACTGCTTCCGTTACGTCATCGGCACCGCCGGCTGAACCGAGTGCATGCCGCGCGCCCGGCCGCCGCGCCGGGCGCGGGCGGCGCCTAGGCCTGGCCCTAACCCGTCTCGCCGACACGCGCGAAGCCCTCGCGGGCGGCGGCCACCAAGGTGGGCAGCGTCTCGAGGTTGTACCCGCCCTCGAGCACCGCGGCCACCTGCGGCGCGAGCGTTGCGCACCTGGCGGCGATCCGTCGAAATCCGTCCTCGGTGACCTGCATCTGCGCCAGTGGATCGCGCTCGTGGGCATCGAAACCCGCCGACACGAGGAGCAGCTGCGGAGCGTAGGCCTCCACCGTCGGGCTCACGACGTCGTCGAAGGCGCGAAGGTAGGCACCGTCACCCGACCCGGCGGGCAGCGGCACGTTGACTGTCGTCTCGTTCCCCTCGCCGGGCCGCCCGCTCCCCGGGTAGAACGGCCACTGGTGGAGCGAGACGAAGAGGACGGAGGGATCGTCCCAGAAGATCGCCTGGGTCCCGTTGCCGTGGTGCACGTCGATGTCGACGATCGCGACCCGCTCGAACCCGAGCTCGGCCTGAACCTGACGTGCGGCGATCGCGACGTTGTCGAAGAGGCAGAAGCCCATCGCCCTGCCCGGTAGCGCGTGGTGACCGGGAGGCCTGACGAGCGCGAACCCCCCGCGACGGGCAGCCTCGATCGCGGCGCCCACGGCGAGAAGGCTTGCCTCCCAACTCGTCTCGCCCCCGAACGTGTCGGCGTCGAGCCAGGTGGGAGCGGCGAGCCCGCGAACGCGCTCGACGTAGGCCGGCTCGTGACAGAGCTCGAGCACCGCCGGGTCGGCGGGTGCTGCCTCCAGGATCTCGAAGTGCGCGAGCAGGACCTGGAGCCGCTCGGCGGACTCGGGGTGGTTCGGAGTCGCATGAAGGTGCGCGAGCGCGGGGTGGCCGACGAGCTCGATCGTCAGCCCTCGCCGGCGAGCTCGGCAAGTCGCCGGGCGAGCTGGTTGAGGCCCCAATCCTCCGCGAGTGTGGACGCCTCCGCCCAGCGTGGGGTCTGACCGTCCAGGGGAGGGAGCGGGGCAGAGGCGTCCAGTGTCGCCATTCGGCGGTAGAGGCGAAGTTCCTCCGCCTGCGCGGCAAAGCGGCCCGCCTCGAGTGCGGCCTCCAGCGATCCGTGCTGCCGGAGGATGTCCGCGGCCGTCTTCGGGCCGACACCTCGTGCGCCGGGCAGGCGGTCCGAAGGGTCGCCGCGGAGGGCAATGAAGTCCGGCACCTGGTGCGGCTCGACGCCGTACCTCTCCCGCACCTCCAGGGGACCGATCCTCGCGAGCTGCGAGACGCCGCGCACCGGCTGGAGCACGGTCGTGCGCTCGCTCGCCAGCTGGAAGGCATCGCGGTCGGAGGTGGCTACGAGGGTTGTTCCTCCGCGAGCCTTCTCGCCTGCGACCGCGGCGGCCAGGAAGTCGTCGGCCTCGTAACCCGCCGCCTTTCCGCAGGCGAACCCGATCGAGCCGGCGAGGGTCGGAAGAAGATCGAGTTGTTCGACGAGGTCGTCGTCGAAGGTGCGACCGCTCTGGTAGGCGGGGAAGGCCTTGTGCCGGTAGGTCAGCGAGTCGAGGGTGTCCCAGCCGATGACGACCGCCCTGGGCGCCTCGGCCTCCCAGAGCCGGACGATCATGTTGGTGAAGCCGACGAGCGCCCCCGCAGGACGGCCTTCGGTGCGGCGGATCGTCTTCGGCAGGGCGTGGTAGGCGCGGTGGGCGAGAGAGTCGCCGTCGATCGCGAGGAGCGGCCTCACAGTGTGGAGAGGAGGTCGTGGATCGCGCTCATCAGGCGGTCGGTCGCCAGCTCGGCCGCACTCCGCGGATCTCCCGAGCGCAGGTCGTCCAGCTCGATCGGCGGCCCATAGGCGACACGGAGCCGGTCGAGCCGAGCCAAGCGGTCGGTGCCGCGGATGGCGGCGGGAACGAGCGGGACGTCGGCCGCGAGAGCGATCCTCGCGGCACCGGTGTGACGGCGTGGCTCGAGCCGCTTCCGCAGGCCCTTCCGCTGCCGCGTTCCCTCCGGGAACATGACGACGATCTCTCCCTCGCGAGCGAGCCGGACGGCCCTCTCGATCGCTTCGTGGTCGGCCTCGCCGCGGCGGACGGGGAATGCTCCCGCACCATTGAGAAGCGGCTTCAGCAACGGGTTGAAGAGCTCGACCTTGGCCATGAACCGGAGCTGGCGCCGGGGGAAGAGCGGCACCCCGAGCGGCCACGGGTCGAAATTCGAGGTGTGGTTCGCGGCGAGAACGCAACCCCCTCGCATCGGCACGTTTTCGAGGCCGGTCACCCGCAGGCGGTAGAGCAGCCGGACGGCCGGCCAGCTGAGAGTCCCGATGGTGAGGTAGAGCGGAGCCGGCCGGGGCATCCGCGAAGTATCGCGGGCCTCCTCTCGGGTCGGGGCTTCGAGCCACGTCCGCGGGCGCCGCAGCGCTCGGCAATCAATTCCCCCGGGGCCTTCGGCCCGTTCCCCCTCTGTTGACCGTAATCGCGTACGTGCGACGCGCGTGTAACGGATCACGGCCGGAACTGCACCGCCGAGCTTCGTCGCGTCCCGCCGGCCGCAAGGGTGGTGTTTCGGGCGGTCGCGGGGGCCTTCGCTAAGGTGGTTTCACATGGGCAAGACACTCGTCATCGCGGAGAAGCCGTCGGTTGCCCGCGACCTCGCCGGCGCTCTGCCCGGCACCTTCCAGAAGCACGACGCGTACGTCGAATCGGACGAATACGTCATCACCTTCGCCGTCGGGCATCTCGTCGAGCTCGCCCAGCCGGAGGAGTACGACGATCGCTTCAAGAAGTGGCGGATGGCCGACCTGCCGATCGTGCCGGAGGCCTTCAAGTTGAAGCCCCGGGATGCAAAATCACAGAAGCAGCTACGGGCGATCCACAAGCTCCTGAAGCGTCCCGACGTCGACCGCGTCGTCAACGCCTGCGACGCCGGCCGTGAGGGAGAGCTCATCTTCGCCTACATCTACGAGACCGCGGGCGTCGACAAGCCCGTCGAGCGCCTCTGGATCAACTCGATGACCCGTCAGGCGATCAAGGAGGGTTTTGAGCGGCTGCGCCCGGGCGCTCAGCTGGGATCGCTCGAGGCGGCGGCCCGCTCGCGTTCCGAGGCCGACTGGCTCGTCGGGATGAACGCGACGCGTGCCGCGACGATCCGCGGCCGCGCTTGGGTGGGGGGCGTCGTCTCGCTTGGCCGCGTCCAGACTCCGACGCTCGCGATGATGGTGCGGCGGGAGCGCGAGATCCAGGCGTTCGTGTCCGAGCCCTACTGGCTCGTCCACGGAGAGTTCGACCCGCGCTACGCGGGCCTCTGGTTCGAAGGCGACGAGACCCGTCTGAAGGACGGTGCGCGCGCGGAGGCGATCGCGTCGAAGGTCTCGGGCAAGGACGGCCTAGTCGAGTCGGTCGAGCGCAAGGAGCAGTCGGAGCGCGCGCCGCTCCTCTACGACCTGACCTCGCTCCAGCGGGACGCCAACCGCCGCTTCGGGTTCTCGGCCAGGCGCACGCTGAGTGCCGCCCAGTCGCTCTACGAGGACAAGAAGGCCTTGACCTATCCGCGCACGTCCTCCCGGTACCTCTCCGGCGACATGGTGTCGCTGCTCAAGCCGACCGCCGAGACCCTGCTGCCGATCGCCGACTACGCCCGTGGAGCGCGCTTCGTCCTCGACCTCGCGCAGCTTCCGCTCGCGCGGGTGGTGAACGACGCGCGGGTCGCCGACCATCACGCGATCATCCCGACGGACGTCGAGCACGACGTCACGTCCTTCTCGCCCGACGAGCGGCGCGTGTTCGACCTCGTCGCGCGGCGCTTCCTCGCCGTCTTCCATCCGCCGGCTCGGTACGCCCGGACGACCGTCGTCACGATCGTCGAGGAGGAGCGCTTCCGGACGCGCGGCAAGATCACGCTCGATCCCGGTTGGCGCGCGGTCTACGGCCTCGAGGCCGACGAGCCGGCGAAGCAGGGAGAGGACGAGACCGAATCCGAGGGCGAGCTGCCGCGCCTCGAGCAGGGCCAGCGTGCCCGCTGCGTCGAGGCGACGGTGGAGGCGAAGGAGACGAAACCGCCCCCGCGCTACACCGAGGCGACGCTCCTCTCGGCGATGGAGACCGCAGGCAAGCTGATCGACGACGACGAGCTCCGCGAGGCGATGAAGGAGCGCGGCCTCGGCACGCCGGCCACGCGGGCCGAGACGATCGAGACGCTGATCCGGCGCGAGTACATCGAGCGGGCCGGCAAGGACCTCCAGCCGACGCCCAAGGGGCTGCAGGTGATCACGATGCTCGAGACGCACCCCATCACCTCACCGGAGCTGACTGGCGACTGGGAGAAACGCCTCGCCGACATCGAGCAGGGACACGGCGAGCGGGCGAGCTTCATCGAGGACATCGCCGGCTTCGCCCGCAAGACGGTGGAGGAGATCGCGGGCCTGGACAAGGAGAAGCTCCGTCCCGAGCGGGTGGAGCTCGGACTTTGCCCGCGCTGCGGCGCCGAGACCGGCGAGATCATCAGGGAGAACTCACGAGCGTATGGCTGCACGAGTTGGAAGAGCCGGGAGGAGCCGGGCTGCGGTTTCGTGATCTGGAAGCGCGTTGCCGGACGGACGCTCACCCCCGAGGTGGCCCGACAGCTGATCGAAGAGGGCAAGACTCGAGAGGTTCTGTCGGGCTTTCGTTCCAAGGCCGGCAAACCTTTTCGCGCGCGTCTCGTCTTGAATGAGGAGGGAAAGATCGAGTTCGACTTCCCCGCTCGCACGCAAACCAAAGAGCCCGCTGCGGCGGAATAACCGAAAGAGGCCGCTCGTTAGGAGGATTTGCGCCCGGCCTAGCCGGCTGGCGCTGGCACAGCGAGGACTTTGTTCCTAGAGTGCGAAGGGAAGAGTTTGCAGGATAAAGGCACGATCGGAAGGGACGTGGATACGACTTGACGCAGAACCAATTGTCTGAATTGCTGGAATCCGAGCAGGCGAAGGTCATGCTCGAGGGAGCGGAGGAGCGCGGTTTCGTCGAGCCCGCCGAGCTCGAGGCGTTCGCGCTCGAGCACGAGCTGGGCGAGGAGGAGGTCGAGCAGCTCACGCGCGAGCTCGAATCGATTGGCCTGGAGGTCGGGCAGCAGCGTGCCGAGGAGGCCGAGAAGGCCGTCGTGCCCGCGAAGCCGCAGGCGCCCGAACTCGTGGCCTCCGCGGACAGCCTGCAGCTGTTCCTCGCGGACGTCGGCCGGCATCGCCTGCTGACCGCCGCGGACGAGGTGCAGCTCGCGAAGGCGATCGAGCGCGGGGATCCCGCTGCCAAGCGCCGCATGATCGAGTCCAACCTGCGCCTCGTCGTCTCGATCGCCAAGGGCTACCGAGGCCTCGGTGTTCCGTTTCTCGACCTGATCCAGGAGGGGACGCTGGGCCTGAACCGGGCCGTCGAGAAGTTCGACTGGCGGCGCGGGTACAAGTTCTCGACCTACGCGACCTGGTGGATCCGCCAGTCGGTGCAGCGCGCCGTGGCCAACCACGCGCGCACGATCCGCGTGCCGGTGCACGTCGTCGAGCGTCAGCAGAAGCTCGGCCGCGCCGCTCGGCGGCTCGAGGTCGAGCTCGGGCGCGAGGCGACGAAGGAGGAGCTTGCGGAGGCGACGGGCCTGCCGATCCAGCACGTCGACGAGGCGCTCGGGGCCGCTCACGCCTCTGTCTCCCTGAACCAGACGGTCGGTGCGGACGACGAGGGGGAGCTCGGCGACCTCTTTGCCGACCGCGAAGCGGCCGACCCGTTCGACGAGGCGGAGGAGTCGCTGCGACGGCAGGGCGTCCGCCGCGCGCTGAACGCGCTGCCCGAGCGCGAGCGGCGGATCCTGGAGCTCCGCTTCGGCTTCGAGGGAGAGCCGTGGACGCTCGAGGCGATCGGGCACGAGCTCGACCTCACCCGTGAGCGTGTTCGTCAGCTCGAGGGCCAGGCGTTGCAGCGGCTGGCTGCGCTGCGGGATCTGCAGTCCGCGGCGGCCTGACCGCTTCCCGCGGGTTCTAGAGGCAAGATTCGCGCCCGGTGCTGTTGTATGACAGTCCGGTCTCGGGCAACTGCTACAAGGTGCGCCTGCTGCTGGCGCACCTCGGCCTGCCGTACGAGCGGCGGACGGTCGACGTCGTCGATCGGTCGAACCGGCCCAAGCTCCTCGGGAGTCTGAACCCGGCGCTTCACGTGCCGACGCTCGTGCTCGACGACGGGATGCCGATCGCCGAGTCCGGGGCGATTCTGTGGTACCTGGGTGAGGGAACAGGATTCGTGCCGGCCGACCGTTACGAGCGCGCGCAGGTGCTCCAATGGATGTTCTTCGAGCAGTACGACCACGAGCCGGCGATCGCCGTCGTACGCTTCTGGCTCGCGTACTCCGGGCGCCCCGAGGCTTTCGCGGACCGCCTCGAGGAGCGGACGGCGGCCGGCCATCGGGCACTCGCCGCGATGGAGAAGCACCTCGACGGACGGAAGTTCCTGGTCGGGTACGAGCCCTCGCTTGCGGACGTCGCGCTCTACGCGTACACGCACGTGGCGCCGGAGGGCGGCTTCGATCTCGCTTCCTACCCGGCGGTTCGCGAGTGGCTCGGCCGCGTCGCCTCGATGCCGGGGCACGTGCCGATCGCCGCCTGACACGAACCGCACCTGACTTTTCGTGCGGAAGCGAGTCTCACTTGAGATACTCCAAAACGCTATCGGGTGCACCGAAAGGAGATTTCTCGTGAGGGGAAGGTTGAAGTTTCTTCTCCCGCTGGGCGTGCTGCTCGTCGCGATGACCGCGACGAGCCTCAGCACCGCCGGCGGGCACAAACAGAACGCAAAGGACACGCTCGTCTTCGGCGCCGCCGCGGATCCGACTCTGCTCGATCCGTCGCTCGTCTCGGACGGCGAGTCGTTCCGAGTCACCGCCCAGATCTTCGAGGGGCTGACGACGCTGAAGCCGGGGACGCTCACGGTTCAGCCGGCTCTCGCGACGAGCTGGAAAGTCAGCAAGGACGGGAAGACGTTCACGTTCCTCCTTCGGAAGGGCGTCAAGTTCCACGACGGTACGGCGTTCGACGCGAAGGCGGTCTGCTTCAACTTCGACCGCTGGTACAACTTCCCGGCCGCGCTGCAGAGCGCGAGCGCGTCGTACTACTACAACACGGTCTTCGTCGGCTTCCGTCATCCCGGAAGCGGCTCGGCCGGACCGAGCAAGGCTCTCTACAAGAGCTGCTCGGCCGTGGGTAGCTCGACCGCCGTGATCAAGCTGAACCAGGCGTTCGGTCCCTTCATCGGCGTCATCGGCCTGGAGTCGTTCTCGATGCAGAGCCCGACCGCCATGAAGAAGTACGGTGCCGACAAGGGACGCCTCGACAGCCAGGGCGTCTTCCACGCCCAGGGCACCTACGGCACGCAGCATCCGGTCGGGACGGGTGCGTTCAAGTTCGTGTCCTGGAACGTCGGCAACAAGCTCGTGCTCGAGCGGAACGACGCGTACTGGGGTGCAAAGGCGCACGTCAAGACGGTGATCTTCCGGCCGATCTCCGACAACGCCGCTCGGCTGCAGGCGCTCCAGACGGGCGAGATCCAGGGGTACGACCTCGTGGAGCCCCAGGACATCTCGACGATCAAGTCGAACCACAACCTCCAGCTCCTGAGCCGGCCGGCCTTCAACGTCGGCTACGTCGGCATCAACCAGGCGGTCAAGCCGTTCGACAACCTCAAGGTCCGCCAGGCGGTCGCGTACGGGCTCGACCGCCAGTCGGTCGTGAAGTCGTTCTACGGCGGTCGCGGCGTCGTCGCGAACGAGTTCGAGCCGCCCTCGCTGCTCGGCTGGACGAAGAACGTCACGAAGTACGAGTACAACCCGGAGAAGGCGAAGGCCCTCCTGAAGGCGGCGGGGGTGCAGATGCCGCTCAAGGTCGACTTCTGGTATCCGACCGACATATCGCGGCCGTACATGCCCGACCCGCAGCGGAACTTCCAGGCGTTCGCGGCGAGCCTCAACAAGTCCGGCTTCGAGGTCGTCCCGCACAGCGCCCCCTGGCGGCCCGACTACGTCAGTCGCGTCGACGCCGGGACGGCGGGCGCGCTGAACATGATCGGGTGGACCGGCGACTACGGCGACCCGGACAACTTCCTGGGGACGTTCTTCCGCACGCCGCAGAAGCAGTGGGGCTTCAACAACCCGAAGCTCTTCTCGCTGCTGAACAAGGCGCTCGTCGAGACGAACGGCGACGTTCGCGCCAAGCTCTACGCGCAGGCGAACAAGATCATCTCCGACTACGTGCCGGGCGTGCCGTACGTGCACACGAGCCCGGCGCTGGCATTCCAGAAGAACGTTGTGGGGTACAAGGCGAGCCCCGTCTCGCTCGAGCCCTTCGCACTCGTCTCGATCAAGTAGCGGTTTTGAGGTAACCCGGACAGCCGGCGGCGACGAAACGATGCTTCGCTTCGTCGTCCGCCGGCTGCTCCTCCTCGTCCCGATCCTGCTGGGCCTCTCGATTCTCGTCTTCGGTTGGATCCGGGCGCTGCCGGGAAGCCCGGCCGAGGCGCTCCTCGGCGAGCGGGCGACGCCGGAGAGCATCCGTCAGATCCGTCACCAGTACGGGCTCGACCGGCCGCTCTACTCGCAGTACTGGGCCTACCTGAAGACGACCGCGTCATTCGACTTCGGGACCAGCATCGCCTCGCGACGCCCGGTCATCACCGAGATTCGCGAGCGCTTCCCCGCCACGGTTCAGCTGACCCTGGCCGCCATGGTCTTCTCGGTCGCCGTGGGCATCCCGCTCGGGTTCCTGGCCGCGAAGCGCCACGGCACCATCCTCGACCACGCGAGCCTCGTCTTATCCCTGCTCGGGATCTCGATCCCGATCTTCTTCCTCGCGCTGATCCTCAAGTACCTGTTCGCGGTCAAGCTGGGTTGGCTGCCGACGGTGGGCCAGCAGGACGTCCTGATCGACGTTCCGCACCCGACGAACCTGTATCTCCTTGACGCGCTGATCGCCGGAAACTTCGGCGCGTTCTGGGACGTGGTCAAGCACTTGATCCTTCCGGGGATCGCCCTGGGGTCGATCCCGCTCGCGATCATCGCCAGGATCACGCGAGCCGCCGTTCTCGACGTCCAGAACGAGGATTATGTCCGCACCGCTCGCGCGAAGGGCATGCCGCCACGCATCGTCGACCGCCGTCACGTCTTGCGGAACGCGATGCTTCCGATCTCGACGATCGTCGGGCTCCAGGTGGGACTGCTCCTCTCGGGCGCGATCCTCACCGAGACCGTCTTCGCCTACCCGGGCATCGGGAGCTGGCTGCGCCAGGCGATCTCGAACCGCGACTTCCCGGTCCTCCAGGGCGGGATCCTCTTCGTCGCCGTGATCGTCGTCTTCGTCAACCTGCTCGTCGACGTCTCGTACGGTCTCCTGAACCCGCGAATCCGGCTGGCGCGACGGTAGTGCTCCTGGAAGGGAGAACCAGATGAGCGTCGTCGAGCTGGAGTCGCGCGAGATCGAGCTCGAGGCGCCGAGCGGGCTCTGGCGCGACGCGTGGCGGCGGCTGAGGCGAAACCCAGGGGCGCTCGTCGGGTTCGGGCTGGTCTTCGCCTTCATCTTCGTGGCGCTCTTCGCTCCCCTGATCGCGCCGTTCAGTCCGACCGACCAGCACCTCGACCTCGTCGTCAACGGCTGCTGCCCGGGCCCCTCCGGGGCGCACCTCCTCGGCATTGACGATCTCGGCCGCGACGAGCTGTCGCGCATCCTGTTCGGCGCACGATCCTCGCTTCTGATCGGCCTCGTCTCCGTCTCGGTGGGCCTGTCGCTCGGCCTGGTGCTGGGAGCGATCGCCGGCTATGCGGGAGGGTTCGTCGACTCCCTGATCATGCGCGTGATGGACATCATGCTCGCGATTCCGGGCTTCCTGATGGCACTCGGGATCGTGGCGCTCCTCGGACCGGGTTTGGTCCAGATCATGGTGGCGATCGGGGTTGTCAACATCCCGATCTTCACGAGGCTGCTGCGTGGCTCTGTCCTCGCCCAGCGCGAGAACGACTTCGTCCTCGCGGCTCGGGCTGTGGGCGTTCGGGGGCGCTCGATCCTCGTCTCGCACATCCTCCCGAACTCGATCTCCCCGCTGATCGTCCAGGGCACGCTCGCCATGGCAACGGCCATCATCGACGCAGCCGGCCTCGGTTTCCTCGGCCTCGGCCCGCAGGACCCGGCGACGCCGGAGTGGGGGACGATGCTGACCTCGACCGACCGGTACCTGCAGACGGCGCCCTTCCTCGCCATCTTTCCGGGCCTCGCGATCGTCGTCAGCGTGCTCGGCTTCAACCTGATCGGCGACGGTTTGCGGGAAGCGCTCGATCCGAAGCTGCGCGGGCGGGTGTGATGGCGAGGGAACCGCTCCTCTCCGTCGAGGACCTGCACGTGGCCTTCGGAACCAACCGCGGCACGGTGCACGCCGTCAACGGGATCTCCTTCGACATCGCTCCCGGCGAGACGCTCGGCATTGTCGGCGAGTCGGGCTGTGGGAAAAGCGTCACCTCGCTCGCCATGCTCGGGATCCTGCCGCGGAACGGCCGCGTCACTCGTGGCAGCGTCGTGTTCGACGGGCGCGACCTCACGAAGCTCTCCGACCGCGAGCTGCGAACAGTGCGCGGCAAGGACGTGGCGATGATCTTCCAGGACCCGATGACGAGCCTCAACCCGGTGCTCACCATCGGCCGCCAGATCCGTGAGGTGCTCGAGACGCACTTCGGCCTCGGGAAGGATGCCGCAAACCGTCGCGTGGCAGAGCTCCTGGACCAGGTGGGCATCCCGAGCGCCAAGGTTCGCTTGAAGGACTATCCCCACCAGTTCTCGGGCGGGATGCGCCAGCGGGCGATGATCGCGATGGCTCTCGCGTGCGAGCCGAAGCTGCTGATCGCCGACGAGCCGACCACAGCCCTCGACGTGACGATCCAGGCCCAGATCCTCGACGTCCTGCGCGCGCTCGTCGCGGATCGCGGAACGGCGCTGATCCTGATCACGCACGATCTGGGGGTCGTCGCCGGGATGTGCGAGCGCGTGAACGTGATGTACGCCGGGATGTTCATGGAGACCGGTGGTGCGCGCCAGCTTTTCGCACAGCCCCGCCATCCGTACACCTACGGCTTGCTCCAGAGCGTGCCGAGGCTCGATGCCCCGCGGCGCGAGAAGCTCCAGCCGATCGAGGGCACGCCGCGCGACATGCTGAGTCCGCCGAGCGCCTGCCCTTTTCAGCCGCGCTGCATATTCGAGGTCGAGCAGTCGCGCCTCGAGGTTCCGCCGCTGCGAGAAGTGGAGCCCGGGCACCGGGTTGCGTGTTTCAACCCGGTTCCGGAGGATGCATGGGCGCGTACGCGGCGCGAGACCGCGGCCTAGAGTCCGCGGCGTGAGCTCGAACGGCGCAGGGCCGCTCGTCGAGGTCGACCACCTCAAGGTCTACTTCCCCATCAAGAGCGGCGTCGTCCTCGATCGCCATGTCGGCGACATCAAGGCTGTCGACGACGTGAGCTTCACGATCCAACGCGGCGAGACGCTCGGCCTCGTCGGAGAGTCCGGCTGTGGCAAGTCGACGCTCGGGCGCGCGATCCTGCGCCTCTACAAGCCCACAGCGGGCCGGATCGTGTTCGACGGCCGCGACATCTCCGGGCTCGGCGAAAGTGACCTCCAGCCCCTGCGCCGCCGGATGCAGATCATTTTCCAGGACCCGTTCGCCTCGCTCAACCCCAGGCATTCCGTCGGCCGGATCATCGGCGAGCCGATGCGGACGCACGGCCTCGCAGGGCGGCGCGGCGCGAGCGGGCGCGTTCGCGAGCTGCTGACGACGGTCGGCCTACCCGCCGACGCAGCGTCGCGGTATCCGCACGAGTTCTCGGGCGGGCAGCGGCAGCGCATCGGGCTCGCGCGCGCCCTTGCGCTCAACCCCGACTTCGTGGTGGCTGACGAGCCGGTGTCCGCGCTCGACGTGTCGATCCAGGCCCAGATCGTCAATCTGCTGGAGCAGCTCCAGCAGGAGTTCAAGCTCACCTACCTCTTCATCGCACACGACCTGGCGGTTGTACGGCACATCTCGGATCGGATCGCCGTGATGTACCTGGGAGCGATCGTCGAGGTCTCGCCGGCCGACGACCTCTACGCGAACCCGCTCCACCCGTACACGATCTCGCTCCTCTCGGCCGTGCCCATCCCCGATCCCGTGGTCGAGGCTCAGCGCAAGCCAATCCTTCTGCCGGGAGATCTGCCGAGCCCGGCGAATCCGCCAAAGGCCTGCCGCTTTCACACGCGCTGCCCGTACGTCCAGCCGACGCGCTGCCGCGACGAGGTGCCCCCGCTGCGGTCGACGGGCGGCGGCCACAGCGTCGCCTGCCACTGGTCGGAGCAGATCAAGGCGGGTGCGATCGTGCCGCACGAGGTCGAGCCGGTTTTCGAGGCGGGCGCGCATGACGCGCCCGCCTACGAGCCCCCGCCCGTGTAGCGGCTCGCCGGCGGCGTGGCAGCGAAGTCCCCTGATCGGGGGTAACCCCTGCTAAAGCGGCGCTTGAGCGCTGTCGATGAGGGGGTCGTGGACGCCGCCCAGCGCCAAGACATCCTCAACCGTTATGTCGACCACACGAGACGCTTCGATGCGGTCGCAGCGCGCCGCACGTCCGCCGGCGCGGAGGTCATCCCGCTTCAGCCGCCGCTCAAACAGCTCGAGCAGCTGCCGACCGCCCGGGAGGTGGAGGTTCTCCAACTCGTCTCCGAGGGCCTCGTCAACCGGGACATCGGCACCCGCCTGTTCCTCTCCGAAGAGACGGTGAAGTCACACGTGCGCCACCTGCTCGCGAAGCTGCAAGCGCGTTCGCGCGCCCACGCCGTAGCCATCGGCTTCCGGCGCGGAATCGTGTCGTAGCTCGCCGCCCCGGCGAGACGGGAGGCCGAAGCCCCAGTTTTCCCCAAGCTGTGGAATCCCCCATGGGGGGGATGCCTATCTCCTGGGGAAAACTGAAGCTACGAGAGCACTACCAGGTCGTGGTTCCGCCGGCGACGGCGGCGCTCGAGACAAGCCGGAGGATCGACTTGCGCATACTGACTCCCTCACATCGGGGACTAACGGCTCAGCGAGCATATACCCCTTTTGGGTTAGATGCAAGTAGTTTTTAGGACTGCCTTCAGCAGGTTTGGGGCGAGTAGAAGCCTCGGTGTCGCGGCGTACGCAAGTGTTCTTGCGCTCGCAGCCGTTGCCTTGGCGGCCACGTTGGTTCGATTCGGGTACTCCCTCCACGACCTACCGATTGCGGCAACCCTCTGCATACTGGCCGCGATCTCCGAGAGCGCACGAATCAAGCTTTCGCGCGCGTCACTACTCGAGTCATCGATATCTCTGCTCCCGACTCTGGTCGCCGCCGTTTTGTTCGGACCTCTCGATGCGATGCTGGTCGGCGCCTGCTCACTGATCGGGCAGTTCCGCGGTCCGTATTTGAAATGGGCAGTTTTTACGTCGAGCCGCGCGATTACTTGGGGTTTGACTGGCGCAGTCGTCGCGAACCTCCACTGGGTTACGCAGAGTGACTTCGGCGCGCTTGTCCTCGGAGCTGGTCTTGGGGCAATGTTCTCAGTGACCCTGGATACGGCATTTGCCGCTGTCACTTATCGCTTGCGAGGCAACGGACAGATGCGTGTCGTCTTTCGCGCGCTCACTCCCTTGGCTGTTGCCGCGGTGCCTCTGTATGCGCCTGTCGTCGTCCTGCTCGTACTCGCATATAGGGAACTGTCGCCCTGGACTCTCGCCGTCTTCTTTGTGCCGTGCTTGGGCGCGCAGCGCCTCTTTATGCTCTATCAAGAGGAGAGGAAACTGGCGGAGGACGTTGTTACGGTCAACAAGAAGCTCGAGGCAGCCAACCTCTCCTTCGCTACTGCACTCGTAGTGACTCTCGACGCAAGAGATCAATATACCGCCGGTCATTCCGCCGCCGTCGCAATTTACGCCAGAGATATCGCCGAGAGATTAAATCTTTCGAAGGAACAACAAGCACTTGCACACCTCTGCGGATTAGTACACGACATCGGCAAGATTGGCCTGCCTGCAGGACTTCTCGAAAAACCAGGCGCCTTGACTCTGGAAGAGCGTAGGCAGATGCAGGAGCACTCAGCCATTGGTGAGCGCATCCTTGCGAAAGTGGAGAGTTACTCAGAAATCGCGGCGGTTGTCCGGCATCATCATGAGCGTTGGGATGGAGAAGGATACCCAGATGGTCTCAGTGGGAGGCAGATTCCGCTCTTGTCTCGGATTCTTGCCGTCGCCGATGCTTACAACGCGATGACTTCGGACCGTCCCTATCGAGATGCCATGCCTAGTCGCGTTGCTCGTATGAGGCTGGCACAGGCGGTGGAGAGCCAATTCGACACTGCCGTGGTAGCGGCGTTCGAAGCAGTGCTAGTCCCGGCAGCAGAGGACTATAGAATGGGACAGCGCTCAGACTTTCGCCTAGCGGATCAGGAGCCACAGGTAATGGATAACCTCCGACTTTCGGACGCGGCCTAGAGATCGAGGTAATGCTGTGCTCGCAGAGCAGCTTCGGTACGAGATCGAACACCTAGTTTCTCGAGAATGTGTCGCACATGAACCTTGGCGGTCGCCTCGCTGATGTAGAGAGTCCGCGCGATTTCCCGGTTTGTCAATCCTTGCGCGAGAAGGCCGAGCACCTCCTTCTCGCGTCTTGTCAACTTCCCAGCTGGTATGCACGCGGGGCGAAGCGGTACACCAACCTTCGTCCCAAGCGCGTGGTCGTTAGCGCGAGCGAGAATCACCGTCAGCAATGGGTGTGTCGCGACGTCATCGGCCACCATTCGGAGTAGCGGTGGGTGCGCCCGATAGGCGCTCACGAAGCCGTCGACGTTCCCGGATGTGCATGCGGTCGCGAAGGCGCGGGCGGATGCGGTCTGCGCTTCAGAAGTGCATTGAGCAACCTCGACGATTGCTCGTGCGCAAGCCGAGAGCACAGCTGCTTCGACGCCTGCGGTGAGCGCCGCCGCGGCCTCAGCAAGCTCAAGCCCGCTCTGGAAGTCGCCTGTCGATGCACAGACGAGCCCCTGCGTAGCAAGAAGTTCGCCACGGATGGATCTTTCGGCGGAGACCGACGCATCCGCGAGAAGGATTTCTTGAGCACGGTCGTGAGCACCCGTAGCGAGGTGAAGTCGTGCGCGTAGAGCGGCGGAGTTGATAGCTATGTAAGTACCCTCGAGGAGGCTGGCGCCAATACGATCTGACAGATCCAGTGAATGCGCGGCTTGCGTGAACAACCGCAATCCTAGTTCGATAAAAGCCTTTGTCCAATATCCGACTGCAAGAGGGAACGACAGATCGAGCCGCTCGGAGATATCGATATGCTGCTGTGCGACCTTCAGTCCTTCTGCGTAACGGCCGGCGACCGCGAGTTGGTGGGCATACACGCTCAAGAAGCCCGTGACTGCCATCGGGTCGGCCGCGCGAGACGCAAGATGTGCTGCTGCTTCTAACCCTTGAAGGCTGTGCAACGTGGACCCCATCCGCAGCCCGTAGATACCTGGGGCGGCCGCAGCCCGAAGTTCCAGTTCCGTGCTCTGTCCTGGATAGTCCTCGAGCTCAGCAAGAAATGCAACCGCTGACTCGTGCTCTAGGCTCGTCGCACATAGAAACTGGTTCCATAGAGCGTCTACGGCATCGCGCTCCGTGAGTGCGAGCCGACGAGCGTTTGCGAGGTATTCAAGCGCAAGTGAGTCTTCATCAAGACGATGAGCAGCAGACGCCGCTAAGCAATGGACGCGCGAGGCGAGACGGTGCGTCTCGGGGAGCCCCATCGTCGCGCGGCGAGCAAGGACATGAGCCCGGAAAACCTCTCCTGCGCGAAAGGCGAGTTCGGCAGCGGCCAAGTCGAGCAAGGGCGAGTAGAAGCCCTCTCGTGCCGCGAAGTCAATCCACGTCGAAACCGTGGCGCTTCTTCCATCGCGGAGCATCGGAGCGAGCGCGTTGCCAATGATATCCTCGAGAAGTGCAGGTTCGCAGGCTTCCTGAGCGAGTGAAAATAGATCATCCCATCGCTGCGTGTCGATTAGATATGAGCGCAACTGCGAGAAGAATGTCTCGTACTTTGGGAATAGAGACGGATCCAATTTCGAGCGGAGGAAGTCACGGAGCAGTGGATGCATTTCGAACGTATCTCGGCCACGCACGGTCAGAAGCCCGCCTTGAACCGCGAGGTCGATCACATGATCTCCACGGCCGCCGTAGACAGCGTCTGAAAGCTCTCGGCTCACCTCAGGTAGGAGGCTCAGGCAGCTAACACCGACTCGCTCATCATTGGGGATCGCTTGATAAAGCTCTTCGGCGAAGAAGTCGTAGAGCATCGAGGGCAGGTCGTCCGGGGGGGCGAGAGAATCGTGGGCGAAGGATGCAAGGCCGATGACGGCTGGCCAGCCATCCGCTAGAGCAGCGAGGCCTAATATTCCGCTTTGGCCGCGAGTCTCAAGCACGATCCGGGCCTCGCCTTGGCTCATGGCAAGTGGGGTGGGTCCTACCTCATGAATTTCCCCATAGAGGATGCGACGCGTGGACGCCCAGGCTGGCCTTCGGCGCGAACAGATGAGGAAATGCACCTCGGAGGAACCTACGACTCGACCGACGAAGTCGTCCGCGGTCGCCGATGAGCATGCGAAGTGGTAGTCGTCGATGACAATCCAGGCGTCTGGTGGCCAGCTTTGAATGTCCTCTACAAGCATGTCGGCGAGGGCTTGAGAATCGTGTTCCCCAACGGCGGCCATCCCGAGGCGTGCGCGAAGTCGGTCGCCAGCGCCAGGCACGATCGTCGATGCCGCTTTTGCAAGCCCGGCCGCGAGTGCCGCAACGTCAGCCGACGCCGGGCCGCCCTGGTACCACGCATGCGGTCGGTTCTCGAGCCACTCTCGCGCGAGAGTCGTCTTTCCGTACCCGGCCGGCGCCACCAGCATGATGATTCTCGCGGTGCTCTCGTCGAGCAGCCGCGTCAAGCGCGGGCGCTTGATGATGTGACGCCGGCCTGCGGCGACCACGTCTGGGACTGCAGTTTCGCTCTCCCGTGCCATCGCTTGGGGCTGCTGCTGCTTCGCTGCTGGTGCCGCGTGCTCGAGGGTTGAGCCTAACCCACCTTCGTCGGTGTCGAGGGGAGCCCCGTGCCCGCAGCCGCCGGGGCGGCCGCGGGCACGGGTTGCCGTCAGCCCCCCGAGCCGAGCGTCGCCGGCCCGAGGCTGTACAGGAGCGGGTCGTCGCCCGTGAGCGCACGGTAGGCGACGGGAATCTGCCGGCGTCGGGTGACGCCGAGCTTCTGACGCAAGACGTCGCAGTGTGCTTTTGCCGTCCGCGGCGAGATCCCGAGCCTCTCGCCCACCTCTTCGTTGGAGCACCCTGCCGCGATCAGCTCGACCACCTGACGCTGGCGCTGAGTGATCGTCGGGAGCCTGCCTTCCAGTGCGTTGTACATAGGCGCCAGCAAACCAGCTGCGCTGCCGCCACGGAATTGACCGAAGGGAGTATTTCCGGGGTTACGCCGCTGTGAGGAGGGCGCTCGACCGGACGAAGCTCGCGTCGTGACCCCTGAGGTTCGCCGCCCGCAGCTCCTCCTCGCTCAACGCGCCAAGCCGCAGCAGCAGGTCGAATTCGTCCCGCAGATGCGTCCGCATCATCTCCGGCCCGTCCGTCGCAATCGTAAATGCGACACCGTTCTCGACAAAAGCGCGGAAGGTGTCTCTGAGCGCTCGCTCGTCAAGGAGGGCCTTGGTCAGGAGATTCGACGTCGGACAGATCTCTAGGACGATTCCCGCCTCCCGCAACGCCCTCATGAGGCCGGAATCGCGAGCAGCGAGAATTCCGTGGCCGATTCGATCCGGCCGGAGGGTCGCGATCACCTCGCTGATCTCCTCCACCCCGTGCTGGCCGCCCTCCTCGCCCACGTGGATCGTGACACCGAGGCCTGCTGCCCGCGCCTCCTCCACGAGCGGAGCGAGCTCACGATAGGCATACCGCTCGCCGCGCGGGCGGGGTCCTGCGATGTCGATCCCGACGATCCCCCTCGCGGCCCAGCCGATCGCCTTCTCGACGACGATCTCGTTCTGGCGGTGACTGAACGTCCTGTCCATCATCAGGATCAGGCCGCAACGCACCTGCGGATACTCGAGCGAGGCGCGGTCGAGTCCGCGGATGGCGGCGAGAATGATGTGGTCGAGGTCGCGCTCGCCGCCGCGGTTGCGCTTCATCGGGTTGAAGCGGAGCTCGAGCGTGGTGATCCGCTGCGACCGAAACGCGCCGCCGATCGCCGCATGCACGGATCTCTCGACCGCGATCGGGCTCGACTGGATGAGCTCCGTCCAGTGGTAGATCGCATTCAGCTCATCGAGGCTTCCGACCCGGCGGGGGTCGGCGATCGTCACCAGACGGTCGAACTCCCAGTAGTCCTTAACTGGCAGCGCGATCCCCTGCTCGTGCGCCAGGCTCCAGAGGATCTCCGACGCGACGGAGGCCCCGAGGTGCGTGTGCAGCTCCGCGAGGCCCTCAGGGAACTCCATCGTGCGAGTCTAGAACGGGGCGCCCGGCGCAGTCGCCGCGCGAGCCGCCTCCGCGAGCCGCGTCCCCTCCACTCGCTCCCGCAGCGACGCGAGGCTGCCGGCCGACTCAGTCGCGAAGACGAAGCGCACATGGCGCTGGGCGACGTCCCCGCCCCAGCCGAGCATGGGGGTCGCCGCAACCGCTGATTCCTCGATGAGGAGCTTCGAAGCCTCGAGAGGTTCGAGGCCGAGCGATGCCACGTCCAGCAGCATCGACCACCCTCCTCCCGGGCGGATGAGGGGCCAGCCAGACAACGCCTCGAGCACGACGTCCCGGCGGCGCTGGAGCTCCCGCACGCATTCCTCCACGTGGCTCTGCTCGCCGCGCAGGACGGCCGTCGCCGCCGCACGCGCGATCCCGACAGGGGTGGTCGTGTTGTAGACGTGCACCCAACCCGCGTCCTCGACCACGGCGGCGGGCCCGGCGATCCAGCCGACGCGCCACCCGATCATGCGGTGCTCCTTGGACAGGGATCCCGCGATAACCGTGCGCTCCGCCATCCCGCCGAAATGAACGGGATGGACGAGCGGGCGCCCGTCGAAGAGGAGCCGCTCCATCGCGGAGTCGTAGAGGAGAGGCAGGTCGCGCTCGACGCAGAGGTCGCACACGGTCTGCCAGTCCTCGCCGCTCAGCACCCCGCCGGAGGGCATCGACGGGCTCATCAGGAGGAGCGCAGCGGTCTTCTTCGTAAGGACGGAGCGCAGGTGATCGAGGTCGAGCCGCCACTCCCCCTCCCTCGCCCGGAACGCGGCGAACCGCGGCATGGCGCCGGCGAGGCGCACGCGGTTCACGAGACCCGCGTACGTCGGGTCAGTGAGCACGACCTCGTCGCCGGGATCGATGGTCGCCAGGAGCACGTCGAGGGTTGCCTCCGTGCCGCCGCTCGTGACGACGATCTGCGTCTCGGGGTCGTAGCGGTGGCCGGTGCGGGACAGGAGGAGGTCGGAGATCGCCGCCCGGAGTGAGAGATCTCCCGTGAACGGGAGCCAGCTGTTCGCCTCGGCCGTCCCCAGAGCTGCGCGCGTCGCCTCGAGCGCCTCTGGTGGGAGCGGCAGGTTCGTGTCGAGGTTCTCGAGGCGGAGAACAGGCCAGCGGGGGTTCGCGCGCGACAGCGCGTCCGCGTGGCGAGCCACGCGGTCGATGCCGAAACCGCGTATGGAATCCAGGCGCTTCGCACGCTTGAACATCCGACGATCCTAAAGCGGAGGTCGAGGCGGGTCGAGTGTGCTCGACCCGTCCGCGCTGGACAGGCGAGCCTGCCGGAACCTGCCAACCATGCGAATGGGGCCTGACCCCTTTTGGGAGAGTTGAGGGTTGCGCGCGGGGGAACGATTCGCCGCCGGGCGGCTCAGGCGCTGGGGGGCGGGACGGGGCGCGAGAGCTGGCTCTCGACCAGAGCCAGAGCAAGCTCGACGGCATCGTCCAGCTTCCGCTCGTCGACGAGCTCGAGGCGCTCCTCGGGAAGGTGGTACTCGGCGTAGGGGAAGTGGAGGATGCTCACCGCCGGCACCCCGTGCTGCGCGAACCAGTAGTGGTCGGTACCGCTGACAGGGCCGAAGACGCGCAGGTCGTAGCGATCGTCGAGGCCGAGCTGATCGACGAGCTGCAAAGCGCGGCCCCGAAGCTCCTCCGGCCCGACGAGTAGCTCGAGATGGTCGCCGTGGCCGATGCAGTCGAGGTTGACGACGCCGACGATCGCGTCGAGCTCACCTCGGAGCTTCGCCTCCTCCACGAACCACCGCGAGCCCTGGAGCGCGATCTCCTCGGCCCCGAACGCGACAAGGATCACCGAACGTGGAAGCGAACGGCCGACGAGCCGCTCCGCGACGCGCCTCAGGCCCTCGACCCCGGTGGCGTTGTCGATCGTCCCAGGCCCGTGCCAGACAGAGTCGAAGTGCGCGCCGAGGACAACGGCCTCCTCGCTCTCGCCCCGGATCTCGCCGATCACGTTCCGGTCATGAAGTCCCGGGACCAACCGGCCGGCGACGCGCAGGCGTGCCCGCGGCGAGCCCAGACCGCGGAGGCGCGCGGCGTCGGCCGCCGAGACGAAGGCCTGGGGACCGCCGAGGATGTGGCCGTACGAGACCATGAACGGGATCGCTCCGCCCCCGAACGGGTTGCCGGAGACGCGACCGAGCTCGCGGCCCCGCTCGTCCTCGATCGCGAAGACGGGAACTTCGAAGAAGCCTTTCGACCAGACGTGCGTGCCGAGGTAGCGCACGGTGCCCTCCACGCCTTCCGTCGGGGTCGATGCCGAGTACATCGCGGGACCTACCGCCCACGGTTCTCCCTCGACCGAGAGCGCCGACTCCTCGGGCTCGTACCCGACGAACTCGAACTCCTGGAACCTGGGCTCGAGGCCGAGCTCGCGGAACGCCGCCGCGATTGCATCGGCGGCGCGCATCGATTCGGAAGTGCCGCACTGGCGCACGCCGATGTCGACGCCGAGGGCCTCGAGAAGATCCACCGACGGAGTCTACGGCCGCGGTTCGCGGCCCTTCTTGCGGAGACATATGTTTTTTACCTATACTGGCCTTCGATCGAGATGCACCACCACCGTCACCGACTTCGATCCCGTACCCGCCGCCGCGTCGACGGGAGGTGGACGGTGCGAGCACGCGTGGAGCGTTTTGCGGAACCCGTTCTGCTCCTCCTCCTGCGCGAACGGCCAATGCACGGCTACGAGCTCCTCGAGCGGGTTCCTCCGCTCGTCGGGGAGGAGCGGCTCGACGTCGGGAACCTCTACCGCGCGCTCCGTGCGCTCGAGGAGGACGGGATCGTCGCTTCGGAGTGGGATGCGGAGTTGCCAGGCCCCGCGAAGCGAACCTACCGGCTCACCGACGACGGCCGCCAGCTGCTCGACAGCTGGGCAGCGTCCCTTCGGGAGGCGCGGGCAGTCGTGGGCGACTTTCTCACCCGCTACGACGAGGAGAGGAGGTGAACTACATGCACAAGCAGCATTTCCATCACGGTTGCGGCCGCGGCTCGCGCCGCCGCCGCTACCCGTCCTCGGAGGAGCTTCTCCAGGCGCTCGAGGAGCATCAGAAAGATCTCGAGCAGGAGACCGCCGACCTGGCCGACCTGATCCGCCGGCTGCGCGAGGAGCGGCCCGTCGCCCCGGAGACGGCCAGCGTCTAGAGGGGCCACCGGAGCGGAGCGCCCCGACCGCGGCGGGCGCTCCTCCGGCCGTCATCCGGCCATCCGGCCGAGCGCGACGCCGCGCAGGCCGCTGCCGAACCGTGCGGCATAGTCTCCCGTCATGAAAGTCGGCATCGTCGTGCCGTTCTCGTGGTCGTTCTGGGGCGCTGTGAACGAACACGCGGAGCTACAGGCCGAGGCGCTCGCGCGGCGCGGCCACGATGTCCGGATCCTGATGGGGAACGACCCACCCGGGACCTTAACCCGCGCCCTTCATCCCCGGCACGGGCGCCACGACGACCCGCCCCCGCACGTGATCCCCGTGGGCCGCTCGGTGATCGTCCCGGCGAACGGCTCGCTGCCGAACATCGTCCTCTCGCCGTCGACGCCCTTCCGGATCAGGAGCGTCCTGCGCCGCGAGCGCTTCGACCTGCTCCATCTCCACGAGCCGATGACGCCCGCGATCTGCGTTGCCACGCTCGCCCTGGCGCAGTGTCCGATCGTCGCCACCTTCCACGCTGCCGGGGACCTCGGCTGGCATCGGCTGGGCTTGCCCGCCTGGGGATTCCTGATCGAGCGGATCGACCACCGGATCGCCGTTTCGGAGCAGGCGCGCGAGTCCGCTCACCGCTGGCTGCCCGCCGACTACGAGATCGTCCCGAACGGCGTGCTCTTGCCGCCGGAGCCCGATCCCGGGAGCCGCGAGCACCGGATCGTCTTCATCGGCCGCCACGACCCACGCAAGGGCCTCCCCGTGCTTCTGCGCGCGTGGCCTGCCGTGCGCCGCCGGACGGGCGCGACGCTGCGCGTCGTCGGCGCCGATCCGCTCGCCGTGCGCCTGCTGCTCGCGCGGCATCGGGTCCCGGAGGAGGGCATCGACATCCTCGGCTTCCTCACCCAGGACGAGCTGACAGCCGAGCTCGCGGCCGCGAAGGTGCTCGCCGCACCCTCGGTGGGAATGGAGAGCTTCGGGATGGTCCTGACGCGCGCGTTCGCCTGCTCGACGCCGGTCGTCGCCTCGTCGATCGCGGGGTATGCCGCCGTCATGACCTCGGAGACGGGAACGCTCGTTCCCCCCGGTGACGCCGCTGCGCTGGAGGAGGGTCTCGTCCGGATCCTGGGCGACGAGGATCGCCGCCGTGCGCTGGGAAGAGCTGCGCGGCAAGTCGCGCAGGATCGGTATTCCTGGGACTCGATCGCGCAGCGCCTCGAGGGCATCTACGAGCTCGTCACCGGCGCGGCCCGGCCGGTCGTCAGCTCCCGCGCGTGAAGATCCTCCGCTCTCCGCTCCTGCGCGTGGCGATCCTGCTTGCGGGGATCGCAGGGGTCGTCGTCCTGCTCTGGCTTCGCGGGCCGCACTGGGCGCTCGTCTGGGATGCGTTCCGCGTCGTCCGCTGGGAGTGGGTGGTCGCGGCCATCGGCCTCAACCTGCTCTCGGTGATCGTGCGTGCCTTCGCGTGGAGAACCGTGATCACGCAGGCGCTGCCCGCGCCCCACCCGCGCTTCTCCCTCGTCTTCTCGGCCTTCTCGGTCGGCCTGTTCGCGAACGCGCTGCTGCCCGGGCGCGTCGGCGAGCTCGCTCGGGTCGCCGTGCTGACACGCAAGCTGCCCGGCCGTCCCGGAGCCTGGGCGAGCCTCGTCGGGAGCGTCTTCGCGCACCGGGTGTTCGATCTCGTCCCCTCGCTCCTGCTCGTCGTGTGGGTGCTGCTGACGGCGAAGATCCCCGGCTGGGCGATCACGAGCCTCGAGATCCTCGCCGCGGTGGGGATCACGCTGCTCGTGATCGGTTTCCTCGCGGCGCGAAGCCATCGCGTCACCCCCGTCGACAACGCGGCTGGAGGCGTGCGGCGCTTCGTCACGATGGCCCGCTTCGGGCTCGGCGTCTTCCGGGCACCGGTTCCCGCGGCGACCGCATTGCTCTTCCAGTGTCTCGGCTGGCTCTGCCAGCTCTTCGCGGTCTGGGCGACGATGCGCGCGTTCCACATCTACAAGCCGCTGCCCGCGGCGGGCCTCGTGCTCGTGCTGATGAATCTCGCGACGATCGTCCCGCTGTGGCCGGGAAACGTGGGGCTCCTGCAGGCCGTGATCGCGCTGCCGCTGCGCCAGTACGGCGTCGCGTACGCGCGCGGGATCGCCTTCGGCTTCGGGCTGCAGGCGATCGAGGCCTCGGTCGGGATCGGCGTCGGCCTGGTGTTCCTCGCGCGGGAGGGGCTCTCGTTCGCGATGCTGAAGGTGATGCCGACGGCATCGCAGGCGGAGATGCCGGGGGAGGCGCCTGCGCTCGAGGGCGCCGGTGCCGAGCCCGCGCGCGCTCCTCCTGTCGCGCGCTAGGAGCGTGGGTCAGTAAACACATACGCTCACGGCCGGCGACGCAGACGGACGTACGGGCGGAGCCCGCACGTCCTGAGGGTCGGCGCCGCAAGCGGCGCCTAGGCGCCGCGCTGCTGGGCTTCCCGCAGGTGCTTCGCCATCTCCACGAGCAGCTTCCAGGCGACTGAGGCGTTCGACTCGACGAACGGCCGGAACTCCCACGCGGTGAGCCCGTAGCACCGGAGGGGTGTCTTCGCCGCGACAGTCGCCGTGCGCGCGCCCGGGTCGACGAGGGCGACCTCGCCGAAATAGTCCCCTGGGCCGAGGGAGGCGACCGCGTTCCCGTGGACCGTGACGGTTGCCTCGCCTTCGCCGATGACGAAGAAGCCGACGCCGCCCTTTCCTTCGGCGGCGATCGTCTCGCCCGACTCGAAGCTCGACTCCTTGAAGGACTGCGAGAGGCGCTGGAGGTCTCGGCTCTCGAGCTCGGAGAAGAGTGAGACGCGGCCGATCAGCTCCGGAGGTGCCGGCATGGCGCGATTCTACGACACCGCTCCAAGCTGCGCGTGACGGCAAGGGTCATGGCTGTGCCGCCTCGACCCGGCGCGCGAGCTCCTCGATTCGACCCTGCGCCGAGTCGAGCTTGCCCAGACAGTGGCGGTAGAGCTCCTCGCCTCGCTCCCAGAGGGTGAGCGCCTCGTCCAGGCCCGACTGCCCCGCCTCCAGGCGCTCGACTATCGATTCGAGCTCGCGCTGCGCCTCCTCGAACGACAGCTCGATCATTCCACCCGCGCCCCGAAGGAACCTGCCGCGACCTCGACCTCGAGCAGCGCGCCGTGGGGCGGTGGGTCCCGAACGATCGCGCCGCCCGACCGGACGATCGCGTAGCCGCGCTCGAGCGTCGCGCGCGGCGAGAGCGTCCGAAGCTTCGCTTCCGTACGCTCGAGCGCGGCTCGCCGGCGCTCGACGAGGAGCAGCGGTGCCCGGCGGAGGCGCTCGTGTGCCTTCGCGACCCGCTCATGGCGGCGATCCAGCGTGCGTCGCGTCCCGCGCTCGAGGCCGGCGCGAGCGCGGCCGAGGCGCTGCGTGAGCTCGTCGAGGTCCGGGACGACGAGGCGGCCGGCGACGCTCGGGGTCGAGGCGCGGACGTCGGCGGCGAGGTCGCAGAGCGGTGTGTCCTGCTCGTGGCCCACCGCAGAGACGACGGGAACCGCGCAGGCTGCGATCGCTCGCACGAGCCGCTCCTCGCTGAACGGCAGAAGGTCTTCGAAGCTCCCGCCGCCGCGGGCAAGGACGATGACCTCGATCTCCGGCGCGCGTGCGAGCTCGGCCAGCGCCTCCACGATCCCGGCTGCGGCGAGCCGACCCTGCACGTGGGTCTCGACCACGAGGATCCGGGCGGGCGGGAACCGCATCGTGATCGCCGTCAGCACGTCTTGTTTCGCGGCCGCGTCGTTCCCCGTGACGAGTCCGATCCGCCGCGGCAGGAGCGGAAGCCTGCGCTTGCGCTCGACCGCGAACAGACCTTCCGCCGCGAGCCGTCGTTTCAGCCGCTCCAGCGCGGCGAGGTGCTGGCCGAGGCCGAAACGCTCGATCGAGAGGGCGCGGAGCCGGAAGTCGCCCCGCGACTCCCAGAACTCGGGCCGGCCGTAGACATGAACCCGCTCGCCGTCGAGGAGCTCGAGCTGCAGGGCGTCGAACTGGCCGCGCGGCATCGTCACGGGGAGGCAGGCGCTGTCGACCGGATCCTTGAGCGTGAAGAAGACGCTCTGCCAGGCGGTCTGTCGGCGCAGCTCGGTCACCTCGCCTTCGACCCAGACGGTGGGCAGCGGCCGAGCCACGAGGCGATGCCACGGTTGAAGGCGGCCACACCGAAGACCTTCCGATCGCCGTACTCCACCGCCTCCACCTTCACGGCGGAGATGCTAGACAGGCCGCGCGCTACAAAAGGATGTCCGCGGCTGTCTCGGGCGTGCAGCCGCGTGTGACGAGCTCGACGGCACGGTGCAGGTCGGCCTCGCTCGACGCAACCTTCTCGGCGAGGGGGAGCGGATAGCCGGCCTCCATGAGGATGTGCAGCCGCCAACTCTCGACCTTCGCTCGCTCGCTGTGATCCTGGTGTGTGATCTGAGTCATCGTGATCGGCGCCCCTTCGCCAACACCTAGACGAACCCTGCCTCTGAAAGTTTGACCGCAAACAATCCCTTTACTCAAGGGGTGGGAGCCGCTTACTCGAGGGGCGCGAGCCGCGCTCGCGCGCGCTCTGCCACCCCGTCGATCCTGCTCGCGAGCTCGCGCAGCCGCGCCTCGAGGATGCCTCGCTCGACCTCCCCGACCTCGGAAACCCCCTTTACGCGCTCGCGGAGCGCCGCCTCTGCCTCCGAGAGGCGTCGCTCGAGTGTCGCGACGAACTCGTCGCGCTGGCGCTCGAGGCCGGAGGTGACCTGCCGAAGGCGCTTCTCGAGCTGCTGACCGCCCGCGTCCCCGACCTGCGTGAGCCGCTCGCCGAGGACCGTGTCGGCCTCCCGGGCGAAGACGGCGACGGCGCGGTCGAGCTCGCGCGCGAGCCGCCGGGCTGCGTCCTCGCGAGCCGCCTTGATCGCCGCCTCGAACTGCACACCGGCCGCCTCTGAGAAGCGCTCGGCCTCCCGGTCGACGGAGCGCTTCAGCTGCTCCACCTGGCGGCGCTCGACATCCGCGAGCGTCGACTGGATCCTCCGGATCGACTCGGCTTGCTCGCGCTCGATCTGCTCGCTCAGCTCGCGCTCCCTCCGTCGTAGTCGGTCGCTCACCTCGTGCAGCGCCCTGCGTCGTTCGACCGCGTGTGCCTCCAGCTCCGCGGTCGCGCTCAGCAGCGTCTCCTGCGTCGCGCGCTCGAGATCGGCTCGCAGCCGGGCGAGCGAGCCGTGATGTTGCTCGCTCGCGGTCTCCAGGTGCTCGGCGTTCGTCGCGACACGGGCCTCGGCCTCCTCGATCAGCTGACGCTGGCGTTGCTCCAGCGCCTGGAGCTGGGCGGCGAGTGCCTGCTGGGCGCGCTCCAGATCGACTGCCCAGTTGGCGAGCCGCTGCTCGACGCTCTGCTGAACCTCCGCGAGCCGGCGTGACAGCTCGGCGGCCGCCATCTTCTCGCGCTCGGCGACGGCCTCCCGGCGCTCCTCGGCTATCCGACGCTCCTCAGCTACGAGCAGGGAGAGCGACTCTGCCCTGGCCATCGAGAGCCGGCGCTCGAGTTCCGCGGCTCGGTCCGCCACCTCGCTCTCCACCACCTCGGCGATGCGCGCACGGGCGAGGTCCAGGTCATCCTGGGGCGAGCGGTCCTCTGTATGCCGCTTTCGCAATGCCATGCGCTGATCGTAGAGCCACGAGGGCCTGTCCAGTGGACCAGGGCGCCTGACCAGCGTCTCGCGCCTCTGGGCCGTGCAACGCGGTCCTTTTCGGAGAGGCCCCGAGGGGGTTCCTACGCAAGGCGGAAGACCACCAGTGCGACCGCGAGCGCGGCGACCGCAGCGGCGAGGGCGCGTAGAGCGGCTTCCGGCGGCGCGAGCAGCGTTTCGGCCGTGAGCTCCTCCCGGCGCCCGTCGGCGTGTTCGAGGCTCCCGGACACGGAGGTGACCTGCCGTCGGATGCGCCTCGCGAAGGTCGAGAGCCGCCGCTGGGCGACGCTCAGGCAGACGGCGAAGACGGCTGCGATCAAGGCCTCCGCGCGAAACGTGCCGGCCTCGGCGAAGTAGCCGGTGAGCGCAGGAAAGCCGCCCCAGGCGAGGGCGAAGCCGCCATCGTTGTGGAGCCGCCCACCGGCCCACTCGAGGTTGTAGGCGCAGACGAGGACGACGCCGACCGCGACGAACGGCAGCAGCCAGAGGTCGTAGGCGACCGCACCGGCGACGCCGATCCCGGCCGCGGCCGCGAGCGACGCCGTCGCGGCGGCGAGCAGCTTCCGCTTGGGAATCGCCGTTCCGAGTGGCCGGCCGTTCAGCTCGTCGAGCGCGTGGGCGCCGATTCCGACAGCGAGAAAGAAGGCGGCGAGCGCGGCCCAGAGGCGCACCGGATGGAAGTCGGGCGCGAGCGAGGCGCCCACGGCGACATAGCTCAGATGCCAAGCCGTGTAGGGCGGGTGGAGCAGCGTGACGTAGTCGCGCCATCCGGTTTGCCGAAGCGCGTAGAACGCGGGGCGGACGAGCAGAGCCTCTCCGGAAGGCTGACCGGAGTGTTTGACAGGCGCTCCGGCATCCTCGGTCGCGCCGGTACGAACCTGCGTCCACGCTTCCTGCGTCCTTGCCTCCCGACGCGAGACGCGTGTCATCCACCGTGGCCACCTTCCGGACAGGCCGTTCGCGCTCAGCCGCGCCGCCCCCAGACGACGAGCCCGCCGCCGAGGCTGAGCCGCCGCGAGTGCACGTCGCGGATGCCTGCGTCGCGCCAGAGCCCCAGCAACGCCGCTGGCGGGTACCGCGCGTGGAAGTCGCGGATGCTCGAGCCAAGGAAGGCACCGACGTCCGCCCACCCGGGGGAGATCAGACGCCCCGCGAGCGGCAGCCCCGCACGGACATACAGCTCCCACGGCGCCCGCCACGGCGCCGTCGGAAGGCCGAACTCGAGCGAGGCGATCGTGCCGCCGGGCCGGACGACGCGCGCGAGCTCGCGAAGGGTGGAACTCGGGTCGTCGACGTAGCGGAGCAGGTAGGTGAACGTGAGTGCGGCGAAGGAGCCGTCCGAAAAGGGGAGCTCCTCGCCCCGCCCCTCGACGAGCCGGACGTGGTCGGCGAGGCCAGCGCGGTGGAGCCGCTCGCGCGCGACCGCGAGCATGTCGGGGCTCTGGTCGAGTGCGACCACGCGGCAGCCGGTGCGCCGGACGAGCTCGGCGGCGACGGCGCCGGTGCCCGCGGCGACATCGAGCGCCTGAGCACCGGGACCGAGGGCGGGCGCGACACGCGAGACGAGGAACCGGCGCCACCGCGGATCCTGACCGAAGGAGAGCAGCGCGCCGTAGCGGTCGTATGTGGGCCCGAGCGGCGCGAAGAGCGTGCGCGCGTGGCGATTCCGTGCGGTGGCGGCTTCCACGGGCGAGGAACTGAGTCTACGGTCGCCACACAGGGCGTCCGTAAGCTTCGAGCGTGGAGCTCAGCGACGAGCTCACCGAGATCGCCGCGCTGGCCCGCCGTTTCGGCGACGAAGGAGAGGAGCTTGCCGCCGTGATTGCGGCCGAGCCGTCGAACGGCCTCCGCGTGTACCTCTGCGCGTACGGCGGCGAGGGCGAGGACAAGAGCTGGCTGGCTCTCGATCGTGACGGGCGGCCGGTCGAGAGCCGCAGCGCGCTGCGGGACGCTGTGTCGATCGCCGCTGTCTGCGAGCTCGCCGAGGAGGCGGCGGGCGCCGGCGAGCTCGAAGACCTGCGGGCACAGCTCGTCGCGCTGCGCCTCACCGAGCGGCCAGAAGGCATCGAGGAGGCCGAGGAGGCGGCCCTCGCGCTCGAGCGGACGGTTGGGACGATGCCGCGGCTCGCAAGCCCGGCCTACCTCGACGAGCTCGGAACCGCGGCCCGTCGGCTGGAGCATGCGCTCGGGGCCCAAGGCCCATCACGCTTCACGGAGGCGATGAAGCGGACGGCGGAGACGGTCGACGAGCTGACGAGGGACGTGGAGGGCAATTACAAGCTGGAGCTCACGTGACGAGTAGGAGTGGCGGCCGGCATCGGTGCCCCGCTGCACGCGCGGTCGCTTAGAGTTCGCACCAGTGCGCGAACGCGTGTCGGTCACCGTCAACGGCCGCAGCTATGAGCGGGAGGTCGAGCCGAGGCTCCTGCTCGTCCATCTCCTGCGCGACGAGCTCGGCCTCACGGGCACGCACGTCGGCTGTGACACGTCGACCTGCGGCGCGTGCACGGTTCGGATCGACGGCGACACCGTCAAGTCCTGCACCGTTCTCGCGCTGCAGGTCGAGGGCTGCGAGGTGCAGACGATCGAGGGGCTCGCGCAGAACGGGGAGCTGCATCCGCTGCAGCGTGCCTTTCACGAGCAGCACGCCCTTCAATGCGGCTACTGCACGCCCGGCATGATCATGGCTGCGACCTCGGTTCTGGAGCGCCATCCAGACCCGACCGACGAGCAGATCAGGAAGGGGCTCGAGGGGAACCTCTGCCGCTGCACCGGCTACCACAACATCGTCCTCGCGGTGAAGGCTGCAGCTCGTGGCTGACCCAGCCGCGGCTGAGCCGGAGGGCGAGCAGTTCGAGGGCTTCCAGGGCGAGTCGCCGCAGCTTCCCGAGGCCGAGGTCGGCACGCCGCAGGGAAAGGGAATCGGCACTTCGACCCTGCGCAAGGAGGACGCGGAGCTGATCGCCGGCCAGGGCCGCTTCGTCGACGACATCCGACTGCCGGGGATGCTCTACCTCGCCTTTGTCCGCAGTCCCGTCGCGCACGCCACCCTCGGCGCGATCGACGCCGCTCGCGCGCGCGAGATCCCAGGGGTGATCGCCGTGCTCAGCGCCGAAGACCTCCACTTCGAGGGCGGCGTCCCCTGCGGCTCCAACCCGACCGGCGACGCCAGGCAGCCGACGCGCTGGCCGCTCGCCCGCAACCGGGTGCGGATGGTCGGCGAGCCGGTCGCCGTCGTCGCCGCCGAGACGCGCCACGCTGCGGCCGACGGGGCGGCGGCGGTGGAGGTGGAGTACGACCAGCTGCCCGTGGTGGTGGGCTCGGAGGAAGCGGTGCGGGAGGGCGCGCCCCAGCTGCACGAGGAGGCGCCGGGGAACCTCTGCTGCTCGATCCGCTACGCGACCGATCGATTCGACGATGCCGTCGCGGGCGCGGAGGTCGTCGTCCGGCAGCGAGTGGTCAACCAGCGTCTCACCCCCGTCGCGATCGAGCCGCGCGGCGTCGTCGCGCAGTTCCAGCCGTCGACCGGAGAGGTGACCCTCTTCACCTCGACACAGGTGCCGCACTTCGTCAAGACCTTCGTCTCCGTCGTCATCGGCACGAGCGAGGCGAAGGTGCGGGTGATCGCGCCGGACGTCGGCGGCGGGTTCGGGTCGAAGCTCAACACCTACGCCGAGGAGTACGTCGCCGTGGCGGCCTCGAAGGCGCTCGACGGGGTGCCCGTCAAGTGGACGGAGTCGCGCCAGGAGAACATGCTCGCGACGATCCACGGGCGCGACCACGTCCAGGACGCCGAGCTCTACGCGACGCGCGAGGGCCGGATCGTCGGCTTCCGGCTCAACGTGCTCGCGAACATGGGTGCCTACCTGCAGCTGCTCGGGCCGACCATCCCGCACCTCACCCTCTTCATGGGCACAGGCGTCTACGACATCGCAAACTACTCATGCCGGATCGACTGCGTCTTCACGAACACGACCCCCACCGACGCCTACCGCGGAGCCGGCCGGCCGGAGGCGACGCACGTGATCGAGCGGCTCGTCGACATCCTCGCGCGCCGGCTCGGCATCGATCCGGCGGAGATCCGCCGGCGGAACTTCATCCGGGAGTTCCCGGCGACCTCGGCGACGGGTCTCCTCTACGACTCCGGCGACTACGACAAGACCCTGGACCGGGCGCTCGAGCTCGTTGGCTACGACGAGCTTCGTGCGCGCCAGGCGGAGGCGCGAGCGCGGGGAAAGCTCGTCGGCATCGGACTGTCCACCTACGTCGAGGTCTGCGGGCTGGCTCCGAGCTCGGTGACGAAGGCGATCGGCGTGGGCGCGCCGGGCTGGGAGTCCTCGACCGTGCGCGTTCACCCGACCGGCAAGGTGACGGTCGTCACCGGCACCTCGCCCCACGGCCAGGGGCACGCCACGTCGTGGTCGCAGATCGTGGAGACGGAGCTCGGGATCCCGTTCGACGACGTCGAGGTGATCCACGGCGACACGGCCTTCGCCCCCTACGGCCTCGGCACCTACGGGTCGCGTTCGCTCGCCGTCGGCGGTACGGCGCTCTACCACTCGCTGCGCAAGGTCAGGGAGAAGGCCCGCAAGATCGTCGCGCACCAGCTCGAGATCGATCCCGAGGATCTCGAGTTCGGGGACGGGCGCTTCCACGCCAAGGGATCGCCGGAGCGCGGGATGACAATGGCCGAGGTGATCGGAGCCGCGTGGTCGGCGGACAACCTGCCCGAAGGGGTCGAGCCGGGGCTCGAGGAGACGACGTTCTTCGACCCGCCGAACTTCACCTTCCCGTTCGGCTGCCACGTCTGCGTCACCGAGGTCGACCGGGAGACGGGGAAGGTCGAGATCTCTCGCTACCTCGCCGTCGACGACTGCGGTCGGGTGATCAACCCGATGATCGTCGACGGCCAGGTGCACGGCGGCGTCGCACAGTCGATCGGCCAGGCGCTCTTCGAGGAGACGGTGTACGACGAGGACGGGCAGTGCCTGACCGCGAGCCTCGTCGACTACATGATCCCGACCGCCTTCGAGATTCCCTTCATCGAGACGGAGCGGACGGAGACGCCCTCGCCGACCAATCCACTCGGCGTGAAGGGCATCGGCGAGGCCGGGACGATCGCCGCCACGGCCGCGGTCGTCAACTCGGTTTGCGACGCGCTCGGGGTCGAGCACCTCGACATGCCGCTCCAGCCCGAGCGGGTCTGGCGCGTGATCCAGGGCCTCGACGAGAAGCCGGTCGAGGCGGGGCCGCTCGAGACGAAGGGGGGCGGAACGTCGTGATCTCCTCCGCGTTCGCGCTTCGCCGCGCGTCCTCGCTGGACGAGGCGCTGCGGCTGCTGGCCGAGGGCGGCGAGGACGCCAAGGCGCTCGCGGGCGGGCACTCGCTGATCCCGCTGCTGAAACTCCGGCTCGCGGCGCCCGAGACGCTCGTCGACATCGGCCGGATCGAAGGCCTCTCGTACATCCGCGAGGACGGCGACCGAATCGCGATCGGCGCGCTGACGCGGCACGCGGACGTCGAGTGCTCGGAGCTGCTGGCCCGGCGCTGCCGGCTGCTCGCGGAGACAGCGGCGGAGATCGGCGACATCCAGGTGCGCAACCGCGGCACGATCGGTGGCTCGCTCGCGCACGCCGACCCGAACGCCGACCTCCCCGCAGCCGTGGTCGCGCTCGATGCCGAGATCGTCGCCACCGGCCCGAACGGGCAGCGGATGCTGCGGGCGCGTGAGTTCTTCCGCGGTCTCCTGGAGACGGCGCTCGAGCCCGGCGAGCTGATCACGGAGGTACGCGTTCCGCCGCTCGATGGCGCGGGCTCGGCTTACGTGAAGTTCAACCGGCGCGCCCAGGACTGGGCGATCGTCGGCTGCGCGGCGATCGTCCGGGGCGAGGCGGAGACGGTTGCGTGGACGGGTGTCGGCTGGACGCCGGTGCTCGCCGAGGGCGACTGGCGGGAAGCGGCTTCGCGACTCGAGCCCGTGGGAGATCTCTCGGGCTCGGCGGAGTACAAGCGGCACCTCGCGGGCGTTCTCGCCGAGCGCGCGCTGGCCAGAGCCCGCGCGTAGGCAGAATGTCCACGTGAGCGAGGGCGGCTTCGGCTTTCCGTTCGGCGGCGACCCCGAGGAGCTGATGCGGGGCCTGCGCGAGTTCGCCGAGAAGCAGGCGGAGTCGGTGCAGGACGCGCAGCGGGAGCAGTTCGCGACCCTGACGCTGAACACCGCCGTCTCCCTGACGGCCGCGGCGCTCGGCCGACTGAGCGTGACGGGCGGACCCGACGAGCAGGCGATCGCGCTCCGCGATGCCATGCGCGTCCTCTTCCCCGAGGCGGTGGCGCTCGTCAGTGCCGCGCGCCAGGGGTTCATGCGCGAGCATTGAAGTTCGATGTACGGCCCGCGGCGCTAGGGCCTAGCCGACGACGAGCTGGGAACCCGTCAGGATCCCGAAGCTCACGAGGATGAGGATGACGGTGATCGCGACCGCGACGGACACGCCGATCACCACGCCGAGGACGACGCCGCCTTCCACGGGCGAGAGTCTACGCCCCGGGCGCGCGCGCCTCAAATCACTCTAGAATCGCCCGGCTTGTGGCCCTGCTCGATCGCGCCATCGTCCGGATGCTCCCGGTCGTCCCGAAGGCGGTCGTGCAGATGATCTCCTCGCGCTACATCGCCGGGCGGTCGATCGAGGACGCCTGCCGTGTGGTCGGCCGGCTGAACGAGGCGGAGAAGCTGGCGACCGTCGACGTCCTCGGCGAGGAGATCACGAATACCGACGAGGCACTCGCCATCCTGCGGGCCTACCAGGACGTCCTCGCCGCGATCGAGCGCAACGACCTCGACGCCAACGTCAGCGTCAAGCTGACGGCACTCGGCCTGAAGCTCGGATTCGTGTGCGCTCGAGAGAACCTCGAGGCGCTCGCCGTCGATGCCGCCGCGCGCGGCAACTTCGTTCGGATCGACATGGAGGACTCGACCTGTACCGACGATACGCTTCGGCTCTACCGCGACCTGCGTTCTGCCGGCCACGAGAACGTCGGGATCGTGCTCCAGGCCTACCTGCGCCGGACGCTCGACGACGTCGGCGCCCTCGCCGGCCTGCGGCCGAACGTCCGCCTGTGCAAGGGCATCTACGTCGAGCCGGCAGCAGTCGCCTATCAGGGGTTCGAGGAGGTGCGCGCGAACTTCGTCGCCTGTCTCGACGCGCTGCTCGCCGCGGGGGCCTACGTCGGGATCGCGACCCACGACGAGTTCCTCCTCGGCGAGAGCGAGCGGCTGCTTCGCGACCACGCACGGCGCCGGGAGGAGTACGAGTTCCAGATGCTGCTCGGTGTCCGCGAGCGGCGTGGCGACGAGCTCGTCGCGGCGGGACACCGGCTCCGGATCTACGTCCCCTACGGCGAGCAGTGGTACGCCTACTCGATCCGGCGGCTTCAGGAGAACCCGAAGATCGCCGGCTACATCGCGGCCGACACCGTCAACCGCGTGCTCCACCTCGGAGGCAACGGCCGCTCGTGATCTGGGCCGACGCGGCGGGTTGTCGCGTCGTCGACGCCGACGGGCGAGAGTACCTCGACCTGACCAGCGGTTTCGGCGTCGCGGCGCTCGGCCACCGCAATCCTCGAATCCAGGAGGCGTGGGCCCGGCAGCCCGTCGTGCACGCGCTCGGCGACCTCGCCGACGCCGCGGTGACCGCCGAGCTGCGCGCGGCTCTACCGTGGCCCGCGAAGCTCGGGGTAACGGGCGAGGACGCCGTCGAGATCGCGCTGCGGACGGCGCTCCTCGCCACCGGGCGGCCGGGGATCGTCTGCTTCGACGGCGCCTACCAAGGCACGGGCTTGCTCGCGGTGGCCGCCTCGGGCTTCGCGGCTCTCCGTACGCCGTTCGAGCCATGGCTCCCAGGGCCGGTGCAGCGGCGGCCGTTCGGCCAGGATCCGGGTGAGCTGCCGCGCGAGGCCGGTTGCGTACTCGTCGAGCCGGTGCAGGGGCGAGCGGGGGCGCGTGTTCCGGCCGACGGCTTCCTCGAGCGCCCGCGGAAGCGCTGCGACGATTCGGGCGCTCTGCTCGTCGTCGACGCGATCTACTGCGGGCTCGGACGGCTCGGGGAGATGTGGCCCGGGGCGGGCGTCGCGGACGTGCTGTGCGTGGGCAAGGCGTTGGGAGGCGGCCTGCCGTTGTCGGCGGCGCTCTTCGTGCGCCCGGAGCTCGAGGACGTCTGGGAGCTCGGGCCGGTGGACGTCTACACCCACACGCACGTGGGCAGCCCGCTCGCCTGCGCCGCCGCCCTCGTCGTGCTCGAGGAGGTACCGAAGCTGCTGTCGAGCGTGCGGGAGGCGGGCGAGCGATTTGGCCGCGCCGGCTGGTGGGGCGCGGGTCTGATGCGGGCTCGCGAGGGGGACGCCGAGGATGCGCGGCGACGGGGTGTTCTCGTGGTTCCGGCCGGTCTCGACGGCTCCCTGATCTCCGCGACGCCACCTTTGACGATCTCCGGGACCGAGGTCGAGGAGGCGCTCGAACGGCTGGCCTGAGGTGTCCGCACGAGACATGACTGGGGTCAGGCCCCCAGACATGGCCGCAACGAACCTTCGCCTGCACGGAGCGGGGTTTTCGCGCCCTCGCGCCAGAATATCGTCGGTCGTTTTCCGACGTGTCCGGGGGTCAGGCCTCCGGGCATGTCCGGAGGGGCCACGCCCGCGAACGGCCTCTGAGCAGACCGGCCTACGCGGAGTCGCCGACGCCTTACGCGGGTGCCGCGAACCAGGGCTTCGACGTCGGGCTCGTGCTAGGCGTACGGCTCGGGGTTCCGGGGCGAGGTCGCATCGCCGCCGTAGATGCGGCTGGACACGTACACGAGCCGCAGGGCCGGGAAGCGCTGCGCGAGGATGGCCACGATCGCGCGCAGGTCGGCCCGCAAGCGCTGGGCGTCGGCCGGGAAGCTCTCGGTCGGCCGGATTATCGCCTCCTTCAGCCAGACCACCTGCACCTTCCTTCCCGTCACGCCCGCGGCGATCAGGCGCCGGTCGAGCTCCCTCCAGTAACGGCCGGCGGGATCTTTGATCTTCTCCGCGTCCTGGCCCGACACCGCGCCGTCGACGATCGCGAGTGCGGGATTCAGCCGCTGCAGGGCAGCTTCCCGACCGAACTCGCGAAACTCGATCGTCGTGTTCGACATCCCGACCGAGAGGAGGACGACCTTGCCGTTCTGCGCCGGAGCGCCGTCAGGCCCGAGCGGTCGTACCGAGTGCGCCGCCGCGAGGCCTCGCGCCAGGTACACAGGGCCGGGCGTGTTCTTGCCCCCCGGGTAGAGACCGCCGCGAAAGCCGTGGTAGGTGCCGGCACCGAGGTCGGAGAGGGGCGTGAAGCCCACGGCGGGTGCGTAAGCCGTGGGAAGCTCGCGTGCCGGAGAGTTCAGGCGAGCAGGGAGAAGCCGCCGTCGACGACGAGCGTCTGCCCGCGGATCATCTCGGCGCCCGGCGAGCACAGGAACGCGACCACCTCGGCGATGTCCCGCGGCTCGACCAGCCGCCCCGCCGGCGTCCGCGACCGTCCCGCGTCGAGCATCTCTTCGCGGTTCGGGAAGTGCTCGAGTGCGCCGGTCTCGACCACCCCGGCCGAGACGGCGTTGACGCGGATCTCGCGCGGGGCGAGCTCGACGGCGAGGTAGCGGACGAGCGACTCCAGTGCTGCCTTCGAGGTGCCGACGAGGACGTAGTTCTGGAGCACGCGCGTGGAGCCGAGGCTCGAGAGGGCGACGATCGAGGATCCCGCCGGCATCGTGGGCACGGCTGCCCGCGCGAGGGCGAGGAGCGCGCGGGCGTTCGCATTCAGGGTCCAGTCCCAGTGCTTGTCCTCGACCTCGAGCGCCGGCCGGATGACGCCGGTCGCGGCGTTGTGGACGAGGACGTCCCACGGCCCCTGCTCCGCCACCTGTGCCAGGACCCGGGCCGAGCCGACGTTGCCCCGGATGAGCTCTGGTTCGGCGCCCGCCGCCCGCAGCTCCTCCGCAGTCGCCTCCGCGGCCGTGTCGTTCCGCAGGTACCCGATCGCGACGCGCCTTGCCCCGCGCCCCGCGAAGTGGAGCGCGATCGCCTTGCCGATCCCTCGCGAGCCGCCGGTCACGAGGACCGACCCGCCCTCGAAGCTCATCGTCGCCGCGGCAGGGGCGCGTCGGCGGGCGCGGCGCTCGGGAGCTCCGACCAGCCCGGCCGGTCGCGCGGGACCCGTTCGCCCTCCTCGGCCTTCGAGGAGGCGTGACCGAGGCGGTCGAGGAGCTCGATCCTCTCCTCCGCGTAAAGCCGCACCGCATGACCCTCGGGAAGCGCGCCAACCAGCTCGCGGACCCGCGCGCGTAACTGGTAGGCGAAGTGAGGTGTCGCCGGGCCGACGAGGGCGTCGATCTCCTCGATCGTCGGCTCGGGCATCCCGCCAACCCTAGTCGTTACTGTCGGCTCGGTGCGCCGCCCGAGCACCGTCGACCTGATGCTGCTTGCGACGGTCGTCATCTGGGCGCTCAACATCACCGTCACGAAGTACGTGCTCACGCACGGCTTCCTGCCGCTCGCCTACTCCTCCGTCCGCTACGGCGCCGCCGCGCTGCTGTTCGCCGGGATGACCTTCGCGCTCGAGCGCTCGTTCCGGATCGGCGGCCGCCGGTCTCTGCTCCTCGTCGGCGCGGCGATCGTTTTCCTCTACGCGAACCAGCTCGCCTTCGTCTACGCGATCAAGCTGACGACGGCGACGACGGCCGCGCTCATCCTCGGGGCGACGCCGATCTTCACGGCACTCGTCTCCTCGGTCGTCGGGCTCGAACGCCTCTCCAGGCGTTTCTGGCTCGCGGCAGCGGTCACCTCCGGCGGCGTCGCGCTCGTCGCCCTCGGCAGCGGCGGCGGCGTCTCGGGGAGCATCGCCGGCGACCTGATCGCCGTAGGCATGGCCGCCTCCTGGGCGCTCTACTCCGTCGTGATCACGCCGCTCATGCGGATCTACTCGCCCTACAGAATCAGCACGATCGTGCTCGTGCTGATGTGGATCCCTCTCGGCCTGACGGGGCTCGGCCAGCTGCACCGACAGAGCTACGGCGGGCTCGGCTGGCTCACCTGGCTCTGCCTGGTGTACGCGATCGTGGGCCCGCTCACGCTGACGAACGTGCTCTGGTTCAAGTCCATCGACCGGGTCGGGCCCGCGCGAGCCTCGCTCGTCGCGAACCTCCAGCCGTTCGTCGCGGCGATCTTCGCGCTGCTGCTCCTGTCGGAGAAGCTGACGACGCTCGAGGTGGCCGGCGGCTTCGCGATCGGCGGGGGGATCCTCATCGAGCGCCGCCGAGCGGCGCCCGTGCCGGTGCACGCCGAGTAGCCTCGGTGAGATGACCGCGATCCAGGCCCGCCTGGCGCACACGCCGCCCGGCTTCCGCTTCTCGATCGGGCGGACCCTCGCAATCTACTCGGGTCTGATGGTGACGCTGCTCCTGGCGGCGCTCGACCAGACGATCGTCGCCACGGCGCTCCCGAGGATCGTCTCGGACCTCGGCGGCATCACCCAGTACTCGTGGGTCTTCACCGCGTACATGCTCACCTCGACGGTCACCGTCCCGCTCTACGGGAAGCTCGGCGACGTCTACGGCCGCAAGTACCTCTTCCTGTTCGCGATCGTCGTCTTCCTCATCGGGTCGGCGCTCTGCGGGCTCGCCCAGGGGATGACGCAGCTCGTGATCTTCCGTGCGATCCAGGGGATCGGCGCCGGCGGCCTTTTCCCACTCTCGCTGGCGGTCATCGGGGCGATCGTGCCGCCTCGCGACCGTGGCCGCTGGCAGGGCCTGATCGGTGCGGTGTTCGCCGCCTCCTCGATCCTCGGTCCGGCGGTCGGCGGCTTCATCGTCGACAGCACGACCTGGCGCTGGGTCTTTCTCGTCAACCTCCCGGTCGGGGGGCTCGCGTTGCTTGTGATCTCGCTGACGATGCCACGGCGCGCCCAGCGCACGGAGCATTCGATCGACTGGCTCGGCGCCGGCGTCCTCGCGGTCGGCACCGGCTCCCTGCTGATGGGTCTCGTGTGGGGCGGAGGCGACTTCTCCTGGACGAGCCGACGCGTCGTCGCCGCGCTCGTGGGCGCGGCCGTCCTGCTCGCCGTGTTCGGGTTCGTAGAGCGCCGGGCGCGCGAGCCGATCCTGCCGTTCGACACGCTCCGAAACCCGATCGTGGCCTCGAGCATCGCCTGCATGGCGCTCGTGGGGATGGCGATGTTCGGGACGATCACCTATGTGCCGCTCTTCGTGCAGGGCGTGATCGGGACCTCGGCAACCTCGTCGGGCGTCGTGCTGACGCCGCTGATGCTGGGGGCCGTCGCTACCTCGATCCTCAGCGGCCAGCTCGTGTCGAGGACGGGGCGCTACCGCTGGAACGTCGTCCTCGGGCCGGCCGTCCTCGCCGCGGGGATGTTCCTCCTCTGGCGGATGGGGGTCCACACCTCGAACGGTGAGGCCGCGCGCAACATGGTGCTGGCGGGAGTCGGGCTCGGCGCGATGATGCAGGTCTTCGTGCTCTCGGTCCAGAACGCCGTCCCGAGGGAGCGCATCGGGTCGGCGACGGCGCTCACCCAGTTCAGCCGCCAGATGGGGGCCACGATCGGTGTGACGGTGATGGGCACGATCGTCAACCACGGGCTGCCCGCCGGTGCGCGCGCCGGGGGAGGAGTCGCGATCCACCGGTTGCCCCCCGGCCTTCGGAGCGCGCTCGCCGACGCGTTGCACCCGGCTTTCCTCGCCGCCACCGTCGTCGCCCTGCTCGTCTGGGCGATTGCCGTCCTGGGAGTGAAGGAGGTCGCGCTCCGGCGCTCCGTGGACGAGGTGTCAGCCGTCGAGGCAGCCGCCGGAACGCCGAATCCAGGGGCGTTAGACTCAGCGGCATGAGCGACTTCATGCCTCTCGAAGGCTGGGATCACGTCGAGCTGTACGTAGGCAACGCGAAGCAGGCGGCCTACTTCTACGAGCATGCCTTCGGCTTCGTGCGAACCGCCTATGCCGGCCCCGAGACCGGCGTGCGCGACCGCGCGTCGTACGTGCTCGAGCAGGCCGACATACGGCTCGTGCTGACGAGCGCGCTGCGCGAGGACCACGAGGTCGCCCGTCACGCGGTGCGACACGGGGACGGTGTGAAGGACGTCGCGCTGCGGGTCCCGGACGCGACCGAGGCCTACCGCCAGGCGGTTCAGCGTGGCGCGCGCGGCGTCGTCGAGCCGCACCGAGCGGAGGACGAGTTCGGCTCGGTCGAGATGTCTGCGATCGCCACCTACGGCGACGTCGTCCACTCGTTCGTCGATCGGAGCGCGTACGGCGGCCCGTACCTGCCCGGCTACGTCTCGGTGTCCGCGAACGGGCAGGCGCCGGGAGGAGTGGGGCTGAAGGCGATCGACCACTGCGTCGGCAACGTCGAGCTCGGTCGCATGGAGCACTGGGTCGAGTACTACGAGCGGACGATGGGCTTCACCGAGATGATCCACTTCTCCGACGAGGACATCTCCACCGAGTACTCCGCCCTGATGTCCAAGGTGATGTCGGACGGCGAGGGGAAGATCAAGTTCCCGATCAACGAGCCGGCCGAGGGCAAGCGCAAGAGTCAGATCGAGGAGTACCTCGAGTTCCACGGCGGCCCGGGCGTCCAGCACGTGGCGCTTGCGAGCGACAACATCGTCGCGACCGTCGAGGCGCTCAAGGAACGGGGAATCCTCTTCCTCGAGACGCCGGACTCCTACTACGAGGAGGTGTCGGACCGCGTCGGCTCGATCGACGAGAGCTACGATGACCTGCGCCGCCTGCGGATCCTCGCCGATCGCGACGACGACGGGTACCTGCTCCAGATCTTCACGAAGACGGCTCAGGACCGGCCGACGCTCTTCTTCGAGGTGATCGAGCGCCACGGCGCGCGCGGCTTCGGGGACGGGAACTTCAAGGCCCTCTTCGAGGCGATCGAGCGCGAGCAGGCGCTGCGCGGGAATCTCTAGCCGAACGGCACGCGCGCTCGAGCTTCTCCGGACGCCGGCGCGCCAGGCGGCGACGCTCCGCGAGATCGAGCACCGCCCTTGGCCGCTTCCCCGGTCCGCGTGGATCATGGCGCAGACCTGGGACGACCTGCTCTTCGCGCACTGGCCGGTCGCCCCCGAGCTCATGCGGCCGATCGTGCCGGCGGGGCTCACGCTCGACACCTTCGACGGGAAGGCGTGGCTCGGCATCACGCCGTTCCGGATCAGCGGGCTGCGGCCGCGCGGCGTGCTGCCGTTGCCGAGGCTCTCCACGTTCCCCGAGCTGAACGTGCGAACCTACGTGACGCTCGGCGGCAAGAGCGGGATCTGGTTCCTCAGCCTCGACACCTCGACTCGTGCTGCCGTCCAGGCCGCACGACTCATGTACCGGCTGCCGTACTTCCACGCGGACGTCACGGACGGGTGGGGCCGTGGCGTCGCTACACGAGCGTCCGCCGCGCCGCCGGCCGCCGCGCGGCCTTCGAGACGTCCTATCGTCCTGCCGGCGAGGCCTGCCCGGCCGCCCGCGGGTCGCTCGAGTACTTCCTCACCGAGCGTTACTGTCTCTACGCGCGGCACCAGGGCAAGCTCCAGCGCGCCGAGATCCACCACCCGCCCTGGCCGCTCCAGCCGGCCGAGGCCGAGATCGAGCTGAACACCATGCCGCCGCCTGAGATCGAGCTGCCCCCGACGCAGCCCATCCTCCACTTCAGCGCGCGGCAGGACGTCTTGATCTGGCCGCTGGGCCCGGCTGTGTGAGCTTCGCCGGATTAGCCTTCGGAACATGAGTCCGCAACGGCGCACGGCGCTCGTCTCGGTCGTCGTCGCGGCGGCGCTCGTCGCATTGAAGCTCGGTGTCGGCCTGCGGACGCACAGCCTCGGACTGGTCTCGGAGGCGGCGCACTCGGGCACCGACCTGGTGGCCGCGCTGCTGACCTTCTTCGCGATCGGAGTCGCCATCCGCCCGGCCGATCGCGCGCATCAGTACGGCCACGGGAAGGCCGAGCATCTCGCCGCGCTCGCGGAGGCGGCCGTGCTCGTCGGCGCGAGCCTGATCATCGTCTACCGCGCCCTCACGCACATCTTCGACCGCACCGCCGATCGCGTGAACCCGACCTGGTACGCGCTCGCCACTGTCGGGCTCGTCATGATCCTCGACCTGCTGCGTGCCACCGCGTCGGCACGGGCTGCCGGGCGGTACCGGAGTGCCGCCCTGCAGGCGAACGCGCTCCACTTCGCGAGCGACCTCGCGGGCTCGGGCGCGGTCCTCGTCGGCCTCGTCGTCGCGCGCGCCGGCTACCGGGACGCAGACTCCTTCGCGGCGCTCTTCGTGGCGGCGCTCGTGCTGCTGGCCGCTGGCAGGCTGATGCGGCGCAACGTCGGCGTCCTCATGGACCTCGCGCCCGCGGACGCGGAGGACGCCGCCCGTCAGGCGATCGCGGCACTCGCGCCCGGCGTCCAGCTGCGCCGCCTGCGGCTACGCCAGGCTGCCGGACGCCATTTCGTGGACGTCGTGATCGGGGTGCCGCCGGGGGCCGCGGTCGGGCAGGGCCACGCGGCGGCCGACGCCGTCGAGGACGCGCTCCAGCGCGCGCTTCCCGAGGCGGACGTGGTCGTCCACGTCGAGCCGCAGAGCGACGACGTCGCGCTGCACGAGCGCGCGCTCGCCGCGGCGACCCGCGTCGCGCGCGTGCGCGAGATCCACAACGTCAGCATCGTCGAGGTCGACGGCCATTCGGCGCTGTCGCTCCACCTGAAGCTGCCGGGGAAGCTGTCACTCGGCGAAGCCCACGCCGTGGCGTCCGAGGTCGAGCGGGCGATCGGAGAGGCGATGCCCGAGGTCGAGACTGTGCACACCCACCTCGAGCCCCTGGCGGAGGCGGGGGAGGGGCGAAGTCCTTCCGCGACGGATACGGCTGCCGACGCCGAAAGCGTCCTGCGCATCGTGGGGGAGGAGCTCGGCGTGCCGCCGCGGGAGCTCCGGTTCTTGGAGACCGACGAGGGCCTCGTCGCGTTCCTGACCCTGGGCCTCGACCCGGCGAGCCCCCTGGCCTCCGCCCACGCGCGCGCCAGCGAGATCGAGCAACGCATTCGGCTCGAGCGTCCCGCCATCTCGGATGTGATCGTCCACACCGAGCCGTAGGAGGCAGTTCCTGAGCCGGTAGACGAGTCCCTCGCCGCTCCCGGTCGCACTCGGTGCGCCCAGACGCACACCACTGCGGTAATGGAGAGCCATTGATATGAGCCCCCGGAAAGCGAAGCGTCTGCTGCAAGTGGCCAAGCCGCACCGACATGGCCGCTTGCCTAAGCCTCGATCCACCGTTTTCCGGGGTAGGCGCTGTCCGGGGCCGTAGGCAAAATGACCTCCTGAGCAGGCAAGACGGGCTGTATCGGCAGCCGCGGGTCCTGCCGTCAGGAGGTCACCCACATGGTGACGACGAAAGCGAG
>JBBRYP010000027.1:0-46559 GCA_038237515.1 Gaiellales bacterium
CCAGCTCCGAACGCTTCACCCGCACGGTGATCCTCCTGAGCAGGGGGACAAGGCTTCGATAACCCAATCCTCCCTGCTCAGGCGGACATCACCGATCACGCGAGCGCCGAGCTGAGCCTGTTACTGCACGATCCGGGCTAGCAGCGGATGCGCGCCTGCACCGCCAGCCCCGGGCGGAAGCTCAACCGTTCCACCCGTCAGATCGGGCAGTGTCGTCTCGAGCGCCGCCGCGAGCCGCATCAACACTCCTGGCGGCAACTCGACGTATGCGCTCCGTTCGAGGTATTCGAGATATCCGCTATCCATGCCTGACCTGCGAGCGATCTCTTCACGGCTCAAGCCGAGCTCCTCGCGGCGGTGCGCGACCCGCCTGGCGAAGTCGCCAGCGCGGCCAGCGGTCATGACCACCTGTTTCGACCTGCTCTGCGCAGACTGATCATTGCGACATCTACCGAAGGTTTACCCGTACCGGCGAGGGCCGAACCGCCGCTCGCCTCCGATGAGCGAAGTGCGCGTGACGCGTAAGAAAGGGCGAGCGAACCGACGCTAGAGAAGCGTGACTCACAAGACCAGGGTCGGCGCGTCGTACTGCTGTTGGTCCGCATGAGCGGGCCGCGCACCGTGCGTCAGCAGCCGCGCGGCATCCGCAGCAAGGACGAGAGACAATTGATCACCGTCGCGATTGCGACGCCCCTCGAAGCAGAGCTGGTCGCTTCGCTCCGCGCCCTCGACGCGCGAGTGTCGGTGCTCCACCAGCCGGAGTTGCTCCCACCGACTCGCTATCCGGGCGACCATCGCGGCGTCGACGGCTTCCGGCGCGACCCGGAAGATGAAAGCCGCTCGGGGACTTACCGGACGTCATGATCAGCCCCCACACTGCGGCCCTGTCAATCCATGAGAACGAGCGGCTCGCCGAGCTGTTCGAGGCGAATCTCCGCCGCTACCTCGCGGGCGAGGAACTCGTGGGTCGTGTCGACCCGGCGCATTTCTTTTGATCGGGAAGCTGTGAAGATCGCCTGTGCGTTCGACCACGCCGGCGTCCCGCTTCGGGGCGCGGTGTTGGGTGGGCTTCGTGACGGCGGCCATCACGTCCTCGACCTAGGCGACGCCGACGACTATCCGCAGAGCGCACGTGCAGTCGCCGCCGCGATCATCGACGGCGAGGCCGAGCGGGGCGTGCTGGTCTGCGGGTCGGGCGCCGGCGTGGCCGTTGCGGCCAGCAAGGTGCGCGGGATCCGGGCGGCGACGGTGAGCGACGGCTACACCGCACACCAGAGCGTCGAGCACGACGATCTCAACGTGCTCTGCCTGGGCGCGCGCGTGATCGGTCCGGAGCTCGCGCGCGAGCTGGTACACACGTTCGCGGCCGCCCGGTTCAGTGGCGCGCAGCGACATCTGCGTCGCCTGGCGGAGGTGGCCGCAATCGAAAACGACAACGTCGCTCACACGCGAGCGACTGCAAAGGAGATCGAGGCCTGATGGCCACTTCCGCTTCCTTGAGAGCGGGGCCGATCGGCGAGATCGTCGCGCTCGGTCAGAGCGTCTGGTTCGACAACATCCGGCGCGGTCTGCTCACCTCGGGCGAGTTCGAGCGGATGGTGCGCGAGGACGGCTTGAGCGGCGTGACATCGAACCCGTCGATCTTCGAGAAAGCAATCGTCGGCTCGACCGACTACGACGACGCGTTGGCGGAGGCGCGAGCAGCCGCGACTGATGGCGAAGCGCCGGACCCGAAGTCGGTTTACGAGGGGCTGGCGATCGCCGACCTGCGCCAGGCCGCTGACGTGCTGCGCCCGGTCTACGAGGAGACCGACGCCGGCGACGGCTATGTGAGCATGGAGGTCGCTCCCGACCTGGCGCACGACACCCGGGGCACGGTCGCGGAGGCGCGGCGCCTTTGGGCGGCGGTCGAGCGGCCGAACCTGATGATCAAGGTTCCGGGAACCGAGGAAGGCATTCCAGCGATCCGGCAGCTGATCGGGGATGGGATCAACGTCAACATCACGCTGCTCTTCTCGGTCCTGGTCTACGAACGCGTCGTCGAGGCGTATCTTGCAGGGCTCGAGGGCCGGCTCGCCGGCGGCGGCGACGTCACCCGGATCGCGTCGGTTGCGAGTTTCTTCATCAGCCGGATCGACTCCGCGGTCGACCATCGAGTGGGCGCGCCGCTGCAGGGCAAGGTTGGGATCGCAAGCGCGAAGCTCGCCTATGCGTCGTTCGGAGAGCTGTTCGAGGGTGAGCGCTGGCAGGCTCTGCAGGGTCGCGGCGCCCGCGTCCAGCGGTTGCTGTGGGCGTCGACCAGCACCAAGAATCCGGCCTGCTCCGACGTGCTCTACGTCGAGTCGCTGATCGGACCGGACACCGTCGACACGATCTATCCGGCCACCTACGAGGCATTCAAGGACCACGGCAAGGCACGGCCGACGCTGAGCGAGGACCTTCCGGTCGCGCTGGCAGTACTCGAGGACCTCGCGAAGGAGGGCGTCGACCTCGCCGAGGTCACCGCCGCTCTGCTCGACGAGGGCGTCGAGAAGTTCATCGAAGCCCAGGGCAAGCTGCTCGCCTCGGTCGAGCAGTCATTGCGGCCGCCGGCCGAGCCGAAGCCGCCGGCGTTCACCCGTTCGCTGCCGACCGATCTGGCCGAGCGAGTCAATGCGGCGATCGAAGAATGGCGAGACGGCGACAAGGTCGCGCGGCTTTGGGCTCGCGATGCCCGGCTCTGGAGCGGCGGCGACGAGGGACGCTGGCTCGGCTGGCTGACCGTGCCGATGGACCAGCTCACCCACTCGCAGCGCTTCCTCGCCCTGGTCGACGACGTCCGCGCAGGCGGCTTCGAGCAGGCGCTGCTGCTGGGGATGGGCGGCTCGAGTCTCTGCCCAGAGGTGCTCGCGCTCACCTTCCCGGCCCAGGAAGGGCTGCCGCGGCTGCGGGTACTCGACTCGACCGATCCCCAGCAGATCAAGACCGTTGAGGACGGGCTCGATCTGGCCAAGACGCTGTTCTTCGTCTCCTCGAAGTCCGGCACGACGCTCGAACCGAACATCTTCGCCGCCTACTTCCACGCTCGCGTGACCGGGCTGCTCGGCGCCGTGGAGGCCGGCCGGCGATTCATCGCGATCACCGACCCGGGCACGCCGCTCGAGCAGCTCGCCGAACGCAGTGGCTACCGCGCCGTCTTCCACGGTTGGCCGTCGATCGGCGGACGCTACTCGGCGCTCTCCGACTTCGGGATGATCCCTGGCGCCGCGGCCGGCGTCGACGTGCTGGAGCTGCTCGATCGGGCCGAGCGGATGGCCCACGCGTGCGCCGCCTGCGTGCCCGCGGCCGACAACCCGGGCCTGCAGCTCGGCGCGATCATCGGCACCTGCGCGACCTCCGGTCGGGACAAGCTGACGCTGATCGGCTCGGCGGGCATCCGCGACCTCGGCGCGTGGCTCGAGCAGCTGCTCGCCGAATCGACGGGCAAGCACGGCAAGGGCGTAGTGCCGGTCGACCGCGAGCCGCTCGGTGTCCCGGACGTTTATGGCGCCGATCGCCTGTTCGTCTACCTGCGCCTCGCCACCGACGACGACGCCGAACAGGATGCGAAGGTCCGCGCCCTCGAGCGTGCCGGCCAGCCGGTCGTGCGGATCGTGCTCGACGATCTCTCCGATCTGGGTGGTGAGTTCTTCCGCTGGGAGTTCGCGACCGCGGTCGCCGGCTCGATCATCGGCATCGACCCGTTCGACCAACCCGACGTCGAGGACGCCAAGATCGCCGCCCGCAAGCTCACCGACGCCTACGACGCGTCGGGCTCGCTGCCCGAGCTGCACTGGTTCTACGACGGCGAGGGGTTCCGGTTGCACGCAGACGAACGCAACGCCCGCGAGCTCCAGGAAGCGGCCGGCCACGCGCGGTCGCTTGAAGGGTTCCTGGCGGTGCAACTGAGCAACGTCGAGCCGGGCGACTACCTCGCGCTGCTCGCCTACCTGCCGATGACACCGGAGAACGAGCGGCTCCTGACCGAGATTCGCGTCCTGATCCGCGACCACCTGCACGTGGCGACCTGCGTCGGCTTCGGGCCGCGCTTCCAGCACTCGACCGGACAGGCCTACAAGGGCGGCCCCAACTCCGGCGTCTTCCTGCAGCTCACCTGCGAGAACAGCGTCGAGCTGCCGGTGCCGGGACACCGCTACACGTTCGGCGTCGTCAAGGAAGCCCAGGCACGCGGCGACTTCGACGCGCTCGCCGCCAAGGAGCGGCGTGGGCTACGCATCGACATCGGCGTCGATCCGACCGCGGGTCTCACGGCCCTCAGGGACGCGGCGGCGCGAATCCTTCGCAACGCGACGCCCAACCGAGCCGGAGAGAGGTAGCGGATGCAGCTGGGAATGGTCGGCCTGGGACGGATGGGCTCGAACCTTGTCCGGCGGCTCCTGCCCGCCGGCCACGAGTGCGTCGTCTTCGACCTCAATCGAAGCCCGGTCGAAGAGCTCGCAGCGGAGGGCGCGGTCGGCACGGGCTCACTCGACGAGCTCGTCGCTAAGCTCGATAAGCCCCGGGCGGTCTGGATCATGGTGCCCGCAGGCCGGATCGCCGAGCAGACGGTGCGCGACCTCGCCGAGCGGCTGGAGCCCGGCGATGTGATCATTGACGGCGGCAACTCCTATTACCGCGACGACATCGCTCGCGCGGCCGCGCTCGCCGAAAGGCACATCGATTACCTGGATGTGGGCACGAGCGGCGGCGTCTGGGGGCTCGAGCGCGGCTACTGCCTGATGATCGGCGGCGAAGCGCCGGTCGTCGAGCGACTCCAGTCGCTGTTCGAGGCGATCGCGCCCGGCGTCGGGGCCGCGCCGCGCACACCGGGCCGCAAAGGGCGGCCCGCCACGGCCGAGCGCGGCTTCCTGCACTGCGGCGCGGTCGGTGCCGGCCACTTCGTCAAGATGGTCCACAACGGGATCGAATACGGCGTCATGGCCGCCTACGCCGAGGGCTTGAACATTCTCAAGAACGCCAACGCCGGCACCGTCAAGCGCGAAGAAGACGCAGAGACGGCGCCGCTCGAGCACCCCGAGTACTACCAGTACGAACTCGACATCGCCTCCGTGACCGAGGTCTGGCGGCGCGGCAGCGTGATCGCATCCTGGCTGCTCGACCTGACCGCAGCCGCACTCCACGAATCGCCCGACCTGCACGAGTACTCCGGCAGCGTGTCGGACTCCGGCGAGGGTCGCTGGACGGCGATCGCCGCGATCGAGGAGAGCGTCCCGGCCCCGGTGCTGTTGACCGCGCTCGCGTCGCGCTTCGGTTCGCGCGGCCTCGACCTCTTCGCCGACCAGACGCTCTCGGCGATGCGCAAGCAGTTCGGCGGGCACGCGGAGAAACCAGCGGGATGAGCGACACGAAGCGAATCGCGGTCCTGTTCGACATCGACGGCACGCTCCTGATCACCGGCGGCGCCGGCGCCGCCTCGTGGCGGCTGGCCTTCGACGAGCTCTATGGCATCCCGGCCGACATCGGCAAGTTCACCGACACCGGCATGACCGACCCCGACGTCGGCCGCAAGACCTTCGAGGCGGTGCTCGAGCGCAAACCCGAGCGGAAGGAGTTCACCCGCTTGCTCGAGCGGCGGCTCTTCTATCTGCACCAGACGGTCGCCGACTCCAAGGACTACCGAGTCCTGGCCGGCGTGGAGGAACTGCTGCCGAAGCTGATCGACGACGGCTACCTGCTCGGTCTCGTCACCGGCAACCTGGAAGCCGCAGCCCACATCAAGCTGCACCGCGCGCAGCTGAACCGCTTCTTCTCCTTCGGCGGCTACGGCTCCGACTCAACCGACCGCGGCGAGCTGACCAGGATCGCGCTCAAACGCGCAACGCTCGTCTACGGCGAACCGGTCACGCCCGAGCAGGCGATCGTGGTCGGCGACACGCCGCACGACGTCGACGGCGCCCACGCCGCCGGGATGGCCTGCGTCGGCGTCGGCAGCCACAACTTCGACGTCGACCAGCTCCGCGCAGCCGGCGCGGACTACGTCATCGCCTCGCTGACAGAAGCCTTGCCGCTATGAGCTCCGGGACCGGCCGCCGCCTCTACATGCTCTCGTTCGACCACCGCGGCTCGATCGAGAAGGAACTGCTCGGCCTCACCACCGGGCCCGACGCCGGCGAGCGGGCCAGCATCTCCGCGCTCAAGAAGACCATCTACGCCGGCTTCCGGCAGGCGGTCGCCGAGGGCGCCCCCGAAGACGCCTGCGGCCTCCTCGTGGACGAGGAGTTCGGCGCCGGGATCGCACGCTCGGCCAAAGCCAGCGGCTACACATTGGCGATGCCGGTCGAGCAGACCGGGCGGCAGGAGTTCGAGTTCGAGTTCGGCGAGGAGTTCGGCGCGCACATCGAAGCATTCGACCCGACATTCGCGAAGGTGCTCGTGCGCTACAACCCCGACGGCGGCGCGCAACTCAACAGCCGCCAAGAAGCAAGGCTCGCACGGCTCACACGCTGGCTCCGCGACCACCAGCGCGACCTCCTACTCGAGCTGCTCGTACCGCCGACGACGGCCCAACTCGACCAGGTCGACGGCGACCACGACCGCTACGATCGCACGCTCCGGCCGGCTCTCGTCGTGCGCACAATGGCCGCGCTGCAGGACGCCGGCGTCGAGCCGCGCATCTGGAAGGTCGAAGGACTCGACGACCCTGACGACTGCAAACGGGTCGTCGCCCAGGCGCGCACCGACGGCCGTGACGACGTCGAGTGCGTCGTGCTCGGACGCGGCGCCGACCGCGCACGGGTCGCCGTCTGGCTCCGGCAAGCCGCACCGGTGCCCGGCTACATCGGCTTCGCGATCGGCCGCACTCTCTGGGAGGAGACCCTGCGCGAGCACCTCGCCGGCCGGCTCGACCGCGCGGCGGCGAGCGAGCGGATCGCGCGCGAATACCGCGAGATGATCGATGTCTACGCGGCGGCAGCAGCGTTGGACGCGACGCCCGCCGCCGCATGACAGACGCCGCCGCCTCTGTCGCAACCCCTGCAACACCCGATGACCAGCTCCTGATCCTCTTCGGTGCGACCGGCGATCTAGCGAAGCGCAAGCTGCTTCCCGGGCTCTTCCACCTCGCCGTGGCAGGGATGATGCCTACGAACTACCGGATCGTCGGCTCGGGTCGTCCCGAAGGCGCGCCAGACAACGACGGGTTCCGTTCGTACGTCCGCGCGGCACTCGCCGAGTTCGGGCGCCGCGAGCTCAGCGACCAGAATTGGGAGCCGTTTGCCCGCACTCTTTCCTTCGCGCCCGCGACCGCGGAGCAGCCGGGCGTGCTGCTTGAAGCGGTCGCGCAAGCCGAGCAGGAGCTCGGTTCCGGTGCCCGCCGGCTGATCTATCTCGCCATTCCGCCCGATGCGTTCGCGCCGATGGTGCAGATGCTCGGCGCTTCCGGACTCACCAAGCGCGCGAGGCTGATCATCGAGAAACCGTTCGGCAACGATCTCGCCTCCGCGCGAGCGCTCAACAAGACCCTGCACAACGTGCTCGAAGAAACACAGATCTTTCGGATCGATCACTTCCTCGGCAAGGAGGCAGTGCAGAACATCCTCGCCTTTCGCTTCGGCAACGGCTTGTTCGAGCCGATCTGGAATCACGAGCACGTCGACTACGTGCAGATCGACGTGCCGGAGCAGCTGTCGATCGAAGGTCGCGCCGGCTTCTTCGAGCAGACCGGGACGTTCCGCGACATGGTCGTCACTCACCTGTTGCACCTGCTCGGCTTCGTCGCCATGGAACCACCAGGCCGCCTCGACGCCCGCTCGCTGCGCGACGCGACCGCTCGGGTCTTCGACGCAATCCAGCCGATCGATCCCGGCCGGGTCGTCTACGGCCAGTACGACGGCTACCGCTCAGAGCCAGGCGTGGCAGCCGGCTCGACCGTCGAGACGTTCGCCGCGCTCGAAGTAGAGATCGACAACGAGCGCTGGGCGGGCGTCCCGTTTCAGCTGCGCACCGGCAAGGCGCTCGCCGAAAGCCGGCACACCGTCACGCTCGGCTTCAAGGAGCCCGCGCGTGGAATGTTCGCGCGCGACGATGCAGCGGTCGCGGCGGCCCACCCCAACGAGCTGACCTTCGAGCTCTCCGATCCCGGCGCGATCTGGGTCGACTTCCTCGCCAAGGAACCCGGTGCGAGCATGAAACTGGGCGCCGCGTCTCTGACCTTCCGCTACGGCGACTCCTTCGACGTCGCCAACGACCTCAAGGGCTACGAGCGCCTGCTTCACGGCTGCATGCTCGGCGACCACACGCTCTTTACGCGCGCCGATGGGATCGAGCGGCTCTGGGAAGTGTCTGCACCACTCCTCGACAAACCGCCGAAGCCGCTGCCCTACGCACCCGGATCCTGGGGACCTGAAGCGATCGAGGGGCTCGTCGCCCCGAACCGCTGGCACCTCCCCTACGTCGAGAGGTAGCCGTGCCGGACGGAGTCGACCCGCACGGCCGCGACAATTCTCCCGCCCGCGAGGCCGAACTCCAAGACGAGTTCCTGGAGGAGAAGCTGCTCGCCGAGGCGGGCGTCCATCCGCGGATGCGCCTCACCCGTATGCATGTCCGGCTGGGGCGCAGATTCTTCTCGGTCTGGTGGCTGCTGGGGATCGCCGCCGGCCTCGGCGCCATACTCGTGGTCGCAGCCAAGCTCTATGCCGGAAGCAGCGCCGGTCGCGGTTTCCTGGCCCGGCACGCCTGCATCCCCGTCTCGGGGTCGGTTCCGGCCGGGATGCCCGCCTTCGTCCGCTGGACGCATCTGCTGACCTTCTTCTTCCTCGTGATCATCGTCCGCTCGGGCCTGCAGGTGCTCGCCGACCATCCGCGCCTGTACACCAAAGTCCACTGTACGCCGGGAAGAGAATGGCTGCGCTTCCGCGGGCCCGTTCCCACCGACCGCGTCTGGACGGCCAAGGAGGACACGATCACGCTGAGCCCGCTGGTCGGACTGCCCGGCGGGCGGCACACGATCGGCGTCGCCCGCCACTGGCACTTCAGCTTCGACATCCTCTTCGTCGTCACCGGCATCGTCTACGCCGCCTTTCTCTTCTCGACGCCGTGGCTGCACCGGCTCCTGCCCAGCCACGCGTCGATCGTCCCCGCCGCAGCCTCCTGCGCCGTCACCTATCTAAGCCTGCACTTCCCGAGTGGCGCGAGCGGCTTTGTTCGCTACGACGCGCTGCAGCAGCTCACCTACTTCTCGATCATCTTCATCCTCGCGCCGCTGGCGATCCTCACCGGCCTGGCCATGTCGCCCGCCCTCGACAACCGCTACCGCTGGTACCCGCGCCTGTTCGGCAACCGCCAGATCGCCCGCTCGATCCACTTCCTCGTCATGGTCTCCTTCGTTCTCTTCTTCATCGGCCACATGGCGCTCGTCGCCCTCACCGGCTTCGCCCGAAACCTCAACGACATCACCCTCGGCAACAACAACCACAACCTCGACGGCTTCGCGATCTGGCTGCTCGCAATCACGTTGGTGATCGCCTTCAACGTCTGGGCCGTGCGCTTCTCGTGGACGCACACCCGCGTTCTCCAGCGGATCTCGAACCTGACCGTCGGCCGCCTGATGGACCTGCTCTTCGACCACTCCGCGCCCCGAGTCGAGTACCGGCGGGAGGAGATCAGCCCCTACTTCTGGCCCAACCACGCGCGCATGCCCGACGGCCCGGAGTGGCAGGCACTCGCAAGCGACGACTTCCACGCCTACCGGCTCAAGGTGCACGGCCTGGTCGATAACCCGGTCGAGCTCTCGCTGGAGCAGATCAAGGCGCTGCGCAAGCAGGAGCAGATCACCCTGCATCACTGCATCCAAGGCTGGTCCGGGATCGCCGAATGGGGTGGCCTGCCCTTCGCCGAGCTGATCGACCTCGTGCAGCCGAAGCCCGAGGCCGAGTGGGTGATGTTCTACTCCTTCGCCGCCGGCGGAGAAGGCGGGGGCCGCTACTACGACTCCCACTCGATCGGCGACCTGCGCCACCCGCAAAGCCTGCTCGCCTACGAGATGAACGGCGAACCGCTGCCGATCCTGCACGGCCGGCCGCTGCGGCTCCGCGTCGAGAACCAGCTCGGCTTCAAACACGTCAAGTGGATCAGCGAGATCGAGTTCGTCCACCATTTCCGCGAGCGCTACGCCGGACAAGGCGGCTACAACGAAGACCACGAGTTCTTCGGCTACCGCGACGAAATCTAGGAGATCGAATGACGCGCACCGAGACAGAAGCTCACACGGTGACGATCGACTACCGGCAGACGCTGGACCAGATGATCGCAGCCGGCGGCTACAACCAGGTCAACCGCCACATCACCCAGTCGAGCTTTCCGATCGCGCGCGGCGACGCCGCCGAACGCGAGCTGACCCTCGTGCACCTGGGCCACGTTGCCTCGACCGACGAGGTGCTCCGTCAACTCGACGAGCTCGCGGTGCGCTCGGGCAGGATCGAGGAGCTGCTCGCCTTCGGGGCCGCCTACCCCGAAGCGCAGCGGCAGTTCCCGATCGTGGCGGTCGGCGCGCTCGACGAGTACCGGCGCCGCCCCTTTCTCTGGGGCTCGGCCCGCGTGCGCCACCTCGACCTCCGCTTCGACGAGAAGATCTGGGGCAGCAACATCCGCTTCCTGACCCTCGAGACCTAACGCCCTGCGCTCGCCGGCGAGCGCTCCGCCACAAGCTCCCGCACCGTCTCGGCGATCCGGCCGCGATCGATGCCGGCCTGGGCGAGCAGCTCGCCCGGCGTCCCCGAGGTCGGCATCACCCGCACGGCGAGCGTGACGATCCGCGGCCGCGAGCCGCTCTCGGCGAACACCTCGAGCACAGCGTCGCCGATCCCGCCTTCCGGGTGGTGATCCTCAACGGTGACGATCACGCCGGTTGCGTCCGCCGCTTCGATCAGGGTCTTTGCGTCGATCGGCTTGACTGAGAACAGGTCGAGGACGCGCGCCGCTACACCTTCTGCGGCCAGCTGCTCGGCGGCGGCCAGCGCCTCGTGCAGCGTGATGCCGGCAGCGACCAGGGTGACCTCGTCGTCGTCGGAGGAGCGGAGCACCCGGGAGCCGCCGATCTCGAACTGCTCGTCCGCCGCGTACAGCACCGGCAGCTCAGCACGCGTCGTCCGGAGATAGGAGACGCCGGGTCGGTCGACCATCGCCTCGACCAGCTTCGCCGTCTGGTTCGCGCAAGACGGGTAGAGGACGGTGCTGCCGTGCACCGCACGCAGCGCCGCGATGTCCTCGAGGCCCATCTGCGATGGACCGTCCTGGCCGATCGAGACGCCGCAGTGCGAGCCGACCAGGCGGATGTCGGCGCGACTGATCGCCGCCATCCGGATGAAGTCGTACGCACGCGACAGGAACGCCGCGAACGTGGCCGCGAACGGCACCCAGCCGCGCACCTGAAAGCCGACCGCCGTCGCGACCAGCTGCTGCTCGGCGATGTACATCTCGAAGTAGCGCTCCGGATGCGCGTCCGCGAACAGCTCGGTGTAGGTGGAGTTGCCGACCTCGCCGTCGAGCGCGACGATCCGCCCGTTCGACGCGCCGAGGGCGGCGAGCGCCTCGCCGAAGCCGCGTCGCGTCGCCACCTCCTCGCCGATCTGCCAGCTCGCCGCGGGCGCTTGCGTGGTCTCGAACCGGTGCGGCTGCGCGTCGCCGCTCGGAACGCTCGGTCGCACGGTCAGGTTACGCAGCCCGCCGAGCTCGCGGATCGCTGCCTCGGGATCGGCCAGCGGCTTGCCGTGGAAGCCGTTGCGGTTCTCGACCGAGCTCACGCCCTTGCCTTTGACTGTCCGCGCGATGATTGCAACCGGTTGGCCGTCGCCGGCCAGTGCCTGCTCGTAGGCGCCGTCGATCTCGGCGAAGTCGTGGCCGTCGATCTCGATCGCGCGCCAGCCGAACGCCTGCGCCCGCCGCACGTAGGCGGCGGTGTCCCAGCCGTGCATCGTCTCGCCGCGCTGGCCGAGCCGGTTCACGTCGATGATCGCGATCAGGTTGTCGAGGCTCTCGTAGCTCGCGTGGTCGAAGGCCTCCCAGATCGAGCCCTCCGCCATCTCGCTGTCGCCGCAGAGCACCCACACCCGGTACCGCACCCGGTCCAGGCGCTTCCCCGCGAGCGCAACCCCGACCGCACAGGGCAGCCCCTGACCGAGCGAGCCTGTTGCCACGTCGACCCAGGGAATCTCCGGTGTCGGATGGCCCTCGAGGCGGCTCCCGAGCTTGCGGAAGCTCAGCAGCTCGTCGTCCGAGATCGCGCCCGCCGCCTTGTACAGCGAGTACAGCAGCGGCGAGGCGTGACCCTTCGAGAAGATCAGGTGGTCGTTCAGCGGCTCCGCCGGCCGGTCGAAGTCGTAGCGCAGGTACTTCGCGAGCAGCACCGCCATCAGATCGGCGGCCGACATCGACGAGGTCGGATGACCCGAGCCGGCCGCGGCGGCCGCCCGCACCGAGTCCACGCGAAACTGCTGGCCGAGCTCCCGCCACTGCTCCTGCTCGTTCATCGCTCCGCCCTCCTTCATTCGCTCATTCGAGTAGGCGTCCGATGGTCTCGATCTCCGCGCCGCCGGCGAGCGCTGCCACCGCCGCCGAGGGCTCGCCCGGGCGCTCACGGGTGACGCCGCCGTCGCTGTCCCAGACGAGGTTGACGCGCAGCCGCGGGTCTTGCTCGGGATAGTCGAGCCGCGCGTGCGCGCCGCGGCTCTCCCGTCGCTCAAGTGCGCACTCGAGCGTCGCCCGCGCGGCGAGCAGCGATCCCTCGAGATCGAAAGCGTGGGCGAGGTCCGCGTAGCCGGCGAGGTCGGGCCGCACCTCCATCGAGGCCGCACGCTCGACGACCTCGTCGAGACGGCCGAGGCCCTCCTCCAGACCGTCCTCGGAGCGGACGACGCCACAGCACTCCGACATCAGGTCGCGCACGGCGCGCTGCAGAGGGCGGGCAAACTCCTCACCGCGCCGTGCGAGCAACTCGTCGACCTCGTCGCTCGCCACGGCGATCGCCGCGCGGTCGCGCACCTGCACGTCGAGCGCTGCCGAGCAGCGTGCGGCCTCCGCGCCGACGATCCGGCCGAATACAACGCACTCGGCGAGCGAGTTGCCGCCCAGACGGTTGGCGCCGTGCACACCGGTCGCGCACTCTCCGGCCGCGTACAGGCCCTCGACGTCGGTCAGGTGCGTCTCCGACTCGACCCACACGCCGCCCATCGAGTAATGCGCAGTCGGCGCGACCTCCATCGGCGCACGCGTGATGTCGAGCATGACCAGGTCGACGAACTGCCGGTACATCTGCGGAAGCCGGCTGAGCACCTGTTCGCGCCCGAGATGGGAGACGTCCAGCAGCACGCCGCCGTGCTCCGTGCCGCGCCCTTCCGCGATCTCGGTGTAGACGGCCAGTGCTACCCGGTCGCGCGTCGAGAGCTCGAGCCGCTCCGGGTCGTAGCGCTCCATGAAGCGTTCGCCGAGCGCGTTGCGCAGGATCCCGCCTTCACCGCGCACCGCCTCGGTGACGAGCGTGCCAGCCGACTGCTCCGGGAAGACCATCCCCGTCGGGTGGAATTGGACGAGCTCGATGTCGCGCAGCCGGCAGCCTGCGTCGGAAGCCAGGCGCATCGCATCGCCCGTGTTCTCATCGCGCCGCGAGGACGAGCGGCGCCAGATCCGCGTATGGCCTCCGGCTGCGAGGAGCACGGCGTCCGCGACGAGCACCCAGCGGCTGCCGTCGTCGACGTCAAACCCGTAACAACCGAAGACGCGGCCGTCATGGACGAGCAGGCGCGTGACATAGACGTCGTCGCGAATCGACACACCGACCTCCTCGGCCCGGCGCACGAGCGTCCGCTGGATCTCGCGTCCGGTGTAGTCGCCCGCGAAGCAGGTCCGCCGGTACCGATGAGCGCCGAAGAAGCGCTGCGACAGCCGCCCGTCAGCCTCGCGCGCGAACTGCGCGCCCCAGCGAACCAGGTCGTCGATGGCGTCCGGCGCCTTCCGGCACAGCAACTCCACACTGCGGGGGTCGCCCAGCCAGTAGCCCTCCCGCAGCGTGTCGGCGGCGTGCTGCTCCCAGCTGTCCTCTGGGTCCATCGTCCCGAGCGCCGCGTTGATGCCGCCGGAAGCCAGCACCGTGTGCGCGTCGTCGCGCCGCCGCTTGCCGACACACAGGACCTGCACCCCGCGTTCAGCGAGCTCGATCGCGGCCCGCAGGCCGGCCGCGCCCGTGCCGATCACGAGCACGCCGGCAGCGACACGCCGCTCCTCAACGGGAGTCACGCGGCTGCGGCTCCGCTTTGGGTCGGCCGCCGCGAAGCCGTCAACCCTGGCGACCCGACAGCCGCCGCAGGTGCCGCTTCGCCGCGGCAATCATTGTCGCGCGGCGAGCTTGCGCAGCTTGAACGCGAGGACGGTCCTCGACCGCCATCTGATCCTGGGCCGTCTCGTCGATGTGGCGGACACCGCGCGGGTTCGTCCGAGCGTCGCGCAAAGGCGGATGCTCGGGAGGAGCGAACGAGCGGTACTTCGGGTCGACGCCCGGGCCATCGTCGCGGGTGTGGTTCTCAGACACCGTTGAGCCTCCGGGGTAGGCGGCAGCGGAGACTGGGCTGGGACCGCGACAGGCGTAACACCATGTACCTCTTCAGCGTCGTTTGGGTCGCTGTTCTTACCGACGGACACGTTGGTCAGGTGGATTTCAGCGCCTCCAGAACCGAACTGGTGGCCACGCTCGCCGCCCCGACGCAGCGGTCGGCTGCGCCGTAGGTGAGGTAGATCGTGCCGTCGGGGAGCGGCACGGCGCCCTGGACGAAGATGATGTTGTCGATGTCGCCGAAGCACTCCCACGGCAGCTCGGGTCGCATGATCGGGTCGGGTAGCAGTGACCGGACGCGGCCGGTCTCGTCATCGAGCAGCGCGACCTTTGTCGTGTAGCGATCGTCGGCTTCCCGTTCGTGAAAGAACAGCAGTAGGCCGGCTCGGGTCGCAACCGGGGGTGCGCCGGCGCCGACGCCGAGGGCGCCCGCCGCTGGGCGGATCAGTGTGTGCGCCGCGAGGTCGCGTATGTGCGTTTCCCAATAGCACTCGGGCGGGTCGCACAACTCCTCGAACGACTGGAAGATCGCAAGCTGGACGTTCGGGTGCATCCGGTGGATCAGCCCGATGCGACCGTCACGGAGGTTGAAGATCACGGCATCCTTGTCCTTCGTCCCAGCCGGTGAGACCACCCGGCCGGACGTGGGGTCGAGGCGGAAGCGGCCGTCGTCGTAGAACAGGCGATGCACCCCGACCCGCCAGGGCAGCCCGGAGTTGGGTGGCGGGAGGTTCGTGTACGACATCACGATCTGCTCGTCGCTGCCGCTGCGCACGCGCTGAACGCGTGGGTCTTCGTAGGACTCGACGTCGTCGGGCGAACCTCTGGCCAGCACCTGCTGGAACGCAAAGCTGAAGCCATCCGTTGAGGTGAAGACGAGTACGTCGGAGATGTAGTCGAGGAAGAGCGGGCCAGGACCGTCGTTGCGCCGGTAGCTGTCGCGCACGCCGCGCGCGAACAGGTGGAAGAAGCCTTCATGGTGGATCAGGCCGGCATTGAAGATCGGTCCGTACCCGGGCACTGTGCTGGCCGCGACGATCGGCTCGTCGCTGATCCGGCGCACCGTCAGCGCAGTCGGGCCGGCGTAGGCGAAGCTGCTGCTCGTGTCGATCACGGTCGAAGGACTTCTCACGCCGCGGCGCCGGCTCGACCGAAATCGTCTTCGAGACGCACGATGTCGTCCTCGCCGAGGTAATCGCCGCGTTGCACCTCGATGAAGACCAGCGGCTCGGCGCTCCCCGTGTTTGCGATGCGATGAGCCGCATGCACGGGCACATCGATGGCGGCGCCCGCGACCACGTCGAACTCGTCACCGTCGAGCGTGACGCGGCCGGCGCCGACGACGACAACCCAGTGCTCTTCGCGCCGCGCATGCCGCTGGTAGCTGAGCCGCTTGCCGGCCTGCACGGTGATCCGCTTCACCTTGTAACCGGCCCCCTCCGCAAGCACCGTGTACGCCCCCCACGGCCGCTCATCGTGCTCCGGCGTCATCGGTCAGATCACCTCCAGGATGGTCTCGATTACGAGTGCGGTGTCGCGCCAGCCCGTGACGTTCAGGCAGTCGACGCCCATCGCCTTAACCGGATGGTCGTTGCCGCCCTCCTCGAGCCGGTCGCCGACGAAGATCAGCTCCTCCTGTGCGATGCCGAGCAGCCCGATCAGCTTCTTGATCCCGTAGGCCTTGTCGATGCCGTGCTTGGTCACGTCGATCGACGTGGAGCCGCCGACCCGAACCTCGAACTCGGGCAGCTCGGAGGCGACGTAGTCGCGCAGCTTCCGCTTCTTCGCGCCGTCCGGATCCCAGGCTTCCTTGCTGGCCACCGGCGCGCTTCCTGGCCGAGCGCGGAGAATGTGACCTGGCTGCCTCGGTCCTCGATCTGCTCGCCCCACAGCTTCGCCTCACGGAAACCGAGCGCAGCCGCCCCCTTGGCGAGGGCTGCGGCGATCTTCGCCCGCTTGTCCGCCGGAATGTCCTCGGCGTACACCTGCCGCCACGCGCCCGCGGCGAGGTCGAACCGGTAGTAGCGCGTCCCGCAGGTCGGCATCACGTGCAGCGCGCACAGCCGGGCTGGAGCAACATGCAAATGGTCGATCAGCTGCGTTTCGAACTGCTCAAACTTTCCGCCCGAGATCACGCACACCTGGAACCGCGCCAGCAGTCGATCGAGCAGCCCCGACATCTCAACTGTGATCGGCGACTTGCTCTCGGCTAACGTGTTGTCCAGGTCAAACGCGATCACACGTCTCTTCATCTGCGGCTCCGCTCCTGCCGATGCGCGACAGGCCTGCTGGAGCGTCCCGGGCAGATCAGAGCGCCTCTGCGTGCCGGACGAATCCTCCGTCGACGAAGTAGGTCGAGCCGGTCACGTACGACGACCGGTCGGAGGCGAGGAAGAGCGCGACCTCGGCCACCTCTTCGGGGGTTCCCATCCGTTGCAGCGGCACGATTTCCTGCAGCCGTTGCACCTTTGCCGGGTCGGCGAGGGTGGCCGCGTTGATCGGGGTCGCGATCGCGCCGGGAGCGATGTTGTTGACGCGGATCCCGAGCGGTGCGAGTACGAGCGCGGCGTTTCGCATCAGCATGCGCAGCCCGCCCTTCGCCGCCGCGTAGGGTGCGTAGCTCGGGAACGGGAAGTCCTCGTGGATGGAGGAGATGTTCACGATCGAGCCGCCGTTGCTCTCCTTCATCCGCCGCGCCGCTGCCTGCAAGCAGAGAAACGGCCCTTTGAGGTCGACCGCGAGCGTCCGGTCCCAGCTGGCTTCGTCGATCTCGAGCAGCGGCTGCGACTTCTCGATCCCGGCGTTGTTGACGAGCACGTCGAGCCGGCCGAACCGCTCGACGATCTGCGCGACGAGCGCCTCGACGGCGGCCGCGTCGGTGACGTCTGCTTCGATCGCGACGGCCTTGGCGCCCGCGGCGTTCAAGTCGCGCGCGAGCGCCTGCGCTTCCGCGTCGTGACCGAGGTAGTCGATCGCGACCGCGGCGCCCTCGTGGGCGAAGCGCTCCGCGATTGCGTAGCCGATCCCGCTGCCGGCGCCGGTGACGAGCGCGACCTTGCCCTCGAGCTCGCCCGATCCTGCACTGTGATCAGTCACGAGGGCTCGATCCCCCAGCTCGCCGAGAGCGATTCGCCGGGCTCGAGGATGACGAGTCCGTCGCCGCTCTGGAACGCGTTTGGCGCGCAGGTCATCGGCTCGATGCCGAGGCTGCGGCGGTTCACGTCCGGGAGCGGATCGCCGGTGAAGAGCATCAGGTAGCGGTAGCTCTCGTTGAGCCAGAACGTCGTTGCGGCGTCGCCGTCGGGTGAGGCGAGGTGCACGCGTGCTCGCCCGTCATCGTCTCGTTCGAGATCGGTGAAGGCCGTGTCCAGCTTCGTCTTTCCGATCGGCCGCGGACGCCTGAAGTCGTATTCGGATCCTTCCACCGGCTCGGCGCCGGTCGGGATGCCGCGCTCGTCGCTCGTCAGACGCGTGCGCCCGGGCGACTGCAGCACCATGCTGTCGACGCTCGGCGTGCCGACGGTCAGGTACGGATGCGCACCGGCGCCGTAGGGACAGGCGCTCGCACCGACGTTGGTCGCCGTCGTCCGCACCGTGAGGCCGTCGCTGTCGAGGCGATACTCGACCGCGAGCTGGAGCGTGTGCGGGTATCCCGGCTGCGGGTACAGCAGGTGCTCCATCGTGACGGCGTCCGCGGCCTGCTCCGCGATCGTCCAGTTCGACCAGCGGGCAAGACCGTGGATCGCGCAGTACCGCTCGGGCTCGGTCAGCGGCAGCTGCTGCACCGCGCCGGCGAACTCGTACTGGCCGTCGCGGATCCGGTTCGGCCACGGCACCAGGCACTGGCCCCGCGCCGAGCTGCACATCTCATCCGCTGCGTAGCCGTCGAGCAGTTCCTGCCCCCGGGCGGAGTACGCGCGCAGCCCGCCTCCCACCTCCACGACCCGGGCGCGCTGTTCCGCCGACGCGATCTCCACCTGGCGCCCAGAAGGAGCCGTGGCGCTGCGGACCGCTTCAGCGATCACGCGCCAACCTGGCCCGGCGGCAGAAGCTCGTAGCGCAAGAACAGGTGCGAGCCCGCCTGCCGCAGCGTCAGCAGCCTGGAGCCGACCGGGCTGCTCGGTAGAAACGCTGTCCCCTCCACCAGCGACAATCGCTGATCGGCCGCCGACCGACCGGCGAGGAGCGGCGAGAGCGTGAGGAACAGCTCGTCGACGAGCCCGGCGGCGGCCAGCTCACCGAAGAGCGTCGGCCCGCCCTCGCAGAGGATCAGCTCGTGCCCGCCTGCCCGCAACGCCTCGATCGCGGAGACCGGGTCGAGCGGCGATTCCTCGCCGATCGGGACGATGGCGGCCGAACGCGGAAGCCGGTCGCCGAGCTGAGCCGCGCCCTGCTCGGTCGTGAGCACAAGTGTGCGTTCGGCCAGCCCGGGATGGCTCGGATCGATCCGGCCGCTGCCGCTGAGGATCGCGAGCGTCGGCGTCGCGGGCCGGTCGCGCAATCGACGCAGCTCCGCGTAGAGCGACGCTGCCGGCGGGTAGGCGTGCTCAGGCGTCCACAGCGTTCTCGGCGAGCCGGCAAGCGTTCCCGCGCCGACGAGCACCGCGTCGGCGCACGCGCGCAGGAGCCCCATCACGAACCGGTCGCCTTGACGGCCAGCGGCGATCGCGTGGCTCGAATCGATCTCGCCGGGGATCGCAACGACCCCATCCACGCTCGCGACGAAGTTCGCGTACAAGCGCGGCTCCGGGAAACCGAGTGAGCCGCCGTAGAGTTCCGCAAGCTCGCCCGGCAGCCCGAAGACTGCTTGACCCGGCGTCTCGAACAGAACCTCGAGCGGCCGAAATCCTACCGGGCGGTCAGCGGTCACCTGATTCATGCGGTCTGCGTCCGCCGGCGGGATGTCTGCGTCCGATGAAGGCTCATGTGCGGATCGTTCCCTTCAGCCTGCGCGCGGTCGCGAGAGCTGGTGCGCCACTCTCGGATGGCGTTTGCGTTGCAGTTGCTGTTCGATCTCTTCGAGGCTGCGGCCGTTCGTCTCGGGGACGCGCGTGGCGAAGAAGAGCAGCGCGACCACCCCGACGGCCGCGTAGAGCAGGAACGTTCCTGCCCGTCCGAGCGCGCCGACCAGGGAGAGGAAGGTGAACGAGACGAGGAAGTTGAACGCCCAGTTTGCGACCGTGCAGAGCGCCATCGCCGGGCTGCGTAGATGCAGTGGGAAGATCTCGGAGATCATCAGCCAGAAGACCGGGCCGAGTCCGATTGCGAAGCTGGCGATGTAGACGATCAGTGCGATCAGCGCCAGATCGGGAACGGCGGCACGGACGCCGGACGATGCGAAGAACACGCCGAGTACAAGCAAGGAGGCGATCAGCCCGATCGTGCCGGCGAGCAGGAAGACCCGCCGTCCGAAGCGGTCGAGCAGCAGCACTGCGACGACCGTGAAGACGACGTTGGTTAGGCCGATGAAGACGGTCTGGGTGATCGCGCTCGAGACGCTGCTGCCGGTGAAGCGCAGGATCGTCGGCGCGTAGTAGATGACCGTGTTGATGCCGACGATCTGCTGGAAGATCGCGAGTGCCAGCCCGACGATCAGCATCGGGCGCACCCTGGCGCCGATGATGTCGCGCAGGCTTCCTTCTTCGGCCACCACGTGCCGGATGTCGTCGATCTCGCTGTCGATGTCCTCGCTGCGGCGATGAACGCGTTCGAGGACCGCGCGCGCCTCGTCTTCGCGGCCCCGCTCCATCAGCCAGCGTGGGCTGTGCGGCATCAGGATCATTCCGACCGCCAGCGCCACGCCGGGAACCGCGCACAGGCCGAGCATCCAGCGCCAGTTGTCGGAGACTCCCTTGAAGAGAAAGTCGACGATGTAGGCGATCAGGATGCCCAGCACGATCATCAGCTGGTTGAACGACACCAACCCGCCCCGGATCCGTCGCGGCGCGATCTCGGCGATGTACATCGGCGCCACAAACGACGCCGTTCCGACCGAGAGCCCGAGCAGGAAGCGGGCGGCGATCAGGTCGGTCGTTCCCGATGCGAATGCGCTCCAGAGCGCCGCACCGACGTAGACGCAGCCGAGGACAGCACCTTCGTCCATTTCCTGCTCATCGCCTCCGCGAGATAGCCGGACGCGGTCGCACCGACGACTGCCCCTATGAGCAACGAGCCGATGATCGCCTGCTGTTGTAGTGCGGAAGCGTGAAAGGCAGGCTTGATGAACAGCAACGCGCCGGAAATCACTCCCGTGTCGTAGCCGAACAGGAAGCCGCCCAACGCTGCGACGAGCGCGAGGACGTACAGGAACGGCTTCGCTTCGCTCCGCGCCTCGTGAACGAACCCGCTCATGCCCCCCGCTTCCGAGCACGCGCAGGTTGGAGGTGGCGGCGCGTCTTACCGGCGCACAGTGGACAGAGGCGCGTTCCGATCAGCCGACCGCAAGACGGGCAGCGCCGCGGGGCTTTGCTGGACTGCAGCAGTCCGCGATCCAGGCCCAGTCGGACCATGACCGCGCCGACACCGAGCGTCAGCGTGGCGAGAACCGCGAGGTGTGGCGCCAGATCGGTCATCTCGGCCGGACACTCATCTTCCTCCTGCGTCTAGCGCAGCCCAGTTCTTACCTCGCCGATTGAGAAAGGCTGGTCTCGGCTCCGTGTCGAGCGCGGACGTGCTCGCCGTCAGACCAGCGCGAGCTGCCGGGTCAGCCTTCTGCGCGCATCGTGCAGCGTCTTGTAGATCGCTCCCGGCGTGGTCCCGAGCTCGATCGCAAGCGTCGAGGGCGAAACTCCGTCGATCGCGATTGCGATCAGAACGGTTCGCTGATGTTGTGTCAGCCGGCCGACGATCAGGTCGCTGACCTCCCGGAGCAGTTCCTGAATCTCGGCGCGCTCCTCGGGAGAGCACCCGGGATCGGGACACGCGAAGACGCACTCGGGGTCGATCGCGAGGCGATCGCGTCCCAGGCGCCGGCGGATGCTGACGGGTGCCTCGAGCTGGGCGAATCGTCGCGCCCACGTCCAGAACTGACTTTCGCCCCGGTAGTCGTCGAGCTTGCGAAGGACCGCGAGCAGTGCGTCGTCGGCGGCCATCAGGGCGAGATCGTCGACGTCGCTGCCCGGGAACTCCGCCATCCCTCTGGTGCGCAGCCGGATATGGAACCACGCTTCACGCCGCAGTCGTTCGTGCAGCTCGGCGATCGCGCACTCACGTTCGCTCTCCGCGCCATGTAGGCGGACCCACCAGGCCCGCGACCCGGCATCCGGCAGGCGCGGCGGCGGCGGGGCCGTGACGAGCGCCGTCGCGCTCATCCGACCGGCTCGCGCAGCGTGCCCATTTCGATTGGCTGGTGCGCGCGGATCAGGTCGCGGGCAGCATCGACACGGCCGAAGACGTTCCAGAGCAGAACACCGCGCGGATGCCGCGCGGCGTCGAGGTAGTAGACGACACCCTTGCGGTTCGGCTCGTCCCACTCAGCGAGCGTCTCCTGGCGGGGGTCGAGCTCGCCGACCGCCTCGTAGCCGAGGTCGAACAGGTCGGAGTAGAAGAACGGCAGGTGGTCGTAGCTCTCCTCGGCCCCGGCCATGTTGATCCCCGCCAGCCGGCCTTGGCTCTTCGCATTGTCTTCGTGCTCGACCCGCATCGTCGTGTCGAGCGCGGCAGCGGGGAAGCGAGCGACGTCTCCGGCTGCGAAGACGTCCTCGTGTCCGCGGACGCGTCCGCGCTCGTCGACGACGATTCCGTCTTCGACCGGGAGTCCGGCGGCGGCGGCGGCAAGCTCGGTGCGGGGCTCGATTCCGAGCCCGGCCACGATCACGTCGGCCTCGAGCGTGCGGCCGTCCTTGGTCGTCACGCGTGTGACGCCGCCTGTGCGTTCGATCCCGGTCACCGACGCGCCGGCGAGTACCTCGACGCCCTTGTTCCGGTAGTAGTCGGTGACGAAGGCGGAGAGGTCGGCCGGGAAGATCCGCGCGCCCAGCCCCGGGTCGGGGAAGACGATCGTCACCGGCTGGCCGTTCATCGCCAGCGCCGCAGCGATCTCCGAGCCGATGAAGCCGCCTCCGATCACCAGGAAACGCGCACTGCTGTCGGTGAGTGCACGGAGACGCCGGTAGTCGTCGAGGGTGCGGAAGTAGATCACCTCGTCGCCGCCGAACGGCAGGCGGCGGGGCCGGCCACCGGTTGCGAGCAGCAGACGCTCGTAGGAGTAGGTCTCGCCCGCGTCGTCGGTCGCCTGCTGGGCGGGCAGGTCGAGCGCAACGATCGTCCGGCCGAGCCGCAGCTCGACGCCGAGGTCGGCCGTGCCACACCAGATCGTGTCTTCGCTGTCGCCCTTCCAGAGTGCTTTCGTCAGCGGCGGCCGCGCGTAGGGCGGATGCGCCTCGTCGGCTACGAGGCCAATCGTTCCGTCCGGGTCGCGTTCACGGATGCCCTTGCAGGCCGCGTCGGCGGTCAAGCCGCCCCCAACGATCAGATACCGGTACGTGCGCATGCGTTGCCTCCTTGCCGTTCTAGCTCCAAGGGTTTCGGCTCCGGACCTCTTCGAGGAACTCGCGCCGCATCTCTGGCTCTTCGATGTAGCCGCCGCGCCAGAACGAGGCGACGGTCTTCGAGTGCTCCTCACGAACGCCCCGCATTTGGGTGCAGAGATGCTCCGCTTCGAGGTGGACTGCAACACCGTGCGGCTTCATCAGCTCGACGAGCGTGTCGGCGACCTGTACGCCTAAGCGTTCCTGGACGGTGAAGCGGCGCGCGAACAGGCGCACGAGCCGGGTCAGCTTCGAGATGCCGATGATCTGCTCGTGCGCGACGTAGCCGACATGGGCGAAGCCATGGAAGGGAAGCGCATGGTGCTCGCAGAGCGAATAGAACGAAATCGGCCCTTCGATCACCTGGCTGATCTGCGATGCGGCTTCGTGGTGATACTCGGTCGGGAAGGCCGTCAGGAGCTTGGCGTCACCTTCATAGCCGGCGGTCGCGTCATAGAGCGCCTTCAGGAACCGTCGAGGCGTGGCGCTCGTGGAAACCGAGCCCGGCTCCAGCCCGAACGCCGTGAAGATCTCGGCCATCGATTCCTCGTAGCGGCGCCAATCGTCACCGTCGATCTGGCGCGGCGCGACCTGCTCCCAGGCGATCGTCTCCTCCGGGTCGACAGATGGCCGTCCCGGCGCCGGGATCAGGCCGCCGCGGATCTCGACCAGGCTCGCTGCCGGGCCGCTACTCACGAGCGCCCCGTCCCAGCGTCAGGTGCCGACACCGCGTCGATCAGCTGCCAGTCGCGACCGCCGCACATCGGGCAGCGTCTGAGCGGGTGCGCGACAACGGCGCCGAAGCCGCAATCCGGACAGCGAAGTTCCCGGCGCATCCCTGCCTGCGACCCCGTCGCTCCCAGGCTCGACGCCCGAAGCGCTGCGCTCACATCTGCCTGCCGCTGCCTGAGAGCGTCGACACAAATCTCCATTTCGATCCTCCTTCAGGGTCAGATGAGCGTCGTCGCCGCCCTGGAAAGCTTCAGGTCGAGCAGTGCTCCAACCCACGCTGCTGAGGGCGGATCGTTGCGGGCCGCTTGCTGTGGCCCGCGGACGGCGTTGTCACCGCGATGTGGCGAAGCCGCAGAGCGAGTGTACCGTAGTACGGTCGAGTTGGTCGGTATGACCTTCGTCTCCCGCCGTTACTGTCGGGCGACGGTCGGACTGCTGACGTCCTGCGCGGTTGGCGTCGATTCGCCGGTGATCAGGCGCGCGCCGCGTCCGCGGGTCAGGAAGCTGAATGCCCAGCGGGTGAGGACGAGCAGCCGGTTCTGCAGGCCGATCAGGTAGAAGATGTGGACGCCGAGCCAGATCAGCCAGGCGAGCAGGCCGCTGGTCTGTATGCCCTTGATCTCAGCAACGGCGTGCGCCCGGCCGATCGTCGCGAGGTTGCCCTTGTCGACGAAGCGGAACGGTTGTGACGGCTTGCCCTGTGCACGTCTCCGCACAGTTTCGCCGGCGTGCCGGCCCTGCTGCATCGCCGTCGAGGCGAGGCCCGGGAGCGCGACCGCGTCGCCGGTCGCGTCGTGCACGCTCGCCATGTCGCCGAGCGCGATCACCTCCGGGTATCCCTCGATCGTCAGATCAGGCCCGACCGCGACACGTCCGCGGCGGTCGAGTGCTGCCCCACTTGCGGCGGCGAGCACAGCCGCCAGTTCAGATGCGACGACTCCCGCGGCCCAAATGATCGTTCGCGTGGGCACGTACGTGTTCTCTCCGTCAGGTCGCGTGCTCACGACGGATTCCCCGTCGATGTCCACGACTGATGTATCGAGAAGCACGGTGACCCCGAGCCGCTCGAGCGTCTGCGCCGCTCGCGTCGAGAGCCGTGGCGGAAAGCCGGGCAGCAGACGCTCGGATGCCTCGATGAGCAGAATCCGTGCGCGACGTGGATCGACCGAACGGAAGTCGCGAGGCAGTGCGTCGCGTGCGAGTTCGGCGATCTGGCCTGCCATCTCGATTCCGGTTGCGCCGCCGCCCACGATCACGAAGGTGAGCCAGGCCTCGCGCCGCTTCGAGTCCCGTTCGAGCTCGGCCGCCTCGAACGCGGTGAAGATCCGCCGTCGAACATCGAGGGCGCTCTCCAACGACTTGATCTCAAGCGCAAACGGCCGCCACTCGTCGTGTCCGAAGTAGGAATAACGCGAGCCGGCGGCGACGACCAGCGTGTCGTACGGGATTACGGCGCCCGTGTCGCCGTTCGGCACCGCGTCCAGCAGCAAGCGCCGGGCCGCGAGGTCGAATTCGCGAACGTCGCCCATAACCACGCGAACGTTCTTCTGCCGCCGGAGCACAACCCGCAGCGGCGTTGCGATTTCGGCGGGAGAGAGCGCGCCGGTAGCGACCTGGTAGAGCAGCGGCTGAAACAGGTGGAAGTTGCGCCGGTCGACAAGTGTGACCTCGACTGGTGCACGGCGAAGGCTGCGGACAGTCTGCAGACCGCCGAAGCCTCCCCCGACGACGACGACCCGATGTCGTTCGTCGGCGTCGCTCATGGCTGCGATCTCGCGCGCTTCAAACGGACCCGGGGCTATGCCCGTGCGAAGCCGGCGGAGGCGCAGAGGTGAGCAGCAACCGCGACTGCTCGATCGCACGAACGGAGCCGGCTTCGCCGGGCTCAAGCGCGACCAGGGTGCCATCCGCGCAGCTGACCGTCTCGTCGCCGCTCGTCAGGTCGACGCTGCCGCTGAGAACCTGGATGACGACGCTACCGCTGCCGCCGGCCTCACCCATCTCCTCGTTCCTCGCGAGATCGATCACGTCCACTCGCGTCTCGGGTGCCGAGAACAGCTCACGACGACCTGTCCTGGCGATCTCGTCTGATTTGAGCCTCCACGACTTCATGCACAGTCCCTTCAATGATGCGACGGAGTCTCACGCACTGGTAGTCGTGTGTCCCGCCGCGAACTCACGAACGGTGGTCTCCTAAAGCTGTAGCGTCGTGTCGGCCTACGGTCTTACCGCGACTCGCGTCGGTGTGTATCTGCGATGTCGTGTGGCCGCTTGCGACGGCATGTCACTCCGGTGGCGCGACGTCGAGCACCGGTCGAGGTCTGCGACGGTGCGCGAGCGTCCAGACACCCCAGCCGAGCGGCACGATCCCCCAGGCGCTGATCACTCGGAAGAGGATCACGCCGGCCACGATCGCTTCCGTCCTGCCGCCGACGGCGACCAGGCCGAGCGCGAGCGTCGCCTCGACCGTGCCGCCGCCGCCGGGCAGCAGCGGGATGCTTGCAACGAGCTGACCAAGGCTGTAGGCGAGCAGGACGCCGACCCAGGGCACCGTCGCGTGCACCGAGAGGAGGGCGGCGAGGAGGGTGACGCAGTCGAGCAGCCAGTTGAGGTAGCCGAGCAGCATCACGGTCGCGAACACATGCGCTGGTACGTGCCGGGCGACGATCGGCTCCTCGGGTCCCGCGGCCCGTCGCGCGAGCCGGCGGAAGCCGCTCGCGATCGGCCTGTGGAGATAGAGACGCACGGCGAGAAAGAGCGCCGCGCCGATCAGGATTGGCCCGCGAACACCGCCGAGGACGCTGTGGCTGCCGGCGACGGCGACGCCGAGCACGGTCAGGTAGACGAGCGTCACCAGGCCGGTGACGCTCGCGGCGAGCATGACGATCGCGGCGAGCGGACGGTCGGCACCGCGGCGGCGTAGCTGCTGGTACCAGTACGCGCCCGAGAGCGCGCCGCCGCCGGGCAGCGAGTTGGTCATCGCGATCCCCACGACGGTGACCCCGAGCAGCGCGCGAAGCGGTGCCACGACGCCGCCAAGCCGGAGCAGCCTGCGGACGATCAGCGCGTAGACAACCAGCGAGGCAGCCTCGGTTGCGAGCGCGAGCAGGAGCCACCCCGGGGAGACGTGCTGCAGCCGCTGCAGCATTTGCACGACCGTCTGCCGGTGACCGACGAGGCCGCAGCTCGCGACGCCGGCGACAACGACGGTCGCGACAATTCGGAGCTGCCGCAGCGGCAGCCGCGCCCAAAACTCGTGCACGAGGAGCAGCGGGTGACCCGCGTGCTCAGACGCCGAGATAGGCGTCCGCCGACCCGAGCGGAGACGCCGAGTTCTCGGCTCCCGACGCCGGATGAACGACCGAATCAGAGCGTGCGCTGCGCGCGAACCATCCACAACTGCTGCTCGAGCGCACGAACAACCTCGATCAGCACGTCCTGGCTGGCGAGATCGAGCGCGCCGAGGCTGTCCATACGCGCCCGCGCGCGGCCGACGACCTCGTCAAGACGGCCCGTCAGCAGCTCCACCACCTCGCGATCGGCCAGCGCTCCCGGCGAGACCGCCTCGAGCACTCTCGTCTCGGCGACCGCCCCCGCCTGGCCATCGGGCCAGAAGCCAAGCGCCACCGCCCGCTCGGCGACGGTGTCAGCCAGCTCGCGCCAGGCGTCGACGAGCTCGTCGAGCTGAAGGTGGAGCGGCCGGAAACCCGGTCCGACAACGCTCCAGTGCAGCTGCTTGCCGAGCAGCGCCAGATCGACGAGCTCGACCAGCGTCCCCTGCAGCTCCAGCCCGATCTCCTGCTGCTGCTGGTGCGAAAGTGTCGGGTGCGCCTCGCCCTCGTGGATCGTCTTCGTTGTCTCCATCGATCCTCCCTTTGGTCTGAAGCTTCATCGCCGACCAAGGAGTTGCGGCGGCCGAGAACTGCTCCAACCCACGCTACTGAGGGCGGATCATTGCGGGCCGATTGCTGTGGCCCTGGACGGCGTCCTTACCGAAGAACCCGCGAACCAAGTGTACCGTCATACGGTATAATCGACCGCGTGACTTTGGTGTCCCGCCCTCACGCTCGGGCGATGGCCGAGAACGGAATCGATCACCTCCGCGTCCTGATCGCCAACGAGCGACGCGACCGGCTCGAACTCCTCTCACAGGTCGTCGCGGGGCTCGGCCATGACGTGATCGCGCGCGAGGTCGACGTCAAGGAGGTCGGCGCCGTCACCGCGCGAGAGCGTCCCGACGTCGCGCTCGTCGGGCTCGGCCTCTCCTCGGACCATGCCCTCGAGCTGATCGGCGAGATCGTCCGCGAAGCCTCCTGCCCGGTCATCGCGCTGCTCGCGGCGCGAGATCCCGCCTACGTCCACGAGGCCGCCAAGCGCGGCGTCTTCGCCTACATCGTTGACACCACACCCGAAGAGCTGCAAAGCGCGATCGACATCACCTTGCAACGCTTCACCGAATACCACAGCCTGCAAGGAGCCTTCGGGCGCCGGGCCGTGATCGAGCAGGCAAAAGGCATCCTGATGAACCGTCACGCGATCAACGCCGACCAGGCGTTCGAGATGCTGCGCGACCACTCCTCGCACAATGGCCGCAAGCTCGCCGACGTCGCCGCCGCGATCATCGACAGCCACCTCTTGCTCATGCCCGACGATGCTCGGCCCCCGCATGCCCCGAAGCACGCAGGTGGGAGACCGGCGAAGCCGCCGGGCTAAGCCTGCCAAAAGCGGGAGCTGCGTAACCCCGAGGAGCGTTAGCGCGATCGCTCCCGCCCGAGCTCGGCTGTGGCGGCTGGCGCAGCGAAATCACACACGTAGGGACGCCGCGTGGCTCCGAACCACGCCGTGATCTCGGACAGATGCGGCCCGCGTTCTCGTTCGACCCACGCCGCTGGTCCCGTGTCGGCCGGTACGAATGACGTGCCGGTTCAGACGGGGGAGACCGTAAGAACTGAAGAGACCTCAACGCTAGAGAGACAACCAAGCAGCGTAGGCGCAACCGTCCGGAGCAAATCGGAGCGGCTGCCTGCGAGAGGAGTCTCCGATGCGGATCGATTACCGGCGCGTGATGCCGGAGGCGTTACAGGCGATGGTCCGCCTTGAGAAGCCTGTCGCGGCAGGCGGGCTCGAGCCCCAACTGCTTGAGCTCGTGAAGATGCGCGCCTCGCAGCTCAACGGGTGCGCCTACTGCCTCGACATGCACTCCAAGGACGCGCGCGCCCGCGGCGAGAGCGAGCAGCGGCTGCACGTACTGGCCGCTTGGCGAGAGGCGCCCTTCTACAGCGATAGGGAGCGGGCCGCGCTCGCCTGGTGCGAGACGCTGACCCTGCTGCCGCAGACCGGCGCTCCCGATAGCGTCTACGAGCAGGTGCGCGCGGAGTTCGACGAAGAGGAAACCGTGACACTGACGCTGGCGATCGTCGCCATCAACGGCTGGAACCGCGTCGCCGTCGGCTTCCGCACCGACGTCGGCGGCTACGTCTCCCCGCACACACCCAGCAACAATGCAATCCGATGAGACCGGACGGCACACTCGTCGGCACCCATTGGGGACCGCTCTCCGCAATCGGCCAGCAGCCTCGCCGCGTCCACGCAAACGAGGTCTGGGTCCACACGCCCACCGAGCCGTGGGGCTCGCAGAGGGTTCCGCGCACACTCGCGGCAGGCGACCCGCGGCGAACGCTCTTCCGCTCGCTGCTTCGCCGCGCCGAGGGCGTCCCGGTCGCCTTCGCCGATGGCAGTGGGGGCGTCGTCGCCGACGTCGTCCTGCCCGCGCTCGGCTTCGACTTCTGGGCCGAAGAACTCGCCGTCACCGTGGGGGACGGCCGGCGGCGCGTGCCGGTCGGGCACGTGCGGCAGATCGACGTCCGCCCACCCCGAATCTTGTTGGGCTAATGCCCACCATCTGAGGAACTCACGACGGTGATCAGCCGCGAAGATCGGCTCTCGACCGGGCGGCGCCCTGTCGATATCAACCGTGGTACGGTTCAAACCCATTGATGGGTTCGCGCGGTGGAGTGTCGTGACGATCGCGGTCGACCAAACGAGGCGACGCGAAAGCCGAGGACCTCATCTACCTGCGAGAAGAGCAGTGAGCCGCTCTCGCTCGTCTGGGGGCACCGGGTGAGCCTTCACTACGGTGACCCGCAGATCGTAATCGGGGCCGTCTTCGCTGCGCTCGCGCTGCTGCTCGCGTGCGCGTTCTTCGTGATCGGCGTGCAGGCGGGCTCGGAGGCATCGGAGGAGCGTGTGCACCGGGTCGGTTACTGGCTGCGCAAACGTTGGTTGGCGCTGCTGCTGGTGATCGGCGTGCTCGTCGTCGGGATCTCGCTGTTCGATCTGCCCTACGCGAGTGGCGGCGCGGCCGGAAGGACGGTCGTGAAGGTGACCGGCGGCCAGTTCTTCTGGTCGCTCGTCCCGGACCGCGTCCCGGCCGGTGCGAAGCTGCGCTTCGACGTCACCTCGATCGACGTCAACCACGGCTTCGGCCTCTACGACCCGCACGGCCACCTGATCGGCTCTGTGCAGGCGATGCCCGGCTACCACAACAAGCTCGACCTCACCCTCGGCGAGGCGGGCGTCTACCGGATCCGCTGCCTCGAGCTGTGCGGCCTCAACCACTCGACCATGCAGGGCAGCTTCACGGTGACGCCGCGCTGATGGCAGCCACGACCACAGCGGCTCCGTCGCGAGTCCTGCATCCGCGCGCGGCGGCGTTCACGGTCGAGGCGCGCGGGATCGAGCGGCGAATCGGCCTGCTCTTCGCCGTCAGCGGCCTCGCCCTCGTGCTCCTGATGGGCGTGCTCGGGCTCGTGATGCGCCTGACGCAGGCGACCGTGATCAGCCTCTCGCCGGGCTGGTTCTACCGGCTGCTGACGCTGCACGGGGTGGGGATGATCACCGGCGTCCTGCTGGTGATGATGGGCGCGCTCTGGTACGTGCTCCACCAGACCGTGCCGCTACGGATCGGCCGCATGCTCGCCAGCTACGGACTAATCATGGCCGGCGCTGTCTGCGTGCTGGTCGCGACCCTGATCGGCGGCTTCGGCGCTGGCTGGACCTTCCTGCCGCCGCTTCCCTTCTACCCCGCCGGGCAGTGGTCGACCTGGTCGGAAAGTCTCTTCTTCGTCGGCAACCTGCTTGTCGGCACCGGCTTCTTCGTCTACTGCCTCGACGTCCTCGAACAAACAACCAGCCGCTACGGCGGCCTGACGCGAACGCTCGGCTGGCAGTACCTGCGCGGCCGCGAGCAGGAGGCGCCGCTGCCGCAGGCGATTGCCGCCACCGTGGTCGCGATTGACGGTCTGCTCTCGATGGCCGCCGGCAGCGCGATCGTGCTCGGACTCCTGGGCCGCACCTACGACCACACCGTCGGCATCGATGCCCTGGTCGCCAAGAACCTCGTCTACTTCTTCGGCCACTCGATCGCCAACCTGACCATCTACCTGGCCGCGGCCGCGATCTACGTCCTCATCCCCCGCTACGCAGGCCGCCCCTACGAGACCAACAAAGTGTTCGTCGCCGGCTGGGCCGGCTCACTCGTCTTCATCGCCACCGCCTACTCGCACCACCTGTACATGGACTTCGTCCAGCCCCAGTGGGCCCAAGTGATCTCCGAGGTCGCCTCCTACGGGGCATTGATCCCGGTCGCGGTAATCACGATCTATTCGATGACGATGCTCGTCTGGGGCTCCAGCTACCGCTGGACGCTCGCCTCCACCCTGCTCTACGTCGGCCTCGCCGGCTGGGCAATCGGCGGCACCGGCGCCGTGATCGACTCGTTGATCCCGATCAACTTCCGCCTCCACAACACCGCCTGGGTCGTTGCCCACTTCCACACCTACCTGATCCTCACGGTCGTCCTCTGGGCATTCGCCTTCCTCGCCCACCTGCTCGAACGCAACGCCGACCGCACCACCTCCCCCGCCGGCCGCGCCTGGACGATCACGCTGATCCTCGTCGGCGGCTACGGGCTCACCGGCACCTGGTTCCTCGAGGGCGTGCTCGGCGTGCCGCGCCGCTACGCGATCCAGCCGCCCGGCACAAGCGGCTACAGCCTCGCCGGCAGCATCTTCGCGCTCCTGCTCGCGCTTGGCTTCCTCTCCCTCTGCCTGCAGCTGGTGCCGCTGGCCCGCGCCGCCTGGGAGCGACGCCACTACGTCTACGCCGAACACACCGACAGTTGGACCGGCACCCACTACCAGGCGCGCGGCAGGCGCCCGGCAGAAGAGCCACTCCCACTCGCGGCACCAGCGGACGAGGGCGTGCCGTTCGCGAACCCGGGACAGCTCGCGCTCGGGGCCGCCGCCTGTGTCGTCGGCCTCGCCGCCTTCTTCCCCCAGGTCGTCGACGCCTCCGAGGCAAGCATCCGCTACCACCACCTCGACCACGCCGGCCACTTCGCCTTCGGCGTCATGCTCGGCCTGCTAATCGGTTCGCTCCCCGCCGTCTCGCGTCGGCTCGGCGAGCGCCCCACGGCCGGGCTCGTAGCCGTGATCGCCGCGCCGACGCTGATGATGCTCGTCATGGTGCCGCGCTTCTACGAGCCACTCGAGCGCCACTCCCTCGAGCACGCCCTCTACCACCTCGCCATGGCCGCGCTCGGCCTCGCCACCGGCCTCGGCGCGACCCGGCTCGGCCGAATCACCGGCCGCCTCTCCGCCTTCCTCGCCGTCGGCATGGCGATCATGTTCGCCGCCGCCATGAAATGAACAAGAGGAGCAGCCAATGAGCGATCCGGCGACGGCCACGCACACACGCTCGGACGGGCTGTGGCGCTGGCTGCTCGGCGGCCTCGCCGCCGGCGGCGTCATCCTCGGCCTCCTGATCGCCGCCTACGCGATCGGTTACCACCGCGGCCAACACCACCCGCGCGCAGCGGCCCCCGCCGCCGCGACCGCGCCCAGCCCGACCACGACGACCGCAACCACCACCGCTCCGTCGCCGGCGATCGGTCCTGTCGCGGTCACCCCCGCCCTGGCCGCACGCGGCAAGACCCTCTACACCGCCGACGGCTGCGCCGCTTGCCACTCCCTCACCGGCAGCGCAAGTGTCGGCCCCAGCTTCAAAGGCCTCGCGGCCAGCACCGTCACCCTCACCAACGGCCAGACCGCCACCGCCGACGACGCCTATTTGGAGCACTCAATCGCCGACCCCGACGCCCAGATCGTCAAGGGCTACCGCGCCGGCGTGATGCCCGCCGCGATCGCCAACTACAACCTGACCAGCAAACCCGCCGAGATCCGCGCCCTTGTCGCCTTCATCAAGTCCCACAAGTAGCGACCTCGCCGCGGAAGAGAAATGCGTACATGAGCGACGACCCGATCGAGACCGCCGCGGCGATAGAAGTCGCGGCCCTGCGCGAGGCGTTGCGCGCGTTCATGCGCGAGAGCGAGCTGATCGTCCAGGCCAACGGACTGACACCCCAACGCCACCTGCTCCTCCTAATGATCAAAGGCGCCCCCGACGGAAGCGAACGCTCGACCGTCACCGAACTCGCGGCCCGGCTCCGACTCGCCCAAACCACCGTTACCGACCTGGTCAGACGAGCCGAAGACGCCGGACTGATCGCGCGCGAGCAGTCCGACGCCGACGGGCGCGTCGCGATCCTCCGCCTCACTGCCAAGGGGGAGCGCCGCTTGGCTCGCTCCTTCCACGCACACGAGACCGAACGCCAACGGCTGCGCGCGATGGTCCGACGACTGGCCGGCTGACCGGAACGGCAGTGATCGCGACAACGGCGCGGCACAGGCCCTCATCCCGCTTGCGCGACGCGCTCGCCACGCGGCGCCGGCCGGCCGGCACTCCGTGCGCAATCCCGGCCCTGTATCTCTGCGGCGATGAGTGAACAGCCGCTGACGACCTCGGTCACGCTGCGGCAGCTGGCGCTGGCGAATCGGCGCGCGGTCGGCGGTCCGGTCTCGCAGCAGCTACTCGCCTGCTATTTCGCGGTGGCGCTGATCGGCTGGCTGGCCGCAACCGTCGCCGCGGCCTTCGCTGCGGGCGACCTTGCCGCAGGCAGGCCGCTCGCTGCGCCACCGGTGCTGGCGGTTCATCTCGTCGCGCTGGTCGTGCTGCCGTTCGCGGTCAGCGGAGCCTCCTTCCACCTGCTGCCCGTGATGCTGCGCAACGACCTGCCCTCGCAGCGTGCGCTCTGGCTCGCGCTGCCTCTTCTCGCCGGCGGATTCCTGGTCGCGTCGGGGCTCGGCCGGGAGGCGCAGCCGATCGTCTGGGTCGGCGCCGGAACGGTTGCCTGTGGGCTCGCGATCGTGCTGGCGGAGGTGTTGACGCTCGTCGTGCGCGCGCCGCGAGAGCGCGTGCTGATCGCGAGCCGTCTCGGCGTCGGGCTCGCCTGCACGCACGTCCTCGCGGCGCTCTGTCTCGGTGCCGTGATCTTCGACCAGGACCGGCCCTTCGGCGGCCTCTCCTATGAACGCTGGTTGCTGATCCACCTGCACGTCGCGCTGCTCGGGTGGATCGCGCTGCTGATCCTGACCGTCGGCCGCAACCTCGCTCCGATGCTCGCCCAGGCGCCAGCGGCGCCGCAGCGGACACGGCCGGTGGAAGAGCTGGGGCTGGTGGCGGGGCTGTGGCTGCTGCTCGCCGGGATCGGCACGCGCGAGCGCGCGCTGACGCTCGCCGGCGGTGTCGTGGTCGTGCTCGCGATCGGCCGCTTTGCCGCGCTGATGCTGCGCGTGATGTGGACTCGACGCGGCCCATTCGAGGCGCCGCTCGCGCATCTGCTTCTGGGCGGCTTCTTCCTCGCTCAGGCCGCCGGATGCGGAGTGGCTGCGGCCGCAGGCGCAGGCGGTACGCGCCTGGTGAGCGGCTACGTCGTCTTCCTGCTCGTCGGCTGGGCAGGCGGAGTCGTCGTCGGTCACCTGCCCAAGCTCCTCTCGCTCTCGCTCTGGGTGTGGTGGCCGCCGGGGCCGCGCCCGAAGCAGGCGGAGCTCTATCGGCGCCGGCTCGGGCTGCTCGAAGCCGCACTCTTCGCCGCAGGCGTGGAGGCGTTGGCGCTCGGCATCATCATCGGCATCGCGCCGCTCGCCCGCGCCGGAGCGTTCCTGCTCGCCGGCTCAGCCGTCCTCACCGCCGCCGCCGTCGCGCTCATCTGGCGTCGCCGGGCCCGTGGCGAGCGATGAGTTCCGCGTGATGCGATTGCTCCTGCACGATCCAGTCGCGCAGCGGCTCCTCGTCGCCCCGACGATCGCTGTGGGGATTGGCGAGATCGTCGCCACCTGTCTCGGCCCGCGACTGGGGCGTCATACGGTGCACTTATTCGATCTGCCTGCAAATCGACCCGATTCAACACGCGGCCGAGTTTGTGCACCCCACGCGCATCCAGACCACCGGAACTCCCGTCGCCCGGCCGCGTCCGCCGCGGCACCGGTGGATCCAGCACCGCGCCTCACGCTGGAGCATTCGCAACCAGCTGCGCCGGCGTGCGTCTACGGGCTGACGGTGAACGGCCGCATCATGTCGTTGTCCTCGTGCTCGACGATGTGGCAGTGGTAGACGTAGCTCTGCGGCGCCGTCACCCCGGTCGGCAGATCGAACTTGGCGCGAACGGTGGTGAAGTGGCCGGGGTTGGCCTTGACACCGAGGAGAGCACTACGGCCGTGCACGAGAGTCGAAGACTCTCTGTTGCGTGTTTTGCAAACAGACAACGGATCGCGGGTACGAGGCGGGTACATCAGGTTGAGCACGCCCGGACACGCGCGTCCACTGGCGACATGAGATGAACACCAAATTTGCAGGAAAAACGTGGCCGCGGATGCCCGGTCGTGTCCGCTGGTTCCACTCAAGAACCTCCATGGTAAGGAGGGGGTCGACGGTTCGAGTCCGTCAGAGGGCTTTGCAATAAAAGCCCTGCAAATGGGCTTCTAGTGTTGCCTGCGATGGCGAGAGTTCGACGCTTCGCGGGTACGAGACGGGTACATTTTCGGACTCTCGGTGGTGATCTCAACCATTGGGAAAAAGCTACTGGGCCGCGAGGGGGTGTTCAAAGGACGGCGCACGGAGGGCAGGTGCTCGTCGACCTCCACTTGTTCTTGTGCGCCGCCACCCGACCCGCACGGGCAGCGACGCACAAGCCTTGAAGTCGTCGCGTCTACGTCGCTTGAAGCGTCACCTGAGGCGTCGCCTCGTCGTGAACCGGCGAGGCCTCGACGCGGAGCATCCGCGCGGGACTTGTCGGCATCCACCAGTTCCAGCGGCCGAGGATCGCCACCAACGCGGGCGCGAGCAGCCCGCGGATGATCGTGGCGTCGATCAGGATCCCGCCGCCGAGCGCCGTCGCGAACATCTTGGCCTCGGTTCCCGGCGTCGCGCTGAACGCGACGAAGGCAAGGCCGAGGATGAGCGCCGCGCTTGTGACGAGGCGACCCGTGCGCCCGATTCCTTCGACGACGGCAGTCGGCGTCGACTTCGTGCGGTCGTAGGCCTCGCGCATCCGGCTGATGATGAACACCTGGTAATCCATCGAGATGCCGAAGAGGAACGCGAAGACGACGATCGGCATCTCGACGTTGATCGCGCGCGTTGGCGCGATGCCCCAGATGCCGGAACCGAAGCCGTTCTGGAAGACGAGCACGAGCAGCCCCCACGATGCGCCCACGGAGAGCAGGTTGAGGAGGACTGCCTTGAGCGGCAGGACGAGCGACCGGAACGCCCGGGCGAGTAGAAGGAACGTGAAGACGGAGATCAGGACGATCAGCAACGGGAAGTTGCCGTAGACCGCGTCGAGGAAGTCGGCTCCCTGCGCTGCCTCGCTTCCGATCCCGACCTCGCCGCCGACGGTCGTCGCGCGGAGACGATCGAGCGTCTTCCGGCCCTCTGGCGAGTTGCCGTCCTCCGCGGGGATCACGGAGACGAGGGCGGTCCCGTCGTGCTGCCACTCGGCCGGCGCGACGGCTGAGCGAACGCCGTCGACCTTCGCGAATGCCCTGGCGATGGCAGTGGGGTCGCCCTTCTTGACGAGCGCGTCGAACGGCGAGAGGGGGCCGGTTCCGATTCCGGAGCTGGTCAGTTTGTCGAGCGCAGCACTCGCAGGGCCGCTCTGTGCGAGCGAGGTTGCGCGCGGGTTCCCGAACTGGATCGTCGACGCGGCAAAGACCAGAGACCCGAGGATGGCCAGCGACGCGGCGGCTGCGATCCAGCGGTGGCGCACGACGAGGCGAGCCCAAGCAGACCAGGGACGACTCGGTCGAGCGTCGCGCTGGTTGCGTGGCCAATCCACCTTCGGCCCGACCGTGGCGAGCACCACCGGTAGCAGCGTCACAGCCACGGCGACGCTGACAAAGGCGATCAGCAATCCGGCGATGCCGATGCTGCGGAGGGCCGGGATCGGCACGGTAAGCAGCGCGATAAGCGAGATGCCGACAGTCGTGCCGCTGAAGACAACGGCAGAGCCCGCGTGCTGCATGGCGTTTTTCACGGCTTCCTCGTTCGTCATTCCCGGCTGCTGCCGCTCCTCTCTCCAGCGAACGACGATGAGCAGCGCGTAGTCGATGGCGATTCCGAGTCCGATCAGCCCGACCAGGAACTGGACGATGACGGATACCTCGGTGATGGCCGCAGCGACAGGCTCGGCTGCGGCCACGAGCTCGTCTACCTGCTCACCCGACAGCGCTCGTACTTCTTCGACCTCGACGCGATCCGCGTCCCGCACACGAGCAGCCGGTCCGCTTCGAGGAGCGGCCGGCCGGCGTGGGCGGTGCCGGACGAGTGGCGCGGGCCGAACATGGGCTCGAACGGTGGCCTCGACCGCTACAAGACGCTCGGTCTGCCCGGGCACCCGCTCGGGAAGAACCCCGGTGACGTCTGGTCGATGGCGACCGCCTCCTACCGCGGCGCTCACCACGCTGTCTACCCACTCGCCCTCCCCGAGCGCGCAATCGCGGCCGGCTGCCCGCTGAGAAGGTGCAAGCGTTGCCGGGCGCCCTGGCAGCGAGAGCCCGCCCGCCGAGACGGCCAGCTCGCGACCTTGGGTGAGATCAAGCCGAGCTGCCCCTGTCGGGCTGGAAGCGACACAGGTGTCGTCCTCGACCCGTTCCTCGGCTCCGGCACCACCGCGGTTGCCGCGGAACGCCTCGGCCGCGACTGGCTCGGGATCGAGCTCAACCCAGCCTTCGCCACGCTCGCCGAACAACGAATCGCCCAGGCGCGCAGCGAAGCCACCCCCGCTTCCGATCGCGAGCGGGCCGCATGAATCAACAACTCACACGTAAGGAGGTGAACACCATGACCAATGAACACGAACGCCCTCACGGGCACGAATACGAAGAACAAGAGGACGAGAGGCCCGAGGCCGGGGAGGTGGCCAAGCCAGGCCCGCGGATCTACGTCGCGTCGCTCTCCGACTACAACGCCGGCCGCCTACACGGCGCCTGGATCGACGCCACCCAAGAGACCGAACAGCTCCACGCCGAGATCGCCGCCATGCTCGAGCGCTCCCCCGAGCCGCTTGCAGAGGAATGGGCGATCCACGACTACGAAGGTTTCCACGACACCCGCATCAGCGAATACGAATCGCTCGAGCGCATCAGCCTGATCGCGAACGGGATCGCCGAGCACGGCCCTCCCTTCGCCGCCTGGATCAGCACCTGCGACCCCAGCGAAGAAACGGTCGAGAGCTTCCAGGAGGCGTTCCGCGGCAACTACCCCTCACGCGAGGCGTACGCCGAGGAGATCGTCGACGACCTCGGCTACCAGCAGATCATCGACGAAGCAATCCCCGGCTATCTCGCCGCCTACGTCAGCTTCGACGCCGACGCCTTCATCCACGACTCCGAGCTGAACGGCGACATCACGATCGTCGACGCCCCCGACGGCACCGTCTTCGTCTTCGACGGGCACGCCTAGATGGGAGGCCTGGAGCATTCGCGTGAGTAGGCACGAGACCGTATCGCGTTTGCTGTCGGTGACCGAGGTGGCCGACACGATCGGGCTGTCCGAGACGGCGATCTATCGGGCGATCGCGGCGGGTGAGCTCCGCGCCTCGAAGCTTCGCGGGCGACTACGGGTCCAACTCGCCGATCTCGAGCAGTGGATCGAGGCCAATCGAGTCCGTCCTGTGACGTCAGACCGTTCGACTAGACAGGCGACTGGCCGCCCGCCGGCGAGATCGCGAGTGGGCGGCCTCCGCGAACTGTTGCGTCAGGAAACTTGACAGTAAGCGATGCTCGTGTCAGAATTATTGACATGGCACACGACCCGCTCTTCCGGGTTAGCCGGGCAGCGGAGAAGGCGGCGAAGGCGCGATCCGAGCTCGAACAAGCAGTTGTCGAAGCTCAAAGCGCCGGACACAGCCTCAGGGCGATAGCCGAGCTGGCCGGGATGAGCCACGAGGCCGTGCGCCAGATCTTGCAAAGGAAGGAGGTGACAAAGAAATGATTGAGAAGCGGACACTCAAGAACGGCCGCAAGGTGTACCGGGTGCGTTGGCGTCCAGGCGGACGTGGTTCAACGTTCCACTCCCAGGTGTTCGATCGTCGGGAAGACGCAGAGCGTTTCGAGACCGAGATTCGTCGACGGAAGCAACTCGGCGACCTCGCGTACCTCGAGCGCGGCAAGCAGACGCTCGACGAGTTCGCACGCGAGTGGTGGCAGCGCTACGCGTCGAAGGAACTCGCGCGTAGCACCCAGAAGCACTACGCAGAGGTCTGGGATCGCCACATACTCAAACCGCTGGGCGGCCTTCAACTCCGACACCTCACGCCGGATGTAGTGGCCGGCTTCCAGGACGAGCTCCGGACGGAGGGCATAGGAGAGCCGACAATCCGAAAGGCGCTCGCGATCCTCCAGGCAGTCTGCCGCGAGGGCGTCGCCTGGGGCCGGCTCACGTTGAACCCGGTGAAGCCGGTGAAGAAGCGGGCACAACAGAGGAAGCGAAGCGTGCGACCGCTGGCGCCCGAAGCGGTGGAGCGGTTGCGCTGGCACCTGCCAACGCAGCGAGATGCCGTCCTCGTCTCCGTTCTCGCATACGCCGGGCTCCGTCCGGGTGAGGCACTCGCGCTCGCCTGGGGCGACCTGGGGGAGAGAACGATCCTCGTCGAACGCGCGCTTGCGCTCGGTGAGGTCAAGGAGACGAAGACGCGGGCCACTCGCACAGTTCGGCTCGTCGACCCGCTCAAGGCCGACCTGAAGGCTCTTCGCTTGAAGGTCGGTGTTCCGAACGAGGACGAGCCGATCATCCCGGCCCACCACGGCGGCTACTGGCAAGAGCACGATTGGCGCAACTGGCGCCGACGCGTCTTTCAACCTGCGGCAAAAGCCGCCGGGCTCGGGACGATTCGGCCCTACGACCTGCGGCACTCGTTCGTCTCGTTACTGATCGCCGAAGGCCGCAACATCGTCGAGGTAGCAAGACAGGCCGGCCACTCGCCGTCCATGGCCCTCGACACCTACGGGCACGTCTTCGACGAGCTCGACGGCGGCAAGCTTCGACCTGCCGAGGAACTGATTCGGAAGGCCCGAGCGAAGGTAATCCGGGAAGCAGGTGCACCCTCCGTGCACCCTCGGAACGCCGCCGTTGCCTCGAAGAAGAACAAAACTCCGCGATTTGCAGAGTCTTTGTAGAGCCCTCTGACGGACTCGAACCGTCGACCCCCTCCTTACCATGGAGGTTTCGGGTTGGTTCTGGCGTACACGGCCGGGCAAGCGCGGTCACGTTTCTCCTGCAAATCTGCTCTTCTGGCCGTGCCAGTAATGCCCGCGGATGACCGCACGTGCTCAAGCTGGTGTACCCGTCTCGTACCCGCGCAGTGTTGCCTGTTCGCAAAACAAACAACGCGCCGCTCCGCGCTTGCGCAAGCGGCTGCATTTATCAGGTTGGGTGCCTCGATTCGTGGATCGGCGGAACCTGCCCAGGTTCTCTAACTTGCGTGCGCGAAATTGCCGTCGTTGCCGCCGGCTACCCTCGTATGGGGCGGCGGGCAGCTCGCGACGGGCTGGCTTTCCGATCACACGGGCCGAACGCCGCTGATCGCCGGCGGCATGATCGTGCGCAAGCACTACGACAACGGAGCAGATCTCGTCGACGACTTCGCCGACAAGAAACGCCGCCTGCCCGACGACGCCGTGCCAGGTCGGCTCGAACCCGCACAGCCCTGCGCCGTGCGCGAACGCTGCCGACTCCGCCGGCTCCAGCTGCGATGAACCGTAGACACGCCCCACCCACCGGCGGATGCTGCCCGATGCCGAGAATCGAATCGAGGCCGTCGTCAAAGGCGTCGGTCTTGCCGCCCGAGCGGCGCTCCCGCCGCAACCTGCCAACCTCGAGCACCCGCTCACCACGGCCTGTCAGGAAGCGCGTGAGGCCGGCACCGAACGAGCCGGTGCCCTCGACAGCGAACGCACGCCGACCGCGGCATGCTCGCCGACGAGCTTCAACGCGTGCGCGTAGCCGTCGCTGCTCGCCGCGACAGTCGCCTCGAACACCACGGCGCCGCTGCTGACCTCGACGACCGCTGATGCTGGAGGAGATCTCGCAGCCCACCTCGACGCCGCGGGAGTAACGATGGCGACCTGCGAGGTGTGCGGCAACGAGTATGACAAGACCTTCGAAGTTCGCCGTAACGACGAGACGCACAAACCTCTCCACCATGGTCTAGCACCCGGACCAAAAATGAGCCGCAGTCGCCTGGGCCAGTGACCAAATGTTCCCCGAACGGATCGCCTAGTGACGCGGTAGACGCTCCTGCGCCCGGTTCCTGACCGCCTTCGTGACGCCTTCGGTTGCGAGGGCGTGGAGCGCGGCCTCCGGGAGGGCGATCTCGTCGAGCAGCCATAGCTGGAGACGCCTCGACCCGAGGTTGGGCGCGGCGAGCGTATGCGCCTCATCGACCTTGCCGCGCTCCAAGGGGAGGCGGACGCGGCGCTCGTGCAGGTGTTCCCGGGCTTGTACGCAGGTAGTCGGCAATTCGGCTTCGATCCTGTCGGGTAGCCCGCACGATTTTCGACTCGAAGACGGGCGGCTCACGGCTGGCCGGCGCTCTGCGCAGTGCCTGTCCAGTGCCTGCAACGGACACAAACCGCGTTTTGCCTGTTTGTTTCCCGGAGCGCGCCGAAGCCCAGAAAGGGCCGATTGCTGGGCCGCAAAGTAAATACTGTCAACGAGCCGCAATGACGTGACCCCTTGAAGTCGGTCCAGCCGTTGTGAGAGTCACGATCGCCCGAAGGGGCGAGGAGGTGACTCAGTTGAAGGGGAAGAGGCACACGCCGGAGCAGATCGTCAGGAAGCTTCGTGAGGCGGATCGGATGCTTGCCGAGGGCGCTGAGGTGGACGCGGTCTGTCGGCACTTGGAGATCTCGGTGCAGACCTACCAGCGTTGGCGGAGTCAGTTCAAGGCGATGCGGCCGGAGGACATCGTGCGGGGCAAGGCGCTGGAGAAAGAGAACGTGCGGTTGAAGCGGATCGTCGGGGAGCAGGCGCTCGATATCGACATGTTGAGGGAGGTGGCTCGGGGAAACTTCTGAGCCCGGAGCGGCGACGCAGAGCGGTCGGGTCTCTGCGTGTCCGTTTCGGGGTCTCCGAGCGACGAGCCTGTCGGCTGACGAGCCAGCATCGCTCCTCGCAGCGCTACCAACGTCGGCTGCTGCCCGAGGAGGCGCTGCTCAGGGAGCGGCTGCAGCTGCTGGCTCGCCGTCACCCACGCTACGGCTACCGGCGGATCCACGCGATCCTGCGTCGTGAGGGCTGGCTCTGCAACCGCAAGCGGGTGCAGCGGCTGTGGCGCGACGAGGGACTGCGGCTGCCGGCCAGGCCGAAGCGACGGCGGCGCGGGCCGCGGATGCCCGGTCACCTGGTCGCAGCGCAGCCCGATCAGGTATGGGCGATCGACTTCGTCAGCGACCGAACCGCTGACGGCCGGCCGATCAGGATCCTGACCGTCACCGACGAGCACACCCGCGAAGCGCTTGCCACCCCCACAGCACGCAGCCTCGGCGCCGACGACGCCGTCAACACACTCGAGCGGATCGTCGCGAGCGCCGAAGATGATCCGCTGCGACAACGGCCCCGAGTTCGTCAGCCAAGCGCTGCGAGACTGGTGCCGCTTCAACCACACGACAACCGGCTACATCGAGCCCGGCGCGCCCTGGCAGAATCCGTTCGTCGAATCCTTCAACGGCCACTTGCGTCGCGAACTGCTCGACCTCGAGAGCTTCAACACCCTCTTCGAGGCACAGCTGCTCGTCGACGACTGGAGGCTCGAGTACAACCACTACCGACCACACCAATCACTCAACTACATGACGCCAACCGAGTAAGCACACCGCTGCAGGACCGACATGCAACCAGAACTCTCATAACGACTGGACCGAAAAACGGGGTCCGGTCATACGCGCGCCGCGCCTTCGCCTCGGACGCTGATCGGAGTCGCTGGACATCTTCGCTCGACGCAGCGGACGCGAGAACACCTAGCGCGCCCATCGCGCTCCCGTCCGCTAGCAGCGGTGGCGAATCATAGGCGTTCACACGCACCGGGACGGCCCGAAGTTTTCGCCTCTGCGAGCGCCCAGCGCAGAGCGGCATCGCTGCCCGCTGAGCCGTCGACTCCGACGACAATTAGGTGAGCTGCACTTGGCTACTCGCTCTTCTTGTGGCCCTTCTCGCCGTGTTCCTTCATGACCGTGCGGGCCGCAACCTCTTCCTCGCGGCCCTTGTAGCGGCCCTCTTTCTTGGCCTCTTCCTTGATGTGCTCGTACTGGCGTTGCTCTTTGTCGCTGACGCCTCGCAGATGCTTCTTTTCCGGCATCGTCTCCATCCTTTCCTAGCGTCTGCTCTCGGTCGACGGATCGGAGATCGCTTCAACCGTCTCACCGACCTTCTCGTGCTCCTCTTCGTGCGCGACGTCGGCCTGTGCGAGGACGCCGATGAGTCGGCCGTCTTCGATAACCGGCAAGCGCCGTACCTGGTGATGCGCCATCAGCCGCAGAGCCTCGTCGAGGTCACTGTCGGCTTCGACGCACACAGGTCCGGTCGAGGCGACATCGCGGACGGAGATCGATGCGAGATCGGACTCCTCGGCGACGACCCGCGTCGTGATGTCTCGGTCCGTGATCACTCCGTAGAGGCGGTCCTGCTCGACGACCGGCAGCGAGCCGATGTCCTCGTCGCGCATGATCTGCGCCGCTTTCACGACCGACTCCGACGGTTCGATTTTGAGCGGGTTCTCGGTCATGACGTCGCGTACGCTCCGTGCCATCTGCGTTCCCTCCTTCGTCGTCTCCAACTGGATACCCCGACGGACGCACTCGGAAACGGCGAGGCTTCCTTCACGTTCAGGACGTCTGTTCGGTGAGTTGATCGAGCCGATTCGCATCGGGACACCGGATGCCGCGAGTGCGACCGCGCGAAAGCCGTGCTCTGTCACGAGCCGCTTCGTGATCTCAGCCCGTAGGGCGTAGAACTCTTGTGTGTCGTGTGTCGCCTCGCCGAGCAGCGCGAAGCGCGCGGCGCTGGCGCGGGCGACGAGGCGATCGAGATTGAGCATCACCGGCCCGAGGTGGCTACGGAGCGGGAAAGGAGATCACGAACCTCGTTATCCGACGTCGGCGTGAAATCCTCGTACCAGAGCCCGACTGCGTGGAACGGCTCCGGCGTGAGGAGGCAGATGATCTCATCCACCTCCGCTCGAAACTCGTCGCAGGTCTGCTCGGCCGCGACGGGCACGGCGACGACGAGCCGCTCGGGCTCCTGCGCCCGGACGGCGAGCGCGGCGGCCCTCATCGTCGAGCCGGTCGCCAGGCCGTCGTCGACGAGGATCACCGTTTGACCTGCCACCTCGACCGGCCCGCGATCGCCGCGGTACGCCCGCTCGCGGCGCTCAAGTTCAGCGCCCTCGACGGCAGCGGCATGAGTGATCACCTCCTCGCCGATCTGAAGTTCGGCGACAACCGTGTCGTTCAAGACTCGAACGCCTCCGCTTGCGATCGCTCCCATCGCGAGCTCCTCGTGCCCCGGCACGCCGAGCTTGCGGACGACGAAGACGTCAAGCGGCGCGTCGAGCTCCCGCGCGACCTCGAATGCCACGGGCACGCCACCCCGCGGCAGGCCAAGCACGAGTGCCAGGTTCGGCGTTCGCGCGTGTCCGCTGCGCAGGCGCCCGCCGAGCACCCGCCCCGCATGGGCTCGATCGTCGAATCGCATGGGATCCGATACCCGGCTGCAAACGCCGGAAACGACGGACGCTGGTTTCAAAGCCGGGTCGAGTGGAAACCATGAGTATGACCGAGCCGATTCCTGACCCGCAGCCGCCAAGACCACCGGATGAACCGCCCGATCCGCTACCGCCGCAGCCCGATCCGGAGCGGCCGTCGCCAGATATCGAGCGATAGGACAACCCGAGCGGTCGTGTCGGGCTCGGCCTGGCGGCTGTTCTACTCGGCTACGGCGACGGAGTTCTTCCCCCGCAGGCTCTAGCTCTTTGCGGTTGGATCCGGAGGATTCGGGTGTGGCGGTGTCGGCAGCGGACTCTCAGGCCCCGGCGGTTCCGGCGTCGGAACCGGCTCGGGCGGCCGCGGTGGCTGCGGCTTGGGCATTTGCATGGCCTGAGGCGGCGCGACGCTCGCGGGCTCTCATTCATCCAATATGCGGCGGCTCGAGCGCGTCGCGGAGCCAGCTTTCTATCAGGCTGGCCGCGGAAGCCGGTCGGCGTTCGGTAGACGCGGCAGGCGTAGACGAACTCGTCGCGCTCGTCGGCGCCGGGCTCGACATCGCGTCCGTTGACGCGGATCGTCGGCGAGCCGAGAAAACGCTGCTCGGCCGCGACGTCGGTGTCGCGGACCTCGACCCGGCGCACGTCGGCGTCGATGCCGGCTTCGGTGACGACACGCTCGACTAGCGCCATTGACCCGTCGGCGTTCGGACAGCCGGCGAACGTCAAGATCTCAATCAGGGTCACGAGCCGGCCTACGTGTAGCAGCAGGCTGCGACATGCGCCGCATTGTCGTCAAGCAGCGCCTCGCCGAGCTCGAGCAGCTTGATCACGCGCGCGTCGGCGACGAAGTTAAAGACCGTCCGGTGCGCGCGCCGGGTGCCGACGAAGCCGCACCAGCGCAGACGCGCGAGATGGTTGGAGACGCGGGCTTCGCCCTTGCGCCCGAGGTCCCGTATGGGGCTACGCGGCGTTACTTGCCAGGGCACGAACGTTCTCGAGACGACGTTCACACGGCGACGGGTGCCGTCCGCGTCACCGACGCTATGACGCTGCCGGCGTCGGGCTTCGCGCCGTACCGTGAGCTCGTCCGCCTCGTCGAGGGAGTGGCTGGGTGTGTCCCGCTCGCCTGGCAAGTCGAACCGCGTCTTCAGTACGGCAGCAGTCCGGCGCGGGTGTCCTCACGTGGCGGTGTCGCGACCGTCGCCGATGGGCGTGACGCTCTCGCTGTCTTCAGCTGGGATGCCGGCGAGGCGACCGTCAGCGACGGGTCGGTCGGCGCGCGGTTCGAGGCCAGCGAAGGCACCGTCGGCCACCTCGTTGTCAGCGCCGCCCACCAAGAACCGCTCGTCTACCCGAGCCGTGCCGAAGTCGAGGCGCGCCTTCAGGCGACCGCAGCGACCTGGCGCGACTGGAGCGCCGGTCGTGAGTACGACGGCCCCTGGCGCGACGCCGTCCTCCGCAGCGCGCTCGCCTTGAAACTGCTCGTCTTCGCGCCTTCTGGGGCGATTGCCGCGGCGCCGACGACGTCGCTTCCCGAGCAGATCGGCGGCGAACGCAACTGGGA
>JBBRYP010000028.1:0-46089 GCA_038237515.1 Gaiellales bacterium
CCGCTCTCATCCACGATTCGGACGACCGCCTCCTGCTCCTCCGGATGCTCGGGCACGCCGTAGGCCTCCTCGACTTCCTGCTGCGACACGAGCCGCTTGGCGACGACCACCGCAGCCGCGCCGAGGAAGGCGAAGGCCAGGCCGATCGATAGACCCAGGAGCTGGGTCTGTCGCGGCAGCCGGTCGAGCGCGTAGACAACGACGAACGCGACGGCGCAGACGGTCGCAAGCCCAAGAAAGAGCACGACCGCGAGCTCCGCGCGCCGATCGGGCGGCTCGGGTGCGACGAACCGCGGCGGCTCGGGCTCGGGCCGCGGCTCTGGGTGCCAGGTGCCGCGGCGCTTCCCGCGCGAGAAGAGAACCACGAGCGCAGCGACGAGCCAGTTCACGGCTTCGCCCGGTTGCCGATGAACGCGGCGGCGGCGACGAGAGCTACGGCTGCGATGAGCCAGGTCACTAGACCCTCCGGGATCGGGCCGAGGTGACCGATCGCCCACCCGCCTCGATCCTCCGGATGCTTGGTTGACTCGACGTAGCGGACGATGGAGTCGAGGTCGCGATCGCCGATCTGCGACGTCGGGAAGCTCGGCATCAGGTACGGCCCGATGCGAACAGCCTCGGCCACCTGCACCGGGGACGAATCGCGCAGCGAGGGCGCGAGACCGCCGGTGACGACCCCGCCGACGGCCGCGATCTGGTGGCAGCCGGCGCAGTTCTCGGTGAAGAGCTGAAGACCGCGACTGAGACTGCCGCGCTCCGGATGCGGCCTCGGCACCGGTGGGCCGCTGCCGAGCGAGGCGACGTAGGCGACGATCGCGCGGATCTGGGGATCGGTGAAGCGAGGGCTGCGGCGGTGAGGCTGATCGCGCGCATCGCGCAGCGGCATGTAGCCGGTCCGCAGGTAGAAGTCGGCTGAGAGCGCGCCAACGCCGCGAAGCGACGGGCCGAGGCCCTCCCGCTCGCCGGCGCCGACAGCCGGCCCCTGCGTCGTCGTGCCACGCCCGTTCGGCCCGTGACAGCTCGCGCAGGCCTTCGAGTAGAGCTCCTTGCCCTCGTCGAGGCGGCCACGCCCAGCCGCCGGGCCAGCCAGGAGCAGCCACGCTACGGCCATGAGGAGCGCGCCCTTCAATGCGTGTAGAGATAGGCGACGATGTCGCGCGCCTGCGAAGCGGTGACGCCGAGGTCGGGCATGATCGTGCCCGGCTCGATCCGCTTCGGGTGCACGATCCAGCGCTCCGCATTCGCGACCGTGTTCGGGATCTCCCCTGCGATGAAGCGCCTGCCGCGGAAGTGCTCGAGCTCCGGGCCGACGCGGCCGTCCGCTCCCCGGATTCCGGAGATCGTGTGGCAGGAGCCGCAGCCGTAGTGCTCGATCAGCGCTGCGCCCTTGCCCGGGTCACCGCCCGGCACGGCCGGCGGCGAGGTGCTCGTCCCGCAGCCGGCGAAGCCCGCGGCGGCGACGAGGACGGCCACGTGCGCCCGAGACCTCATCCCTGGTTGCACTGGTGGAGGGCGAGCGCGGCGATGCCGCCGAGCAGGATGAGCACGAGGAAGAGGAAGCTCCCGAGCACGCCCGCGATCGCCAGGAACTCGACGCGGCCGCGGGCATCGCCCCGGCCGCGCCGAACAGCAAGCGCGGCGAGACCAGCCACGGCGGTGCCGGCGAGCGCGAGCGCAGCAGGCCCGGCCGTCAGCGCCAGGTGCCAGGCGCTCGTGTCGATCGAGAACTGCCGTCCGCCGGCGGCGCAAGCGGTCTCCTCCACCTCCGAGCCGACGACGAGCTGGACCGTCCAGGCCGCGGGCGCGGCAAGCAGACCGAACCAGACGAGGAGGTCGGTCGTCCGCGGCACGGGACGCGCCCTCATGCGGCCGCCGAGAGGAGGGTCGCCGTCACGACGAGCGCCAGCACGTTGACGAAGTGCCAGTAGAGGGCGACCGACTGGACCGCGATCAGCCGGTAGTTCGTCATCCCGCGCGACAGGCGCATGAGCAGGAAGGCGTTCAGGAGCAGGGCAACCGCGACGTGCGCATGGTGGCCCCCCGAGAGGACGTACACGATTGACGCGTAGGCGCTCTCCTGCGGCTTCAGCGTCCGCAGGCTCACGGCGTAGCGGTCGATCTGCATCGCGAGGTAGCCAGCGCCGACGAAGAGCGAGGCCCCGAGGGCGAGCCGCGTCAGGCCGAGCCGCCCGCGCCGTGCCGCGGAGGCTGCGATCTGCATGGGCACGCTCGTCGAGACGAGCACGCCTGCGAGGACGAGCGGGACGAGGAGCTTCGGCTTCGGCGTACCCGCCGGCGGCCAGTGCGGATTCTTGAAGCGCAGGTAGAAGAAGGAGGCGATCAGCACGCCGAAGAGCGTCGCCTCGGTCGCGATCAGGAGAGCCATCCCCCACCAGCCGTTCGGCCTAGCCCGGCGCAGTGTCGCCGCCCGTGCGGCCGCGCGCGGCGTCGTCGCCTCCATGCTGGGCGTCAACTCGGCGGTCATGCGTCCTGCGGCTCCTTCAGGTGCCAGGAGGCGAGCGCAAGCCCGCCGAGGCCGACCGCGATCGCGGCGACGATGTAGTGCGAGGTCAGCAGCATGGTGAAGACGAGACTGAGCGAGAGCGCGAGCAGGAGCGGCGACCAGGACTCGCCCGGCATCTCGAGCACCTCGTCGAGCTCCCCGTCGAGGACCGTGGTAGCGGGCGTCTCGTGCCCCGCGTCCAGCACGAGCTCCCCGCGCTGGAGCCGGTGCTCGTCCTCCTCGCGATCCGGCCGGTCCCAGACCGGCGAGACGCTGCGAACCGTCGGCACAACGGGGAAGTTGAACTCGGGCGGCGGGGAGGTCGTTGCCCATTCGAGCGTCTCGCCACCCCAGGGATCCGGCCCCGCCACGCGGCCGACGAACGCGCTCCCGAAGAGGTTCGCGACGACGAGCAGGATCGACCCGGCGAGCAGGAAGGCGCCGATCGTCGCGATCAGGTTGTAGGCGTCCCACCCCATGCCCGCGGGGTAGGTGTAGACGCGACGCGGCATCCCCAGAAGGCCCATCACGTGCATCGGGAAGAAGGTCAGGTTGAAGCCCGCGAAGAAGAGCCAGAAGCTCGCCTGACCGAGCCGCTCGCCGTACATCCGGCCCGTCACCTTCGGGTACCAGTAGTGGATCCCGGCGAAGATCGGGAAGACGGCGCCGCCGAAGAGGACGTAGTGGAAGTGGGCGACGACGAAGTAGGTGTCGGTCACCTGCTGGTCGAAGGGGATCGCCGCGAACATCACACCCGAGAGCCCGCCCACGACGAAGGTGACGATGAACCCGAGCGTGAAGAGGAGCGGTGTCTTGAGCTCCGGCCGGCCCTTGACGAGGGTCGCACACCAACCGAAGACCTGGATCCCGCTCGGGACGACGATGACGAGGCTCGCCGCCGCGTAGAAGACCATCGTGATCTGCGGCAGGCCGGTGGCGAACATGTGGTGCACCCAGACGCCAAAGCCGATGAAGGCGGTCAGGACGGTCGAGATCGCGAGCCAGTTGTGAGCGACCATCGGCCGGCGCGCGAAGGTCGGGATGATCGAGGACACGATCCCGATCGCCGGGATGAAGATGATGTAGACATCCGGGTGCCCGAAGATCCAGAAGAGATGCTGCCAGAGGAGCGAGTCGCCGCCCCTCGAGCGCTCGAAGAACTGGAAGCCGAGCTTCCGGTCGAGCTCGAGCATCACGTTGGCCGCGGTCAGCGCGGGCAGGGCGAAGACGAGCGAGAAGGAGGTCGCGAGGATCGCCCAGCAGAAGAGCGGCATCCGGTTGAGCGACATCCCCGGGGCGCGGAGCTTGAAGATCGTGACGATGAAGTTCGTCGCGCCGACGGTCGAGGAGACGGCTAGGAAGATCAGTCCCAGGTTGTAGAAGTCGATCCCGAGATCCGGGCTGTAGGTCTTGGCGGAGAGCGGCACGTAGTTGAACCAGCCGGCGGAGGGCCCGTCGCCGAGGAAGAAGCCGGAGTAGATGAAGAGCCCGGACGCGAGGTACGTCCAGTAGCTGAGCGCGTTCATGCGCGGGAAGGCCATGTCCCGCGAGCCGATCTGGAGCGGGACGAGGTAGTTGCCGAACGCACCCGAAAGCATGGGCGTCACGAACAGGAAGATCATCGTGACGCCGTGCATGGTGAACGCCTGATCGAAGGCCTTCGGGCCGAGGACGTGGTTCTCGGCGGAGGCGAGCTGCGTCCGCATCAGCAGCGCCTCGACGCCGCCGGCGACGAAGAACGCGAAGGCGGTGACGAAGTAGCGGCGGCCGATTCGCTTGTGGTTGACGGTGGTGAAGAAGCCGACGATGCCGGGCGTCTCGGCCCAGATCGCATCGAGGCGCCTGACGCGCCGCAGCGCGGGGATCGGCAGGTCGATCGCCATCAGCGCAGACTCTGGAGGTAGTCGAGGAGGTACCCGAGCTCCTGGCCCCCGAGGTCGGTGCCCGGCATCCTGTTGCCCGGCTTCACGTGCTGGGGGTCGAGGATCCAGCCGCCGAGGTAGCCGCGCGTGTTGGGAATCGTGTCGGAGGCGATCGTCGAGCGGCTCGCGAGGTGCGTGAGATCGGGGCCGACGTGCGCGTCCGCAGGCGTTCCCCGGATCGCGTGGCAGCCCGAGCATCCCTCGCTCAGGAAGACCTCCCTCCCGCGCCGGACAGGCCTGCTCGACGGCGGGCGGGCCTTCCGGCGTTGCGCAGCGAGCCAGGCACGGAAGCGCGCCGGCGGATCGGCGTAGACGAGGAGCGCCATGTGCGCGTGCTGGAGGCCGCAGAACTCCGCGCATTGCCCGCGATACACCCCCGGCCGGTCCGCGCGCAGCACGATCGCGTTCCGCCGCCCGGGGATCATGTCGATCTTCCGGTTCAGCTCCGGCACCCAGAAGCTGTGGATGACGTCGGCCGTACGGGCGAGGAGCCGCACCGTCTCGCCCGCCGGGATGTGGATCTCGTTCGCCGTCACAGCCCCGGTTCCCGCGTAGTGGACGTCCCAGAACCACTGGCGCCCGACGACCTCGACCGTGAGCTTCGCGCGGCCGGCCCCCGGCGCCGAGGTGGCGGGGAGCGTCCTCAGTGCGAGCGCGAAGAGCGCGGAGAGCACGAGGATCGGCGCGGCCACGCCGCCGGCTAGGACGAGCGCCCTTGCCCTGCCGTCACCGCCGTCGTCGCGGCCCGCGTGCCGCCGCGCGATCGCAACGACGAGGAGCATGATCACGACCGCGAGGACGGCGCCGGAGCCGGCAAGCATCACCCACCAGAGGCGGGCGATCTGCCCCGAGGCACGGCTGTGGGGCTTCAGCGCCGACTGGTTCGCCCCGCAGCCGGCGAGGACCGCGCTCGAGACCAGCAGGAACGCCGTCGCCCGGAGCACCGGCAACCGAAGTACCCGCGGTCGGCGGCTTTAACCGCGAGCGGGAAGCAGCCGCGTTCCCGTCGCCTTGAAGGAGGCGACGACGAGCTCCCCCTCGCGCAGCCCCAGGCGCTGCGCCGAGACCGCAGTGACCTCCGCGGTGAGGAGGTCGAGGCGCACGCGCACGCGGTTCCCGACCGGGAGCAGCGAGAGCACTCGCAACGGCAGGTGGTTGAGCGTTGAGTCCCCGCTGCCTTGTAACATAGTGTTACTTGAAGCCCCTTCCGGGCGCACGAGTGCGGCATCCTCGGGACGATCGCGGACGAAATCCGGGTTCCCGCTCGCTCGTGACACTATGTTACTTGGGTTCGCAGCGGGGCGCGCCAGCGAGACGTCCCACGGGTAGACGAGAACGCTCACGGGACCCTCGAGCTCGTCGGCCGAAAGGATGATGCCCGCACCTTCCAGCTCGACCTCGGTGACGCCGGCCTGCCCCTTCCGGGCATTGCCTCGGAGCAGGTTGCCGCCGGCGAAGCTTGCGACGTAGGTGTCGGCGGGAGCGGCGACGAGCTCGGCCGGTGCAGCGAGCTGGCGCAGCCGGCCGTCGACGATCACCCCGACGCGCTCGGCGAGAGCGGTGGCGTCCTCGAAGTCGTGAGTGACGAGGAGCGTCGGCAGGGCGAGCTCGGCGAGCAGGCGGTGGAGCTCGGCGCGCGTCTCACCGCGCGTGTGTGGGTCGAGCGCGGACATCGGTTCGTCCAGGAGGAGCACCTTGGGTCCGCGCGCGAGCGCGCGTGCGAGCGCGACTCGCTGACGCTCTCCACCGGAGAGGGTCGCGGGCCTCGCGCGTGCAAGCCGCGCGAGGCCGAACCGTTCCAGCAGGTCGTGACGGGGGCGCCGGCCTCCGAACGCGACGTTGTCCTCGACGGACAGGTGCGGGAAGAGCGCGTAGTCCTGGAAGACGAGCCCGACCGAGCGCCGTTCCGGCGGGAGGTGGGAGCGGGTCCCGGAGTCGAGCCACACCTCGTCGCTGCAGGTGATGCGACCGGTCGTTGCCCGTGCGAGGCCGGCGACAGCGCGCAGAACGCTCGACTTCCCCGCCCCGGAAGGCCCGACGAGCGCGAGGGTCCCCGGCTCGACCTCGAGCGCGAGCTCTAGGTCGAAAGACCGGAGGGGAAGGGTGATGTCGAGCCGGAGCGTGTCCACCGGGGCCTGAGCTTGGTTGCGGCGAGGATCGCCGCGCTGATCGCGATGAGGAGCGCGCTGATCGTCAGTGCGACGTCGAAGTCGTGCTCGAACTCGGCGTAGATGGCGAGCGGCAGGGTCTGCGTGACGCCGCGCAGGCTCCCCGCGAACATGATCGTGGCGCCGAACTCGCCGAGCCCGCGCGCGAACGAGAGCGCGGCCCCGGCGCCGAGGCCGCCGGAGGCGAGCGGCAGTGCGACGCGCAGGAACGTCCGCGCTCGGCCGGCGCCGAGCGTGCGGGCCGCGTCAACGAGGTTAGGGTCGACCGCCTCGAAGGCGGCGATCGCCTGCCGCACGTAGAGCGGGCTCGCCACGAAGACGACGGCAAGCACCACCGCCGCGGTCGTAAACGGGATCTCGATCCCGAACTCCCGCAGCGACGAGCCCAGGAGGCCGAACCGGCCGAACGCGGCAAGCAGCCCGATGCCGGCGACGGCGGGCGGCAGGACGAGCGGGAGCTCGACGAGCGTCAGCGCGAGACGGCGCGCCGGGAACCGCGGCGAGGCGAGCAGGTATGCGGCTGGCGTCCCGGCGAGGACGATCAGGCCCTGCGCGATCGCCGTCGTCTTCGCGCTCAGGACGAGCGCGTCGACGACGACGCCGTTGCCGAGGGCTCCGAAGAGCCGTCCCGGCGGCACGCGCAGGAAGATCGCGAGCAGCGGCAGGAGCAGGAAGAACAGCACGAGCCCGAGCCCGAGCCCGAGGGCTGCCGCGAACAGACCGTCGGCGAGCCGCCCGCGGCCTATCGCTGCCCGCTCTGGTCGACCGAACCGAACCCGGCGCTCCTCAGCAGCGCCTGGCCCCGCTTGCCGAGCACGCGCGAGACGAAGGCGAGCGCGGCCGCCCGGTTCTTCGTTCCCTTCACGATCGCCAGCTCGTAGCGCACCTTCGGCTGCGCCCAGGCCGGGAGCTTGATCTGGACGATCTTGGTGCCGACCGTCCGCGCGTCCGTCACGTAGACGAAGCCGGCGTCGGCCTCCCCCAGCGCGACCTTCGCCAGGATGCTGCGGACGTCCGTCTCCTGCGAGACGACGTTCGAGAGGACGCCCGTCAGGCCGAGGTTCCTCAGGATCTGGCGCGTGTACGAACCGATCGGCACCGTCGGAGTGCCGACGACGAGCTTGATGCCGCCGCGCCTCAGGTCGAAGACCGAATGGATCCCGGCCGGGTTGGACGAGGGAACGATCAGGACGAGCCGGTTCGTCGCGAAGGTCACGGGCTTCTCGACGAGGCCGCGCGCGTAAAGGTCGTCCGGGTACTTCGGACTGGCCGCGGCGAAGATGTCCGCGGGAGCTCCCTGCTGGATCTGCGCCGCGAGCTGGTCGGACCCGGCGAACGAGTAGCGAGGCCTGGAGTCGATCTTCGGGAGCACATCGGCCAGCGACGCCGCCGCGAGCACGGTGATCTGCGCCCGGGTCGCCCCGCCGGCCGGCACCGCCAGCGCGAGGGCGGCGGCTGCGAGAGCGCCGAAGCGCCTCATCGCTCGACCATCACGGAGGTCGCCTTGACGACGCCGGTCGCCGGCACCCCGGGCGCGAGCGCGAGCGCCTCCACCGATTCGCTCGTCACGACCGCGACCACCATCGCCGGTGCCGTGACCTCGATCTCGACCTGTGCGAGAAGCCCGTCGACCTGGACGCTCCGGACGACGCCGTGGAACCGGTTCCGCGCGCTCAGGCGGTGCTCGTCGCGCCCGCGGATCCGCTCGATCTCGGCGAGCGGGACGAGCCGCCGGTTGGCCGCGTCGCGCTCGGTCTCGATCCGCCCGCTGCGATCCCAGCGGCGGAGGGTGTCGAGGCTGATCCCGAGCGCGCGGGCCGCCTCGGCGGCGGTGTAGAAATCCTTCGTCGTCACGCCAGGTAGAGGTCGAGGAAACGGGAGGCGGCTGGCTCGTCCAGAAGCTCGGGGAAGGAGATGCCGACGGGCCGGTTGGCGTGCAGCCGCTCGAGGCTGCTCAGATGCTCGGCCTCACTGGCGGCGATCCGCGCGAAGGTGGTCTTGAGATACCGGTCGCTCACCGCGTCGACCGCGCCCAGGTACGTCCCGAGGAAGCCGGTCTCGAGCAGCGCGCCGAGCTCGGCGGCGGCGGCGCGGGAGGCGAAGGCGCGCGCGGGTAAGCCGTACTCGAGGTCGCCGGCCTGCGCCGGTGTCTGCCCCGCCCCTACGAGGATGCCCGCGATGGCGCGGTAGTGCTCCTCCTCGTTGAAGAGGGCGCGCCGGAGGAGCTTCTCCGCGTCACCCCTGAAAAGCTTCGCCTCGAGCGCGCGGGTGTAGAAGGCGATCGCCAGCAGCTCGACCGCGACGAGGAGCCGAGCCTGCGCGAGATCCTCGTCCCGGTAGGACCCGCTGGCGCGCGCGATCCTCCCGAGCACGCCGCCGGAGGCCACGGTGAGGCCTCCCGAAGCGCCGAGCCGGAGCAGCCCTCGACGGTCCACGCGCAAAAGGATAACGCATATGTATTGCCTATGCGCCAGCCGTGGGAACGTCGGCTCGGTACGCTCCGGACGACCGGGGTGCCCCTGAGCAGGGGCTGAGATCACACCCGTAGAACCTGATCCGGTTCGCACCGGCGAAGGGAGCGCATGGCTTCGGAGGAGACGACGAGCTGGGGCATCGAGGAAGTTCCGGAGCGCCTTCGCGTGCTCGGTTTCCTCGACCTGCTGCTGCTCTGGGGCAACCTCTCGGTGAGCCTGCTGGTGATCGTCGCGGGCGCGCTGCTCGTGCCGGCGCTCTCGCTGAAGCTTGCGCTGCTGGCGATCGTCGTCGGCGCGCTCGGCGGAAACCTGATGCTCGGGCTCGCCGGCATGATCGGGGCGGACGCCCGCGTGCCGGGGATGGTGCTCCTGCGGGCCCCGCTCGGCCGGCGCGGCTCGTACTTCCCGACGCTCCTGAACGTCGCTCAGAACCTCGGCTGGTCGATCTTCGAGCTCGTCGTCATCTCGACCGCGGCCGCGGCGCTCTCCGATCGCGTCTTCGGCTTCCGCGCGCGCCCGTTCTGGGCCGTCGTCTTCGGCGCGGTCTCGGTCGGGCTGGCCCTGCTCGGGCCGATCGGTTTCGTCCGCCGCTACGTCCGCCGCTTCGCCGTCTGGATCGTCCTGGCCTCGCTCGCCTACCTCACTTGGTGGGCGATCGACAGGTCGCACCTGCACGCGTTCTGGTCGGCGCCGGCGAAGGGCGGCTTCCCCTCCTTCTGGCAGGCGGTCGACCTCGTGATCGCGAGCGTGATCTCTTGGACCCCCCTCGCCGCCGACTACACCCGCTTTGCCCGCAGCCGGCGCGGGGCGTTCTGGGGAACCGGGCTCGGCTATCTCGTGCCGACGATCTGGATGTTCGCGCTGGGCGCGCTCCTGCTGCTGGCCAGGAACATCTCCGACGCGGCGCAGATCCCGGCCGCGGTCGCCGCCGGCGGCATCCTCAGCATCGTCGCCCTGCTCGCGATCACGGTCGACGAGAGCGACGAGGCGTTCGCCGACATCTACTCCACCGCGATCTCGATCCAGAACGTCCTCCCGCGCGTCTCCCAGCGGCTCCTGATCGTCCTCGTCTCCGTCGCCGCGACCGCCGGCGCGGCCCTCATCGACCTGCGCAACTACCAGACCTTCCTCTTCCTGCTCGGATCGTTCTTCGTACCGTTGTTCGGCGTGCTGCTCGCAGACTGGCTGCTCGCCGGCGCGCGCTACACACCGGAATCGATCCTGTCCGCCCCGGCGATCCGCCCGGAGCAGCTCGCAGCGTGGGTCGCAGGGTGCGCCCTCTACCAGTGGCTCCTGCCGCAGGGCCCGGCCTGGTGGCTCCACCTCATCCACCACAGCTCCGGCCCCGTCGACTTCACAGCCTCGCTCCCGAGCTTCGCGGCGAGCTTCGGGCTGGCGCTCCTCGCGGGGCTTCTCCTACGCCGGCCGCGCCTGCGCCTCGCCGGCGCGTAGGGCCTGTCCGAGAAGTGGCCACGGTGGATGACACGCGGCACGCGTCTCGAGGCAAAGACGCAGGGAGCGTCGATATGCGGCATATCTGCGCGACCGAGGACGCCGCATCGAGGCGCGTGACGCCTGTCAGGCGCCCTGGTTACTTTTTGGGCAGGCCCTTTAACCACCCGCGCTCCGCTGTCACTACCATGGCCGCGTGGCGAGCGGCGGCCCGCACGCGAGTCGTCCCGGGCGCCGACTGGCGCTCGTCGGGGTCGGCCTGCTCTCGCTGCTCACGGTCGTCGCCGTCGCGAGTCGGGGGCATGCCCCCGGCGGGGGTGGGGGCGCCTCGAAGCACGTCCGTCCCGCGATCCTCTTCGAGTACTTCGTCCTCATGCTCTTCGTCGGCTTCGCGGTCGCCGCCGCGATCATGTTCCACACCTTCTGGGAGACCCGGCACGAGCGTGCCTCGGCGCCCAGGCGCTCGTTCCCGCTGCGCGTGCTCCTGAGCCTGAGCTTTCTCGTCGTCGCCGTTCTCGCCTCCTTCTTCCTCTACCGCCACTACCACCGCACGACGGCTCAGCCTGGTGGCGCCGCAGGCGCGCCGGCCGGAAAGGGCCGCCTCCACCGCGGATCCTCGCCGAGCGCGCAGCCCGCGCCGTTCGACTGGGCGCCCGTCGTCGTCGTGCTCTCGATCTCCGGCGCAGGGGCGCTCGCCGGCGGCACGCTCTGGCTGCGGTCGAGGCGCCGTGAGGGTAGCGACCTCGAGAGCCTCGCCGCCGAGCTCTCGAGCCTCCTCGACGAGACGCTCGACGACCTGCACGGAGAGAGCGACCCGCGGCGGGCGGTCATCGCGGCCTACGCGCGTATGGAGCGCATCCTCGCCTCCTACGGCGTCCCTCGCCGCGTCTTCGAGGCGCCGCACGAGTATCTCGCCCGCGTGCTCGAGGAGCTGCATGCGAGCGCGGCGTCGGTGACCGCGCTGACGGCCCTCTTCGAGCGGGCCAAGTTCAGCGGTCACGCGATCGGTTCCGATCTGAAGGAGGAGGCGATCGCGGCGCTCGCCGCCGTTCGCGACGAGCTGCGGAGCTACACCTGAGAGCGCGTGGCCCCACTGCCGGCGCGGCGGCGGCGCTTCTGACGGTCCTCCTCGGAGGGGCGCTCGTGTTCCGGCCGGGCGACCGCGGGGCGGCGCTCGACGCCTACGTACTCGCGCTCGGCGGGCTCCTCCTCGCCCTGCTCGTCGCCGCCACCCGCGAGGCGCTGCCCGCACCGGAACCCTCGCCGCTCGACGCAGCGCCCGCCCGTGCCGTGTCGCAACCGGCGCAGCTGGCCGAGCTGGCGCGGGTCGAGCGGGAGATCTCGCTCGCGACCGGCACCGCCTTCGACGTCCACTACCGGCTTCGCCCGGCGCTCCGCGAGGTGGCCGAGCATCGCCTCGCGACGCGGCGGGGCATCGACCTCGAGCGAGCGCCGGAGGCGGCCCAGGCGGTGCTCGGGGACGAGACCTGGGCGATCGTCCGCCCGGACCGGGAGCGACCCGCCTACCACCACGCGCCGGGCGTGACGCTGGAGCGCGTTCGCCTGGCCGTCGAGGCTCTCGAGAGGATCTGACGCGCCGTGCTGGCTCTGCCGGACGTCGCCGCGAAGGCCAATCGCATCCTGGACGAGGTGGAGCGGGCGGTCGTCGGCAAGCGAGGAGCCCTGGAGCTCGTCCTGCTCGGGATCCTCGCGGAGGGACACGTCCTGATCGAGGATTTCCCCGGGCTCGCGAAGACGTTGATCGCGCGCTCGTTTGCGGCGGCCACGAGCCTGCGTTTCTCCCGCATCCAGTTCACCCCCGACCTGATGCCCTCCGACGTCACCGGCTCCTCGATCTTCGACCAGCGAGCGGGCGAGTTCGAGTTCCGGCCCGGCCCGGTGTTCGCAAACCTGCTGCTGGCGGACGAGATCAACCGGGCGCCGCCGAAGACCCAGGCCGCGCTGCTGGAGGCGATGCAGGAACGTCAGGTGACGAACGAAGGCGAGACGCGCCTGCTCGAGCGTCCCTTCCTCGTCCTCGCAACCCAGAACCCGATCGAGTACGAGGGCACCTATCCCCTGCCCGAGGCCCAGCTCGACCGCTTCCTGCTGCGAGTCGGGATCGGCTATCCGTCGCGTCAGGACGAGTGGGGCGTCGTGCGCCGGCGACTCGACCGGGGCACGGACGAGGTGAGCCTCGAGCCGGTCGTCGACCGGGAGACCCTCGTCGCGATGCAGCGCGCGATCGAGCAGGTACACGTCGCGGAGAGCGTCGGCTACTACATCGTCGACCTCGTCACGGCGACGCGCGGGCACTCGAGCGTCCAGGTTGGCTCGAGCCCTCGCGGCACGCTCGCGCTCGTGAAGCTCGCGCGCTGCCGGGCCGTCCTCGCCGGACGTGACTTCGTGACGCCGGACGACGTCAAGGCGGTCGCGCCCGCGGCTCTCGCGCACAGGCTCGCGCTGCGGCCGGAGCTTTGGGTGCAGCGCGTCAGCGCGCAGGACATCGTCTCCGACCTGTTGAGGTCGGTTCCGACTCCCGTCGCGGAGGACGTCGCGCGAGCGGCGGGATGAGGCGCGCAGCGTCCCCGAAGACGGGCGCCTATGCGGGTCTCGCGGCGATCGGCCTCCTGGCGGCGCTCGTCCTTGGCCGTCCGGAGCTCGTCGCGCTAGCCGTCCCTTTCGTCTTGGCGCTGGCCGCCGGGTTCGCCCTGGCCGAGTCGCCCGACCCGCAGATCGTGCTCCGCGTCGAGCGTGAGCGGGCGATCGAAGGCGACGAGCTGAATGTCGAGATCGAGCTTCGCTCCGCGTCGTCGCTCGAGCAGCTCGAGGTGCTCCTGGCCCTCCCCGCGGGGCTCTCTCTCGCCTCCGGCGAGAACCCGACGGTGCTCCGACTGCCTGAGGGGGAGCCCGCGATCGTCGAGCTGCGGCTTCGCTGCGACCGCTGGGGCGGGTACCTGCTGGGGGAGATCGAGCTGCGCGGCCGCGACCGGCTCGGCCTGCACGTCTACCAGGCGCGCGCCGACCGGCGAGTGCCGCTGAAGGTCTACCCGCGCGCGGAGGCGCTCAGATCGGCGGTCCGTCCGCTCGAGACGCAGCTCTACTCGGGAAACCAGGTCGCCCGCGTGCGCGGCGAGGGCATCGAGTTCGCCGAGATCCGACCCTTCGCACCGGGCGACGTCGTCCGACGGGTCAACTGGCGGGCGAACGCGCGGCGCGGCTCGCTGTGGGTGAACGTGCACCACCCGGAGCGGGACGCCGAGGTGATCCTGTTCCTCGACAGCTTCAGCGAGGTGCGCCGTGCCGACGGCGGCGCCGGGACGCTCGACCTCTCCGTCCGGGCGGCGGCCTCGCTCGCCTCCGCCTACGTCGGCGCCCGGGACCGGGTGGGCGTGGTGGGGTTCGGCGGCATCCTGCGCTGGCTCGAGCCGGGAACGGGTCTCGCTCAGCTCTACCGGATCGTCGACGCCCTGATCGACACCGAGATCTCGCTGAGCTATGCCTGGAAGGGCATCGAGGTGATCCCCGCGCGCATGCTTCCGCCGCAGGCCCTCGTCCTCGCGATCTCGCCACTCCTCGACGAGCGGGCGGTCTCCGCGCTGCTCGACCTGCGCGGGCGCCGCTTCGACGTCGCCGTCGTCGAGGTCTCGCCGTTGTCGTTCGCGGTCCCCGGCCCGGGCGAGCTCGGCGACCTCGCCCACCGGCTCTGGCGGCTTCGCCGGGAGGCGCTGCGCGCGCGCTACCAGCGCCAGGGCGTCGCCGTCGTCGAGTGGCGCGACGGCATGCCGCTCGCGGCCGCCCTCGAGGAGGTGACGGCATTCAGGCGCCACGCCCGGCTCACGCGCGTGTAGCGCTGGCCGCAGGCTCCGCCGCCGCGGGCGCGTTGACGGCGGCCTATCCGGCGCTCGCGGCGGAACGCCTCGCGTGGCTCGTCGGCGCGACGGGCGCGGCCGCGGTCGCGCTGCTCACGGTCGCGGTCGTCTTCCGTTCGAGGGTGCTCCTGCCGTGGGCGCTCGTCGGGCTCGGGGCGCAGTACGCGCTCTGGCTCGAGCTGCGCGGCGGGCGGATCGACGAGCGGGCGCCCGTCGTCGCCGCGGGAATCCTCCTTGCCGCCGAGCTTGGCTACTGGAGCCTCGAGCGGACGGCGAGGGGCCGCGCCGCGGGCGAGCTCGCCGCGCGCCGGCTGCTGGTCATCCTGGGGCTTCTCTGCGGTGCTCTGCTCGTCTGCGCGGGGATTCTTGCGGCAGGCACCGTCGCCGTCCGCGGGAGCGCCGCGGTCGAGGCGGTCGGGGTGGCCGCAGCGGTCGGTGTCCTCGCGCTCGTCTGGCGCCTCGCCCGGCCAGAAGCGCGCCCGTGAGCACTGTTGCGGTCCTCGGCAACCTCTCGCTCGACCGAATCGACGGCGCAGCGCCCCGCATCGGCGGGGGCCCCTACCACGCGGCAAGGGCGCTCCGTGCGGTCGCGCGGCCGGCTAGCGTCGTCGTCAAGTTCGGGCGAAGCGACCGGGAGGCGCTGCTGCCGCGCCTCGCTGGAATCGGCCTCCCCGTCACCTGGCGCGCCGGCGCCGTCACGGCAGCCTTTCGCATCGATCACGCGGGCGAGGAGCGGTCGATGCAGGTCGAGGCGGTCGGCGACCGGTGGGCACCGGAGGAGGTGCCGGCCTGGATCGAGGCGGCCCTGGCTCACACGACGCACCTGCACGTCGCGCCGCTCACGCGGGCCGACTTCCCGGCGCCCACACTCGCGGCGCTCGCGCGGAAGCGGCGCCTCTCGCTCGACGGCCAGGGGCTCGTCCGTGTGCCGCGGGAAGGCCCGCTCGAGCTCGACGCCGACTACGACCCCGCCCTCCTCGAGCACATCTCGATCCTGAAGCTCTCCGAGGAGGAGGCGCGCGTGCTCGTGGGCAGCGTCGATGGCCCCGCGCTCGCGAGCCTCGGCGTTCCCGAGGTCGTCGTGACCCTCGGCTCGAGCGGCTCACTCGTCGTCACCGCCGGGGGCGTAGAACGCATTCCGACCCGTCGGCTTGCGCCTACCGTCGACCCCACGGGCGCGGGCGACGCCTTCGCCGCGGCCTACCTCGTCGCGCGCAGCGGCGGCTTCGCGCCGGCCGCCTCGGCGCGCTGGGCATCCGGCGTCGTCGCCGGGCTGCTCGGGAGGCGGATCCGCTGAGAGCGATCGTCGAGACCGTCGCAGGTACCTACGCGATCGACCTCGACACGGACGAGGTCGAGCCGGCGCCGGAGAGTGCGGCGGCCCCGGCCACTCCGGTGGAGGTCCCGCTCCCGCGCGTGTGTGCGACGGCCGCGGCCGGCTCGACCGTCGTCGCCGCAGTGCGGGCGCGGCCGCCGCTCCTCGTCTCCCACGACGCCGGCACAACCTGGCGCGAGTCCGGCCGCGGTCTGCCGCCAGCGGTGGACGTTGCCATCTCGCAGGATGATCCCGATGCGATCCTCTTCTCCGGGCGCAACCGCGTCTATCTCTCCCGCGACGGTGGACGCTTCTGGCAGGCCCTCGCCATCGAGCTCCCGGAGATCCGGTTCGTGGCGTTCGAGCTGTAGGTCCCCCTGAGAGTTGCTAGGCGGCCGGGCGCTGCAGCAGCCCGCCGCCGCCGAGCACCTGCTCGACGTCGGCCGCGTCCATCGGCCGACCGAAGTGGAAGCCCTGCCCGAAGCCGCAGCCGAGCTCGAGCAGCCGCTCCACCTGGATCGCCTCCTCGATGCCCTCGGCGACGACCCGCAGCTGGAAGCTCTCACCGAGGTCGACGATCGCACGGGGCAGAACCGATTCCGCCGCCTCCGCCCCTCCGAGCCCGTCGACGAACGACTTGGCGATCTTGAGGATGTCGATCGGGAAGCGCCTCAAGTACTGGAGCGAGGAGTAGCCGGTGCCGAAGTCGTCGACGGCGAGCCGCAGCCCCAGCTTCTTCAGCCGCTCGAGTCGCCCGACCGTGGCCTCCGTGTCCTGCATCAGAACGGTCTCCGTGATCTCGAGGACGAGCCGCCGCGCGTCGAGCGAGGCCGCCTGAAGGGCGTCCGCCACGTCGGCGAGGAGCTCAGGCTGCTGGAGCTGCGCCCCTGAGACGTTGACGCTGAGCGACATCTCTCCGAAACGCTCGTTCCAGCCCGCGACCTGCCGGCACGACTCACGGAGCACCCACTGGCCGAGCGGGAGGATGAGCCTCGTCTCTTCCGCGAGCGGGATGAACTCGCTCGGCGGGACGAGCCCGCGCCGCGGGTGCCGCCAGCGCGCGAGCGCCTCGAGGCCGACGATCGTGCCGGTGCGGAGCTCCACGATCGGCTGGTACTGGAGGTGCAGCTCGCCGCGCTCGAGCGCCCGCTGGAGGTCGACCTCGAGCTCGAGGCGCGCCACCACCGCCGTGTGCATCTCCTGGCGGAAGCGACGGTAGTGCCCCTTTCCGCGACTCTTCGCCTGGTACATGGCGAGGTCGGCATTCCGGAGGAGATCCTCGTCGCCGGACGAGCTGACGGCGATCCCGATGCTCGCGTGGACGAAGACGCGGCGGGAGCGGAGGGCGAACGGAGTGCGGAGCGCCGCCACGATCCGCTGGGCCACCTCCTCCGCGTCGGCCGGGGACTTCGTGCCCTCGAGCAGCATTGCGAACTCGTCGCCGCCGAAGCGCGCTGCCGTGTCGCCGGGGCGGATGCAGCTGTGCAGACGCCGAGCGACCGCGACGAGCAGCTCGTCGCCGGCCGCGTGGCCGAGGCTGTCGTTCACGCGCTTGAAGCCGTCGAGGTCGAGAAATAGCACCGCCGTCGTCAGCCCGCTGCGCGCACCCCTCGCGAGGGCCTGCTCGAGGCGGTCGAGAAAGAGCAGTCGATTCGGCAGTCCCGTGAGCGAGTCATGAAACGCCTGATGCACGGCGTCGTCGACCGTCTTCGCGTCCGTCAGGGCCAGGCTCGCGTGCTCGGCGAACGCGAGCAGGATCTCGCGATCTTCGTCGCTGTACCGCCGGCCGGCGCGGCAGGTCGAGATCATCAGGCTACCCTTGACCTCGCCCTTCTGGTGCACGGGCGCGGCCATCGCCGCCTGAAGGCCGTGCGTTGCGAAGGCGGCGATCGTTCCCGTGGCAGCGCTCTGGTAATTCTCCTCGATCACAAGGCGGTTCTCGGCGACGGCGCGCGCGCCGACACCGCCCCCGGTGTCGACCGCCACGGCGAGCAGGTCGCGCGAGACGCCGATGGACGCCGCAATCCGCCGGAGCATCCCGTCGCCCTCCTCCAGCAGGCGCAGCCCCACCATCTCGTCGCCGGTGAGCTCGACCAGGCCGTTGACGATCGCGTCGAAGATCTCCTGGCGCTCGGCTCGACTCGAGATCAGCCTCTCGATCCGAGAGAGGCGCTCGAGCAGGCCCTGCCGCTCCTGGAGGCGGCGGACGAGCCGCTCGTTCTCGACCACCTGCGTCTCGCTCCAGGCGCGAAGCCGCCGTTCCTCGTCCACGACGTGCTGTGTGCGCAGCGTCAGCGCCAGTACGCGCGCCATCCCCCGCAGGAGATCGGCATCCGCGCCCGTGAAGGGCTCGCGTGCGATGCGCGCCACGAGCATTCGGCCCGTGGGGGCGTCCTCGAGCGGCGCGACGAGAAGGTATGCGGGGCCGAGACCCGGAAGGACGAGCTCGCCCGGCCCTCCGTCGGCGAGCGCCACCAGCTCGGCAGACGCGACGCTGTCGGGCGGAAAGCCGATCGAGGCCACGACTTCGGAAGCCACGACGACGGCTCCCGCCTCTGCATCGAGCATCTCCAGCGCGCGCTCGACCGCGTGCTGCGCAGCCTCTCCCGCATGGCCGACCGACGACAGGCCCGCGAGAAACTCGACGAGGTGCTGGGTCGACCAGGTCTCCTGCGGCGGGCGCACGAGTCGGCCGACCGCCGCGCTGGCTACGACGCTCGGGCTGAGCGCACGCTGACACGGCTCCCGCGCGTCACCCCTTCCAGGGACTCCCGGCATGCTCCGAAGGTCGGCAGATCCGGGCAGCTGCTTTAGCCGCCGCGCGGCTGCTAGAGCCGAAATTCGCCGCGGGCGACGACCACTGCAGAGCCCCCGACCTCGACGCGCTCGAGCTGCTCCGAGGAGCCTTCCACACGCGCGTAGAGAGTCGAGGGGCGCCCGACCTCGGCGCCTTGCGAGATCTCGATCTCGTCGCCGAAGGCGATGCGTCCGTGACGTGCGAGGTGGTACGCGAGCGGGCCGGCCGCGGAACCGGTCGCGGGATCCTCGGCGACGCCTCCGCCCGGTGCGAACATCCGGGTCTTCCAGTGCCGGCCTTCCCCCGCGCAGCAGTTGACGCCGAGCGCGGCGGGCAGCTTCGCGAGGCGGGTGAGATCCGGTTCGAGCGCCGCCACTTCGCCGGGCGAGCCGAGGCAGACGTAGACGTGGGCGATGCCGTTGTCGTAGACCTCGACCGGCAGCTCCGACGCCTGTACACCAAGCGCGGAGAGCAGCTCGCGTTCCTCGCCGTACGGCGCCACGCTCGGAAGCGGTTGCTCCATCCGCCCGAAGACGATCCGGGAGCCGTCCCGCTCGAGGCGCACGGGAACCGTGCCGCTTCCGGTCTCGAGGCGGATCACGTCGAGCTGCAGCGGGCCTGCGAGAACGAACGCGGTGCCGAGCGTCGGGTGGCCCGCGAAAGGAACCTCGACGGCCGGCGTGAAGATCCGGATGCGGGCGTGCCCGTCCCGCTCCTTCGGCAGGACGAAGACGGTCTCGCTGTAGTTCAACTCCCTCGCGAGCGGCTGGAGCAGCTCTTCGGGCAGCTCACGGGCATCGGTGAAGACTGCGAGCTGGTTCCCCTCGAGCGGCGTGTCGGTGAAGACGTCGGCGACGACGTACCGGAACGAGGTCACATTTCGACTCTACCCGCGCCGTCACGTGGCTTCCTTCTACCCTTTCGGGCGTGGCGAGGATCGTCCCGCTGCTCGCAGCCGCCGCCGTCACGCTCCTGTCGGTTGCCGCGACGACGGGCGCGTCGACCGCGCGACCGGCCTTCTCGTTCGGCCGCTCGGGCGGGAACATCGCGCGGTTCACCCTCGCGATCGCCACGGACGGGAAGGTGACCGCGACCGGGCGGGTCGAGCTGGCGGATCCGAGGCACCGGGTTCCTGCCGGGACCCTCCGCTCTCTCGTGGATCTTGCGTACGCCGTCCGTTTCTCCTCGCTTCCGGCGTCGATTCGCTGCCCCGGCGCTCTGCCCGATGTCGCGACCGATTTCGTCACGGTGCGCAATGCATTGGGTGCGACCACGGTCCGCGAGCATGGGAGCTGCAATCCCCGTTTCCGGACGCTCTACGGCGCGCTCGTGCGTGCGGCCGCGGTTCGCTGATGGGCGCGGCTGGATCGAGCGGTGGCGGGGACTCGTACCACCCCGTCCCTCTCGATTTCGACCGGCTGCCCGCTGCTGAGCAGATCGAGCGTTCCCGCGAGTTCCTCGAGCTGATGCTCCGGCGGCGCTCGGTGCGCCGCTTCTCGCCCGAGCCCGTCGCGTGGGAGCTCGTCGAGAATGCAGTCCGCGTCGCCGGCACCGCACCGTCGGGGGCGAACCAGCAGCCGTGGAGCTTCGTCGTCGTCTCCGACGCCGACGTCAAGCAGCAGATCCGAGACGGTGCCGAGGCGGAGGAGTGGGCCGCCTACCACGGGCGGATGCCCGAGGAGTGGCAGCGCGCGATCGAGCCGATCGGCACCGACTGGGTGAAGCCTCACATCACGGAGGCGCCGTACGTGATCGTCGTCTTCGAGCAGGCCTACGGGCTCGACGGCGATCGCCAGTACAAGCACTACTACGCCAAGGAGTCGGCCGGCATCGCCACGGGCTTCCTCCTCGCCGCGCTCCACGCCGCCGGCCTGGCCACCCTCTGCCACACGCCTTCGCCGATGGCGTTCCTCGGCCGGATCCTCGACCGGCCGAGGAACGAGCGGCCCTTCCTCCTCGTCCCGGTCGGCTACCCGGCCGAGGGCGCCGAGGTGCCGGACATCGAGAAGAAGGGGCTCGACCGGATCCTCGTGCGCCTCTAATTCGCGGTATGCGCGCGCTCGCTTTCCCGCAGGTGCTCGTGGATCAGGCGTACGACCGTCGCGCCTTCGCCCACTGCCGAGGCGACGCGCTTGATCGAACCCTGCCGCACGTCGCCCGCTGCGAACACGCCGGGCATGCTCGTCTCGAGCGGCAAGGGTTCGCGGTCATGCTCCCAGGACACCCCAGGCTCCTCGAGAAGGTCGCGGCCAGTGAGCAGGTAGCCCTGCCCGTCGCGCGCGATCTCATCGGGGAGCCACTGTGTGTGCGGTTCGCCGCCGATCATGATGAAGAGCGCGGCCGCGCGGACACCTCCTCGAAGGTGTTGTTTGCGCGATCGGCAAGCTTGATGCATTCGCGCGTTCCGTCGCCGGCGCCGTCGACGACCTCCGTGCAGTGGCGCACGGCGACGTTCGGAGTGGACTCGATCGCGTCCACGAGGTAGGTCGACATCGACTTCGCGACGCTGTCGCCCCGAATGAGCAGCGTTACCGCGCGAGCGTGCTGTGCGCGCGCGTAACTCGGTGCCGTCGAGCGGGTGAACCACTAGCGCTTTGCCGTCGCCCTCTGTCGCGACGATCCGAAACAGCTCGCAGTTCGGCTGCTGCTCCGTCGTCCACGAAGAGAGGTACCCGCTCATCGCGCGGTACATCATCTCGTCGTCCGTCCACGGCCTCACGAGGTGATAGTCGGCACGCCCGAGGGTCATGGCCTGCACTGCCGGACTCGTCGAGGAGTAGTCGCGATCGACCAGCAGGACACGCTTGGTACGCGGATGCAATTCGCGCGAACGCGGGAGGAGGCCGGAGGCGCCGTCGTCGACGAGGAGCAGCGCTACCGGCTCGTTCGCAGCGCCGAGCTCCCGTCCGACGAAACGAAGCCCGAGAACGGGCGGGGGTCTGGACTCAGCGAACAGCCGGCGGCGCGCCTTCGTCGAAGACGGCGCGGTCTGCCCGCGAGAGGCCGGCGAGGGCGTACGAGGAGTCTCCACCGGACAGCAGCTGGCGCGCGCCGGCGAGTAGCGCGCCGTAGGCTGCGCTCGCGAGGGCGCTGCCGGTAGATACCCGTCGCACCCCGAGCTCGCCGAGCTCGGCGACTGTAGGGCCGCCTGGAAGCGCCAGGACGTTCACGGGCGCGTCGACCGCTTCGACGACCGCGGCGATCTGCGCCGGGTCGGCGAGACCGGGTGCGTAGACGACGTCGGCCCCGGCCGCCCGGTACGAGATCAGGCGGGCGATCGTGTCCTCCAGGTCGACGCCGCCGTACAGGTGGTTCTCACCCCGGGCGGTCAGCACGATCGAATCGTCCTCGTGAGCGGCCTCGGCGGCGGCGGCGACCCGCTCGGCGGCCCGTCCGACCTCCTCGATGCGCCTTGAGTCCGGGTCGTAGTCCTCGATCGAGCAGCCGGCGGCGCCGGCGTCGGCCAGCATGCGGACGGTCTCAGCTACTCCGGCGAGCGTCTCGGCGAAGCAGCGCTCGCTGTCGACCGAGAGCGGCAGGTCCGTGGCGGCGGCGAGCGAGGCCACGTGCTCGAGCAGCTCGGCCCGGGTGACGGTCTGGTCGGACTTGCCGAGGCTCCACGCGAGCCCGGCGCTCGTCGTAGCAAGCGCCTCGAAGCCCACGGAGGCGAGCAGCCGCGCGGAGCCGATGTCCCACGGGTTCGGCAGGACGAAGACCCGGTCGCGCAGGTGGAGCCGGCGGAAGAGCGCGCGGCGTTCGGCGAGATCGACCGGCATGGTCGTAGCCTAGGCTCGTCGGCCTCCTGCCGCTCGTCTACCACCCCAACCGATCCAGCTGTCCGAGGAAGTGACCGCCGGTGTCGATCCGCGCCCACGCGGCTGGTCGACGAGCATCGAGGACTGGCGGACGCCCTCGGCGGGACGCCTCGCGCGGCTCGCGCAGGGCAGTCGGCCGGACGGGGGCCGTTCCACTCGCCTCGGCATAGAATCGACTCGTGGCCAGCGCACGGTACCGCTTCTCGCAAGCCGTGATCTCGCGGCTGCCGGTCCGCGAGCGGCCGGAAGCTGCTTCTTGTACGTCGAGGAAGCCGGCGCTATCTACGCGGAATGGCAGGCAAAGGCTGCAGCCCCGGCACGAATAGAGCCGCCCGTGGACCAGGACTACGGCATGCGAACGTTCACGCTGTTCGACCTGCACGGCAACGAAGTACGCGTGGAATCGCCTGTCTGAAACGGCAACTTCGCCAACCCCTCCCGACCCCACCTCCGTGCGCGTCCACCTCGTCCGCCACGCCGAGGCGGCGCCGGGGGAGCCCGACGAGCTGCGGCCGCTGACCGCCTCCGGCCTCGCGGCTGCACGGGCGCTCGGGCGCCGGCTCGCAACCGAGGCGCACGTGGAGGTCGTCATCACCAGCCCGCTCCTTCGCGCCCGCCAGACCGCCGCGTCGATCGCACGCGCGTGCGGCGTCGAGTCGGTAGTCGACGACCGGATTGCGCCGGGCGCGACGGCGGCCGAGCTGCGGCTCGCCGTCGCCGGCCGCGGCGCCGAGGTGGTGGTCGTCGGTCACCAGCCCGACTGCGGCCGCCTCGTGGCGGAGCTCACCCGCGGCGCGGAGCCGCCGTTCCCACCCGCCGGTGTGGCGATCGTCGAACTCTAGGTTCCCAGATGCCTCAGGAACGCAGCTTGCAGGCGTGTCAGGCGTCCCGGCTCGGCTCTCCGGACACGCCCTCTGCTCGCTCAGGCCCCGCGGCACCCTCGGCAGCTTCGGCTTCGAGCGTGCGCTCCAGGCGCCTGTACCACCGCGCCATGAACTCGAGGAAGGCGATTCCGTACTCGAGCGCGAGTGAGGGGTACCGCCCCTCCTCCGCGGCGCCCGCCCGCGCGCGCGGCGCCAGGTTGGCCCGGAAGAAGGCGAGGTCGGCCTCGGCCTCCCTCCTCGAGGCTCGGACGTTATCCAGGACCTCCGCGGGGCTGAGGAGACCGCCGAAGAACAGCTTGAGGAGCCCCTCGTCTCGGTACTGGAACTCGGGGGGCTCGCCGCTCGTCAGCCATTCGTGCAGGGCCTGCTCGCCCGCTTCCGTCAGGCGGTAGGCGACCTTCCTCCTCGCGGTCTCCGCGTCCGGGAGGGCCTCGACGAGGCCCGCCCCCTGCAGGCGCCGCAGCTCCGGGTAGATCTGGCCGTAGCTCGCGCCCCAGAAGAACCGCGTCGCCTGCTCCACGGTCGTCTTGATCTCGTAGCCTGTGCTCGCTCCCGCACGCAGCAGGCCGAGGATCACTCGTGCTGTCGGACTGAGGGTTGACATATCTCCCAGATGCATATTAACCTATCTCCCAGATAGATGCCTGCCGTCGTCACAGTCGCCGATGTCCACAAGTCCTACGGCTCGCAGGAAGCGCTCCGCGGCATCGACTTCGAGATCGAGGGCGGCGAGGTCTTCGGCGTGCTCGGGCCGAACGGCGCCGGCAAGACGACCGCGGTCGAGATCCTCGAGGGTTACCGGCGTCGGGACGCGGGCGAGGTCAGCGTCCTCGGCCAGGATCCCGAGCGGGCCGGCAGCGCCTGGCGTGAGCGGATCGGCGTCGTCCTCCAGTCCTCCGCCATGTACGCGACCCTCACCGTCTCCGAGAGCCTGCGGCTCTTCGCCGGGTACTACCGGCGCTCTCGCGACGTCGGGGAGGTCGTGCGGCTCATCGGCCTCGAGGAGAAGCGCGATGCCCGGGTGCGGACGCTCTCGGGCGGGCAGAAGCGGCGCCTCGACCTCGGGCTCGCGCTCGTCGGGGACCCGGAGCTGCTCTTCCTCGACGAGCCGACGACGGGCTTCGACCCGGCCGCGCGCCGGGCCGCGTGGGAGACGATCCGCTCGCTGCGCTCGCTCGGCAAGACGATCCTCCTGACCACGCACTACCTCGACGAGGCCGAGCAGCTCGCCGACCGGGTCGCCGTTCTCCGCGAGGGAAGGATCGTCGCTCTGGGCACGCCGGCGGAGCTCACGGGAGCCGCGCCGGCGACCGAGATCAGGTACCGCCGCGACGGCGAGGAGGTGGTCGTGGAGACCGACGAGCCGACGCGCGTCCTGCACGAGCTGACCTCGCAGGCGCTCGCGGAGGGGTTCGAGCTGGAAGGGCTCGAGGTGCGGCGCCCAACGCTCGAGGAGATCTACCTGACGCTGACCCTCGACGAATCCTGATGCGCCTGTTCCTGCACCAGCTGCGCGGCGAGCAGCTCCTCTACTGGCGGAGTCGCGAATCGGCGTTCTTCACGTTCATGCTGCCGATCCTCTTCTTCGTCCTCCTCGCCTCGGTCTACGGCGGCGACCGCATCGAGGGCGTGAAGGGCTCGAGGTACCTGCTCGCCGGCATGCTCGGCTACGGCGTCGTCGCGACGGCCTTCGCCGGCCTCGCGATCGGGGTCGTCGTCGACCGCGAGAACGGCGTCCTCAAGCGCGTTCGCGCGACGCCGCTCCCACCCTGGCTCTACATCGCCTCGCTCCTCGCCTCGACCCTCCTCGTCTACACGATCGAGGCCGTGACGCTGATCGTGCTCGGCCGGCTGCTCTTCCACATCGCCGTGCCGCACCATCTCTTCTCGCTCGCGCTGGCCCTCCTGCTCGGCGCCCTCGCCTTCGCGGGCATGGGAATGGGTCTGACCGCCGCCATCCGGACCGCGGAAGGATCGTCCGCCGCGGTCAACGCGGTCTACCTGCCGATGGCCTTCATCTCGGGTTCGTTCTTCTCGCCGCACTCGTTCCCGAGATTCCTCCGCGCGATCGCCGACGTCCTGCCGCTCACGTACTTCATCCGCCTCCTTCGCGACATCACGCTCCGGGGTCACGAGATCTGGACACGCCCCGGCTCCGTCGCCGTGGTGGCGGCGTGGGGTCTCGCAGGCGTGATCGCCGCGCTTCGCGGCTTCCGCTGGGAGCCTCGGGAGGGTTAGCTTTCGTCCTCGACGGCAAGGGTTTCCGGTGTGGAGACCGGCTCCGTCGTCGCCTTTGCCGTCGAGCCGTCCGAGAGTGCCGCGCTCGAGGTGAGGATCAACTTCGGCGTCTTCGCCGGCCGGGCCGCGACCGCCGCGGAGCTCGACGACCTGGCGCACAGGCTCGTTCCCGAGGTCGGCGAGGTCTCGATCGTCGCAGAGGAGCGGCGCGAGGTGGGCCCGGACACGGAGGTCGCGCTGCACCAGGTCCGCATCGAGCTGGACGAGGATCACACTCCGAAGGAGCTCGCCGTGCGCGAGGCGCTCTCGGCGCGCCTCGTCGGGGAAGCGATCCGCTGGGTCGACGCCTGCGTGGCCGATCGCCACGTCGAAGTCGGATAGGGAGCGTGGGCCGCTAGCTTTTCGCCGCCTGGGGCTTCCGCGACGCGCGGGCAGCGCGTAGCGCGAAGCTCATCATCGCCTTCGGCATCCGGCTCGCCCCGGCCAGCACGGCGTCGAGCGCCTCGGCGAACTCGTCCACGTCCCGCTCCGAGAGCACGAGCGGCGGCATCGCCCGCACGACGTTCATGTCGTGACCTGCGACCTGGATCAGCACCCGGTGGTCGGCGAAGAGCGGCACCACGACGAGCTGCGAGAAGAGCCCCGGCTGCGCTCGCTCGACCAGCCGCCACGATGCTCGCCCTCGACCGGCGGGCTCGGCGAACTCGATCGCCCACATGAGCCCGACCCCCCGGACGTTGCGCACGACCGCATGGCGCTCGACGAGGGGGCGCGTCCGCTCGAGCAGGTAGTCGCCGAGGGTCGCTGCATGCTCGACGAGACGCTGCTCACGCAGCTCGCGCAGCGTGGCGAGGCCGGCGACCATGGCGAGATCGTTCGGCGCGAAGGTCGAACCGTGGCTGAGGGCGTGCTCCATCGAGTCGAAAACGGCCTCGTAGACGCGCGTGCTCATCAGGCACGCGCCGACCGGGACGTAGCCTCCCGAGAGCGACTTCGCCACCGTCAAGAGGTCCGGCTCGAGCCCCCAGTGCTCGAGCGCGAACATGCGGCCGGTCCGCCCGAAGCCGACCGCGACCTCGTCGACGCAGAACAGCGTCCCGTAGCGGCGGCAGAGCTCCTGAGCGCCCCGCAGATATCCCGGCTCGGGAAGCAGCACGCCGTGGCCCACGACCGGCTCGACGAGGAAGAGCGCAACATCCTCGCGCCGGAGCTCGGCCTCGAGCGCGGGGAGATCGTTGAACGGCACCGCGCCGAAGCCCGGCAGGAGCGGCTGGAAGCGCCCCGTGAAAGCCGAGCCGCCGTTGGCGGAAAGCGCGCCGAGGGTCAGCCCGTGGAAGCCGTCCTCCACCGAGAGGACGCGGGTGCGCCCGGCGGCGACGCGGGCGAGCTTGATCGCGGCCTCGACCGCCTCCGTCCCGGAGCTCGTGAAGAGGGCACGCGACACGCTCGCGGGGGCGAGCGCGAGTAGCTCCTCGGCCAGCAGGCCGGCGAGCTGCGTGACTCCGAGGGCGACGCGGCCGGGGGTATCCAGCCCGAGCGCCTCAACGAGAGCGTCCCGCACGCGAGGGTTGTTGCGCCCGACGTTGTACATCCCGAAGCCACCGAGCAGATCGAGGAAGCGGTTGCCGTCGACGTCGTAGAGGTAGGCCCCCTCGCCGCGCGACCAGTGGCGATCGAACCCGATCGTGCGCAGGACCCGCACGAACTGCGGGTTGAGGAGCCGCGCGTGGAGGTCGAACTCCTCACCGGCCCGGGCGTCGAGGAGGTCGCGCAGCCAGGTGTCGGCCATCGGGCCGAGCCTAGCTCGCGCCCGGAGCGCCCGCTACGCGGCGGCGGGCCGGGCGGCCACCCGCCGCTCGATCGCCGCCAGCAGCCGCTCGACCTGCCGGTCGGCGATGGGCCGGAGCGCAGCGTCGCCGAGGCGGCCGAGAAGACCCCCGAGCGTGGTCTCCACCACGTAGCGCATGCTCGTGCCCGTCTCGGTCGATTCCAGGTCGAAGGAGGTGTCCATGGTCAGGCTCGAGCCGAGGTTCCGCCCGCTCGCGTGCAGCCGCGCGTGCTCTGGCACGCGGCGCTCGAGCAGCTCGAACGCGAGGGTCAGCCGCGGGGCGATCGGCAGCTTGACGCTTGCCGTCCAGTGATCGGGGTCGCGGACGCTGACCTTCTCCACCGCCGGCAGCGACTCCGCGACGAGCTCGGGGTCGGTCAGGGCGTCGAAGACGGCCCGGCAGGGCGCGCGAAACGCTCTCGTCCCCTCGATGCGCACGCGATGAGGCTACCCGTGACTTCCGGGAGCCAACCGGCGGAGCCGGTACAGCGTCACCCTCCCGGGAGCCGACTCGACCTCGAAGCTGCGGGCAGCTGTCTCGAGGAAGCCGGCGAGGGCGGGACGGCCGGGGTCGGCGAGGAGCACCTCGCCGCCGTCGACGAGGCGGGGGAGGAGGCCGAGCAGAAGTGGAAGGTTGCGCCGCTCGTAGAGGAGGTCGGAGCCGACGACGAGATCCCACGGCGCCCCCGCCAGGAGGCGCGCCGGCTCGGCCCAGTCGACGAGCGCCGACCGCAGCCTCGCGCCGTTTCGCCCGGCGTTTCGGGGGAGAACCGCAATCGCGTCGGGCGACCAGTCGGTCGCCAGCACGTCCGCTCCCTCGAGCGCGGCCACGATGCTCGGCACCGCGAGCCCGCAGCCGAGCTCGAGCACGCGCGATCCCGCTGGCCGCCGCCGTGCCAGCTCCTCCGCGAGCGCGAGCCCGCTCGGCCAGAGCTCGGCCCAGTACGGAAGGAATTCCTCGTGCTCGAAGGCCGCCTCGTCGAGCAGCGCTTCCGGGTCGGGCGGGCGGAGGAGCACGAGCTCGTGCTCGGCCACCTGGAAGCGCTCCTCGATCAGCTCCGGCAGCGGGTCGGGCTCGCACAGCGCGTCGGCCGGGCCGGGCGAGTCTTCTAGAGCGCGCTCGAGAACCAAGCGGACGAAATCGGCCTTTGCTTCGGTGTAGCCGTCGCGGTCGTCTCGGTATCGCGCCGCCAGCTCGAACTTCAGCGCGGCGTACGCGTCTGTCGCCGCGGGATGCCCACGCAGGTGGTCGCGGAAGGCGAGGCGAGCGGCGAACTGCGGATGGTCGGCCTCGATGAGGTGAAGGTGATGCGTCCGCTCGGCTGGCGAAGGCTTGCAGAACCAGTGCATCCACGGACGATGCGGCCAGTAGCAGTAGCCGATCTCCGCAAGCGGGTCGAAGGACCGCCGAGCCTCGTCGAGGCTTCGGACGCCGACCATCACGTCGATGACCGGCTTCGCCGCGAGGCCGGGGACGGCCGTGCTGCCGACGTGGTGGATGCCTCCGTCGACGAGCGGGCCGATCGTCCTTCGAAGGAGATCGCGCTCCCTCTCGAACCGGCCGGGCCACGCCGGGTCGTAGGGGACGACCTCGACGGGCTGGTCTTCGCCCTCCCAATCCGCGTTCCCGGGCACCGCGGCACGGTACCGCCTCGGAGCACCGGGCTCTTCGGCCGTCCCGTGGGCTCCAGCCGACCTGGCAGAGTTGCGCCGTGAGCCGTGATCCAGACCTGAACGTCGTCGGCGGATCGTTGCGACCCTGCTCGAGCGAGCCGCTCACAGGCTTCTACCGCGACGGCTGCTGCGCCACGGGGCCGGAGGACCTCGGCAGCCACACGGTCTGCTCGGTCCTCACGCGGGAGTTCCTCGAGTTCAGCCGACTCGCCGGGAACGACCTGTCGACGCCGCGGCCGGAGTGGGGGTTTTCCGGCCTCGCACCGGGAGACCTATGGTGCCTTTGCGCCGAGCGCTGGCTCGAGGCCTATCGTGCGGGGTGCGCGCCGCGCGTCGTGCTCGGTGCGACCCACGCGCGGGCGCTCGACGTGATCCCGATCGAGACGCTCACCACACACGCGGCCGAGCCGAGCGACGCGTGACCGTCTGCGAGGTCAGCCCGCAGCGATCTCGTCGAGGGCACCGAGCATGACGTCGGCGATCTCGCGGATCTGCTCGGTCGTTACGATCAGCGGCGGCGAGATCGCGAGCCCCCGCACGTGGGCCCGCAGGAGGACGCCGCGGGCGCGAACGGCGCGGTAGAGCTTCGCCGCGGCAGCAGGATCTGCCTCCAGCACCTCGGGCGCGAGCTCGACACCGGCCATCAGCCCCGTGCCGCCGCGCACCTCCCCCACCAAGCGATGGTCGCGCAGCCCCGCCAGCGCACCGAGAAGCTCGCCCTCGAGCTCCTGCCCCCGGGTCATGAGGCCCTCGCGCTCCATGATCGCCAGGTTCGCGAGCGCGGCGGCGCACGCCGCAGCGTGGCCCGAATACGTCTGTCCGTGTCGCACCGTGATGCGGCCCGGATGCGACCAGAACGGCTCCGAGACACGTTCCGAGACGAGGACCCCTCCCAGCGGCTGATACCCGCTGGTGACGCCCTTGGCGAACGTCACGAGGTCGGGCCGGAGGCCGAAGCGCTCGCAGCCGAACCACCCGCCGATCCGGCCGAACCCGACGATCACCGCGTCGATCACGAGCAGGACGCCCGCCTCGGCGCAGATCCCGGCAATACCTTCGAGGTAGCCCGGCGCCGGCGGGTAGACGCCGCCCGCGCCGGTCACCGGCTCGCAGAAGAACGCGGCAACCTTCTCCGCCCCGACCCGCTCGATCTCCTCGCGCAAGGCGTCGGCCGAGTCGTGCGGCACCCGGGAGGTGGCGGCGATCAGCGGCCCGTACCCCTCCCGGACGGCGTCGATGCCGCCGATCGAGGTGCCGAACCCCATCGTGCCGTGGTACCCGTTCGTGCGCGCCACGACGTGCAGCCGATCAGGCTGTCCGATCGACTGCCAGTAGAGCCTCGCCAGCTTCGCGGCGGTGTCGATCGCGTCGCCCCCGCCCGTCGTCAGGAACACCTTCGCCCCGTCCATCGGCGCGTGCCCGGCGAGCTTCGCCGCCAGCTCGAGCGCGGGTGGGTTCGCCGCCTCGCCGAAGATCGACCAGGTCTCGAGCGTCCGCAGCTGCGCGGACACCGCGTCGGCGATCTCCGCCCGGCCGTGGCCGACGTTGCAGTACCAGAGGCTCGCGCACCCGTCGAGATAGCGGTTGCCCGCGTCGTCCCAGACGTGGACACCCTCACCGCGAACGAGGACGAGCTCCTCGCCTCGCACCGAGGCCATGTCTGCGAAGGGGTGCCAGAGGCTCGTGTCGCTCACGGCGCCACCCTAACGCGGTGAGTGTTCCCGGTCGCCGGCATGAGCCGCTGACTGCTCGAACCCACCGATGCCGGAAGCTATCGCGATCATGGACAGCGCCACCCGGGCGAGCTCCATGAGTCTTCACCAAGCACCCCTACCGCAGGAGGATCAGCCACATGACCTACGTCCCCGCCCCGGATCGCTACGAAGGCATGCTCTACCGCCGCTGCGGCCGCAGCGGCCTTCACCTGCCCGCGATCTCGCTCGGCCTCTGGCAGAACTTCGGGCACGACCGCCCGCTCGACACGAGCCGGCAGATCGTCCTGCGCGCCTTCGACCTCGGGATCACGCACTTCGACCTCGCCAACAACTACGGGCCTCCCTTCGGATCGGCGGAGGAGAACTTCGGTCGCCTGCTCCGGAGCGACCTGGCGGTCTACCGCGACGAGCTGGTGATCTCGACCAAGGCCGGCTACGACATGTGGCCCGGGCCCTACGGCGAGTGGGGATCGCGCAAGTACCTCCTCGCGAGCCTCGACCAGAGCCTCGCACGGCTCGGCCTCGACTATGTCGACATCTTCTACTCGCACCGGTTCGACCCGCAGACGCCGCTGGACGAGACGCTCGGTGCTCTCGACACGGCCGTTCGCCAGGGCAAGGCTCTCTACGTCGGCATCTCGTCCTACTCGGGCGCGAAGACCCGCCACGCGGCGGAGATCCTCCGGGGCCTCGGTACGCCCCTCCTGATCCACCAGCCGTCGTACTCGATGCTCAACCGATGGATCGAGCCGGACCTCCTGGACGTCCTCGGCGAGGAGGGCGCCGGCTGCATCGGCTTCTCGCCTCTTGCCCAGGGGATGCTCACCGACCGGTACCTCTCGGGTGTTCCGGAAGGCTCGCGCGCCAGCCGGCCCGGCACCCTCTCCCCGGATCTCCTGACCGAGGACGTCCTGGCGAAGATCCGGGCGCTGAACGAGATCGCCTCCCAACGGGGGCAATCGCTTGCCCAGACGGCGCTCGCCTGGACACTCCGCGACCCTCGGATGACCTCGACGCTCGTCGGGGCGAGCAGCGTCGCCCAGCTCGAGGCGAACGTGGCGGCTCTCGAACGTCTCGAGTTCAGCCCGGAGGAGCTCACCGAGATCGACCGGCACGCGACCGACGCCGGGATCAACCTGTGGGCTGCCTCTAGCGCCACCTGAGCGCCGCGGGCGCGTGGAGAGACCCACGCGCTAGGGTGGGTGGGAGGCAGTGGGCTTCCTCGATCGATTGAAGGCGAAGACGCGCGGGATCATGACTGCCGCCGAGCCCGCGAAGGGCGTGACCGCGGTCCCAGAATCAGAAGTTCGCGATCGCCTGCACGCGATCGCCGGCAATGGGATCGAGACCACCGAGGAGGAGGGGGAGATCCTCGTCGCGTGGGTCGGCGAAGATCGCGAGCGCCGGGGTCGGGGGTGCCGACTACGAGTACAGCTACCGCGCGATCCGCATGTCGCTCGACCAAAAGAAGCACACCGCCACCGGTATCTGCCTGAAGACGACGACGGAGGCGGAGCTTGGCTCGAGCCTCTCCGCTCACAAGAGCTGGGAGCGCGGCCAGCGCATCGGGTCGGAGAAGGTCACAATCCTCGCATGGCTCGGCCCGCACGCCGTCGGGGGCGCCGCCACCGAGGAGGGCTACACGTTTCACTGGTCGGACCTGCGCGACCCGGTCATCGCCGCCATCACCGGCGCTGGCTGGACGTACAAGCCGAAAACCGTCTAGGCCCCTGGGCCGACCGGAAACGCATCCCGCTTCGACTGATCGGTCGATCTTCTGGGTCGATCGACTACGCGGACGCGCGCAGGTGTTCCGTCGAGCCGGCAGCCCGGCGGCTCGCGAGCAGCGCGCGGCCGACCTCCTCCGCCGGCCCTGGACGGGCGAAGAGGTAGCCCTGCGCCAGGTCGCAGCCGAGCTCGCGGAGCGAGGCGAGCTGGCCGTCCGACTCGATCCCCTCGGCGACGGCGACGAGGCCGAGCGCGTGTGCGAGGCTGACAAGGTTGGCCGTGATCGCAGCGTCCTTCGCGTCGTGCTCCACGCCCTGGATAAACGAGCGGTCGACCTTGATCACGTCGACCGGGAAGCGGCGCAGCTGACCGAGCGAGGAGAAGCCGGTGCCGAAGTCGTCGATCGCGATCCTGACGCCCTCTTCGTGCAGTTCCTGGAGCTCGGCGCGCGCCCGGTCGCCCGCGGGCCCGTCGACCACGATCGCGGTCTCGGTCACTTCGAGGCCGAGGTAGCGCGGCGGTAGCCCCGCCGCCTGGAGTGCACCCCGCACCAGGTCGGGGACGCCGCCGGTGGAGAGCTGCCGCCCGGAGAGGTTGACCCAGGTTACGAACGAGTCCGGCAGGAGGCCGCGCGAACGCCAGTCGACGGTCTGGCGGCAGGCCTCGGCGAGAATGAACGCGCCGAGCTGGTGAATGAGGCCGTTCCGCTCCGCGGTGGGAATGAACTGCGCCGGCCCGACGCTGCCGCGCGTCGGCGAGACCCAGCGCAGAAGGGCCTCCACTCGCACGACCGCTCCCGTCTCCAGGACGATCTCCGGCTGGTAGTGAACGCTGAACTCCCCCCGCTGGAGGCCGAGCCGCAGCTCGTGCTCGAGCCCGAGCTGCTCGCCCAGCTCGCGCGTCATGTCGTACCGGAAGACCTCGGAGCGGCCGCGTCCCGCCTCCTTCGCCGCGTACATCGCGACGTCTGCATGACGGACGAGCTCCTCGCTCTCGGTGTCGCCGCCGACCTGGAGGACGATGCCGATGCTCGCGCTCAGGACGAGCTCGCGGCCGGTGAGCGCAACCGGCGCTTGCAGGCAGTCGAGGAGCCGCCGCGCGACGCCCACGGCGCGCGACTTGTTGGCGCCCTCGAGCAGCAGCGCGAACTCGTCGCCGCCGAAGCGCGCCAGCGTGTCGCTCGGACGGAGGACGGCCCCGAACCTCACCGCGACCTCCTGAAGCAGCTGGTCTCCGGCGTCGTGGCCGAGGCTGTCGTTGACCTGCTTGAAGCCGTCGAGGTCGATCAGCAGCACCGCGAGCGCCTCGTTCGACCGGCGCGCACGAGAGAGCGCCTGGTCGAGCCGATCGCGGAAGAGCGCCCGGTTCGGCAGCGCTGTCAGGCCGTCGTGGAATGCCTGGCGCGTCAGCTGTTCCTCGAGCCGGACGCGCTCGGTCACGTCGCGCGCGTTGAAGACGATGCCGCGCACGTGGCGGTCTTGCCGGAGGTCGGTGACCCGCGCCTCCAGGTGGCGCCACTCCTCGAAGCGATTGGACATGCGGAAGAGGAGCTCGCGGACCTCGCCGTTGCGGGAAACGGCCTCGACCGCGGCGCGGTCGTCGACATGGACGAGCGCGAAGAAGCCGAGCCCGAGCAGGTCCGCACACGGGCGACCGACCATCTCGATGACCGAGTCGCTGACGTACCGGCACCCACCCGCTCCGAAGACGAGCACGAGATCGGTGGAGGAGGTGACGAGGCTGCGGAAGTGTGCAGTCTGCCTCCGCGTCGCGGCGATCAGCGCCCAGGCGAGGAGGAGCGAGGTCAGGAGGCCGGCGGCTCCGAGCACCACTTGCGCGGTGATCAGCGCCCCGATGTCGTGATCGGCCCTGGTCGCGATGGTTCGTGAGGCATTCAGCGAGACGTTCGCCGTCAGGGCCGCGAGGATTCGCAGCCGCTCGACCGGATCGGCTGTCGTGATGCGCTCGTGTGCCCGTAGCTCGAGAGTCGCCACAGGGCGCTGCGCGAGGAGGGCAGCTCCGGTCGCCGTCAGGTCCCGGACGAGACGGAGGTCCTGCCGGAGCTGAGCCCGCACCTCCCCGCTCGCTGAAGCGGGGATCTCTGCCGCGTCGTCGTCGCCGTCGACCGCGGGAGCGGTACCTCCGTCGAGGAGCGCCCGGGCACTCTCGGCGAGCGTGGCCGCCGTCTTCGCGGGATCGGCTCGCGCGCCCGCTCGCGCGAGGAGCACGTCGTTGACGTACCGCTCGGCCAGCGTCCGCTGGCGGGCCGCGACCTCGATCACGAGCGCGCGGTGCTGCGAGCGCGAGGTCGCCCAGATCGAGAGCGCGACGCTGACCGTCGCCGAGAGCGCGAAGGTGAGGAGGATCGCGAGCACCGCAAAGCGGCCGCGGGTCGTGAACGGCTGGAACGGTCGCAGCAGGCGCCCGCTCAGCGCACCACCAGCTCCCGATGCATCCCGCCCAGGTAGTGCCCGGACATGTTGCAGAGGAGCTCGTAGCGCCCGGGCGCCAGGTGGAGCTCGAGGGTTCGGCGCGTCCTCGGCTCTCCGGGCTCGAGTGTGCCGAGGATCTCCGGCTTCAGCGCCTCCTCGTCAACCGTCATGCCGTCTCGGCGGAGCGGCAGCCGCCGCACGATCGAGCGAACGACGATCAGCTCGTGCGCATCCGGGCCCTCGTTCGCGACCGAGAGGCGAACGTCTCCGGAAACGATGCGGCGGGCAGTGTGGATGGAGAAGTCACGCTCGCGGACGGAAACGAATCTGAGCGGCCGCCGATCCGAGGCTGCGGCCACGCTCGTCGCCGCCGGCGTGGAGGCGAGAAACGCCGCGGCCGCGCAGGCGACGATCGCCCGCGAGGCAACCATCTTCGGGGCGACGGCGCGCACCATCCGAGCATCGGACGCCGGGTGCGACTGCTTGAGGGTCTCCGTCCAGGCCTAGCGCGGTTCGAATGCGGGAAATCCTGCCGTCGAGACCACCGTCTCCTCGGCCAGGATCGTCATCGCCTCGTAACCGTCGAGGACGCCCGTCCAACTCGGACCGTCGCGGCCCATCGCGAAGGCGGCGGTTGCGTAGCCGTCGGCCACCGCGAGGTCCACCGATCACGGTGACGGACAGCACCCCGTCCGGTGGCCGGCCGCTCCACGGGTCGAGCACGTGCTCGCCGCGTGCGTACGCGCCCGAGGTGGCGATCGCGAGGTCGGTGGCGGGAATCGCGCCGGCGATGCTCTCCCGGACGATCGGATGCTGGATGCCGACCCACCAGGCCTCCCCGGGGACGGCTTGCCCGCAGGCTCTGATGTCCCCGCCCGCGTTGATGCAGTAGTTGCGGGCTCCGGCGGACTCGAGGATCCAGCCGCCGCGATCGACCGCCCAGCCCTTGACGACGCCGCACGAATCGATGCCGCCTGCGGTGCGAGCCTCGAAGAAGCCGTCCGTCTCGCGGCGCAGCACCTCGCAGAGCGCCAGCACCTCCAGGACGTCCGGATGGGCCTCGGCGAGGGTGAGCTCGCCGCGGTTCAGGCGGCTGATGTCGCTATCGGCGGAGTAGGTGCTGAACGTCCGGTCGACGAAGCGCAGCCAGTCGAACACCTGCTCGAGGGCGTAGTCGTCGACGTCGTCGTCTCGCACGTCGACCACGATCGGCATGCCCATGATCTGTTCGAGCCGGCAGCTGCCGGCGATGACGGCGGCCATCAGCGCAGCGACCTCGCCTTCGCGAGCGCGGCCTGGAGCGACTCGCCGAACGCGTAGCTCGTGTCGGTCGCGCCGGAGACCAGGTCGATCTTCGCGCTCTGCGCCTGCAGCGCCTCGCTGCGCAGCAGCGGGATCGCCTGCTCGTTGATGAAGACGGAGCGGTTCGTGTGATCCGGAGCGGTGGCGCTCAGGTCGGTGATCCGACGCGTCACCTTCTTCTTCACCCCCGTAGTGGTCGTCGTCACCCGCACGACGAGCGTCACCTGGACGTCGCCCCAACGGTCGGCCGGGGCGGCAGGTCCGACGACCTTCCGGAGGACGACCTTCTTTTTGAGCGCAGCCTGCGGCGCGACGGCGGCGGCCCAGGCCCCGCCGTCGGGAACGCGAGCGCCGAGGCGCTGACGAGGGCCGGAATCGATCGGTGCATTGTGTGCTCCTCTCCTCCGCTTGTTGTCAGAGCGCGAAGCGCTCAGTGTGGACATGCCGTCGCGGAACCCCGGCCGAGCGGACGCGCCTCTCGATCAGGTCGGTCATCGCAGGCGGGCCGCAGACGTACACCTCGCGGTCGCCGAGATCGGGGACGAGCTCGCGCAGGTGCTCGGGCGAGAGCAGCCGCGCCCCCTCTGCGCTGGCATGGTCGCCGACCACGTAGAGGAGCGTGAAGCCACGTTTGCGTGCGAGCGTCTCCAACTCGTCGCGAAGGACGAGGTCGGCATCGCGGACGGCTCGGTACAGGACGACGACGTCGCCCTCGAGCTCCTCGACGAGCGCTCGGATGGGGGTGATCCCGATCCCGCCTCCGATCAGCACCACCTTCTCCCGCCGCCGCAGCGCACTCGTGAAGACGCCGAGCGGCCCCTCCACCACGACCCGGGAGCCCGGGCGAATCTCGCCGAGGCGGCTGGTGAAGTCGCCGAGCGCCTTCGCCGTGATCCGCAGCGTGCGCCCGTCAGGTGCGGCGGAGAGCGAGAAGGGGTGGGAGGCCCACCAGCGGCCTCTGGTGAGGAATCGCCAGAGGAAGAACTGGCCGGGATGGGCGTTCAGGCGGTCGAGGCGGCGCCCCGTTATGCGGAGCGAGACCACGCCCGGGCCCTCGGCGACGACCTCTTCCACCCGAAGCCGGAAGCGCAGCGCGTTCAGGAGCGGGACGAGGACCCGGAAGAGCACGAGCACGGCGAGGGTGGCGAGGTAGAGGGCGCGCCAGTAGTCGGCCGCCACACGGTCGAGCACGAGCTCGTTGCCCGTCGGGATCTGGTGGAACCACGCGAGCGCGATCGCCGCGTAGACGGTCAGGTGGACGAGGTACCAGATCTCGTAGCGCAGCCGCCGGCGCGCGATCACGATCGAGCTCGCGACGACGACGACGAGCAGGCCGGTGCCGACGGTCGCCGTGATCATTCCCGGATAGATCCCGCCCCCGAGCATCGTCGAGATCTCCTTCGGGAGGGAGATGCGGTCGAGGAGGGCGTACCCCCACACGCTCAGGACGACGTGCGCGAGAACGAGGTCGAGGCACGCATGGCCGTTCCAGCGGTGCCGTGCCAGACGCTGAGGCGATCAAATCCCCGCAAGGCGCTCGAGCCAGGGAATCCGCGCGAGCAGGCAGACCTGGAGCAGCGCCGAGTACGAACCGAGCAGACCCGTGAGCCGCGCCAGGCTCGTGAGGACGTCTCCGGTGCTGTGGAGGCGGGACACGTTCCCGCCGCCCACCCAGAGCCAGACGATCGCGACGAGATTTGCCGAGGGCGATCGTCCACAGCGCGCCGGCGATCCCTCGCCGCGAGAGGCGTGCCCTCCGGCTGCGCCCGGCGAGCCGGGCGCCCGTGGCGAGGGCCGAGACGCCCACATCGGTCATGGGCGTCCCGGTCGGCTGGAGCTCAAGCCGCATCGGTCGCGCGGCTCGCCGTCCGTCCGGTGCCGGCGCCGAGCCGGGAGCCGGAACTCAGGTCGACGACGACGTGGAGGACGGGCAGCGGGAAGCGCTCCCGCGCGCGCTCGACCAGATTGCGGGAGAGCCAATGGGAGCGCCCGCTCGGGTGTGTCGAGATCACGATCTCGTCGGCCGGGAAGAAGCGCAGCTCGTCGGCGATCGCGAGCAGCGGGTCGGCGTCGCCGACCCTTCCGCCGGCTTCGATGCCGGCCTGTGCAAGGCGGCTGAGGCAATGGGCGAGGCGCTCCTCCGCACGCCGGCGTGCCTCGTCCTCGTCCGAGAGCCAGTGGCGCAGGTGCGAGTTGAGGGCGGGCGCGAGCACGTGCACGCGAGCGCCTCGCTCTCGCGCTCGGAACCGCAGCGCCTCGTGGAGTGCCTCCCCCTCGATCGTCTCGTTCGCGACGACGAGAACCTGTCGCCCCAGTGCCTTCGCCTCGATCGCCTCGATGGCCATCGCGTTCCTCCTCTCGTTGTTGATCGAAGGGAACCAGCGGCGCCTGGGAGATCGTTGTGGAGCTTCTGAGACGCACCTGTGAGTTCGAGAGGAGAAGAGGGATGGACCGGCTTCGCGATGGACAGAATGTGTGCGGATGGCACACGAGCCTCGAGACGTCGCGCCCGGCCTCTGGGTCTGGCAAACCGACCATCCCGACTGGATTCCGGGGTTGAAGTGGCCGCGACGCGTGACCTCGACCTCGGTGGAGTCCGGCGGAGAGGTCGCTCTTCTCGACCCGCTCGCCCCTTCGGACGACGCGGTCGAGGTGTGGTCGCGGCTCGAGGCCCGTCCACCGACGCTCGTGGTCGTCCTGAAGCCGGATCACGTCCGCGACGTCGAGCTCTTCGTGCGACGCTACGGCGCGCGCGCGTTCGGCCCGCACCTGTTCTGGCCGGGGAACGTGCCCGAGTCGGAGCTCGAGGGGATCGAGCCCGGAAGAGAGCTCCCGGGCGGCCTGGTTGCGCTCTACGACGGCCGCGGGCGCAACGAGACCCCTCTCTGGCTGCCGCAGCAGCGTGCGCTCGTCTTCGCCGACGCGCTGACGGCGCCCGACGGTGAGCTCCGGGTCTGGTCGACGCCGTGGCACGAGCAGCGCGCGCTCCCGGCACTGCGCGCATTGCTCGAGCTTCCGTTCGAGCACGTGATCGTCTCGCATGGCGAGCCGGTGCACGACCGTGCGGCCTACGAGCGCGCGCTCGCGTTGCCCGCCTGGAGCGACTAGTGCGGCCTCACATAACCTTCGACCGGAAACGAAGGGCAGGTGGAGGCCGCACTACTCGGCCGCTTCGCGGCCGCCGCCCGCAGAGCGGTCGGAATAGTGCGGCGTCGGCGAACCCTAAGTTTCGAGCGAAACGTTGGGAGACGCCGCACTAGATGCTCGATCGGTGATTCACGCGAACCCGATGGTGGCCCAGACGCGGCGCCGGATCAGCACGCCCGCCCACCGTCCGTAGCGCTGCTGTGAACGGCGAGCGGTCGGACTGCCCTGCTGGGTTTGGGCCACTCCCCGAAAGTGCGCGAATCACCGATCACGCATTTACCGCCGCCGCTATCGCCTTTCACGCCCCTCGGATCTAGCGTGGCCGTTCGAGACGGACGGCGTCTGGAGCGTGCTCGCCGGCGCCACGGTCGTCATTCCGATCATGGCCGTCGTGAGCATCTGCATTCGCGGCTCGGTGACGAAGCGGACCGCATTGCCGGTATCGGCGTCGTGGACGTTCGCCGCGCTCTTCGTCGCCTACTACGGCCTCGTGGCGATCGGCGCCGACTGGGGTGGCAACGACGTGGCGATCGCCCCGGCGACCGCCGTCCTCGTTCGCCTGGTCGCGATCCGGCGCCGGCCGCTCTGGAGGCTCGTAATCGAGGCGATCCCGCTACCGCTGCGCCGCCCACTCGTGCTCGCCGTCGCCGCCCTGGCGGCCGCCACCGTCCTCACGGGTGCGACGTACGCGGTGAGTCATCCCCTCGTCCGCGGCCCGAGCGGGGGATCGGCTTCCTCGGGCTCGACGGCTCAGTACGCCTTCAGCATCAGGAACGGCGCGTTCGTCGGCTTGACCGTGACGAGCCTGCGGCTGCGCGGAGCGGACGGCAAGCGCTTTGTGGTGACGGACTTCCGCAAGGGATTCGATGGCAGGTGGCCCAGGGAGGCCGCGACGATCAGCCACGTCTCGATCCCGCGTTACTCGGAGCGAGTCCTCATCCTGTCGCTCCGCGGCCGGTGCCCATCGTCGAGGCAGGTTCCGGCACCTGCAGTCGAGCTCTCCTACAGACTCCTCGGCCGGTCGTTTCGCCAGTTCGTGCGGCTGGACACCGGCTCCCTCGACTGCTGAGCGATCTTCGCCGGGGACCCTCGGAGAGCATAGGGCGTCCAGCCGAGCATCGAGAAGCACCCGCGTCCACGTGACGGGCACGAGCGTTGTTCGCGCGCCCGAGGGCGGCGGCGTCACCGCTGCCGGAGCGAAGGAAATGAATAGCGAAACGGGTGCCAAGGACGGACATCTCGACAGCGGAGCGCAGGCGGAAGAACCACGAGCGCGTTTGTTTCAGCCGCTACGCTGACCGGGCCTCGATCGACACGGTGTTCTCGTTGAGGCACTTCACTGAGGAACTCGTGGGGCTGAAGCTCCTTGATGCGCGTCTCCTGGCTGACCGTCGGCCGGACGCCTGCGGGCAACCTGCCGTGTCGATCAGCGGGGAAGCCTCGCCGGGATAGGCGCCGGCGAGCCGGGCGCCGGCGACCGCCCCTCCGCGGTCTCCGCCAGCGCGATCGCGCCGAGGACGCCGGACTGCGATCCGAGCTCCGGGGCCGTGATGTATTCGTCGATGCCGTCGCCGACCGCCGTCGCGGCCAGGTAGCCGTTGAGGAGGAGCCCGACCTCGCGCCTGACGAGTGGGAGCAGCGTGGGGTTCTTGGGGATGCCGCCGCCGAGCACGATCCGCTCCGGTGAGAGGACGCAGATGACGCAGACGAGGCCGAGTGCGAGGTAATGCGCCTCGAGCTCCCAGACCGTGCTGCGGCCCTCTAGCTCGGTCGCCGGCAGTCCCCAGCGGGCTTCGATCGCGCGCCCGGACGCGAGTCCTTCCCAGCAGTCCCCGTGATATGGGCAGACGCCCGGAAACGGGTCGAGGTGGTCGTCGTGGGGTACGCGGATGTGGCCGAACTCCGGATGCAGCAGCCCGTGGAGGAGGTTGCCGGATGCCATGCCGCCGCCGCCGATTCCGGTGCCGACGGTGATGTAGCAAAAGGTCTCGAGCCCTCGCGCCGCGCCCCACCGCTGCTCGCCCAGCGCGGCCGCGTTCACGTCGGTGTCGAAGGCGACGGGCACCGAGAGCCTGCGGCGGATCTCCTGGCCGACGTCGGTGTTGGCCCAGCCGGGCTTGGGTGTGGTCGTGATGTGGCCCCAGGTCGGCGACGTCAGCTTCTGGTCAAGCGGGCCGAACGAGCCGATCCCGATCGCGTCGACCGGGCCCTCGCGCAGGAAGAACTCAACGGTGCGCTCCAGGGTTTCTTCCGGCATGGTGGTCGGGACCGTCTCGCTGGCGCGGACGTCGTCCGGGCCGGTGCCCACTGCGAGCTCCCATTTGGACCCCCCTGTCTCGACTCCGCCGTAGACGGTCACGACGGCACCGCCTGCTGTCGCGCGGCCTGCCTGGCGCCACACGACTCGCGGACGACGAAGTGGGCCGGAAGGACAACCGTCCGAAGGCGCTCGGGCGCGCGGCCGTCGATGCGTTCGAGAAGGAGTTGTGCGCCGAGCGTCCCGAATGTCTCGGCGGGCTGTTCCATGACGGTCAGGAACGGGTAGAGCCGCGACGCGTACTCGATGTCGTCGAAGCAGACGAGGGCGATGTCATCCGGGACGGCCAGGCCGGCGGCGCGCACGGCCTCGATCGCGCCGAGGGCGACGAGGTTGTTGACGGTGAACACCGCCGTCGGGCGGTCGCCGAGCGCGAGGAGGCGCCCCATGCCCGCGAGGCCCCCGGCCGGATCAACCGTCGCGTCGACCACCAGGGACGGGTCGAGCGGCAGGCCCGCTGCCCTGTGTGCAGCTTCGTAGCCTCGCCGTCTGTCCCGGGCGGTCGAGACCTGATCGGACTCGACGATAAACCCGATTCGCCGGTGCCCGAGCGAGATCAAGTGCTCTACGAGGCTGTTCGCACCACCCAGGCTGTCTCCACAGACAACGTCGGACTTGATCCCGTTCACCGTTCTGTCGACCAGCACGAACGGGACGCCGAACCTCGCCAGGCGCCGAAGGTGCGGCCGTGAGCGGTCGCTGATCGGCGCGATCACGATGCCCTCCACGCGGTGGGCGATCATCTCCTCGATCACCTCCCGTTCGATCACGAGTTCGGACCAGGTGTCACAGAGGATCACTCGGTAGCCGGCGCGTCGCGCGACAGCCTCCGCCGCGCGCACGATGAGCGTGAAGAACGGGTTGGCGACGTCAGGGACGATGAGGGCGAGCGTTCCCGTCTTCTGCCGGCTCAGCCCTCGCGCGAGGCGGCTGGGCACGTAGCCGAGGTCCCCGATCGCGCGCTCTACCCGGCTGCGTGTCTCCCCGCTGACCCGCTCGCCCCCGTTGATCACGCGCGACACGGTCATCGGCGAGACGCCGGCCAGAGTGGCGACGTCCTTGATAGTCACGTTCGGCGGCACCAAGCGCATTTTCTCTGGGATCAGTACCACAGCTCGAGCAGAACTTCGATAGTCCATGCACCCTCATCCCGCTTGACTCCAAGTCTCAACGTGTGTTATCGGTACCACAAGTCAGGTCCTGGCAGTTCCAACAGAAAGGGAGGCACGTTATGCGTCATTCGTACGGAGGCTCGGCCAGACCGCGCCGCCGGCGCCGACTGAGCCTCGCCGTCGTGCTCCTTGCCGTCGTCGTGATCGTGATGGCGAGCGTCGTCGCGATCGCCTCTGCTACCACGACGTCGAAAAGCGCGACGATCAAGGTCGGGCTGATCACCAAGGACGTCACCAATCCCTTCTTTGTGAAGATGAGGCAGGGAGCGACCGCTCAGGCGAAGAAGCTCGGGGCGGAACTCGTGTATGCCGCCGGCAAGAGCAGCTCCGACAACGCGAGCCAGATCGCTGCGATCGAGAACATGACGACGGCGGGGGTCAAGGGAATCCTGATCACGGTCGCCGACGCGAAAGCGGAGAACGCCGCAATCGCGAAAGCACGCAAGGCGGGCGTCCTCGTGATCGCACTCGACTCGCCGACCGACCCGAAGACGGCGACCGATGCGCTGTTCGCGACCAACAACTTCAACGCCGGCGTCCTGATCGGGAAGTATGCGCGCGCGGCGACGAAGGGCAAGACGGTGACGATCGCGATGCTCGACGAGCACGCGGGGTCATCGGTCGGGGCGCTCCGTCACAACGGCTTCCTGAGCGGCTTCGGCATCAAGGGAAGCGACAAGCAGATCGTCTGTGTCGGGAACGGCGAGGGCCAGACCGCACCTTCGCAGACCGCGATGGAGAACTGCCTCCAGAAGAACCCGAACATCGACGTCGTCTACACGATCAACGAGCCCAGCGCCGCCGGCGCCTGGACGGCGCTGAAGAGCGCCGGCAAGACGCAGTCCGGTACGACGATCGTTTCGGTCGACGGCGGCTGCCAGGGCGTGCGGAACGTCAGGGGCGGGATCATCGACGCCACGTCGCAGCAGTACCCGCTGAAGATGGCCTCCCTCGGAGTCAAGACCGTCGTCAGCTACGCCAAGACCGGCAAGAAGGTGTCGGGATACACGGACACCGGGGTGAACCTGATCGCGAAGAAGGCGGTCTCCGGAGTCCCCTCCAAGAACGTCGCCTACGGCCTCGCCAACTGCTGGGGGTAGTTCCCGGTTCGGCGATAGACGCGACCGGGGCGGCGCCCTCCTTGCCCCGGTCGCGGTTCTCCTATCCCCGGCCTAGGATCGCCTCGACGGTGCGAGACCGAGGTTGACGAGCGCCAGCCCCCAAACCGAGGATCCGACGAGGCAGACGAACCTTTTTCAGGTCGTCCGGCGCGTCGTCGCGACGCCGACCGTCGGGCCGTTCCTCGCGCTCCTCCTCACCATGGCGTTCTTCTCCGTGAAGAGCGACCGCTTCCTGCAGACGCAGAACCTCTCGCTCGTGCTTCAGCAGGTGATGGTCGTCGGAGTGCTCGCGATCGGGCAGACGCTCGTGATCCTAACCGCCGGAATCGATCTCTCGGTCGGGACGGTCATGGCCCTCGGTCAGATCGTGATGACGAAGCTCGCCGTCGCGAACGGCGTCCCGCCGATCCCTGCTCTCCTGATCGGCATCCTCACCTGCGTTGGCTTCGGCGTCCTGAACGGCGCCCTCGTGACGACCGTGCGGCTGCCGGCCTTCATCGTCACGCTCGGCACGCTGAACATCGCGTTCGCGCTCACTCACATCGTCTCGAACGACCTCACGTTCTCGCCGCTCCCGAACGAGCTGCTCTTCTTCGGCCGGACGTTCCGGCTGGCCGGCGCAGACTTCACGTACGGCGTCGTCCTCATGGTCGTGCTCTACGCCCTCGCCTGGTTCGTGCTCAGCCAGACAGGCTGGGGCCGGCACATCTACGCCGTCGGCGACAACCGCGAAGCCGCACGGCTGACGGGCATCAACACGGGACGCCTGCTGATCAGCGTGTACACGATCGCCGGCCTGACGTACGGAATCGCTGCGATGCTCCTCGCCGCTCGCACCGAGCTCGGCGACCCGAACGCGGGACAGACAACCGAGAACCTGGACAGCATCACGGCCGTCGTCCTCGGCGGCACGAGCCTCTTCGGTGGGCGCGGCAGCGTGATCGGAACTCTCGTCGGAGCGACGATCGTCGGCGTCTTCCGGAACGGCCTGACCCTCATCGGGGTCCAGGTGATCTACCAGTACCTCGTCACGGGCGTCCTCGTCATTCTGGCCGTCTCCATCGACCAGCTCACCCACCGGCGGCGGGCGTGACCGAGCCGCTGCTCGAGGCCCGCGCACTCGTCAAGCAGTTCGGGCAGGTCGTCGCGCTCGATCGGACGGACTTCGACCTCTACCCCGACGAGATCGTCGCGATCATCGGCGACAATGGCGCCGGGAAGTCGACCCTGGTCAAGGCCCTGTCGGGGGCCCTGCAGCCTGACGAGGGCGAAATCCTTCTCGATGGAGAGAGGGCGCACTTCCGCTCTCCGCTCGACGCGCGCCGCGCGGGGATCGAGACCGTCTACCAGGATCTCGCGGTGGCGCCTGCGCTCGACATCGCGTCGAACATCTTCCTGGGCCGCGAGCGCCGCCGGTCAGGTCCGCTCGGCGGCGCGCTCCGCATGCTCGACAAGGCCGGGATGAGGCGCGAGTCCGCGCGCCACCTCTCCGAGCTCAAGATCTCGATCCCCTCGATCACCCAGCCGGTCGAGAACCTCTCCGGAGGCCAGCGCCAGGGGGTCGCCGTCGTCCGCGGCGCCGCCTGGGCGCGCCGCGTGGTGATCATGGACGAGCCCACCGCCGCGCTGGGTGTAAGGGAGACCCGTCAGGTCCTAGATCTGATCCGGCGCGTCCGGGAGCGCGGCCTCCCGGTGATCCTGATCAGTCACGACATGCCGCACGTCTTCGAACTCGCCGACAGGATCCAGATCATGCGGCTCGGAAGGCGCGTCGCGGTCATCACCCCGGAAAGCCACTCGATGTCCGAGGCGGTGGCGATCATGACCGGAGCTACGCGCGGCGAACTCGAGTGAACCTCGGCGGACGAGTAGCGGCTACGCGTTCGTGGTGCCCCGCCCGGTAGAGACACAGAATCTCCCGGCTTCACCAGCGGAGCACATGAGGTCGCGTGGTGGCGCGCGGTCGCGTGGTGGCGCGCCGATCCGTCTTCCTTTCGACGGCGCGAGCTGGGTACTCCTCAGCCGAGACCTTCCCCGAACGCCAGGGGACGTTGCGGATCCAACTGAGGAGCCTCGTCGCGCTCAGGTGTCATTCCCGAAGTCTGGCGCAGCCGACGCGCCCATACTCTCCGGAGTGATGGGCGACGACGTCTACATCGCGGTGTCTCTCGACGCGAGGTTCGCCCGGGTTGTGCTCCGGGCTGACAAGATCG
>JBBRYP010000029.1:0-44247 GCA_038237515.1 Gaiellales bacterium
ACCATCTACAACCACAAGCGGCCCCACGGCAGCCTCGGCTGGAAGACCCCGGCCGCCTACGCCGCTAGCCTGAACGGACAACCCGAAAGGAACACAACCCGACTCTCATAGCGGCTGGACCGACAAACGGGGGCCGGTCAGTACACCCTTGCCCTCGAGCAGACTCGCAACCCCCTCGCGCAGGAGCACCGAGTCGTCGGCGGCGACGACACGGAGGCGCGCCGCTTCGCCCCTCGTGGTTTGAGTGTTCGAAGTCGATGTGAGAGTGGCGCCGACAAGGCCCGATGCGGCAAACGGCGAACGCTCGATCAGCGCGCCGGCGCCAGCAACGCTCGGATCGCCGTCGCCGAGAGCTCGGTCTTCGGAATGAAGCCGAGTGCCGAACTGGCCGCCACGAGCGCTCCGAAGTCGCTGCCGTCCAGGCTCGACGTGAGGATCACGTCGACCGCCGGCTCAAGCCCGGCAAGTTGCTCAGCCACCTCGAACCCGTCGAAATCCGGCAGCTGAACGTCGACGATCACCAGATCAGGACTGTGTGCCTTCGCCTCCTCGATGCCGTCGGCGCCCGTTGCGGCCTCAGCCACAACGACAAGGCCATCCCTCTCGAGCAGGCGACGAACGGCCGCGCTGAAGGCAATGTTGTCGTCGATGATCAGAACGCGCCGGCGCATCGATCGATCCTGCGTCCGCGCGCTCATCAGTTTGCCTCGGCCGCGACTCGAAGCTCCGAGTGAACCGTCGGATGACTGACGAGCACCTGGTCGAGGCTACGCCCGTTTCTGCCCCCGAGGGAGGGACTGGCGAACGCCGAAATCACATCGCCGGTCATCACCGTCATATCCGCGACGGAGATCGACCCGAACGCCATTCGTCCGAGCAGGCTGCGTCCCAACGACGTCATGTAGGCCGGCGCGTCGCTGAAGCTCATGTGCACGCTCCCCTTCACCGTCAGCGCCGCGCCGCCGCCGCGCAGACCGCTGAAGAAACAGTCCCGGCCCTGAGCGTACTCGGTCGTCTTGGTACCGTCGGACTGAATCCAGAGAAACGGCTGCTGAAGGTGTGCGGTGCGCTCGGCGCCGAACAGCTTGCCATCGAGATTGACGCCGACCTTGAACCGCGAATCGCTTGCGAGCACCTGCACGGCTGTCGCGCCGCCGATCGAGTGGCCGAAGAAGCCGACATGCCCCAGGTCGAGTCGTCCGACGAGAGGAGATGCCGGATCGAGCTGCGCGAGCCGGCTGAGCTGATCGAGCACGAAGCTGCTGTCGGCCGTGCGGATGTCGATCAGACGCTGGACCTCCGGATGCGGCGGCGGGCCTATGACGTCTGGGTGAACGGTCTGACCGACGACCTGCCCGTTCGCAAGGACCGAGACCGCGGACTCGTAGGGGTTACTGACGGCGATCACGACATAGCCGCGGCTCGCGAGATCGGTCACGAGAGCGGTGTACTGCTCCCGCGGGATCGACAGACCCGGCGAGAAGAGCAGTGCAGGCCATCTGCGTCGCTCGGCGCTGACGCGCGGCGACTGCAACGCGTGGGTCTTCACGCTTCCGAACGAGCTGTACATCCAGGAGGGCAGACCGCCGATCGAGGACGGCAGTCGCCCCTGCGCCTCGAAGTAGGGAACGGCGTCACCTTCGAGTGCGTCTGTCGGGTACCAGGCCTGGACGACGACCTCGCGCCGATCGCTCGCAGTCGCGCTCAAGGTCTCGGCGCGCATCTGGTCAGTCCACCTGAACACCACGCTGCCGACACGGTGAGGCCCGGACGGGTTGGGCAGCGAAGGAACAAGCGCAGTGAGCAGTGCCAATCCGCCGACCAGGAGCCCGAGGGTCAGTGTCACGCGGCCAACAACGCGACGCCACCGGCGCGAGCGACCCGGCCGCCACCGGCGCAGCGCGGCTGCCACGACGACGGCCACCGCGAGGACGAACCAGGGCACGAGCTGCCAACGCACGCCCTCGACGGCAAGCGTAACGCCCGCCAGGACGAACGCAGCTGCTGAGATCGCCTCGAGCAACGCCGAACGGCGCCGCCGAGCTAGCGCCCACCAGAGCCCGGCCGTCAGCGACACGACGACGGTCAGGCTGTGAATGTGATGCCAAGTAGTCATTTCGGATCCTCTCTGAGCCGACACGGGATGTGCGCCGAGACTCACAGCAGCTCACCGGCAGGGAAATGAAGCTGCCTCCCCACCTCGATGTGGCTGACCACACCCACACGGTCGGTATCCGGTTCCACGGTGGCGTTGTGGCTGGTCCCGACCCTGTCATCGGAGCGCTAGCGTGATAGAGACCGGGGTCAGCGTCAGAGCATCGAGATGAGCCGGAACGCACAGCACCTGGCCGACGAACAAGCTGCGCTCCGCCGCGTCGCGACGCTCGTCGCTTCGTCAGCAAAGCCAGAGCAGGTCTTCCAGGCCGTGGCCGAAGAAACCGGGCGACTTCTCGAGGCACGAACAGCTGCAACCGTGCGTTTCGACGAAGAAACAGCTGTCGTCGTCGGGAGCTGGAACGACGGCGAAGGTGCCGGGATCGAGGTCGGGACCCTCGTCCCATACAGCGAGCCTGATACCCCGGTCTACCGCGCTTCCCATGAGGGCGGCCGCATCGACGATTACGAACACGTACCAGGTGAAGCCGCAAGGCTGACGAGACTGCGGGGCTACCGATCCTCTGTCGGCGCTCCCATCGCCGCCGGCGGCCGCCTCTGGGGCGCACTGTTCGTATTCTCGGCAAGCACGAACCATTTCCCTCCGGAAGCCCAGCGGCGTCTCGCGGACTTCACGGAACTCGTCGCACTTGCGCTGGAGAGCGCCGAGGCGCACGATCAGCTGAGAGCCTCACGTGCACGCATCGTCGAGGCGAGCCTCGCGGAGCGGCGTCGGCTCGAACGCAACCTTCACGACGGCGCCCAACAGCGCCTCGTAACACTCTCCGTCCAGCTGCGGATGGCGCAGGAGTGCCTGAGAGACCACCCCGCGGCCGCGGAGGCAATGCTTGCTGAGGCCGGCGAGGACCTGATGCACGCGCTCGAGGAGCTCCGCGAGCTCGCCCGAGGCCTTCACCCGGCCGTTCTGACCGACCGCGGGCTTGCACCCGCGCTCCAGTCACTTGCCAATCGCGCGCCTTTCCCGGTCGAGCTCACGGGCATCCCGCCGTCCCGACTTCCCGAAGCAATCGAGGTAGCCGTCTACTACGTAGTCGCCGAAAGCCTCACCAATGCGGCGAAACATGCCGGCGCATCCGAGGCGCTCGTCGAGTTCGTATCGACAAGCGAGACAGTCGTCGTCGAGATCCGCGACGACGGAAGCGGCGGCGCCAGCATCACCCGCGGCACCGGGCTGCGCGGGCTCGCCGACCGCATCGAGGCTGTCGGCGGCCAGTTCGCACTCCACAGCTCCGCCCAAGACGGCACGACGGTCCGGGCGGAGCTGCCGTTGCGTTGAGCCCTCAACATTGACGCCTCCCGCTGCCTTCCCTTCCGCGTCGGCGTGCGATGACAGAGCGAGAACGCCGCGTCATCTTCGGCGCTCATGAGGACGGCGTGCCAGCGTCTTTGTGCGCCGCGCGGCAGGCGAACGACATTTCCGCAATGCCGTTTGCAGGCACTTCTGTTGCGACTTTCACAACGCATGGAACTAAACGGGGCATTTTCGAACCCCTTTGAAAGCGAGAAATCCCTGCTCATGCGCCTAACCCAGCTCCAGAGACGCCTGCTCAGTAGCGCTGCTGTGAGCCCGCGGCAACCGCGGCCAGCGCCTCCGAGGGTGAGCCCGGTGCTCGAGATGATCACGCTGGTGCTCCAGCGGACCGGCCGGCCGATGCGGGCATGCGAAGTTCATGCGGCGGCTGAGAAGCTCGCGGGCGAGCCTTTCCGGTGGACCTCGGTGAAGGCCGCGCTCGCCGCTGGCGCCGCCGCCCGGCCCCAGCGATTCCGCCGGGTGCGATATGGCGTTTATGAGCTAGCAGGCGCGTCAGGCAATCGGGGATTAACCCCGCGGGTCGCGGACCTACCAGTCAAACCGGTCGCCAAGCACCAACGGGTCCGCGGCAACCTCGCGACCGCGTCGCGTGACGCAGTAGTTGCTCTTCTCGGCGACAGGGTCAGGGCTGATGCAGCCGTTGATGAACAGCCAATCCCATGCCTCGGCGAGCGCGTGCGCGAACTGAGGCTCCCGGTTCATGGAACGCCCGTGGAGCCTGCGTCCAGGCATAGCACGCTGGAAGGAGTGCTAGCGGCCGATTAGTTGCACGTATGCAACCGTCCGGCTGGTAGCGGCGGCCTAACCCTAGCCGCGCTTCACGGTCACCCTAAAGCTTCCCGACTTCGCGTTCGCGCTGGTGTCCGTCGCTGAGCACTTGACGAAGGTGCGGCCGATTTTGAAGCGACTGCCCGACCTCGGCCGGCAGGACACCGGGACCGAACCGTCGACGGCATCGCTGGCGGTGACCCTGTAGGTGACGGGCACGCTCTTCGACCCCCTTCGGGCCCGAACTTCCTTGTTGACGGCGCCGCTGAGCGTGGGCGGCGTCACGTCGAATTCCAGCCCAGGCACACTCAGCGTGCCGGTCCACGTGTCCCCCCCGACTGAGCCGCGCGGCGTGGGAGAGGCCCGATGACTCACCGTGCCACCTCCCGAGGCTCCTGCATAGATGCCTGAGCCGCCCGTGATTGTGAACGCGCGGCTCAGGTTCAACGCCGACGAGATGCACTCCCCCCGGTATCGATCGACCGCAAGTTGGAGCTCGCCCTTGCCGGCGACCTCGAGACGAACTGTCGTCTCGAACACGCGGTCACAGTCTCCTTCTTGCACGAAGAACGTGTACGTCTCCGAGACTCCGCCGAGGCCGCGGACGGCCCCGCTGCCGGTGCGCGCGCCGCAGAGATCAGCGTCCGGTGGCGAGCCGGGCGGGCACGGGCCGGGCGCCGAAGTCATCGCAAGCACGGCCTCGAAGGTGAGCGACCCCATGGCCGCACCCGTCTTCGCGACGCCTGAGGCGACCTGGACTGTCGCCGCGGCTGCGAGCGCCGTCGCCAGGGCCGCGAGAGCAAGACGTCGCTTCGTTCGGTTCTCGTTTCCGGTCATTCCGCATCGTTCTCAGATGAGGTGATCATTCGGCTCGAGTTTGTTCGACTCGTGCCTTGAGGTCAAGGGCTGGCGTGGGCGTCGATCTCGGCATGCGCACGCGGCGCCGCCGCGGCTGAGTCCGCTGCTCGAGACCGTCACGTCGGTGCTCCAGCAGAGCCGGGACGATGCGGGCCTGCGCTATCCACGCGGCTGCGGAGCGGTCGTTGGGCAGCGGGCATCAGTGAAGGCCGCGCTAGCGTCAGGGGCCGCGGCTACGCCCGCGCGCTTCCGATCGCGCACGAATTGGTACAGCCAGAGTGCGGTGCGCTACAACGGCGCTATACCGTCTTGAAGTGGTGGGCCTGGACGGCCAGCCGAGCTGGGCTGAAGTAACCATCCCACGTACGTGAGCCTCCGCCGTGCCGCTGGTCTCCACATGTTTCGGAACCAAGAAGGGGTTCGTACTTGAAGATTTAGTTCTCCCGGAATGGAGCCAGCCGGGCTCGAACCGGCGACCTCTTGCATGCCATGCAAGCGCTCTCCCAGCTGAGCTATGGCCCCAGGTCTTCCTGGACTAGTGTAGCTTCGAAGTCGTAGTCCCTCGCCAGTTGATTCCGCGAAGCTGGCGGTTTCGCACAGGTTGCAGCCGCAGCTGCACATGCGTACGCCCGCCGAAGATGTCGCTCGGCAAGAAGTAACAGCGTTCCACGCCGGGGCAGTACGCCGCGATTGCGTCGATCTCGCCTGACCGGTAGACGCGCCTGACGAAGCCCACGGCACTTCTGTTGGAGAAATAGCAGCGGACGCCGATCACGTCTCCGCGCTGCTCCGCCGACTTACACTGCACACGCACGAGCTTCGTCACCAGGTCAAAGATGAGGTCGTACCTGCCGCCCTTCCGCGATCGTGCGATAGACGTCGATGCCGAGCTTCACCGCCGCGTGGGAGATCGGGTCTCGGCGATGGCTCGCCTTCGGCCTGTTGTCACCCCGGACAACAGTACCGACAGCGTCAGACGAGCTACGCGGTCGCCGCCTCGACCTCCACCGACGGAACGTCGCCCCAGAGATCCTCGAGCCGGTAATAGGCGCGTGCCTCGGGCGTGAAGACGTGCAGGACGACGTCGAGATAGTCGGCGATGATCCAGGTCGCTTCGCGCGTGCCGTCGACGGAGCGCGGAAAAAGGCGCTGCTCGTGCTTCAGGCGCTCGTGCACCTCGTCCCAGATCGCCTTCGTCTGCCGCGGGTTCCGGCCGGTGCAGAGGACGAAGAAGTCGGTGTACGTGCACGCCGGCCGCATGTCGAGGATGACGAGATCGTCCGCCAGCTTCTCCTGTGCGAGAGCGGCGATGCCACGGGCTTGTTCGAGCGGTGTCAGGTTAGTTCGAAGCCTCTCGAGGTCTGCCGGAAGTCTAGCGGCCGGACCAGCCGGCTCCGGAGCGCGCGGAGCCGCACGATCAATCTGAACGGTAGAGCCCGAGCTCGCGCACGAGGCTCGCCACGCGGGGGGGCACGAGGTCGTCGATGGGTTCTCCCCGCGCTGCCCGCGACCGGATCTCCGTGGAGGACACGGCCACGCGCTGGATCTGGAAAAACTCGACGCGCGAGGGATCCGGTAGCCGCTCGCGGGTGCGGTCGAGAGCCTCCGGCACGGTTCCGGGTCGCGTCGCGACGCCGAGGCGAACCTGCTCCAGGACCCGCTCCGGCTCCTTCCAGGTGAAGAATGCGGCGAACTCGTCGGCGCCGAGGACGAACACCGCGTCGCGGAAGCGGCCCCCGGCGAGGAGCTCGACGGTGAAAGGATGAGGGTCGAGCTCGACCTCCACCTGCGGAAGATCCTCGAAGGCGGCCCCGGCGAGGCGGAGCCTGATGTGCGGGTCGAGGTCGACGCCCTTGTGCCCCGGCCGCTCCGTGACGAGCACGAGGAGGCGATCGAACCCGAAGTGGTCGATCGCGCCTCGCGCGAGCGCTAGATGGCCGTTGTGCGGCGGGTCGAAGGCGCCCCCGAGGACGCCGAGCCTCACGCGCGCCGCTTCCCAGCGGCGGCTCCCGCCGCGCAAGGCCTGGCCCAGCCCGCGCCTGACGCCGCTCGCAGCACCCGCCTCTCGGGGGCCGTACCGGGGGCCCGTCCCCTCCGGCTGGGCATTACGGGCCTGTCCGGCAAGCGGCCACGGTGGATGACAGGCGGCACGCGTCTCGAAGGCAAGGACGCAGGGAGCGGAGATATGCAGGCATATCTGCGCGACGAGGACGCCGCATCGAGGCGCGTGACGCCTGTCAGGCGCCCTGGTTCACTTTTTGGACAGGCCCTTAGGAGCGACGACCGAGGAACGCCCGGGCGTGGCCCGTTGACACAGGCTCTCACGCGAGCTCGAGCTCCTCGTCGCCGACCCGCACCTCGTCGCCCTTCTTCGCGCCGGCCGCGCGGAGCGCGGCATCCAGCTCTTCCTCCCCCGGCAGCCGGCCGACGACGCGGAAGCCGCGATCGGTTCGCAGCACGCGGAAGGGCCGGCGCGGCGGCCTGGGCCGGTACACGAGAAAGTCGGCGAGTGCGTCCTCGGCGGCCTCGGATGCGGCCGGCTCCTGCGGCGGGCAAAGTTCGAAGAGCGCGCGTCTGAACTCCTCGACGCCGGCCCCGGTGGCGCAGGACAGGGCGAAAATGCGGACGATACGGTCGTCCTCGAGCTCAAGCGTCGGCTCGGATCCGAGCAGGTCGATCTTGTTCAGAACGACCGCCTGCGTGCGGGTCTCCAGACCCGCTCCGTACGCCGCGAGCTCACGATCGATCTGCCGCCAGTGCTCGGCAGGATCTCCGTCCGCGGCGTCGATGACGTGGACGAGCAGCCTTGCGCGCTCGAGATGGGCCAGGAACTCGTGCCCGAGGCCGACGCCCCGGCTCGCACCCTCGATCAGGCCCGGGACGTCCGCGACCGCGAGCTGCCTCCCGTCCGGCGCGTCCACGGTGCCCAGCACCGGCGCAAGAGTCGTGAAAGGGTAGTCGGCGACCTTCGGGCGCGCGTTCGAGACGAGCCGCAGAAGTGAGGACTTCCCGGCGTTCGGAAGACCCACGAGCGCAGCGTCCGCCATCAGCTTCAGGTGCAGCTCGAGGTCCGCCTCGTCCCCGGGAAGCCCGGCCTCGGCAAAGCGGGGCGTCTGCCGTGCAGGGGTCGCGAAATGACGGTTGCCGCGGCCGCCGGCCCCTCCGCGAGCGGCGACGAAGCGGGAACCCGCGCCGGCGAGATCGGCCACGAGCAGGCCCGCGTCGTCGTAGACCTGCGTGCCGACGGGAACCCGCAGCTCGGCAGGCTCGCCCGCCGCACCGTGCTTGCCGGCGCCCCCGCCCGCGGCGCCGTCGCCGGCGCTGAACGACTTCCGACGGCTGTACCGGGAGAGGTCGCGCAACTCAGAGTCAGCGACGAGTATCACGTCGCCGCCCTTACCGCCGTCACCGCCGTCCGGGCCTCCCTTCGGGACGTGCTTCTCGCGTCGGAAGCTCAGGCTGCCGTGCCCGCCGCGTCCGGCGCCAACGTGGATCCGCGCCCGGTCGTGGAACACGAGCGCACCCTAGCCGCGGCGCCTTCCCCATTGACCGGAGGCGCGATCTGATGACATATTCGTCGGGTGAGGCGGACTGTGGTCGTGCTCTGCGTGCTGGTCGCGGGTGTCGTGCCCGCCGCGGCCGTCACCGCTGTGAGCGACAATCCTCCCCCGAACTTCGTCCGGCACTCCACCAGCAAGTACTGGACGTGGTTCGGCCCGCGCGACTGGAGCGGCACGTACAGCCCGTACGGACTCACCCTGACGTCCCCGAGCGGAGCCGACGTCCTCGACTACGGCTTCAGCACCATCGCCTGTGCGGCCTCGCCGGCGGCCTTCTTCCAGCAGCGCCGCGCGCAGCTGCTCGCGAGCCTCCAGCTCGGAGGTCTCCGGTTCTTCGGGATCTCTGGCATCCGTGGGCTCGGTGCCTCCACCTTCGAGCAGACGCTGAACTTCGCGGGCCGTAACCCGGGAGCCGCGGCGATCCGCGGCGAGCTCGTCCTCACGTACGGCATCACGAGCCCGCCGTACTGCTACGGCGCGACGCTCGGGAGGTATGCCCCGTCCGTGCGCTACGCCGCCTCGATCGTCACCTTGCGCAAGATCTGGCAGTACACGTACTACTTCGGTCCCGGCGCCTGCCTCGGCACGAAGACGAAGCCGCCCTGCGCGAAGAAGAAGAAGTAGCGGCGAGCTCAGGCGTCGGCGACCACGGAGATGAAGCGGCGTTCTCCGGTCGTCCTGAACTCGACACGGCCGTCGCGCGTCGCGAAGATCGTGTGGTCGCGGCCGAGCCCGACGCCGGCGCCGGGACGGAAGCGAGTGCCGCGCTGACGGACGATGATCATTCCGGCCTTCACGTCCTCGCCGGAGAACTTCTTCACGCCGAGCATCTTGGGTTTCGAGTCACGGCCGTTCTTCGACGAGCCGAGGCCCTTCTTGTGTGCCATACCTAGTCCGCCTCCTGCTTCGCCGGCGCCGCCTTCGGCTTCTCCTCGGGAGTGGCGTCATCCGTCGTCTTCTCTGCACGTGACGCCTTCGCCCCGATCGACTCGATCTCGATCCGCGACAGGCGGCTGCGGTAGCCGTTGTGGCGCTTGTAGCCGGACTTAGGACGGTACTTGCCGATCCGGATCTTCTCGCCGAGCACGTGGCCAACGACGCGCGCCGTCACCGTCACACCCTTCGGCGCGAGGTCGGCGTCGCCGTCCCCGCCGAGCAGGAGGACGTCGGGCTGGAACGTGTCACCCTCCTCGACGCGAAGCCGATCGACGAGCAGCCGCTCGCCTTCGCGAACGCGGTACTGCTTGCCGCCGAGAGAGATGATCGCGTAGCTCGTCATTGGTGCCCCCGAAGCGTGCAAAACGCGGGTCGGGCGACCCGCGAAGGCTCACAGTGTAACCGAGAGAGCGCGCAACCGGGCTAGTTTTCCTCGGCGGTGACGACCTCGTCGATCCACTCGGACATGGGGGTGTAGCCGGAGCCGCCGTCGGGCGCCGCCTCCGCGACGACCTCCGGTTCGACCGCCTCGTCGGTGTCCGGCCCTGCGTCTGCTTCGGCTTCGGCTCCGCCACCGTTGGCCTCGCCCAACGTCGCCAGTGGCTTCTTGCGGCGGTTGCGCCCACCGCGCGTGCCCCGGCGCGTGCGTTTTCGCGGCGTCACCGGATCGTCGCCGTTCTTGCTCGCGGCGGCGCTCCCGGTATCAGCCTCCGTGACGTCCATCGGGTTATCCTGGTCCGCCTCGCGACCAAGCTCCGGCAGCGGGACGTGGATCTTCGGGACGCTCCCTTCGACGTGACTCTCCTCGCCGGGAGGCGGCTCGCTCGCATCGGCCGACGTCGCTGCCTCCCCGGCGACCGGCTTCTTCTTGCGCGAGCGCCCTCCGCGGGAGCCGCGCCGCGTCTTGCGCTTCGGCTTCTCCTCGCCGCTGGAAAGCTCCTCCCCCTCCGGCACCGGCTCCAACGCGTCGTCCTCTTCCGCGTCCGCCTCGAGGGCTTCCACCTCCTCGGCCGACACCTCTTCCGTGGCCCCCTCTTGGCCCGCGGCGGCCTTCCGGGCCCGCGGTGCACGCGTCGGCTTCTCCGCCTCCGCCTCGGCTGTGAGCGGGGGCTGCGGTACAACTTGCCCGGCGAGGGTCGCGTAGGCGATGCCGTCGAGGATGCGCCCGATGCGCACCTTGACCTTCTTGCCGACGAGCTTCGCGGCGCCGGCGACGTAGACGTCGAGGCCGTCGAGTTTCGCGACGCCCGCTGCCGCGTCGTGCAGGCCGACCTCGACGAGCTTCACCTCGAGCTCGGACCCTTCGGCTTGGTGCGGCTCGGCCGCAATGTCCGAGAGCTTTCCCTGTGCCGTGACCGCGAAGTGGTCGAGGGCGACGCCCTGCCTGCCCTCGACGACGAAGCGACGGCGAGCCTGGGCCTCGATCTCGGCCAGACGCTCTCCTCCGGGACCGACGACGAGGGGCACAACGCGCGCGTTGAGCTCGATGCGAAAGGCCGGGCTTCGCGACTCCGCCACCAGCTCCCGCAGGCGCCGCTCGGCATCGACCGCGACCGAGGCCTCGGAGAGGACGATCCCGTCGCCGTTGCAAGCGGGGCAGCGCTTCGTGAGGATCTCCCGCGGCCCGTCGGTGACGTTCTGACGCGTCATCTCGACGAGCCCGAGCGGCGAGATCTCGACCACGTAGGTCTTCGTTCGGTCCCGCTCGAGCTCGGTCTTCAACGCCTCCTCGACCAGCTCGCGGTTCTTCGGGTTCGCCATGTCGATGAAGTCGATGACGATGATGCCGCCGATGTCGCGGAGACGCAGCTGGCGCACCACCTCCTTGACTGCTTCGAGGTTGTTCTTCGTGATCGTGTCCTCGAGCCGCGCACCGGATCCCTTCGAACGTGATCCCACGAAGCGGCCGGTGTTGACGTCGATGACGGTGAACGCCTCGGCGTAGTCGAAGACGAGGTAGCCGCCGGAGGGCAGGTCGACCCGCCGCGAGAGGGTCGAGCGGATCTCGCCCTCGACGCCCGAGGCGTCGAACAGCGGCTCCTTCTCCTTGTAGCGGACGACCCGCTCCACCACGTGCGGCGAAGTCTTCTTGAGGTACCCGACGATCCGCTTGTACGTGCGATCGTGGTCGACGAGTGCACGCGCGAAGTCGTCGGTGAAGAGGTCCCGGACGACCCGCAGCGGCAGCTCCGCCTCCTGGTAGATGAGCGACGGCGCGTTGGCCTGTTTCGCGCGCGCCGCGATCGAGCGCCACAGACGCTGGAGGAACACGAGGTCGCGCTCGATGTCCTCGGCGGAGGCGCCCTCGGCGGCCGTACGGATGATCACTCCCCCGGTGGGCGGATCGAGGCTCTTGACGATGTCGCGCAGGCGCGCACGCTCCTCGTCCTCGAGCCGCCGCGAGACGCCGAGCCCCTCGCCGTATGGCACGAGTACGACAAAGCGGCCGGGGAGCGAGATCTCGGTCGTCAGCCGCGCACCCTTCGACTTCATCGGGTCCTTCACGGCCTGGACGAGTACCTCCTGGCCCCGGCTGATCAGGTCCTGGATGCGCCGGCTCGGGCGCTTGCCTTCGAGCTCCGGCCCGACGATCTCGTCGACGTACAGGAAGCCGTTCTTCTCGAGCCCGATCTCGACGAACGCCGCTTCCATTCCCGGCAGCACGTTGTCGACGGTGCCCTTGTAGATGTTGCCGGCGATCGAGCGTCGCTCCGGACGCTCGAGATAAACCTCCGCGACCCGATCATCCTCGAGGACGGCGACTCGCTGCTCCGCGACGCCCACGGAGACGAGCAGCTCCCGCTTCGCGGCGGGCAGCGGCGGTCGCCGAGCCGGCTGGCGACGTTTCGCCGGAGCTCGCCGCTGGCGCGCCGGCCGGTCGCCCTGCTTCGCCGGCTTGTCCGCCGATGCCTGCGTGGACGGCTTGCCCTCGGTGTTGCTCTCGGCGGCGGCGGCCCTCTCACCCGGCTTCTTGCGGCCCCGCCCGCCGCGGCTGCCACGGCGGCGCTTCGGCTTCGCTTCGGCGTCGCCCGCCGCCCCGGGAGCCGGGGCGAGGTCGGGGACTACCGGCGCAGGTGCCGGCGGTGGAGCGGTGACTTCCTCACGCGGTGTCTCCGCGTGGTCTTGCTTCTTGCGTCGAAAGAGGGAAAACGGCAAGTGGATCTCCTTGGGGTAGCGCGCGCGCGAGCCTCGCGCGGTCTGTCGCCGCGAAGCGCGCGCTGCGTTCTGGATGGAAAAAGCTCGGCATGTGCCTCGCGATTAGGCTAGCAAGGAGACCAGAGGTCAGCGCGGAGCGGTTCTCAGGCAGCCGCAGGCCTCAGTCGGGCCTGGCGTGCGCGGATCGCCCGTAAACGCTGCGACAGCCGCGCCCACGCCCACGGCTCCACCTCGAGATAACGGGTCGGAGTTTGGTTTCGAATCGCCTCGAGGTACTCGAACCAGGCGTCGGCCTCCTCGATCAGCAGCAGCTCGTAAGCTTCGCTGCCGTCGTAGTCGTAGTCCATCGCGGCACCTCCCGTCGTGATGGCGAGGATGGTAGGACCGCCCTCGGACGGACCTGTCATCGCCTGGTGGCGAGGGCGACGCGGGCGGCATCGCGGGGGCGCAACGAGTCGGACGGGCGCACGAGTGAATCGCTTCGCGTTGCGGGGGGCTCTCGCCCTCCGAGACCCCCCCGGCGGCCATTCAGGCGTGAGCAGTTGGACGCTCCGCCTGCGGCTCCGCTGGCTGGGGGAAAGTGGCTTTCCCCCATCAGCCCCCTCGGCACAACTGGACTGGGCCTTCGGCCCGCAGACACCAAAGGGAGGCTCCGACAAGCAGCGAATCGAGGGACGATCTCCCGGGCTGCCGTCACGGGTGATGGAAAGACACAACCCGGAACGATGATGGAGAGCCCATCAACCTAGACGCCGTCCGCGGCGGTGATGGAGAAGCCGACCCGGACGGTGCCGGAGAGCGTCTGTGCCCAGAGAACCTCCTCGACGTGGATGGAGAACTGTTTGGTATGCACGAGCCGGAAGGCGAGTGCACGTGCCCGGAGGGGGCGAAGGGGGGAACTCCGTTCCCCCCTTGGAGCGGAGGCGAAGCCGCAGCGATAACTCCTCGAAGGGTGTAGGCAGCCGGGGGGTCTCGGGGGGCGAGAGCCCCCCCCGGAAGAGCGAAGCGATTAACTCCCGCCCCTGGCTTCCCCCGCCGCCCCTCGCCGCGCCCCGGTCGCACCCGGTCGCGCTCCGAAAAGCCGGGTTGGTATGCAGGAGCCGGAAGGCGAGTGGACGTGCCCGGAGGGGGCGAAGGGGGGAACCCCGTTCCCCCCCTTGGAGCGGAGGCGAAGCCGCAGCGATAACTCGAAGGGTGTAGGCAGCCGGGGGGTCTCGGGGGCGTGAGCCCCCCGGCAAAGCAAAGCGATTAACTTCCGCCCCTGGCTGCGCCCGCCCCTCACTACGTCGCCCCGCACTACGTCCCGGTCGGAACCGTTGCGCTTGGCGGAAACCGGGCTAGCGCCGCCGCAGGGGCCGGCGGCCGGAGGTTCCGCGCACGTGAATCGCCTGCAGCACCCCCAGCGAGAGGAGGTTCGCAATCAGCGAGGAGCCTCCGTTCGAGACGAAGGGCAGCGGGATGCCGGTGATCGGCGCGATTCCCATCGTCATGCCGACGTTGACGAAGATCTGGAAGAGGAGTGCGATCGAGATGCCGCCGGCGACGATTGCGCCGAACGAGTCGCGCGAGACGGTGACGATCTTCAGCCCGCGCCAGACGACGAGCAGGTACAGCAGGAGCAGCACGCCGGCGCCGAAGAACCCTCGCTGCTCGGCGAGCGAGGCGAAGGCGAAGTCCGTGGCGTGCTCGGGCAGGTAGTTCAGGTTCGTCTGCGTAGCACCGCTGACGCCGCGGCCCTTCAGACCGCCGGCTCCCACGGTCGTGATCGACTGGCTGATGTTGTAGGTGGAGTCGCGCGGGTCCTTCGAGGGATTGAGGAAGCCGGTGATGCGGGACGTCTGGTAGGGCTTCAACAGCTGCACCCCGGCTGCGGGCAGCAGCCACAGAATCGACAGCGCCGCGAAGAGCGTCGCCAGACCGAGGATCATGAGCTGCCACCACCGCGCACCGGCCACAAAGAGGACGGCGGCCAGCGCCGCTGCGTACACGAGGGCGGTGCCGATGTCCGGCTGGACGAAGACGAGCAGGATCGGCCCGGCCGCTATCCCGACGGCTGTCAGGATCACCCTCGGCTCGGCCAGCCGCTTGCCGCGCTCGGCCAGATAGCCCGCGAGGCAAAGGACGATCAGGAGCTTCCCGAACTCGGAGGGCTGGAAGCGGAAGAAGCCGAGGTCGATCCAGCGCTTGGAGCCGCGGACGGCGGTCGCGGTCAGCAGGATCAGGAGCATCGAGCCGACGAGCCCCACGTAGAGCACACGCCGGTAACGGCGGTAGACCTCCGGGTCGACGAGCGTGACGACTGCGAGGCCGGCGATTCCAACCCCGGCGAAGATCGCCTGCCGGAGCACGTAGTAGTGCGGGTCTGCCGGCACGTCGTGGCGCGTGATCCCGGCAAGGACCCAGAGGCCGTAGGCGAGGAGCGCTCCGGTCGCGGCCAGGAGCACCCAGTCGAGCCGCGCGAGGAGCGACCCCGTCGCGGCGCCCTCGGCCCCGCGCGTGCGCAGGGCGGGGCGGAGACCCGCGTACTCGATCACGCCCTGGCCGCCATCAGTCGGAGTACACGGAGCCGAGCTGGCCGGCACGCTGGTGGAAGTACTGCTCGAAGACCTTCAGGGCGGCCGGCGCGGCGGCGGTGCCGCCGTGGCCGCCGTTCTCGATCAGCGAGCAGACGACGATCTCGGGCGCGTTCGCGGGACCGTAGCCGCAGAAGAGCGACTGGTCCTCGCTGTGGCCCGCCGGGTACCCCGGCAGCGGCACGATCTTCTCGGCCGTGCCCGTCTTGCCGGCGATCGGCACCTTGAAGGTCCCGAAGACCGCCGTGGCGGTTCCCTCCGTCGAGTGCGTCGCGTCGAGGAGCCCTTGGCGAACGACCGAGAGGATGTTGGGGTCCACCCCGCTCGACCGCGCGGGAGGCGTGAAGCGACGCAGGACCTTCGCGCCAACGTGACCGTTTCCGGGCACCTCGATGTCCTCGGCCACGTGGGGCGTGACGAGCTTGCCGGTCGCGATGAGCGCGTAGAAGCGGGCGAGTTGCATGGGCGTCACGAGCAGGTCCTTCTGGCCGATCGCGAGCTGGATCGAGTCGCCCGGCTTCCAGAGACTGTCCTCCTGCCAGTGCAGCGGGTCGGTCTTCTTCGTGAACGTCTGCTGCCGCCACGCCGGCGTCGGCAGGAGGCCCGGGTTCTCCGGGCCGATGTCGATGCCGGTGCGCTGGCCGAAGCCGAACCGTCCCGCCCAGTTCTGGAGCGGGTGCCCGTAGGAGCTCGGGAGGCCGTAGATCTGGTACCCGAGTTGGTAGAAGTACGTGTCGCACGAGGCCGCGAGCGCCTCGGTCATCGTCATCGGCTGATTGCGGTACGGGTCCCAGTTCTTGAAGGTCTGTCCGGCGCCGGTGGCGCCGTGGACGACGTACAGCGGCGTGCACTGGAGCGTCTGGTAGGGCGTGACGAGCTTCGTCTCCATCGCCGCGAGCGCCGTCACCGGCTTGAACGTGGAGCCGGCGGGATACGTGCCCTGGATCGCACGGTCGAGGCCGGGGTAGTTCGCCTTCTTCGCCGCCTCGAGATCGATGAGCGGCGCCACGGCCTTCGGGTCGACCCGCCCGACCCAGACACCCGGCCGGTAGGTCGGGTTCGAGGCGAGCGCGAGGACGGAGCCGTCGCGCGGGTCGAGCGCGACGATCGCGCCGCCGTTGGCGGCCCAGTGCCCGTCCTTCCGCGCCAGCTCGATCCCGTACCGGATCGCCCGCTCCGCGGCGCGCTGGAGCGAGATGTCGATCGTCAGCCGGAGCGCGTAACCGGGCTGCGCGTCCTGGCGCTTGATGAAGCCCCCGCGCGGGCGGCCGAGCGAGTCGACGCTCAGCACCTGGATCCCGGTCTTCCCGCGGATCGACTGGTCGTAGGTCGCCTCCACGCCCGCCTGCCCGATCACGTCGTCGGGCTTGTACCCCTGCTTCCGGAGGTCTTTGAGCTGAACGGGAGAGATCCGCCCGTCGTAGCCGAGGAGTTGGGAGGCGAGCGCCTCGGACTTGTAGCGGCGCAGGTAGGTCTGGACGATCTTCACCCCGCGGAACTCGTCGCCGTGCTCGAGGATGTAGTCGACCTGCTCCTTGTGGACCGCGACCTGCAGAGTGATCGGCGTCAGCGGGTCCTGTGCGTGCTCCTTGATCTTCGCGAGGATCTCGCCGCGCGGGATGCGGAGAATGGCGGCGAGGCGCCTGACCTCCGTGTCGCGGCCCCGCTGCTTCGGCATGTCGTTCGGCCAGAGGAGTGCCTTGGTGCCGGCGACGTTCGTGACGAGGATGCGCCCGTTGCGGTCGAGAATCGGGCCGCGCGGCGCCTCCAGCGGGACGCTTCGCAGCTGGTTGTTCTGCGCCTGATGCAGGTACCGTGTCCCGGCGAGCACCTGGAGCGCCCAGAGCCGCAGGAAGAGGACGGCGAAGATCCCGAGCGCGAGCACGCCGAGGACCGCGACCCGCAGCCCCCGCTGCGGCGTGAATCGGTATGGCTCCTCGACCCGCGGATCCGGCGGGAGGAACCGATCGGGATGGCCCCGCAGCCCGGTGCTAGCCAAGCAGCCGCACGTCCTGCGCGCGCTCGAGCCGGGCCGGCTCGCTCCGCACAGCGCGGCGGACGAGCGCGTAGATCGGCACCGTGAGGACGAGGTTCAGGAGGATGGCCGGGAAGAGACCTTCGACGAGCACCCGCTTCGCGGGGGCGGGCTCGCCGAGCAGGAAGTGCAGCGCGAGCGTCCCCAACGCGTAGAGCGCGGTCGCAATCGCGATCGACACAAAGGGGGCGTGCAGGCGGTCGCGGCCCGTCGTCTCGCCGTACCGCCCGATCCAGTACCCGAGCAGGGTGAGCAGGAGCGAGGTCATGCCGAGAGTCCCGAGGTTCGCGGTATCGACGACGAGCCCGGCTGCGAAGCCCGCCAGCGCCCCGTTGATCGAGCCGCGGAAGAGCGCCACGCAGACGAGCGTCACGAGGAGGACGTCGGGCGACCCGCCGAGCAGGCCGATGCCCGAGAAGATCGACACCTGGACGATCGCTGCTGCAAAGAGCAGCACCGTGCTCTTCGCCACGTCGAGTGCGCGAGCGGTGCTCATCGTGGCCTCTTCCCCCCACCCCGCCTGACGAGCACGATCACGGACTCGAGATTGGAGAACTTCACGAAAGGCTCCACCTGCACCTGCTTGAAGATGTCCGTGTCGGTCTGACCGACGCTCGTGGCGACGCCCACCGGAATGCCCTTCGGGTAGATCGAGCTCAGGTCGCCGGAGCGCCAGCCGGCGGTGATGATCACGTCGCCACGGCTCACCACCTGGTCCTTCGAGACCCGGTCGAGCACGAGTGTCTGGCCGCCCTGGCCGTGCCGGATTAGCCCGTCGGCGTGGGTGCGCAGGTCGAGCGCGGAGACGGCGCCGTTCGAGTCGGTCACGAGCGTCACCTGCGCGACGCTCCGCGCGACCTTCGTCACCTCGCCGGCGAGCCCGTCGGGCGTGACTACCGGATCGTGAATCCGGATGCCCGAGTCGGAGCCCGCCGCGACGACGACCTGCTGCTCGAAGTCGCTCGGCGCCCGGACGATCACGGCCGCGTTCACGGGCCGGAAGTCGGCGGGGAAGCTCGGCCCCTGCTCGTAGCGCAGGACCGCCTTCAGGTACGCGTTCGCCTCGAGGAGCGTCTTGTTCTGGATCTCCTGCTTGCGAAGCTCGTCGAGCTCGCGGCGGTAGCGCCTCGCGTCGGATTTCGCGCTCGTCAGGCCCCTCACCCAATGCGTGGCGTCACGAAAGGGCCGCGCGATCCGCTCGGCGCCCACCTCGAACGGGCGCAGGATGCTCGCGCCCGTGCTCTGGACGCCGTGCAGGCCGCCGCCCGAGGACTCGCGGAAGTACACGGTGAGCAGCAGGAGCGACGCGACGACGAGCGCGCATGCGATAGCGCGCCGCCGGAGGGCGGGGGTCAGGCGGGAGGGAGATGGCGCGGAGGGCGGCCGCGAGACCGACCCCAGGACCGCCAACCTGGCGGAGCGGTTGCGAGGCACGGAGCGGTTCAGTGTAGCGGCCTCGTCCGCCGGCTCCCACGCACAAGAGGCAGCGGCGGCTCCGTCGGGCGGAGCCGCCGCGAACCACGGAGGCGTCTAGCGCCCGGCCCCGGAGCGCTGCGAGTACGTCCGGCTAAGGGCCTGTCCGGAAAGTGGCCACGGTGGATGACACGCGGCACGCGTCTCGAGGCAAGGACGCAGGGAGCGTCGATATGCAGGCATATCTGCGCGACGAGGACACCGCCTCGAGGCGCGTGACCCCTGTCAGGCGCCCTGGTTCACTTTTTGGACAGGCCCCTAATGCCGGTGGTTGCGTCCGCGCGCTCGCGCCTTGGCGCTCCGATGGATCGCCTCGAACTCTTCGAGGCTGCGCCCGGAGCCGACGGCGACGCAGGTGAGCGGAGACTCCGCGAGATGCATCGGCATGTGCGTCTCGTGGCGCAGGCGCTCGTCGAGCCCGTGCAGGAGCGCGCCGCCGCCCGCGAGGACGATCCCGCGATCCATGATGTCGGCCGCGAGCTCCGGCGGGGTCTTGTCGAGGGTGGACTTGATCGCGTCCACGATCTGGCTCACCGGCTCCTCGAGGGCGTTGCGCACCTCGTCGGAGGTGAGGATGACCGTCTTCGGGAGCCCCGTCAGCATGTCCCGGCCGCGCACCTCCGCCTGAACCTCCTCGCGCATGCCGTAGGCGGAGCCGATCTCGAGCTTGATCTCCTCCGCGGTCTGCGTCCCGATCAGGAGCTTGTACTCGCGCTTGACGTGGTTCACGATCGCCTCGTCCATCTCGTCCCCGCCGACGCGGAGACTCTGGCTGACGACGATCCCGCCGAGCGAGATGACGGCGACCTCGGTCGTGCCGCCGCCGATGTCGACGATCATGTTTCCCGTCGGCTCCGCCACCGGCAGTCCCGCGCCGATCGCCGCCGCCATCGGCTCCTCGATCAGGTAGGCCTGGCGGGCACCCGCGTTCAGCGTCGCCTCCTCGACGGCACGCCGCTCGACTCCGGTCACGCCCGAGGGCACGCAGACGACGACGCGGGGGTGCGCGAACCGGTGCTGGTGCACTTTCTGGATGAAGTGGCGGAGCATCTGCTCGGTGACGTCGAAGTCGGCGATCACCCCGTCCTTCAGCGGCCGGATCGCGGAGATGGTTCCCGGGGTTCGGCCGAGCATCCGTTTCGCCTCGACCCCGACCGCGTGCACGTCCCCCGTGCGCTGGTCGATCGCGACGACCGACGGCTCGGAGAGGACGATCCCGCGGCCCCGGACGTAGACGAGGGTGTTGGCGGTCCCGAGGTCGACCGCCATGTCGCGGCCGCCGAAACCCGTCAGCGAGCTGAAGATGCCCACGAAGAGCGAGTCTACCCGCCGCCTGTGGAAAATCCTGCTAAGGCGGTAGAATTCGGGCGTGAGGCGTCTGGCGGCCCTCCTCATCGGGCTCGCGGCTCTGGTCGAGGCGGGAGCGGCCGCGGCGGCGGTCGCACCCGTATTCGAGCGGGCGGACGCGCGGCGTGGCGATCGGGTTCGGATCGACTGCGGCTACGTCGGCGAGACGAAGGGGGCGGTCGTCCTCTACCTCGTGCGCCTCGCGGACGTGCCGCGGCTCTTCCGGGTGCCGTACTCCGGGCTGATCGAGCCGGATTCGGGACCGCCGCCGCGCGATCCGCGGCTGCGTCTCCTCGGCACGTGCGCGACCGGCGACCCGAACGGCGGCGGCCAGCTGGTCTTCCGCGTTCCGGTCTCCGCGCGGACAGGGCGGTACACGACGGTCGTCTGGTGCAAGACCTGCCGTTCCGGCGGCGACCACTGGTTCATGGCGGCGCCGAACTACGTGGCGAATCGGCGCGCCGTGCTGCGAGTTCGAGCCTAGGAATCAGAGGGACCGCGCCGCGCTAGCCGAATCCGTAGACGCCGGGGAAGCGTTGCGCGAGCAGCCGAACGAGCAGCGCCGCCGGCAGGCCGACGACGTTCAGGTAGTCCCCGTCGATGCGCTCGACCAGGGCGGCGCCGCGGCCCTGGATGGCGTAGGCGCCTGCCCGCCCCTCCCACTCGGCACTCGCGAGGTAGCCGGCGAGGTCGCGCGGCGTCAGCGGCCGGAAGGTTACGCGCGTCACCGCCCGCTCGAGCTCCTCCCACGACGGCGTCCGCAGGCACAGGCCAGAGACCACTTGGTGGGTTCGGCCCGACAGCCGCTCGAGCATCTCCTCCGCTTCGGCCGATCCGTCGGCCTTGCCGAGGGCCTGGCCGTCGCACACGACAATCGTGTCCACACCCAGCACCGGACGCTGGCCCCCGTCTACCGAGCGCGCCTTCCCCGCCGCATGCTCGACCGGGTCGCCGCCATGCTCCTCGTACCGAGGCGCGACGCGCTCGAACGGAACGCCGAGCTGCTCGAGGATCGCGCGCCGCTGTGGCGAGGTGGAGGCGAGGAGGAGCGGCGGCGCCGGCGGTGCGCTCACTCGAGCGCGGCCCGCAGCCGCTCGACCTCGGTCGGTGACTGCGCGACAGGTTCGAGGCGGGTGTCGATCGGGCCGCCGACGAAGCGGTCGCCGCGCCGTCGAGGGTAGGCGTACGCGTGGAGATGCGGCAGTGAGTTTCCGTGGATCTCGTAGTTGAGCTTGATCGGACGAAGAAGCCGCGCGAGCCGCTCCCCGGCGAAGCACACGTCCTCCCAGAACGCAGCTCGATCCTCCGCCGGGAGCTCGAACGGCTCCAGGACGTGTTTGCGGGCGACGACGCACACATAGCCCTCGATCGGAACACGGTCGCCGGAGGTGATCCAGCTCGCCGGACGCTCCACCAGCACCCCCAGGGGCCGGCCGCGCGCGCAGATCGGGCAGCCTTCCGGCGTCCCCAGAAGCTTCCATTGAGCCGGCTCGTCCCAGATCGTGCCGCCGATCGCCTGCGACGGCCCCTCGTCCCAGATGCCGTCGTTCACGTCCGCTTCCGCGCCTCCCAGATCTCCTCCGCGGGCCAGCGTTGCGCCCACTCCGCCTTCACGTAGTCGTAGTACGGATGGTCCCGTGCCTCCGGCGGCGCCTGGAGCTCGTGCAGCGCCTCGATCTCGAAGCCGGTCTCCCGGAGCAGCCTGATCCACTCGCCGTGGCCCAGGTGGAACTCGACTCCTCCCTCGCGCCACTCGAATCGGTGCATCCCGAACTGCGGCCGCTGAAGGCACTCCTGCGCGGGAGCCTCCTCGTCGGGGGAACAGAGGATCACCAGGGTCGAGTTGCGCAGGAAGACAAGGCGCCCGCCGGGCCGCAGCAGCCGCGCCGCCTCGGGCACCCAGCGGTACGGGTCGACCCAGATCGAGGCGCCGTACTCGGAGAGCGCGAGGTCGTAGCTCGCTCCCGCGAGTCCCGTCTCGCCCGCGTCCGCCTCCACGAGCGGGAACTCGAGGCCCGTCTGGCGCATGCACGTCCGCGCACTCTCGAGCTGGGCCGGCGTGACGTCGACGCCGACGGGCCGCGCGCCGCGGCGCGCGAGCCAGGCGGAGAAGTACGCCGTGCCGCATCCGAGCTCGACCACGTCCAGCCCCGCAACGTCGCCGAGAATCCCGATCTCGCTCTCCGCGATGCCCCAGATGCCCCACCGAATCTCCTCCTGCGCCCACTTCGCGGGTGCGCGTGCGCCGGTGTAGGTTGCGTTCGACTCGGTCCAGACCCGGCGGTTCTCGACCGCGTCGGCGCGCGGGTCAGCCGGAGCCATCCGGGAACCACAGCGCGATCTCGCGGGCCGCCGACTCGGGCGAGTCGGAGCCGTGCACCAGGTTGTCGGGCATGCTCAGCGCCAGGTCGCCGCGGATCGTGCCGGGCGCCGCGCCCGCGGGGTTCGTGGTACCCATCGTCGTGCGGGCGACTGCGATTGCTCCCTCACCCTCGAGCACGACCGCGAGCGTGGGAGCTGAGGTGATGAACTCGACGAGCTCGCCGAAGAACGGCTTCGCGCGATGCTCGTCGTAGTGGCGCTCGGCGAGCGCCCGGTCGACCTGGAGCAGGCGGGCCTCGCGGAGGACGAGGCCGCGGCGCTCGAAGCGGCCGACGATCTCGCCCGCGAGGAACCGCCGCACGGCGTCCGGCTTGACGAGGACGAGGGTGCGCTCCGCGGCCACGGCGGCGGAGTCTAGAGCGGCGTCTCGGTCTCGGAGGTCAGCTCTGCCGCGGGCGCCTCGAGCTCCGCCTCGGCCCGCGCCCGGCGCAGCCTGCGTCGCCGCGGCGGCTCGAAGGCGTCGAAGGCCAGTGGCGAGGGGCGCTCGATCGACGTCTCGCAGTACGGGCACACCTGCCAGAGCGCGTCGAGCGGCGCCTTGCACCCGGCGCATGCCTGCTTCAGCTTTGTCGTGCAGACAGGGCAGACGAGGAACGACTGGTCGACCTCCGCACGGCAGACCGGGCAGTGGAGGTCGCGCTGCGAGAGCCGCTCCTCCATCGCCTTGATCTCGAGCTCGCGCTCCCGAACGTCCTCGAGGTATTCGGGCGGCCGGAAGAGCATGTACACGAGCGGCCCGACGAAGGGTGGCACCAGCCCGAGAATGGTCGCCATCGCGACGAGCCACGGATCCTCGATGCGCCGTCTGGCGTCCTTGAAGACCCAGAAGGCGGTCGCGAGCCAGAAGATGACGAGGAAGAATGCCCCGAGCGTCCAGATCAGCCGCCACGTGGAGGAGTGGAAGAACCTGTGGACGCCGTCGAACAGACCCTTGTCCTTGGTGGCCGCGAGAAGCGTCAAGACCGTTGCGGTCATAGCAGCAGCTTTCCGATCATGTAGCCGGCGGCGAAAGCGAGTCCCACGAACGTCACGACAACGAGTGCGGCAAACGCGAAGACGCTCAGCCGCTCACCAAGGTTCTGCATCGTACGCGTTCTTCCTCCCGTGCCGACAGGTCCGCGAGAAGGTACAGCGAGCCGGTCACGAGGACCGGGGACCGCAGCTCGTGCGCGCGCGCGAGCGCGGCTACGGGGTCGGGGATCGCCTCGACGTAGGCGAAATAGACCCGCGCTCGTTCTGCCAGCTCTTCCGCTTCGAGTGCGCGGAGGTTCGAGGACCGGGTCGCGACGAACACCTCGGCGTGCGGCGCAAGTGCTCGGAGCAGGCCGTCGATGTCCTTGTCCTCGAGGATCGAAGCGACGATCGATCCGAGCGGCGGCAGGTGCGGCTCGATGTGCCGCAAGGCCTCGACGGTGTGCGCGCCGTCGCGCACCTCGCCCTCACGCAGCTCGAGACGGCCGGGCAGCGCGACACCGCGCGCCGGCGTCGGGTCGACTGGGCGCTCGAGGAACGCCTGAGCGGCAGCGTGGGCAACGGCTGTGTTGTCCGATGAGGCAACTACTATCGAGCTCGGCTGATGCTCCCGCGCGATCGACTCCCACTCCGCCTCGCCAAGCACGATGGCCGAGCCCGGCTGCGCGACGGCGAGCTTCTCGCGCGCGATCGCCTCGCGCGTCTCGCCGAGCACCTCGGTGTGCTCGCGCGCGACGTTCGTCAGTACTGCAACGCGGCTGCGGAGCACATTCGTCGCGTCGTGGCGGCCGCCGAGGCCCGCCTCCACGACGGCGGCGGCCACGCCCTCTGCGGCGAACTCCAGCAGCGCCGCGGCGGTGATCGTCTCGAACTGCGTCGTGCCGAGCCGCTCAGCGTCCTCGCGCACCCGCCCGATCGCCCGCTCGAAGTCGGTCTCCTCGCCGCCGACCCGGATCCGCTCGCTCCAGCCGGAGACGTGCGGCGAGAGGTAGGTGCCGACCTCGATGCGCTCGGCAACGAGCAGAGCCTCGATCATCCGAGCGGTTGTCGACTTGCCGTTCGTACCGACGACGTGGATCGCCTCGTAGGCGAGTTGCGGGTCGCCGAGGGCGCGGAGCAGCACCCGCATCCGCTCGAGGCCGAAGCCGTCGCGCGGCCAGGGCGAGAGCGACTCGAGCCAGGCGGTGTGCCTAGCCTCCGATCGCATCGAGCTCGCTTCGATACCGCTCGAGCTTCGTCCGCTCTGCATTGACCACCTCCGCCGGCGCGTTCCGAACGAAGCGATCGTTCGCGAGCATCCGCTCACCGCGAGCGATCTCCTCGCGCAGCCGCCCGCGCTCCGCCTCCACGTTCCCGTTCGCCCGCTGGCGCTCGGGGCGGACGACGGCGTCGAAGATGCGCTTCTCGTCTCTGTCGAGGGCCGGCAGGACCCCGCTGCGGCGGAAGATCGCGGCCGCCTCGTGCACGCGGTCGAGCGCCGCCTCAGCTTCGGCGAAGCGGCCGTCGGGCTGCGGCCACAGGGCTACGATGAGCCGGGTTTGCCGGTCTGGCAGGTGACTCCAGATCTCCTCCGTGACGTGCGGCATGACGGGGTGCAGGAGCGCGAGCAGCCGCTCCAGAGCAGCAAGCGCCGTCGCTCGCGCCTGCGCATCGCCGGCCGCGAGGCGCGGCTTGATCGACTCGGCGTACCAGCTGCAGAAGTCCCCGAAAGTGAGGTGGTAGAGCGCCTGAGCGGCGTGCGCGAAGTCGAAGGCGGCGAAGTGATCCTCGACCTCCGCTTGCACGCGGTCGAGGCGGGCGAGGATCCAGCGTTCCTCGACGGCGGCCGGACGAGCCTCGATGCCCGGGTCGGCGTCCGAGAGCAGGAGCCGGCTCACGTTCCACAGCTTGTTCGCAAGCTTGCGGCCCTCCTCGATCGCGCCCACGGAGAAGCGCACGTCCTGCGAGGACGACATTTTGAGGAGGCCGTAGCGCGTCGCGTCGGCGCCATGCTCGTCGATCAGCGTGGTCGGGTCGATGCCGGTTCCGAGGCTCTTGGACATCCGTCGACCGTCGGGAGCGAGGATCATCGCGTGGTAGTTGACGGCGCTGAACGGAATGTCGCCCATCAGCTCGAGCCCCGCCCAGATCATCCGCGAGACCCAGAGGAAGTTGATGTCGCGCCCCGTGGAGCAAACGTCGCCGGGGTAGAACCGGTCGAGGTCGGGAGTCGGGTCCGGCCAGCCGAGGGTCGCAAAGGGCCAGAGCGCCGAGGAGAACCAGGTGTCGAGGACATCCTCGTCCTGCCGCAGCTCGCCGTTGCCGCAGCTCGCACAGGCGCTCGGCGCTCTCTCGGCGATCGTCTCGTGGCCGTTCGGGCAGTACCAGACAGGGATCCGGTGCCCCCACCAGAGCTGACGCGAGACGCACCAGGGCCGGATGTTCTCGAGGTAGGACAGCATCACGTTCGTCTGCTGCCCTGGCTTCGAGCGGACACGCCCGTCTCGAAGCGCGGCTATCGCCGGCTGCACGAGCTCCTCCATCTCGCACCACCACTGGAGGAGCACGAGCGGCTCGATCCGATCGCCCGACCGGTTGCAGTGCCCGACCGCATGACGGTAGTGCTCTCGCTTCTCGAGCAGCCCCTGCTCCTTCAGCCGCGCCAGGATCAGCTCCTCGGCGTCGGACTGGGTCATCCCTGTGAACTCGCCCGCCTCGTCGGTCATCCGACCGTCGAGACCTATCACCATCGGCTCCGGTAGGCCGTGCGTGCGCCCGAGCTCCCAGTCGAGCGGGTCGTGCCCGGGCGTCACCTTGAGCGCCCCGGTCCCGAAGCCGCGCTCGACGCGCTCGTCCGCGATGACCGGCACCCGCCTGCCGGCGACGGGCACGATCACCTCGCGGCCGACGAGGTCGCGATACCGCTCGTCCGCCGGGTGCACCGCCACGGCAACGTCGCCGAGCATCGTCGGCGGACGCACTGTGGCGATCGTGACGTGGCCAGAACCGTCGGCGAGCGGGTAACGGATCCAGTTCAGCGTGTCGTCGACCTCGATGTGGTCGACCTCGAGGTCCGACACGGTGCTCGCGCAACCCGGGCACCAGTTGACGATCCGCGTGCCGCGGTAGACGTAGCCCTTCTCGGCGAGGTGGACGAAGAAGCGCATCACCGCCCGCGTGTACCCCTCGTCCATCGTGAAGCGGTGGCGCCGGTAGTCGAGCGAGGCGCCGAGGGAGCGCAGCTGGCCCATGATCTGGCCGCCGTAGTCGCGGATGAACGCGAAGCAGCGCTCGACGAAGGCGTCGCGCCCCAGGTCCTGGCGCGTCAGCCCCTCGGCCGCGAGGCGCCGGACCATCACCGCCTGGAGCGCGATGGAGGCATGGTCGTAGCCGGGCTGCCACAGTGCGTTGAAGCCGCGCATCCTGTGCCAGCGGATGAGCACGTCCTGGCAGGACGCGTTCAGCGCGTGGCCCATGTGCAGCCGATCGGTCACGTTCGGCGGCGGCAGGCAGATCACGAACGTCTCCCGCGCATCGTCGGCGTGGGCGGCGTAGAGGCCCTCGTCCTCCCACGTGCCCTGCCAACGCTCCTCCACACCCTGCGGCCTGTAGAGCGGCTCCATCTCCCGATTCTACGGACGCCCGTTCCTGCTCAAGCAGCCGTCGCGGTCTGCGGGCGGGCGGCTTTGCGGGTGATGGACAGCGTCTGTGCCCAGAGAACCTCCTCGGCGTTCTTGGAGGGCTGTTGGTATGCACGAGCCGGTAGGCGAGTTGCACGTGCCCGGAGGGGGCGAAGGGGGGAACTCCGTTCCCCCCTTGGAGCGGAGGCGAAGCCGCAGCGATAACTCCAACATCCGCAACGCCGCCGGGGGGTCTCGGGGGGCGAAAGCCCCCCCGAAAGCGCAGCGCCTCAATTCGCGCCCTTCACTTTCCTCGCCCCGCGCTTTCCTCCCCCTCGCCGCCCCCCAGTCGGACTCGTTGCGCCGGGGTCGGGCTCGTTGCGGTCCGGAAAGCCGCCCGCTTCGGCCGTCGGGAAAGCGGCGTTTTTCGGCTCTTCCGGCATTCACGTGGGTAGCTCGATCGGGACGCGGCCGCAGACGAGTCGGATGAGGGCGAGCAGCGAGTCGAGGCGGCGGAAGCCTCTGGAGCGGTGGGAGATCAGGCGCACGGTCGAGTTCATCGCTTCCAGGCGGGCGTTGGAAAGGCCGAGCCGGATTGCGTTGACGATGCCGTCGCGGTGCTCGCTGAGCGTGCGGGCGAGCCTGACGAAGGGAACGAGCAAGCTGCAGCCGGTAGTCATTGCTCGAGCAGCGGCGCCGCCTGGTCGCCGTCGAAGACGGCGCGCAGCTGGTCGCAGAGCAGCCAGCCACGGTAGACGCGCTCGTTCGTCTGGGCGAGCTCCTCGATCAGGCCGCGCTGTCCCTCGGTGAGTGTGTCGGCGCGCTGGCGGAGCACGAAGCGGGTGCCCTTCAGCCAGACAGCACGGCGCGGGTCCTGCTTTCTCAGCCGCTGCCAGTCCTGGCGGCGGAGCGTGTCGAGCGCTTCGCCGGCGAGCTTGATCACGTGGAAGGGGTCGGCGCAGACGAGCGCGTTCGGCGCCCGCTCCCGGATCACCTGCTGCCAGGCAGGAGCAAGGTCGGCCGAGACCGCTTCCAGCAGCTTGCAGCGCTCCTCGCCGAGCTCGTCGAAGAAGCTGTGCAGGACGGCGCGGCTGCGGCCGGGCTGCGCCCAGACGATCCGGCCCGTGTCGTGGCAGACGACCCAGAGCAGGTAGCGGCGGCCCTTGCGGTAGGAGACCTCGTCGATCCCGATCCGGCTCAGCCCCGCCAGCCACTGCTCGCCACTCGCCGCCGCGGCCTCAGCGACGACGCGTTCGATCATCCTGCCGACCGTCGCCCAGTCGATCCGCAGCAGCCGCGCCACGACCGTCTTCGGCGCGTCCCGCGCCGGCCAGACGCAGCTGTCCTCGAAGGCGCGCGTGAAGCGGCTCCCAGACCGCGCGAACGGCAGCTCCTCGCTGACGACACCGCAGTCGGGGCAGGCGAGCCGGCGCACCTCCAGCCGCAACAGGCAGGGCGTGCGCAGCACATCGAGGTGGCGCAGCGTCCGGATCGAGCCGTCGTAGCTCGCCCGCGTCCGGAAACCGCAGCGCGGACACCGAAGCCACCCTCGAGCCGGCCGCGCCAGCTCGACCAGCAGCCGCTCCTCACCCCACTCCCCCGTCGACTCGACCGCCACAACGCGCACGCCCTCCAGACGCAGCAGCCGCTTCAATAGCGTCATCACGCGCATCCGCCGCTCCTTCCTCGATTGACTCTTGGTCGAGCAACCGAGCCTACGAGGACGGCGGATCGCGCGTGGCTACCCCACCAGCCGTCCCACCGCATCAACCTACGCAGCTACCCACGCGAGTACACGAAGAGCCGTTTTCGGCGGTGATGGAGACCCCGTTGGCATGCACGAGCCGGCAGGCGAGTGCACGTGCCTGGAGAGGGCGAAGGGGGAACCCGGTTCCCCTTGGAGCGGAGGCGAAGCCGCAGCGACAACTCCAACAGCCGCAACGCCGCCGAGGGTCTCGGGGCGAGAGAGCCCCCCGGCAAGCGAAGCGACCTAATTCGCCGCGCGCGGAATGCGCAGCTGCTTTCTACCGGGCGGTCCACCCCAGATCCATCGTGAACGGCACCCCGGTGAACGCGCGGCCGCCGGGGCCGACGAGGAAGGCGACCGCCTCCGCGACCTCCTCCGGCTCGAGCAGCCGCTTGACCGCGTGGGGCGCGAGGATGACTTCATCCAGGACCCGCTCTTCCGGCAGGCCGTGCGCCTGCGCCTGCGCTGCGATCTGCACCTCCACGAGCGGCGTCCGGACGAAGCCGGGACAGACCGCGGTCGCGAGGATCCCGCGCGCGGCGCCCTCGAGCGCAAGGCCCTTCACGAGGCCGAGCAGGCCGTGCTTCGCCGCCACGTACGCGGACTTGAAGGGGGAAGCGACGAGCGCGTGCGCGGACGCGATCCCCACGAAGCGCCCGTCGCCGCTCTCCGCCAGCGCCTCCCACGCATAGCGCGCCAGCAGGAATGGGCTCGTCAGGAGCACCGCGATCAGCTCGTCCCACCGATCCTCCGGAAACTGCGCCACCGGCGCGACGTGCTGGAGGCCTGCGTTCGCGATCACCGCGTCGAGCCGGCCGAAGCGCTCGATCGCGGCTTCGACGACCGCCCGGTTCCCCTCGCGCGTCGCGAGGTCGCCGTCTTCGACGTCGACGCCGTGGACGGCGACGCCGTCGGCTTCGAGCCGCGCGACAATCGCACGCCCGATCCCGCCGCGCGCGCCCGTGACGAGCGCGGCCCTCACCGCAGGAAGCGGAAGACGAGCTGGGCGACGCACACAGGCTTCTCGGAGCCTTCCCGCTCGACGGTCGCGTCGATCCGCGCCTGGTCGCCGCCGGCGACCTCCTCGACGTTCTCGATCCGGAAGCTCGCACGCACGCGCGAGCCCGAGGGAACGGGTGCGGGAAAGCGCACTCGGTCGACGCCGTAGTTGACCGTCAGCCGGTAGCCGGCGTCGCCCGCGAGCTGGAACCAGAGCTCGGGCAGCACCGAGAGGGTCAGGAACCCATGGGCGACGGTCGTCCCGAACGGGCCGGACGCCGCGCGCTCGGGGTCGACGTGGATCCACTGGTTGTCCCCGGTCGAGCCGGCGAAGCCGTCGATCCGCTCCTGCGAGATCTCGACCCAGTCGGAGGGCCCGAGCTCGCGTCCCTGCTCGACGAGGCTCATCCGCGGACGTACCTCCCTGGTGCCGGCTCGCCGTCCGGAAGCTCCGGCGGGCTCACGCGCTCGCCCGAGCGGGCGGAGGCCCAGGCGGCCCAGTCCTCCCACCAGCTTCCGTGGACGCGCTCGGCGCCGGCGAGCCATTCGCCGGGGTCGGCCGGGGTCGCCCCGTTCACGCGGTAGCTCGCCTTCGGGTCGCCGGGAGGATTGACCATCCCGGCGATGTGCCCGCCGGAGGTCAGCACGTGCCGCGCCTCGCCGCCGACGAGCTGGGTCACGCGGTAGACCGAGCTCCACGGCGCGATGTGGTCGTTCTGCGCCGAGAGGACGTAGAGGGGCGTGTCGACCTTCGAGAGGTCGACCGGCGACCCGTCGATCTCGAAGGCCCCCGGCCGGACGAGCCGGTTCTCCAGGTAGCACGTGCGCAGGTACTGCGCGTGCATCTCCGCCGGCATCCGGGTCGAGTCGGCATTCCAGGCGAGGATGTCGAATGCGGGCGGCTCTTTGCCCATGTACCAGCCGGAGACCACGTAGTTCCAGACTAGGTCGTTGCCTCGTAGCCACGTGAAGGTGCCTGCCATCTGCGAGGCCTCGAGGTAGCCTCGGCGGCGGATCTGCCGCTCGAGACGCTCGATCGTCCGCTCGTCGGTGAAGGCGCCGAGGACTCCCGGATCGCCGAAGTGGACGAGCGTGTTGGTGAGCGTCGCCCAACCGACACGGCCTCCCTCGGCCCGAGAGGCGAGCGCGCCGAGCGCCATCATCGTCAGCGTCCCTCCGAGGCAGACCGAGAGGACGTTCACCTGCGCCGATCCCGTCAGCTCCGCCGCGCGGTCGAGCGCGGCCAGGAGCCCCCGGCGCAGGTAGTCGTCGAGCCGGAGCGAGGCGAGCGTCGCGTCAGGGTTGCGATAGCTGATCGCGAACACGGTGAAGCCCTGCCGCACCGCAAACTCGATGAACGAGCGGCCCGGCGCCAGATCCATGACGTAGTACTTGTTGATCCACGGAGGACTGAAGACGAAGGGCTGCGCGAAGACCTGCTCGGTCTGCGGCTCGTAGGCGATCAGCTCCATCAGGTCGTTTCGCAGCACGACCCGACCCGGCGTCATCGCCAGGTTGCGGCCGACCTCGAAGGCGTCCCGGTCGATCTGACGGGGCATGCCGCCGTTCTCCGTCACGTCCCGCAGGAAGTTGCCGAAGCCTCTCGCCATGCTGAGGCCGCCCGTGTCGATCGCCTCCTTGACGACGGCGGGGTTCAGCCACGGCAGATTCGAGGGAGCGGCGGCATCCAGAAGCAGCTCGAGTGCGAACTCCGCCTTGCGCTTCGTCGCCGGAGGCAGGTCGGCGGCGTCGAGCAGGCGTCGAGCGCCGCGCGAGCCGGCGAGGTAGCTCCCGAGCAGGCCGACGAGGAACGGGTTCTCGCTCCACGCTCGGTCGGAGAAGCGGCGGTCGCCGCGGGCGGGCTTCTCGGGCGGCTCGCCGTTCGACCCGAGCAGTCGCCGGCCGGCGTCGAGCGCGACCCGAGCCTCGTCGACGGCGACGCCCGCGGCCGCCGAAAGAACCCGCTCCGGCCGCAGCGCCAGCCACGTCCCCGCCTCGGCGAGTGCGGCGCCGAGCGAGACCGGGTCGAGCGCACCCAGGTCGAGCCCGTACTGAAGGTCCTCGAGGGGCGTACTCATCCGACCGGTCCCCAGCGTACGACCGATGCCGCCCACGTGTAGCCGGTACCGGCGGCGAGCAGGAGCACGAGGTCGCCGTCCGCGACCGAGCCGGCACGCACGGCTCGATCGAGCGCGAGCAGCGGGTCGACCCCGCTCATGTGGCCGGTGTCGTCGAGGTAGATGGTGCGGCCGGGATCCAGGCCGAGCGACTCGAGGAGAGCGTCGTGCATGGACCGCTTCATGTGGATGGTGCACACGAACGAGACGTCCTGGAGCACGGAATCTGAACGGGCGAGCGCGCCCTGCGCCGCTGCCACGAAGTTCGGCAGGCTGACGAGGTCGAGCCGCTCCTTCATCGCCGGTGGATCGACGACGTCGAGGAAGCGGTAGCCGCCGGCCGGGGAGACGCTGCCGCCGGCGGCGACCTTCACCTGCAGCGAGAGGGAGCCGTCGGTCAGGCCGTGCGATCCGAGCAGCTCGTTCGCGGGCGCGTCCTTCACGAGGAGTGCTGCGGTTGCGCCGTCGCCGAAGTTGAACATGAAGCGCGAGCGCTCGTTGCCGTAGTCGAGGAGATACGACTCGCGGCAGGCGGCGACCGCCAGCACCGTCCGCGTATCGGGCTCGGCGACGAGGACGTCGCGGGCGAGGCGAAGGGCCACGGGGGTGCCGCACGAGACGTTGTCGTACTCGATCGCGTAGGCGTTGCGGCAGCCGAGCCGGTGGGCGATCCATGGGGCGGCCTGCCAGACGGCGTAGTCCTTCCACATGGAGCCGAAGTACATGACGACGTCGATGGTTCCGGGATCGATCTCGTGCTCCTCGAGCAGGCTCCCGCCGGCCGCGACGGCGAGATCGCTCACGTGCTCGTCGGGGGCCGCGATGTGCTTCCCCCGGATCCCGAACTTGTCGACGAGGACCTGCTCGGGGATGCCGCTGCGCTCCGAGATCTCGGCGGCGGTCAGCCACCGCTCGGGAAGGTAGGAGGCGGTGGCGGCGATGCCGACGCGGCTCGTCATGCCCGCTCCGTCACGCCGAGCAGCCGTCGGATGAGCTCGGCGAGCACGTCGAACATCTCGTCGGGTACCTCTCCGCCGTCACCCCAGAGCACCCAGCGCATGCCGACGAGCTCGCCGATCCCCATCAGCACCCACGCGAGGATCTCCGGGTCGGTCTCGGCGACCTCCCCGCGCTCCATCCCCTCCCGCAGACCTCCGACGTAGCCGTCGAGGAAGCGTTCGTAGTGGCCGCGCAGGATCTCGGGCGAGACGAACTCGGCCTGCCGCAGGACACGGTAGAGCGCGGGGTGCTCGGCCGTGAAGCGGAAGTAGGCGCGAAAGCCGAGCTCCTCGGCCTCGGCCCGCGTCGCTCCCTTGCACGCCTCCTGGCTCAGCGCCCGCCGGACGCGCCGGTTCAGGTCGATCACGAGCTCCTCGAAGATCTCCTGCTTGCTCGCGAAGTAGAGGTAGAAGGTTCCCTGGGCTACGCCCGCGGCCTCCGTGATCTTGACGATCGAGGCGTCCGGATACCCGCGCTCGCTGAAGACCTTCTCGGCCGCCTCGAGCAGCCGTCGCCGCGTCGCGGCACCGCGCCGGGAGAGCGCGCGACCGTCCACTCCGGTGGGTGCGGGGGCAACCTCGGTCACACGCCGACCTCCTGCGCGAGCGCCTCGGCCAGCTCCTTCTTCAGCACCTTGTTCATCGAGGATCGCGGCAGAGCCTCCACGAACCGGACCGCCCTCGGCACCTTGTACCTCGCGAGCCGCTCGCGGCAGTGGCCGAGCAACTGCTCCTCGCCGGCGGCGGTGTCCTCGCGTAGCACGACGAACGCAATGCCCGTCTCGCCCCAACGCTCGTCCGCGACGCCAACGACCGCCGCGTCGAGGACCGCCGGATGCTCGTGGAGAGCGCTCTCGACCTCGACCGGGTAGACGTTCTCGCCGCCCGAGATGTACATGTCCTTGAGGCGGTCGCAAATCCGGTAGAACCCCTCGTCGTCTCGCTCGGCGACGTCACCCGTCCGCAGCCATCCGTCCTCGGTGCGGGCGACGGCAGTGGCTTCCGGATCGCGCCAGTAGCCGGCGAAGACGTTGGGTCCACGCACCTGCAGTTCGCCCTCGCCAGAGAGGCGAACCTGGACGTAGGGGTACGGCTTCCCGGCGGACCCCGCCTTGCGGGCCGCCTCCTCCGCGGGGAGGCACAGCACGTTCGGCGCCGCCTCCGTCAGCCCATAGCCCTGGACGATCGCGACGCCGCGCCGCTGCCAGGTGGCGAGGAGCGCCTCGGGCATCGGCGCGCCGCCGACGACCGCGCGGCGCAGCGTCGAGAGGTCGGCCGACGCGAAGTCGGGTTCCTCGGCGAGGAAGAGGTAGACGGCGGGAACGCCCATCATCGTCGTCACGCCCTTCTCCTCGATCAGGCGGAGGACCCTCGCGGCGTCGAAGTCGCGCTCGAGGACGACGGTCGCGCCCTTCCACCACGCGAGCAGCGGCTGGACGTTCCAGCCGCCGCAGTGGAACTGCGGCAGGAGCGCGAGCACGACGTCGTCGCCCGAGACGCCGGTCGTGAGGTCGAAGCTGAGGTTCGTCCAGAAGCAGTTCGCGTGCGTGAGGAGCGCGCCTTTCGGCCGGCCGGTCGTCCCCGAGGTGTAGACGAGCAGCAACGGGTCCGAGTCGGCCACGTCCACCCCGGCCGCGTCCGAGGGACTGTCCCTCGGACCTGGCCACGCGAGAGGTTCGAAGGGTCGACCCGCCGCCGCCGCGAGCCCCGCATGCCCCTCGTCGACGAGGATGAGGGACGGGTCCGAGTCGTCGAGCTGGTAGGCGAGCTCAGGAGCGGCGAGCCGCCACGAGAGGGGCGTAAGCGTCAGGCCGAGCTTGGCGCAGGCGAAGAACACGGCGACGTGCTCGGGCGAGTTCGCCGTCAGCGTCGCGACCCGGTCGCCCCGCTTCAGGCCCCGCCTCGCGAAAACGGCGGCGAAGCTCTCGGAGGCCTCGTCCAGCTCGCCGTAGGTGATCGAGCGGCCGAGGAAGTCGATGGCTACGCGCCCGGGTGTGACGCGCGCCCGGTCCAAGAGCCAGCGCCCGAGGGTGTGCTCGCCGGCGGCGCTCACGACCCGCCCGAGAGGAACTCGGTGACGACGCGGGCGAAGCGCTCCGGCTCCTCCCAGAAGAAGACGTGGCCGGTTCCCGGGAACAGCACCACGCGCGCGGCGGGGATCAGCTCGCCGAGCAGATCCGCGTTCCGGGGATCGACGACCTCGTCCTCTGTCCCCTGGAGGACGAGCGTCGGCGCTGCGATCGAGCCGACGCGAGCCGCCGCGTCGAAGCTCGCGCCGGCCGCCGCCTGCGCCTGCCACGCGGCCATGCTCTGCGGGCTCGCGAGGCGCCGCGCGACGATCGTCTCGACGAGCTCGGGTCGCACGCGCAGGGATCCGGGCGACAGAGCGTTCTCCGTGAAGCGGCGCAGCGCCTCCTCGCGGCCCATCGTCAGCGACCGGCCGATCAGCTGCAGCGTCGAGGCGGGCATCGGGTACCCGCGCGGGCCTCCCGCAGTCGTACATGCGAGGACGAGGCGCTCAACCCGTTCGGGCCAGCCGAGTGCGATCTCCTGCGCGATCATCCCGCCGAGGCTCGCGCCGAGGACGTGCGCGCGCTCGATGCCGGCGGCGTTGAGGACGGCGACGGCGTCCTCCGCCATCAGACGAGCCGTGTAGGGGCCGGGCGGCGCGTCACTTCCCCCCACGCCGCGGTTGTCGAACTGGACGACGGTGAAACTGGCCGCCAGGCGATCCACCACGGGCTCCCAACCCCAGCGCGCGTAGGCGAGGCCCTGCACGAGCAGGAGAGCGCCGCCGCTCCCCCGCACGTCGTAGGCGAGGCGAACGCCGCCGTTTCGCGCTTCGAGAGCCGCGGTCACGTCCGCTGCTCCGGCGTGCCCGCCGTGGCGGCCCCGTTCGTTCCGCGCAGCGCCATCTCCAGCCTGCGCAGCCCCGTGGGAGCACCGCGGACACGCCCGAGGATGCCACCGATCCCACCGGGCAGGAAGAAGACGACGAGGACGAACAGGGTTCCGAGCAGGAACAGCGGCTCGGAGAGGGGGACGCGCAGCACCTTCGGCAGGCCCTGGACGGTCGAGGAGTCCCCGATCGCCCCGAGGCGGTTGTTCAGGTAGGTGTAGAGCACCCCGCCGAGGACGGCCCCCCACTTCGTTCCGGCACCCCCGAGAACGACCATGATCAGGAAGGTCAGTGTCAGGTTCGCGGTCGTCACCTCGGGATTCGGGCCGGTGCCGAGCAGGAGGTAGACGACGCCGCCGGCCGTGCACAGGAAGGAGGAGAGGACGAAGGCCATCAGCTTGTATGCGTGCGGGCGCAGGCCCAGCACCTGGACGCGCAGCTCGTTCTCGCGGATCGCCTGCCAGACGCGTCCGGGCGAGGAGCTGACGGCGTAGCGGACGACGACGAAGACGACCACGGCGTAGCCGAGTGCGAGCCAGTAGAGGTTCTTCGTGTTGAGCACACCAACGAACGCCTTCGGGAGCTTCGTGTAGTCGGTGCCGAAGCCCTCCTCCCCTCCCGTCAGGTTGTGCGGGTTCTTGATCGCGAGCACCGCACCGATCTGGGCGAAGGCGAGCGTCACCATCGCGAAGGCGATCCCGCCGACTCGCAGCGTCACCGCACCGACGAGGAGCGGCAGGAGGAAGCCGACCACGCCCGTGAACAGGAGGGCGACCGCGAAGCTCCAGTGCCATTTGGTGATCGCGATCGCGGCGATGTAGACGCCGACGGCGAAGTACAGGGCATGCCCGAACGAGAGCAGCCCGGTGAAGCCGAAGAGGAGGTCGTAGGTGAGGGCGACTCCGGCGAAGAGCAGGCAGAGGCCGAGCAGCTGCAGCGTCCCGGGCGAGTCGAGCGGACCGTTGAAGAGCTTCGGGATGTCCAGCGAGATCTTCGGCACGAGCGCGAGACCGACGACGAGGAGCGCCGGCACGACGAAGGCGGCCGCTCGCTTCATCAGGCGAAGCTCCCGGAGAGGCCCCGCGGCCGGACGAGCAGGACGAGCCCGAGGAGCAGCACGACGGTGATGTCGCCGAGCCCTGAGGAGGCGTAGTAGTTCGCGTACTGCTGGGAGAGGCCTACGATCACGGCAGCGGCCGCCGAGCCGGTCAGCGAGCCGAGCCCGCCGATGACGACGACGATGAAGGCGAAGATCAGGAGGCTCGTCCCGCGCTCGGGCGTGACGGAGCCGAAGTAGACGTTCGAGAGCGCCCCGGCGACGGCGGCGGCGACGCCGCCGACGGCGAAGACGAGCGTGAACGCCTTCCGCACGTCGATTCCCAGCGCTGTCACCATCGACCGGTTCTCGGCGCCGGCACGGATGATCAGGCCGTAGCGGGTCTTGCGCAGGAAGAGCTCGAGCGCGCCCAGCACGAGCGCGGCGACGCCGATCTCGAACCACCGGTCGTTCGGGATGTGCGCGCCGAAGATCCTCGTCGTGTCGTTCATCCAGGGCGGCGTCACGAAGGGGCGCTGGTCGCCGCTCCAGATCGCCCCGACGAGAGCCGTGCCCGCGATCGACAAACCCACCGTGACGAGCACCTGCTCGATGTGGCGCTGGTAGAGCGGCCGGATCAGCACGAGCTCGACGAGCGCCGCGACTGCCGCTCCCAGCACGAGTCCGAAGAGGGAGGCGACGAGGTAGCGCAGCGTGATCGAGCCGATGCCGGTGAGGTGGTTCTCCATCCACCAGGTGCCGTAGGCGCCGACGGTGAGGAAGAACCCGTGGGCGAAGTTGAGGACGCCCATCAGGCCGTAGATCAGTGACAGCCCCGAGGCGATCAGGAAGTACATGGCGCCGAGCCCGAGGCCCGTGATCGTGAGGAGGAGGAACGTGCTCACGCGCGTCCCTCGCCGGCGGCGGCACCCGCCCGGCAGAGCCGGGCCCCGCCCCTCGCGCCCCTGGCCGCGCTCGGCTCCCGCCCGGCAGAGCCGGGATCCGCCGAGCGCTCGCACCGCTGGGAACGCGAGTGCCCGCCTGACGCTCGCAGCACCCGGCTCTCCGGGGCCGTACTAGACGTACTGTCCCCTCCGGCCGGGCACTGCGAGCGGCGCCCGAGGAACGCGCGGGCGTAGACGTTTGACGCAGAGCGTCTCACGCCGAGTGTCCGCTTCCCGAGACGCCCAGCAGGCGGTGGACGAGGTCGCGGTCGGCGAGCAGCGCCCGCGCCGAGCTCGCGTGGACGACGCGGCCCTGGTCGAGGACGACGCACTCGTGCGCGAGGGCTCGGACGACGCCGAGGTTCTGCTCGACGAGCAGGACGGTCGCGAGCCCGGCGACCCGCTCCAGGGCGCGTGCGACCTCGGTGACGAGGAGCGGGGCGAGGCCCTTCGTCGGCTCGTCGACGAGCAGCAGCCGGTTGTCGTTCAGGAGCGCGCGCGCGATCGCCAGCATCTGCTGCTGGCCGCCCGAGAGCGTGCCGGCACGCTGCTCCCCGCGCTGTCGAAGCTCCGGGAAGAGGTCGTAGACGAGCTCGTATCGCGGCTCCGGCGTCCGCTCGGCGAGCCGCAGGTTCTCGGTCACCGTCAGACCGGCGAAGACGTCGCGGTCCTCGGGGACGTAGCCGATCGATCGGCGGATGATCTTGTGTGTCGGGACGTCGGAGATATCGGCACCGTCGAAGCGGATCGCCCCGGAGCGCCCCGTCAGGCCGAGCACGGCGCGAAGTGTCGTCGTCTTGCCGACGCCGTTTCGGCCGAGCAGAGCGGTGACGCCTCCCTCGGCCACCGCGAAAGACACCCCACGAAGGACGTGTGACAGCCCGAAGTGGACCTGCAGCCCCTCCACCTCCAGGAGGGGAGCGGCGGCGAACTCGGCAACGGCGGTCACAGCTCCTCGCCCAGGTAGGCCGATTGAACCGTCGCGTCCGCCATCACGGCCGCCGGCGTGTCGCAGGCGAGGAGCGCGCCGTGGTGCATGACGGCGATGCGTTCGGCGAGCCCCGTGACCACCTCCATGTGGTGCTCGACCATCAGCACCGTCTTGCGCTCCTCGCGATGAACGGACCCGATCAGCTCGACGAGCTCGGGGATGTTCTCCACGCTCACCCCGGCCATCGGCTCGTCGAGGAGGATCACGCGCGGGTCGCCCGCGAGGAGCATCGCGAGCTCGAGCTTGCGCTTGTCCCCGTGCGAGAGCGATCCGGCGGTTGCCCACTTCCTCGCGCCGAGCCCGACTCGATCGAGCGCCCAGTGCGCGCGCTCGATCGCCTCCCCGACGCGCGAGGCCTGCCGCCAGATGCGGAGCGTGCCGCCGAGCTTCGCCTCCGCCGCCAGCCGGACGTTCTCGTGCACGGGCAGGAGTGGGAAGACGCTCGAGACCTGGAACGTCCGGCCGAGGCCGAGCCGCGTCCGCCGATCGGGCGGTGCCCCGGTGATGTCGGTGCCGCCGAGGGCGATTCGGCCTGCCGTTGGCCGGTAGAGGCCGGAAAGCAGGTTGAAGAGCGACGTCTTGCCGGCGCCGTTCGGCCCGATGATCCCGAGGAACTCGCCCTCGCGCACCTCGAGCGAGACATCGGCGACGATGGTGGCGCCGCCGATGTCGAGCCCGAGGTGGTCGATCGCGAGGATGGAGGAGGAGGTCACCTCCGTGTCCGCTCGTCTAGCGATCCTCTACGACGGGAACGCCTTGATCGGCGGCTGGACGTTTCCGGGGGAGATCGTCTTCAGGACCTTCGGCTCGAAACGCCCGTTGGCCTGCTTGTCGAGCTCCACCTGGAACATCGGCTGGATCAGCGCGTGGTCCTGGGGACGAACCCGTTCGAGGCCCTTCGGGCCCAGGAACTGGTAGCCCTCGAGCGCCGTGATCATCTTGCCGACATCGTCGCCGTTTGCCTTCTTGACGGCGCGGACGATCAGCTGAGCGGCCACGAATCCGTCCGGGGTGAAGATGTCCGGCACCTGGCCGAAACGGCGAGTCTCCTTCACGAGCCAGTCGTTCACCTTGTTCTTCGGGGCCTGGTAGACGTAGTGCGAGATCAGCTTCAGCCCCTGGGCCACCGGACCGAAGGTGGGATAGGTGTTGCGCTGGGCGAGGCCGGTCACGACCTGCGTCGTCTGCGGAACCCGCTGCTGCTGGAGCGCCTGCCACATCTGCGCCGCGTTCGGGCCGGCCCAGGCGACGAAGACGAGGTCTGCGTTCGCGTTCTTCAGCTGCTGGGCGAACGGCGTCAGGTCGGTGGCGTTGAACGGCACGAGGATCTTGGACACGCTGTGTCCCTTGCCGCCGAAGACGGCGGTGACCGCGTTGACGTTGCTGGCGCCGAAGGCCGTGTCCTCGGCGAAGACGACGACCTTCTTCCCGGCTGTCCGCGGCGGGAGCAGGTTGGCGGCGTCCAGGACGTCCTGGTAGCTCTGACGGCCCGACCGGAACGTGTTCCGGTTGAGGGCCGTGATCGCGTCGCTCGCGGCCGCGCCGGAGATGAACAGCACGTTGTTCTGGGCGGCGAGCGGCGCCATCTGGAGGGCGACGCCGGACGAGGTCGAGCCGGCGAGGATGTGGAAGCCCTGGCCGATCAGGTCCTTGCCCGCGGCGACCGCCTTCGCAGGGTCGGTGCCGTCGTCGACGATCGTGATGTCGAGCTTGTGCCCGTTGACCGTGTTCGTGCCCTTCGTCAGGTACTTCAGCCCGAGCTTGAAGCCCTGGATGTACTCGGAGCCGAAGTCCTTCAGCGCCCCGGTCCGCGAGTAGACGATCCCAACCTTGACCGAGCTCGCCTTCGAGCTCGAACGAGCCGTGGTGCCGGCGACGCCGGCCATGACGGCGACCAGGGTGACGACGAGCGCCAGCCGGGCCCACCCTCCTCGAGACATGCCTCTCCTCCTCCTCCTCCGATGCACGATATGAGACCCGATTCAGGTCTAAGGTACGGGGTTTCGGTGGTGCGTGTCAAGGTAAACATGAGAGATGATTCAGGTCTAAGGTTTTCGGGTAGGCGGAGAAAGTCTTCGGTGAGCGACGAAAGGGAGAGATGACGAGGTTTGGTGGATTGGCTGCGCTGGCAGCTGCAGTTGTGATGGCGGCACCGGCCGCCTCTGCCGCCGCCCCGCAGCTGAGTGCCTTCGACACGGCCGTGGCGGCAATCCTCGCGGAGCCCTACCAGCCGAACTACGTCCCGGCCGGCACCGACAGCGCCTTCCTGCCGGACGCCGTCCCCAACACGGCGCCCGCGCAGGACTACACCAGCGGGTCGATCCCCGGCAGCGCAGATCATCCGAACTGGCCCGCGGCCTTCGCCTACGTGCGCTACCTCTCAGGCGACGGGGCGCCCCTCCGCGCCCGCGTCGCCGTGCACGCAGGCGTGACGCGCCCGGGCGTCGTCGTCGCCCATGGCTTCAACACGAACGGCAAGGAGTCGGTGATCCGGTGGGCGGCGATGCTCTACGCGAACGGGTATGACGTCATCGCGTCGGATCAGCGCGACTTCAAGGACGAGTACCAGCCGTCGACGCCGCCGCTCGCGAGCGACGGCTACCCGAACTGGCTGCAGACCTTCGGCTGGAAGGAGGCGCAGGACGTCCTCGCCGCCGGCCAGTATCTAAAGGCGCAGCCCGGCGTCGGCTCGGTCGGCCTGCTCGGGTTCAGCGAGGGGGCCCAGAACGCGGTGCTCGCGCTCGGAAACGACGCCGGCGGCGTCTTCAGCGCGGGCCTCACGTTCAGTCCTCCCGCAGACCAGAACGCTCAGGTCTACAGCACGGCGGTGCCCCCGGACTGCCAGCCGCCGGGCTGCTCCTACCCGGCCACCGACAGCCTCGTCGCGCTGGTCGTCCCGCCGTACGGCAGCGGGGGCAAGTACGACGACCCCTGCCAGGTCCTGAACGACGCCGCGGCGCGCTACCAGACGACTCCGCCAACGATCCTCGCCCAGGAGAGGGCCTTTCGCGCCCAGCAGAGCGTCACGGTGCCGCTGCTCAACTTCTACTCCCAGGACGACTCGCTCGTCCAGCCGTTCCACGCGAAGATGATGGCCGGGTACGAGAACGGCAAGCCGCTCCAGAAGACGTTCCTCGTCTCCCGTGGCGAGCACGCCTACTTCTTCGATCGCTGGTGGCAGCAGCGGGCGATCCTCGACTACTTCAAGGCTCTGCTTCCCGGCGCGTCCGCCGACGGCGCGATCATGGTCGCACCCACGGTGAATCAGACGCCCGGAGGCGCGGCGTTCTCGACCCAGCTCGTCGATCTCGGCAACCCGACCACCGCCGACGCCGACGCGCTCGCCAACAAGCCGGTCGTCTGTCCGGCCGCCCCGACCGCGGTCACGCTCCTCTCCCTCGGCGCTCGCCGCGACCGCGCCGGAGTGATGGTCCGCTGGCGCACCGCAAGCGAGACCGGCGTGGTCGGCTTCGACGTCTACCGCGCCGACGGCGATCGCCGAGTGCGCATCAACCGGCGGCTCGTCGCGGCCCGCGGCTCGGTGGGGCTCCCCGCGGCCGGCTATGCCTACGCGGTGCGTGACCGCGCGGTCTCGCGGCGCTCGGGTCTCCGGTACGAGGTCGAGAGCGTGCGGACCAACGGGCGGCGGTCGCTGGTCGGCTCGATCCTGGCTCGCTGAGCGATCAAGAGTGTCGTTCGGGGCGACTGCGAAATCTTCCCAACACGGCGAAGCAGGCCAGGAAGAGAACGCCGAGCGCAATCAGCGCGGCCGTCCCACTGACAGCGACTGCAAGTCCGATGACGATCGGCAGCGCAACGGTCATGACGGCCACTCCCACCCCGAGCCAGAGGCCGACGCGAGCGAAGCGCATCCCCGTCTTATAGACGCCCTCTATCAACACGAGCGCCGGGTTAATGTTCCCCTCGGGCAGATCGGCGACGAGCGCCTGTAGGTCGCCGAGCGTCTTCGCCGCGAAGGCCTTGTCGAGCCTCGCCGACAGCTCTTCGGTCGTGATCCGCCCCGCAGTCGCCTCGTCTCGCAGCGTTGCAACCGTGCGCTCCCGATCGGCATCGGAGCAACGAATCGAGGGGGCCGGGAAGAAGCTCATCCCGGGTGAAGTGTCGCGCATACCGCGGGCGGCTTATCCCCTAGCCATCTGGAGCGATCGGCGTCTGCGGGCGGAGCCGGGCTTGCCCCGGCGGGAGCCCAAGAACGAAGGAGGCAACGGCGGGACGCAGCTACGGGTGAGCGGCCCCAGCCACAGGCCACCCACCGCAGCCGCCCGCGATGAAGGAGTTCGGGGGAAACAGGTTCCCCCACCCGGAAGCAGTTCCTGTCCGGTTCTCGTCATCTGGAGCGATCGGCACCTGCGGGCGGAGCCGGGCTTGCCCCGGCGGGAGCCCAAGAACGAAGGAGGCAACGGCGGGACGCAGCTACGGGTGAGCGGCCCCAGCCACAGGCCACCCACCGCAGCCGCCCGGAAGGAGGGGGGTCCGGGGGGGAACCAGGGGTTCCCCCACGAGCTACGCGGACTCTTCGGCCAGCTCTTCGGCGGCGTCGGCGGCGCCTGCGCTCGTGACGAGGGTGGGCTTCAGGCCCTTCGTGATCGTCTCCTTCGTGATCACGCACTTCGTGACGTCCCGGCGTGACGGCAGCTCGAACATCACGTCGAGGAGCGCGTTCTCGATGATCGAGCGCAGGCCGCGGGCGCCGGTCTCGCGCTTGAGCGCCTTCTCGGCGATCTGCCAGAGGGCGTCCTCGGTGAAGACGAGCTCGATCGAGTCGTAGTTGAAGAAACGCTGGTACTGCTTGGCGAGCGCGTTCCGCGGCTCCGTCAGGATCTGCACGAGATCCTCGCGCTGGAGCTGGTGGACGGCGGAGATGACCGGCAGCCGGCCGATGAACTCGGGGATCAGGCCGTAGGCGAGGAGGTCCTCAGGCATCACGTCGGAGAGCAGCTCGGCTGTCTCGATCGAGTTGCGCGAGTGCATCTCGGCGCCGAACCCGACCGAGTTCTTGCCGATCCGCTTGCCGATGATCTTCTCGAGGCCCGCGAACGCGCCGCCGCAGATGAAGAGGATGTTCGTGGTGTCGATCGAGAGGAACTCCTGGTGAGGATGCTTCCGCCCGCCCTGCGGCGGCACCGAGGCGACCGTTCCCTCGAGGATCTTGAGGAGCGCCTGCTGGACGCCCTCGCCGGAGACGTCACGCGTGATCGACGGGTTGTCCGCCTTGCGCGCGATCTTGTCGACCTCGTCGATGTAGATGATCCCGGTCTCCGCCTTCTTGATGTCGAAGTCGGCCGCCTGGATCAGCTTGAGCAGGATGTTCTCGACGTCCTCGCCCACGTAACCGGCCTCGGTCAGCGC
>JBBRYP010000030.1:0-43691 GCA_038237515.1 Gaiellales bacterium
CCGCCTCGACGAGCGCTCCTACCCCAAAGGCATCAAAATCAGCGACACCGAACTCGCCGCCGTCCAGATCACCGGCGACCCCTTCCACCCCGAATGGAACTACACCATCAAACCGCGCGGTCATTGACGCGCGGGCCCTAAAGGCCCGATCGGGCGCCGACGTGCGAGTTTCGAGGCGCTAGGTCCTAGCGCGCCGCTGCGTTCGCGACCCAGCTACGAGCGCCGCGGACGGATATGACCTGGAGCCGGTACGTGATCCGCGAGCGGTGCCCCGCACGCGTATCGACGAGGCCGTAGCTCGCTCCCCGGGTCGTCCCGCTCCGCTTGGCGGCGATCAGCCTGCGGTTGACCTTGATCTGCTTCCCCGAGGCCGACCGGTACACGTTGAAGCCGAGTGCGTCCGTCTCCGCCGCCGTTCGCCAACGCAGCCGTACGCCGCCTGCACCGCGGTACGCGGTGAAGCTCCTGAGCGTGACGGCGGTCGGGCCGGTGATGTCCACCGACCAGCTGACGATGCTCCCGCCGACGTTCGCGAGACTGCAGTCGTCGATCGCGTAGAGCTTCCAGTTGCCGTACGCCGCACTGCCGTTGAACGCCGAGAGCGCCGAGCCGTAAGGGCCCGCCGGCGCGGGCGCGGGGAAGTTCGACGGGTTCGACTGGTTGTCGCAGTCGGCATCCGTCGCGCCGGTGGGTTTGTACGTGCCGCTCTTCAGCTGCGTATTGTCCGGGATCGTCGGGCCCGTGTCGTCGAAGACAAGCGTGTCGGGGCTCAAAGCGTTGCCGTTGTCGCCCCCCACGTTTGCCATCAGCAGCACCTTGGCGGAGGCGGACGGGTTCACGAGCAGCAGCTGAACGTCGTCAGGCCACTGGGCGTCGAGCTTGACGGTGGCGGACACCCGGCCGACGGTCGTGACACCCGAGGCAACGTTGATCGTCAGCGGATACGGCGTCGCCGTGCTGGGCGTCCCCGTCACTGCGCCGCTGTTGTTGCAGCAGTCGGCGAGCGTCGCCCCGCCACCTGCGAACGTGGTGTTCGGCGCGGCGTGGCCGGCGCCGCCCAGGAGCGGCAGGGCGGCAGCCACGGCGGCGAGCGCGAGCAAACGGATCGAGGTCGACCCACTCACTGGATGTTGAGCCTCATCGTCGGATCGCCGAGCAGCGCCCACGTGTGCAGCACGTCGATGTCGCTGATCGAGTTCTTCGCGTCCAGCATCGCGTCGCCCAGCCTTCTGCGCTGCGTTGCCGGAGGAACCGGAGCCGCGAACAGCTCGTTCGTCGCCACCTTCGCCGCGTTCACCTGGTCGAAGGGAACGGTGTCGCCGGTCGACGCCCAGACGGCGACGGCGCCGCCGGAGGCGGCCAGGAGCGACTCGCCCAGCTGGTTGCCGTTCGGGTCGACGAAGTACCCGGTCTGGCACGTCATCATCATGAAGAGGGAGAGAGCGTTCGAGTTCGTGAGACCGGGAGCGTCGGCCTTCACGAGCAGGTTGCCGTTCCAGGCGCCGAAGGAGCCGTGGCCGAACCAGTTCACGAGCACGGGGCCGGTGTTGATCGCGTTCACGACGCTCGTGTGCGTCGTCGCGTCGGACGAGCAGGTCGACGGAGGCGGCGTTCCCGGACACGACGGGCGGTTGATCGTCGTCGAGGTGACGCCGTTCGGATCGAGGCTCGTGGTCTTGAGGTCGGTGCTGAACAGATCGAAGCGATAGTCGCCGCGATCGAAGTTGTCGGCCACGAGCGTGGCCGTCCGCGCCCTGGGCGCGGTCGCCGAGTAGTTGACGATCTTGGACACGAGCGCATTCGCCTCCGTGTCGGTACGGACGGGGAGTCGGCCCACGGCGAGCTCGGGCTTGCCGTCGCCGTTGAAGTCGGCGAGCGCGTCGTCCGAGGGCGCCTCGCTGAAGGTCGCGTCCCAGAAGGTCGTGGGGATCAGGTCGTTGCTCGCGGAGCTGAAGTACCCGCGGGGGTCGTACGTCGCGTCGCCAGCGAGCAGGACGTACTTCGGCGTCGCGTTCGCGCTGCCCGTCCAGTTGCTCTTGGCGTATTGGAGGAAGCTCGTGATTGCCGCGGGGCCTTTCGCACCGAGCGGGGTGCCGAACTCGTCGTAGACGTCCTGCACGTCGACGACCTTCACCGCGAGGCCGTCGTTCTGGCGCGCCTGCACGAGCGGCTGCACGTCCGTCAGGAGGTTCCTGGTCGCGTCCTTGTAGGCGATCACGATCAGATCCGCCTGCTGCGGGGTCTTGAGCGTCGAGGGAACGTCGGCGACGACCTGGTTGGGAGCCAGAACCGCCGGGTCGGCGAAGGCGTAGAGCCGTGTCGCGCCCTGCGGCACCGTCGCGCTGATCTTGAAGGTGGTGCCGCTCGTCGCGATCGTCCCGAAGAGCTCCCTCGGGCTCGGCGGGTTGGACAGGTCGAGGAGCCGGATGCCGTTGCTCGTGAAGCCGCCGACGGTGACGACCTGCCCGCCTGTGACCGGGAAGCTCAACGCGTTGCTGTCAGCGAGGTACGAGTGCTTGTACGTCAGGCGGTAGGCGTCGGTCGTGACGAAGTCGCTGCCCGGCCCCACCTCGGTGAGCGTGACCGTGTTGTTCGCGTTCGCCGTCAGCGTGTTCGCCGGGATCGAGATGTCCCCGGACCCGGCACCCATCCCGCTCCACGTGATCGAGCCGAGAGTTCCGCTGCCGTTGACCGAGACCTGGATCGTGCGCGAGTTGCCCGACTGCCCGTAGAGGTCGAGGTGGAGCACGGCCGACTGGGCGGCGTCCACGTTCCCGAGCGCGATCTGTCTGGTGAGCGGCCCGCCGCTGAAGACCGCGTCGCCGAAGATGTTGTTCCCGAAGACGGCACCGCGGGTGGCGGCGGCACGGCTGAGCACCGCCGCGTAGTACTGCTTCCTGTCGACGGTGTCGAGCACGGCGTCGAAGCTGCCGCTGACCGCCCCAGGCACCGCGCGAGCTCGTGCGAAGGACACCGGCGTACCCTCCGTCGCGCCGGCAGAGAGCCAATAGGTGCGGGTATCGGTGTAGAGGGTGTCCAAGGAAAGCCCGTAGAACTCGAGCAAGCCGTTCCGGAGCTCGTAGGGGATTTCCTGGCCGTCCATCGTCAGGTGAATCAGGTTCGGGTTCGAGGGTGTCACGAACCCGGCCGCCTCGAGCGCCGTCAACGAGACGCGGTACCAGCCGTCGCGGTTGACCAGAATCTTCACCGTCGGCGAGACTGCCGTCAGTGCCGATCGCGGCCCGGCCGACGCACGCGCCGCGACGAGCGCAACCGCAACGAGGAGCGCAGGAATGCCGAAAACGAAAAGCCGCCGCATGTCTCGGACGGTAGCACCGAAATCGATCAGTTGCGACCCCTCCCGGGGCGCGCGGACTCGAGCTGCGCGAGGATCAGCGTCGCCGTCTCGTCGGCCTCGCCGCGAGCACCTTGCAGGGCAGGCGCTGCGAGCACGACGGACTCGAGGCGCCGGAACGTCTGCTCGGGATGCCGCTCTGCGGACGTCGCGTGCCGCAGGAGCTCCAGGACCGCCTCTCCGGGTGTCAGGGTGCGCGGCCGCCAGTGTCGCTTCGGGCCGGCGTACGAGGTGAAGACGACGAGGCCGACCGGGCAAGGCTCCGTCCCCTGGACGCCTCCGAACGCCTCAACGGGCTGCTGGAGGGGGCGCGGATGCGGGGGCCGCGCGATCGAGAGAGGCTTTGGAAAGGGATGGACGCGACCACGGCCGTCGATCGGGGCGTACTCGTCCGAGAGGTAGGTGGCCCCGGCCCTGGTGAGAGCGGCTGTCAGCGTCGATTTGCCGGCGGCGGGCACCCCTGGGAGCACGATCGCCCGCCCGTCCCTCGCCACCGCCCCGGCATGGACGAAAGCTCGCTGGGGAGAGCGCTCCGCCACGTGGAAGCGGACTCCCGCCTCGAAGAGGAAGAGGGCCTCCTCAAGATCGGCCGCGAGGAGCTCCCTCCGACCGCCGGCCAGAACGAAACCGCTCTCCGTCGGTCGCAGCGAGTACGTCCGCGACGGACGCCCCGTGTCCGTGGCGCGCCATGGCCGAGGCAGGCGGTCGCCCATCGCCCGCAGAAGCTCGGGCTCGGTCGCCTGCAGCTGGATTCGAACGCCGTAGGACGCGACGCTCTGCGCGCATGGCGAAGCGACGGGGCTCCCGTCGCTTCGCAAAGTGCGCTAGGGGGTCGGGCGGACGGAGCCTAGGGCTGGCAGAGCCCGCTCACGCAGTTCGGGCACGAGGGCTGGTTGGTCGCGCAGAAGGCGCTGTTCGGGCAGCTGATCGATCCACAAGTGGCGGCACTTGCGCTCGGCACCCCGAGGGACAGCACCGAGGGGACGCCGATCACGGCAGCGGCCACGCCGACGCGACGTACGAGCTGAGCCCGCGACAGACCCGGGCCGGGCCGAACGACCGGCGATTCCAGGAGCGAGAGCGTGCTGAGCTGGTCGAGGGCGAACCACACAACGTCCTCGTCGACCGGAGTCGCGAACTCGCGTGCGAGGCGGTAGCTGATCTCCTTGGGGCTCGTCTCCCCGTCGCAGTGACGCCAGACCGCAGCAGCCGTCTGGTTCAGGCAATGCGCCTCGTGGCGTTCGAGGTTGTAGACGAGCAGTTCGTCAGGCAGCTCACGGACGACGATCCCGTCCTTACGTGCCTGCGGAAGACCGGTGCTGCTCAAGGTGTTCCTCCTTTCGTCGTCCGAGCCGAAAACCATAGAAAACAGACTAACGCACTGACGCGACGTGCGCTAGCCGTCCATCCTGACCCTCGTACCTGCTACGTCCAGCCAAACACAGCGCACGAGCCCTCATACGGGGGATTCTCTGCATTCGGTTCACTGCCGACGCGACAGTTCCTGCTCGGGGGTCGAAAACGAAATCCGGGCGCGGGCCGCAGTCGTCAATGCAGTCGCGTGGTGGGATCGCCGAAGAGGACCCACGTGTGCCGTACGTCGATGTCCCGGATCACCGACTTCCCGTTGATCATCGCGTCGCCCAGGGTCATGTTCGGGTTGCTGAGCAGGACCTTCACGGCCTGCTGGTCGGCGATCACCTGATCCGTCGGGACCGTTTCCCCCGAGGATGACCAGGTCGCAATCGCTCCCCCGTTCGGAGCGAGGAGGAGAGATTCGCCGAGGCTCTTCGCGACCGGGTCGACGAAGTAGCCGTTCAGGCAGGTCATCATCAGGTAGAGCGAAAGCGAGTTCCCATTCGTCAGCGAATCCGCGTCCGTCTGCTTGAGGATGCTGCCGCTCGTCCAGATCGGGATCGCCCCGTGACCGTAGAAGTTGACGATCGAGGGGCCCTGACTGAGCGCGGCGAGCAGCCGGCCCCGCACAGCCGCGTCGGTGGGGCCCTGGCCTCGGAAGACCGAGCTGACGGCGACGCCCTGGGGGATCAGCCCCGCGAGCTGGCGGCTCTGCGCCTCGAAGTCGTAGTCGATGTTCTTGTCGGCGACGAGCAGGACGCTCCGCGGCCTCGTCGCCTGGTCGTATCGCACGAGCTTCGCGACGACCGCGCTCGCCTCCGCCAGTGTCCGGACCGGCAGCCTTCCGACTGCCATCTCGGGCACGGCATCGCCGTTGAAGTCGGCGAGGGAATCGTCCGAGGGCGACTCGAGGTACTGCGTGTCGACGTACGTGCTCGGGACGAAGTCGAAGCTCCCGTGCCCGGTGAGGCCCCGTGGGTCGTTGCTCGCGTCCCCCACGAGGAGCACGTAGCGGGGCGCCTTCGTCCAGTGATCCCGCGTCCAGAGGAGGAAGTCCTTGAGGGCCTGCGGGTCCTTGGCGCCGTAGCTGAACTCGTCGTAGACGTCCTGGACGTCGGCGACCACGACCTTGAACCCTTCCTGCTGGCGCACGTCGACGAGGGGCTTCAATGCGGGGATGAAGTCCCGGTGCGAGATCACCAGGAGATCGGCCGCCTGAGTGGAGACATTCAGGCTGGATCGCACGTTTGCCTGGAGCTCGGGCGTCAGGGCCTTGAAGTTCGCGAACGCGTAGAGATGAGCGACCCCCGGGGGAACCTTGAACGTCACCGCATAGTTGCCGACGAAGCCACCACGCGTAGGAACGAGTTCCCGCGGACGATCGGGGCGCGTGACGTCGACGATCCGGTTGTTCTTCGTCGAGAAGCCCCCGATCGTCCTGGGCTTCGCAGCAGAGGTGGTGACGTCGAGGACGTCGCCGTCGGCCGCGAAAGCGTGCTGGTAGGTCAACTCGACCGATACCACGAGGCCGATGTCGATCTCGCCTCCGGTCGCGGCGAAAGTGACGATGTTGTCGCCCTCGTTGACCGCTCCCGCCGGCATCGCGAACGTCGCGCTCGCTCCTGTCTGCCCCTTGAACGTGATGTTGCCGAGGACGGCGCCGTTCCAGCTCACCTTCGCCACATGGTTGACGAGGGAGAAGCCCTGCACCGAGACGCGCACGGACGCCGGGGCGGACGCGTTCACGTGCGACGCGGGCACTTTTGCGGTGGCGGTGTCCCCGACGCCGAACGAGGGGCCGAAGAGGTTGGGCTTGTCGCCGTTCAGGATCGAAGCCAGGTAGAGCGTCCGCGGGGTGACGGTCGAGGTCGTGGAGAAGCTTCCGCTCGGTTGCCGGGCAGGAGCGCCTGCGTTCAGGACGGGAATCCGGAGGCCTTTCGCACTCCCAGAGGTCAGCCAGTAGACGCGGCTGTCGGTCGATGAGGTGTCCAGAGCGGTGCCGTAGAACTCGATCGCCCCGCGCGGGATGCGCATCGACACCTGCGAGCCGTCGACCCAGAGCTGGAGGTTCGCGGTCTTCTTCGGCACGGTGAACCCGGCCTTCTTGAGCGCAGCGAAGGAGACCCGGTACCAGCCCGTCTTCGCGACGAGGATCTTCATCGCCTTCCCGGCCGCGAGCGCGAACTGCTGTTTCTGCGCCGGCTGCGGGACCGCGCCGCCGCGCCCGAATGCAGGCACGGCCAGCACGAGCGCGAACAGGACAATCCCCGCAAACCGCTTCATTCCGATAGCCAAGGTAGCAGCGATCCGCGAGATCCGGGCCGGGTCTCCGGACGTCCGCCTGTCAGGTCCAAGCAGATCCGAGCCAGATCCGTCGCCCGTCGAGCCCGACTGCCTGGAGAACGTATCGCTCGGCGCCAGCGGGGCGCGCGAGCGGCCCCTGCCACGCGTGGAAGCGAAGCCGACCCGAGCCGGGGAGCAGGACGGGAATCAGCTTCGCGTCGAGCCGCAGGAGCCGGCCATCGTGTCCCCGGTAGACGTGGTAGCCGACGATCCCGTCCTCCATCGCCGTGCGCCAGTGAAGCGTCAGGATCGCGCCCGTGCGCGCGGCGACGAACGAGAGCAGGCGTACGGCACTCGGCGACGCGGTGTTCTGCGGCTGCGGCGCGGCGGCGTCGAAGTCGGCTCCGTTGTCGTTGGAATCCTGACGACCGCCCTGCTTGCGCTGCACGGAGTTCGCGTTCGACGGCGCAGCCGCGGCCGCCGCTCCCTCGAAGCAGGTGGCCGAGCCGTAGCCCACGAGATCGACGACCCCTGTCGGGCAGGCACCCGTGAGCGCCGCCGGGGACGCGACGAGCGCCACCTTGCCGGACGACGCTGCGAGCGCGATCGTGCCGATCGCGTCCGGCGCGGGGAGCACCGCTCCGTTCGTCCCGCCGCTCGCCTCCTGGACCAGGAGGTGCTGGCGCGGGCCCAGTGAGACGTTCGGGAGCGGCGTCACCTGCCACGACGAGCCGCTTGCGGTCGCGTACTGGACGGTCCAGCCGTTGAGGTTGACCGGCGAGCTCGAGACGTTCAGCAACTCGACGAAGTCGTGGTCGTACGGCGCTCCGGCGTTGCCGCCGCCGCCGTAGATCTCGCTGAGGACGATCGTGGTGGAGCCGGCGCCGGCCGCGCCACCCGGAAGGGCTGCGAGGACGGCGAGCAAAGCAACGGTGACTGCGATTCGTATTGTCATGCAGCCGAGGGTAGGGCGACAATGAAGGCGCCGAAAGTCGCTCTTGTGGACATCGGCGAAAGCGGATGACGGCCCTTGAAGGCATCTACCTCGCTCGCCCGGACCGGCCTCCGGAGGGCGTTGCGCTGGCCGTAAAGGACCTGTTCGACACCGCCGGTCTCACGACCACCTACGGCTCCGCCATCTTTGCCGACCACGTCCCCGAGGAGACGGCGGAGGCGATTCGGCGGCTCGAGGCGGCGGGCTACGGGATCGTCGGGAAGACGAACCTCCACGAGTTCGCATACGGCACCACCTCGCAGAACCCGCACTACGGCACCGTTCCGAACCCGATCGCCCCGGGGCGCGTGGCAGGCGGGTCGAGCGGCGGGTCGGCGGCGGCGCTCGCGGCCGGCCTCGCGGACGCCGCGCTCGGCACCGACTCCGGCGGCTCGATCCGGATCCCCGCCGCGTGCTGTGGAATCGTCGGCTTCAAGCCGACCTACGGACTCGTGTCCCTCGACGGCTGCTTCCCGCTCGCTCCGAGCTTCGATCACGCCGGGCCGATGGCGCGAACCGTGCGCGAGTGCGCGCAGATGCTGGACATCCTCGCAGAGCCCTTCGCCCGGGGGTCGGAGCGGACGCTGCGCGAAGTCGAAGTCGCCGTCGCGTGGACTGCCGAGGCGGAACCGCTCGTGAGGGCGCGCGTCGAGGCGGCGGCAGCGCTCTTCCCGCGAGCGCGCGTTGTCGAGTTCCCTCGCCCGGAGCAGGTTGGAGCGGCGTTCATGCGGGAGGTCGCCGAGGTGCATCGCGACCTCTTCGCCGACCATCACGAGCTCTACGGGGAGAATGTCGCGACGAAGATCGAGCGCTGCCTCGCGCTGGAGGACGCTGCCGCCGCCGCGGGGGCGCGCTCGCGGGACGCCTACCGCGAGCAGGCCCACGCGGCGCTCGAGGGCTTCGATCTCCTCCTCACGCCGACCCTGGCGTGCGTCGCTCCGGCGGCCGACGTCGTCGAGCTCGCCGTTCGCGAGCGCCTGATCCGGTTCACGCTCCCGTTCAACGCACTCGGCTGGCCGGCCCTCGCCCTCCCCTGCGGGTCGGGGGAGGGGGGGCTGCCGGCGTCGGCGCAGCTCGTCGGCCGCGCCGACAACGACGCGCTCGTGCTCGCGGTCGGAGAGGAGCTCGAGGCGAGGCTGGCCGCCGCAGGCTGATCCGACACACTCTGGGAGTAAGTCCGGCGCGGTTATCGCGGCCACGACGCCCGCTGCAGTCTCCCTCGATCGAGGGACAGCCGGGGGGTCGCCGATGCCGAAGACCACCTCGTGAACGCTCGCCGTGCGCTCCTCGCCGTCCTCGCCGTTGCCCTGATCGCTCCGGCACAGGCGCTCGCGCGACCGGCGGCGAAGGCACCTCCTCCGCCCGGCCCCCCGGTGGATGTCAAGGCGTTCCTGCTGCGCGCCGACGAGGCCGCCGGAGACACGTTCCCGCGCACGCCTTCCTTCGGCTGGGCCCCGGTGCCGGGCGCGCTGAAGTACGAGTTCGAGCTCGCCACGAGCGCGCTGTTCAAGGAGACCTCGATCGTCTGGACCGGCGAGACCGACAAGACGCCGGCCGTCGCAATCCCCACCGCTCTGCCCTGGATGACCGGCAATCCGTATGCGCTGTGGGGCCACGTCCGGGTGGTGACGAAGACGGGGACGAGCACCTGGAGCGAGCCGTACGGCTTCAACATCCCGGCCCCTCCGCCGCCTGCGCAGCTCCCCGACTACCCCGGACTCGTCCGCTGGTCGCCGGTCGAGGGCGCGACGAGCTACCAGGTGTGGTTCCAGGAGCCTTCGAAGGTGATCTCGAGCGTCGTCAACTCCGCGGACGAGCGCGAGTACTACACCTTCCACCAGCTCGAACCCTGGCCGAGCAAGGTGACCTGGCGCGTCCGCGCGCTGCGCACCCTCTACGGCGCGATGCCGAACGGTTTGCCCGCGGTCGAGTACGGGCCGTGGAGCAAGGCCTACACGTCGATCAACCCACCCTTCCAGGTCGGCTCGCTGACGCTCGGCCAGACGGTCTCGGACACCGTCACCGACCCCGTCGACCCGCGCCCGCACGACCAGACCCCGGCCTTCCTCTACACGGGCAGCCAGTCGTTCCTCGGCACGACGAGCGGTCTCTACCGCGTCTACGTCTTCACCGACGACGACTGCATCAACCGGGTCTTCGTCGGCGCGATCACGGGCGCCCCGGCGTACTCGCCGCGCACGAGCGGCCCGCTCGCGCTGCCGTCGGATCCCAAGGCGGCGGCGACGATCTACCTGCCGGACGGATCGGAGGGAAGCACGCAGATGGCCGACTTCTCGGTCGTGAAGACGAACGAGACGGTTTCGAACACGACCCCGACCTCCTCCTCGCCGGCCGAGCCGCCGACCACCCAGCCCCCGCCGACGACCCCGCCGACGACTTCGGCCGATCCGTCGCAGACGGGGTTCACGCTGCCGACGCCCGCGGGCGCCGCGGTCGACCTCTGGGACAGCGGCTACCCCACCGGCCAGTACTACTGGACCGTCGTCCCCGTAAATGTCATCGCGAGCACGTCGGGCGGAGTCACCTACCGGGACGCCGAGTTGCCGCAGGAGGCCTGCCAGTCGGGCCGCATCCTCTCGTTCGCGAAGGAAAGCCTCCCCACGACGACCACCGAGGCGGCTCCGTACGCCTCGGGCCTTTCTCCCGACGGGCACCTCGCCTCCGCGGCGATCGTGAAGCCCACCTTCTACGGGTCGCCGCTCGTGTCCTGGCGGCCGGCCGTCGGTGCCGTCGCCTACGAGGTGCAGTGGAGCAAGGTCTCCTACCCCTGGAAGACGGAGGGTAAGCCGGCCTTCACCTTCGGCACCTCCGCCCTCCTCGGCGACGCGACCGGCACCCCGCTCGCGCCGGGCCCCTGGTACTACCGCGTCCGCGGCCTCGATCCGTACGTCGCCGGGCCGGCGAAGCAGATGACCTGGTCGGACCCCGTGCTCGTGACGGTCGCGACGCCACGCTACCGCGTCGTCGGCCAGACCTCGCCTGTGACCAAGCCCGCGGCGCGCGCCAGGGGCACGCACAGCTGGCGCGAGCCTTCCTTCTCCGTCAAGCTCCCCGCCTACTGGCGCGGCGTCGACCACGCCAGCGTGCCATCCGAGCTTCGCCTCCATCCGGAGCTCGCGAGCTACGCCAACGCGACGCTTCTGTCCGAGCTCCGCCGGGGCGGCGCGGTCCCCACCAGATTCCTCGCCTACGACGCAACCGAGCCCTCGAACGGCATGTTCGTCAGGGTCCTTGCCCTGCCGCAGCACACACACGCGCAGTGGGCGAAGACGATGATCGCCTCGCTGAAGCTCACTTCCGGATACGCGGGTGACCTTCGTTGCGCCAACGCCGCGCTACCCGCCGGGCGCGCGCTCCACTGCTCGCTCGTCCTCCGCGGCTCCGGGTTCAGGGTGCGGAACGCCGTGTACCTCTTCGATCGCGGCAAGCTGACCTACGACCTCACGTATGCCTCCGACGTCACCCGCGTGACGGTGGAAGCCCCGCTCTTCGCCTCGTCGATCCGGTCGTTCCGGATCAAATAGCGCAGGGGAACCCAGGGTTCCCCCACGAACCCCCTCCTTCTGCGCTCTGGCTTGTCCAGCCGCGCCTGGCCTCCCGCCGGGCAAGCCCGGCTCCGGCCGCGGTCGCTCGCTGATCATCTAACGTCTCCTCGTCGAGCGCCTCGACGCCCCACGGAACAGCTCGTCACAACTTCACGACTGTCCGCGCCTGGAAGAGAGCTACGCGGACCGGGCGAGCAGCCGGCGCTCCGTCCGCCGCCGCGACGTTCGCGTCCCGGCGAAGCCGACGAGGGCGAGCACGAGGAGCGGCGCGGCGACGATCGACGCGTAGATGCCCCAGACGAGCTCCTTGGCGAGGATCCGCCCCGACTCGTGCAGAGCCCGGCCGACGCGCCCGGGAGGCGGCGGTGGCGCGCCCTCGTGGTGCGCCTTCGGCTTCGCCGTCACCAGGGTGAGGCGCGCGGTCGCGAGCCGGGCCCGCTGATGGGTCGCCTGCTTTGTTTGCACCAGCGCCAGGAGCTCCGTCTTCTCGTAGGCGAGCTGATCCTGGAGACGGGCCAGGTCGACCGACGAGAGGCCGCCGGCGTCGAGCCGGCGCTGGCTTCGGGCGATCTGCGTCCGCAGCTTGCCGATCTGCTCGACCTGGTGGTTGTAGGCGCCCTGGAGGTCCGTGAGCGACACCCGCTGCGAGACGATCGTGCCGAGGCCCGAGAAGCCGAGGATCGCCCGCTGCACGTGGCCGACCGGGACGCGCAGGAGCAGCGTTGCGTCGCCCCGCCTCGCCGCGCCGTACCGGACGCTCACGACATAGCCGCCGAGGCGGCGGGCGATCCTCATCGCCCGCACCGTCTCTTTCGACAGGTCATCGGTCGAGCGGACGCGGAGGTGCATCTGGACCCGGTAATCGGCGAGGCGGTTGCCGGCCGGTGGCGCGGTCGCGGAGAGGGCCTTGCCGCCTGCCGGAGAGCCCTTCCGAGCGTCCACCGATCCTCTCGGCGCCAAGATGGCGGGACGGTCGCGCGAGAAAACCGGGGCGGCCCGGGGCGACGTGGCGGCCTCGCGACGCGCCTGTCCGGCTGCCGCGCCCCAGGTCGCCGTCTTCTTGCCTCCTGTCGAGACGAGCCCCTGCACCATCGCCGCGGCGACGAATGCCGTCAGGCAGACCGGCGTCGCGACGAGGGCCACGCGCTGCCAGGCGACGCGCTCCACGAAGGACGGCCGCGGAGCCCGCGCCGTCGCCGCGATCTCGCGCACTCGCCCACGCAGCTCCGGCGGAGCCGCGACCCGGCCGGCGCGGAGCTCGCGCACGATCTCGTCGAAGCGCTCGTCGATCGTGTCAGGCCGCGACATTCGAGCTCACCTTCTCCCCGAGCTTCTGGAGGGCCCGTGAAAGACGCGTGGAGCAGGCCGTCTGCGAGATACCGAGGACTCGAGCCGCGGTCTCGCCGTCCAGCTCGAGGATGACGCGCAGGGCGATCACCTCGCGCTCCCCCGCGGAGAGGCTTCGGAGCGCAGACTCGAGCGGCGGCGAGAAGCCCTCGCTCAAGGCCGGCGCGCCGGACCGCGACGGCTCTCGAAGCGCGTACACGTCCTCCCGGCGCCGGCGGCGCTCCTCGGCGCGGAAGTGATCGAGCGCCGTCGAGCGCGCGACCTGGCAGAGCCAGGTGCGGGCGCCGGCGCGGCGCGGGTCGAACGTCTTCCAGCGGCGGCAGGCACGCTCGAAGGTCTCGGCTGTCAGCTCCTCGGCCACGATTGGGTCTCCTGTGAGGTAGACGAGATAGGCGTGCACGTCGTCGAGATGCTCCTCCGCAACCGAGGCGAAGCTGCGCCTCTCGACGCCCGCCCGGCGGTCCCGCCGCAGGCTCTCCACCGCGTGCACGCTTTCTCTACGCCGCCGAGCGCCGCCGCGTCACATCAATGGGCTAGGGCTGGACTTTCTTGATCACGACCTTCGTCGCCTTCGGCGTCGTGAACTGGAGCACGATCGCGAACCTGTCGCCGAAGGCGAACGTGTAGCTCTTCGGCACACCGCCGGTCCCGGAGACCCTGAAGCAGGAGATATACGGCTGCCCGGCGGTCGTCTGGACGGTGCAGGCGAGATTCGACTTCGCCAGGTGGAGCTCGTCTCCGGCGCGAACAGTGTAGCTCTTCCCGGGAGCCGCGCCGAGCGCCGCCGGCTTGCGGTGGAAGACGATCGAGGGGCCGGACGCACTCGCCTTCGCGAGCGCGATCTCGCCGTCCGTGGTGAGCGCCGCCGCGTACGAGCCGGCGACTGCCTTGCCGCCGTGCACCACGTAGCAGGCGACGAGCGTCTTGCCCTTCAGCAGGGTCTTGCCGACCTGCGTCTGACAAAGGACGTTCGTCCTTGCTACCGCGATCGTGTCGTTCAGCCCGAGCGTGATCGTCTTACCCGCGCGGGCCGAGCCTCCGGCCGCGAACACCGTGAACGCAATCAGAGCGGCCGCGGCCGCTGTCATGTGCTTCAAGAGGAGCTCCTTCGATCGGTTTCTCTCTAGTTTCTCTCTATGTACACCGGGAGGGCAGGCCCGGAAAGTGGCGGCGCTGGATGTCACGCCGTCGGACTCGGCGGGTGAGCGGCTGCCGGGTCGGTGAGTCGAAGGAGATCGCGGGCTGCCGGCGAGCCGCCGCTGCCCGCCGCCGTGGGGGCGCATCACCCTGATTCCGCTCGCCTGACGCCACCACGTGCTGATAGGACGCCTGCGGCAAAGGCCGACGCTCGCCCCGCGTTCCTCGCATACCCCGTGTTGCGCATTCCGGAAGCGCCTACGCGATGGCGGCGCGGACTGCCGCCTCGTAGATCCGATCGCGCCCGAAGTTCTCGAGCTCGTCGGAAAGACGGTCGCTCGCCGACCGCGGCTCCTCGCGCGGGGCGGCCACCTCGGAGCCGTCGAGCGCGACCCGCCAGATGTCGTCGGCCTCCTCGTGACGCAGCGCGATCTCTTCTCGTAGACGAGACCGCAGCCAGCCGGACAGCTGCAGAGCCTCGGCCCGAGGCCCCGCCACGAAGAGTTCGCGCGTTCCCGCGCAGTCCGGCCAGAGCTGCGCGATCGCCCCCCGCCAGCCGACCGTGCGCGTCCACGCGAGGTCGGAGACGTCCACCCGCTCGAAGAAGCCGGTGAGTCCGCGCATCCCCTCCTCGGGATCGTCCCACTCGCCCGAGTCGACGACGAGCCGGTCGACCGCGGCCACGAGCTGAGTGAACTCGCCAGACTCGAAGTCAGGCCGGCCGCGCCAGCGCAGGAAGACCGGCAGATCCGGGAGCAGGAGCGGCAGGACGATGCTCGCCGGTGCGCCCGCGCGCATCCCGCAGAGCGAGAGGCGGATCACCTCGGCACCGACCTGCTGCTCGACACCGGGGAGCGCGAACGATTCGAGCGTGATCCTCGCGTCGAGGCAGCTCGACCTGTGCTTCGGATCGGGGTAGAGGATGATCGTGCGGCTCGGGTGCCGCTCCGCGAGACCTTCGAGCACCTCCTCCGCCGCCCGGCGCCACTCGGGCGGCACCCAGGCCACGTGAGTGAGGACGCTCGTGCGGAGGTCGGGCGCCGCGCCTTCGTGTGCATCGACCTGCCGGAGCGCCGCGAGCTGGCGCTCGATGCCGCCGATGGAGACGCCCTGGCCGCTCCACTCGACGGTTCGGGCGGCCGCGGCCGTCATCCGGAGTCGGGCGAACCGACGCGTCCTCTGCGTCCACTGCCCAGGGTCTGTCCCCGGCCACCGCCTCGGAAGACACGTCGGCCCATCAGTGGCGCCGCCACGAGCGACCGTCGCGCCGCAGCAGCTCATCCGCCGAGGGTGGGCCCCACGTTCCCGCCTCGTAGTTCGGGAAGGCGGGGCGATCGCGCTGCCAGGCGGCGACGACCGCGTCGACGAGCGCCCACTGCTCGTCGACCTCGTCCGAGCGCGTGAACAGCGTCGCGTCGCCGAGCATCGTGTCGAGGATGAGACGCTCGTACGCCTCGGGCAGACCCGTACGGAACGCGCTCCCGTAGAGGAAGTCCATGTGCACGGTTCGGAGGTTCATACCCTGCCCCGGCACCTTCGCCCCGATCGCGAGGGAGACGCCCTCGTCCGGCTGCACGTGCACCAGGAGGAGGTTCGGCTTCAACGCCTCCGCCGCGAGCTCCTCGAACGGCGGGTGGGGCGCGCGCTTGAACTGGATCGCGATCGTCGTCTCGCGCCGCGCCAGCCGTTTGCCCGCACGGACGTAGAAGGGCGTGTCCGCCCACCGCCAGTTGTCGACGTAGAGCTTCGCGGCGACGAACGTCTCGGTCATCGAGTGCGGGTCGACCCGCGGCTCCTGACGGTACCCGGGCACCTCCTCCCCGCCGACGTAGCCGGAGCCGTACTGCCCGCGCACCACGCTCTTCGGGCCGGGCGTGTGCATCGAGCGCAGCACCTTCACCTTCTCGTTTCGCACCGAGTCGGCCGTGAAGTCGATCGGCGGCTCCATCGCCGTCAGCGTCACCAGCTGCAGCAGGTGGTTCTGGAAGATGTCCCGGATCGCCCCGGCCTGCTCGTAGAACTCGGCACGGTTCTCGATCCCGATCGACTCCGCGACGGTGATCTCGACGTGGTCGACGAACTGCCGGTTCCAGATCGGCTCGAAGATCCCGTTCGCGAACCGGAGCGCCAGCATGTTCTGGACCGTCTCCTTGCCCAGGTAGTGGTCGATCCGGAAGATCTCGCTCTCGTCGAAGTGCTCGTGGATCTCCGCGTTCAGCGCCGAAGCGGAGGCGCGGTCGCGGCCGAACGGCTTCTCGATGACGAGGCGCGTCCACCCGTCCGTCCGGCGCCTGCGCCCGAGCTCGCCGACGAGCGTCGCGATCGCCCCCGGCGGGATCGCGAGGTAGTACACCCGGTTCCCGCGCGTGCCGACCTCCTCGTCGAGCGCGTTCAGCGTCTCGATCAGCGCGTCCCACGCGGCGTCGTCTCCGAACTCCATCCCCACGTAACGCATGCCGGGCACGAGCCCGTTCCACACCTCCTCCGTGAAGGGGTCGCGCGCGTGCTCCTGCACCGCCTCCTCCATCCGCTCGCGGAACTCGTCGTCGGTCTCCGCGGTGCGGGCGACTCCGACCACCGCGAACTGCTCGGGCAGGAGGCGCCGGTACGCGAGCGAGTAGATCGCCGGGAAGAGCTTGCGCTGGGTGAGGTCGCCGGAGGCTCCGAAGATGACGAGCGTGCACGGCTCTGGGGTGCGTCTGATCCGCAGGCCCTCGAGGAGCGGGTTTTCCTCGGCCGGGCGCGTGCCTCGGGTCGCGTGCGCCGCCACTAGTGCGCCGTCCGGTGAATTCGGTGATGATCCTGGCGAGCGAAAAGCAAGCTGGGCAAGGACGCAGGGAGCGTCGATATGCAGGCATATCGGCGCGACCGAGGAGGCAGATCCAGCGCCGCTTTGCAGCCGCCAGGGCGCGCCGTATTCGCCGGACGGTGCACTAAAGCTCCCGGATGACCCGGGCCGGGTTTCCTGCGACGACGACCCGCGGCGGGACGTCGCGGGTGACAACCGCCCCGGCGCCGACGGTCGCGCCCTCGCCGACGCTGACGCCGGGGCAGAGCACCGCGCCTCCGCCGATCCAGGCTCGATCGCAGATCTCGACGGGAAGGCCGTACTCGCGCCCGGAGAGACGTAGCTCCGGGTCGACCGGGTGCGTCGCGCCGTAGATCTGCACGGCCGGGCCGAGCATGACGTCGTCGCCGATCCTGACGCGGTTGCAGTCGAGGACGACGCAGCCCGTGTTGAGGAACGTGCGCGCTCCGATCTCGATGCTCGCACCGTAGTCGCAGAAGAAGGGCGGCACGATCGTCGAGCCCTCGCCGAAGGCTCCGAGCAGCTCGTGGAGTACGTCCTTGCCGCCGCCCTCGTTGAAGCGCGCCACGAGACGCTGCGCCCGCTTCGCGTCGGCGCGCAGCTCGGGGTCACGCGGGTCGTACATCTCGCCCGCGAGCATCAGCTCGCGCTCGGTGCGGGTGGTCGCTGTCATTCCGTCTTCACGGCGTGGCCGCCGAACTGGTTGCGCAGCGCCGCGTTGACCTTCGCCGCGAAAGACTCGTCCTGCCGGGACGCGAAGCGGGCGAAGAGCGCGGCCGTGATCACCGGCGCCGGAACGCTCTCGTTGATCGCCTCGAAGACGGTCCAGCGGCCCTCGCCGGAATCCTCGACGTAGCCCTTGATGTGCGGGAGCTCGCCGCCCTCCTGCTCGAAGGCGTCGTGGAGCAGCTCGAGCAGCCAGCTCCGGACGACCGACCCGTAGCGCCAGATACCTGCGATGTCCTTCAGGTCGAGGCCGAACTCGGAGGCCCGCATCACCTCGAAGCCCTCCGCATAGGACTGCATGAGGCCGTACTCGATGCCGTTGTGCACCATCTTCACGAAGTGGCCCGCGCCTGAGGGGCCCGTGTGGGCGTAGCCGCCGGGCGGGGCGAGCGAGCGGAAGATCGGCTCCAGCCTCCCGACCGGCTTGTCGTCGCCGCCGACCATCAGGCAGAACCCGTTCTCGAGGCCCCACACGCCGCCCGAGACGCCTGCGTCGACGAAGGCGATTCCCTTCTCGGCGGCCTCGGCGTGGCGGCGCTGCGAATCCCGGAAGTTCGAGTTGCCGCCGTCGACGATCGCGTCGCCGCGGGCGAGGATGCCCAGCAGCTGCTGGAAGGCGTCCTCGGTGATCTTCCCGGCCGGGATCATCAGCCACACCGCCCGCGGCGCCTCGAGCTGCGACGCGAGCTCCTCGAGCGACGCGGCGGTCGAGGCGACCTGCGGGTCGAAGGTCGCGATCTCGTGCCCGTTCTTGCGCAGGCGCTCCGTCATCCCGGCGCCCATGCGGCCGAGGCCGACCATCCCGAGCTTCATCTGGCGTCCTCCAATCGGATTCGTGCGACCCGCCGGCCGCGCTCCTTCAACGCCGCGTAGTCGCCCGCGGCCTGGGCGTGGATCAGCTCGCCGAAGCCGAACCGCTCTCCGGGGATCGGCAGCTCCTCGCCCGGATCGTCCACGACCTGCAGGAAGAGCCCAGTCGGCGGCCCGCCCTTGTGCAGCTGCCCGGTCGAGTGGAGGTAGCGCGGCCCGAGGCCGTGGGTGACCACGCAGCCGGTTCCTCGCGCCCGCGCGATCAGCGGCTCGAGCTCGCCCTCCGCGGCGGGATCGACGAAGGCCTGGATGCAGACGTAGTCGCCGGGGCGAGCCTGCGCGAGCAGCCCCTCCACCCTCCCCTCGGGACCTGGCCGAGGGACTGTCCCTGCGCGGAGGAGCGCGGCCGTCCGGTCCTTCGCCTCCTGCACGTTCGGCTGGTCGAAGGGGTTGATGCCGATGATCGAGCCCGCGACGGCGGTCGCGAACTCCCAGCGGAAGAACTCCGAGCCGAGCTCATGGGGGTCGGCGACCCGAACCTCCGCAGCCTGCCGGTCGCGGCCCCGGGCGCTCTCGCCCGGCGCCGGTACGAGCCCCTTTCCCTCCTTGCCCGTCGACTCGGCGAGCAGCTGCTCGGCCCACAGACCAAAGCCGCCCGGGTTCGGCGCGATGCACACCTTGTCCCGCGCCTCCTGCCAGCCGGAAGCGAGCGCGAGACCGAGGTCGAGGCCCGGGTTGTCGTCGCCGCGGCAGCGCTCCACCATCGCGACGGCCCGTTCGAGCAGCCGGCGCAGGTCCGCGCCGCAGAGCGCGGCCGGCACGAGACCGAACGCCGAGAGCGCCGAGTACCGGCCGCCGATCGTCGGCTCTCCCGCGAAGACCGCGCGGAAGCCTCGATCCCGCGCGAGCCGCTCCAGGGCCGAGCCCGGATCGGTGACGACGGCGAACTGCTCGCCGCGGCCGCCCGCCCGCTCCCAGAAGAACTCGAGGTGCGAGCGCGTCTCGAGCGTCGTCCCCGACTTCGAGGAGGCGACGAAGAACGTCTTGGCGGGGTCGTGCGTCTCGGCGAGCCGGCGGATCGCCTGCGGATGTGTCGTGTCGAGCACGTGGAGGTTCTCGGCGGCGAAGGTGCGGCGCAGCACCTCGGGGGCGAGGCTCGAGCCGCCCATGCCCATCACGATCACCGCGTCGAACTCGGCCCGCACCTCTGCTGCGAAGCGCTCGAACTCGTCGGAGCGCTCGAGCATGCGCCGAGGCTCGTCGAGCCAGCCGAGCCATTGGGCCTCGTCGTGACCGGTCCAGACGGTCGGGTCGCGCTCCCAGATCCGCTCGACGAGCTCCTGGTGGGCGTTCACGCGGCCATCACCGGCAAGTGGTGTTGCGTGAACGCCGGCTCAGTTCCTCGAGCGCCGCCTGGACCTCCGGGCGAAGGCTCGTCGGGGCGACGAGCGGCCACAGTGCGACGTTGGTGTCGAGGAGCAGCCTCAGCGGTCGCTCCGGAACGGCCAGTCGTCGTCGCTCTCGTAGAAGTCGCGCGCGATCTCCTCGTTGACCTCGGGAGGGTCCCAGTCGTCCGCCAACCAGGCCTTGCCCGCGAGCGTCCCGAGTTGTCGCCTCGGCCGCGGCTCGACCGCGACGAGCCGCGCGAGCGGCTTCCCCGCCTTCGTGATGGTGATCTCTTCGCCAGCAGCGACGCGGTCGACGGGCTGCGACAGGTGCATCTCGGCCACGTGGAGGTTGACCTGAACCATGGACTAAAACTAAGCCCGCACCAGCGCGCCCCGCTTCTCGCGGATCCCCTCGATCAGCTCGGCGAACGAGTCGGAGAACTTCTGGACGCCCTCCGCCTCCAGAGTCGCAACGACGTCGTCGTAGTCGATGCCGACCTTCGCCAGCTCGCCCAGCAGGCCGTGCGCCTCCTCGACGCCCTGCTGGAGCGTCGCGGCGACCTCGCCGTGATCCTGGAAGGCCTCGATCGTCTCCTGGGGCATCGTGTCGACCGTCTCGGGGCCGATCAGCTCCTCGACGTAGAGGACGTCCCGGTAGTCGGGGTTCTTCGTCGAGGTGGAGGCCCAGAGGCAGCGCTGCCGCGTCGCACCCTTCGAGGCGAGGTAGTCCCACCGCTCGCCGGAGAAGGAATCGCGGTAGTGCTCGTAGGCGAGCTTCGCGTTGGCGATCGCGAGCTTGCCGCGGAGCGCGAGCGCCTCCGGAGAGCCGATCGCCTCCAAGCGCTTGTCCGCCTCGGTGTCCACGCGCGAGACGAAGAAGCTCGCGACCGACGCGACCTTCGAGGGGTCGCCGCCGCCCGCGATCAGGCGCTCGAGCCCGCGCAGGTACGCCTCGACGACGGCGGCGTAGCGCTCGAGCGAGAAGATCAGCGTGATGTTGATCGAGCGGCCCTTCGCGATCGCGTCCTCGATCGCGGGCAGTCCCGGCTGAGTGGCGGGGATCTTGACGAACACGTTCGGTTTGTCGATGTCGGCGTGGAGCCGCATCGCCTGCTCGAAGGTGGCTTCGGTGTCGTAGGCGAGGTCGGGGTCGACCTCGATCGAGACGTAGCCGTCCTGGCCCTTGCCCTCGTCCCACACCTTGCGCAGGAGGTCGCAGGCATCGCCGACGTCGCGCTCCGCCAGGCGGAAGAACGTCTCCTTCGGGTCGAGACCCTCCGCGGCGCACTCTTGGAGCTGCTCGTCGTAGGCGCTCCCCTGCGAGATCGCCTTCTGGAAGATTGTGGGATTCGAGGTGACGCCGACGACCGCGTCCTCCCGCATCATCCGCTCGAGCTCGCCTTCGTGGATCAGGTCACGCGAGAGGTAGTCGATCCAGACGCTTTGACCGACCTCGGACAGCTTGTGCAGACGGCTCTTCTCAGGCATGCGCTCGCTCCATTTCCTCGATCTTCCGGAGGCGGCGGACGTACCGCTCCCCGCCGCCGAACTTGGCGTCCACGAAGGTCCTAACGAGTTCCGCTGCCAGTTCTTCCCCGACGATCTCCGAGCCGAGGCAGAGGACGTTCATGTCGTCGTGCTCGACCCCCTGGTGGGCCGAGTACGCGTCGTGGCAGACGGCGGCTCGGATCCCGGGCAGCTTGCAGGCGGCGACCGAGGCGCCGACGCCCGAGCCGCAGACGAGCACCCCTCGCTCCGCATCGCCCGAGAGAACGGCCTCGCCGAGCTCGCGCGCCTTGTCCGGGTAGTCGATCTTCGGCTGTGGCGCGTCGGTCCCGAGGTCGAGTGGGTCGTGCCCGGCCGTCCGCAGCTCGCGCAGGACGCGCTCTCGCAGCTTCACTCCCCGGTGGTCGAAGGCGACAGCGACTCGCACGACCCGAAGCCTAGGTCACAGGTCAACCGACAAGACGACGGTGGTCGGACACACAAGCGTGGGCGCTACGAAACGCGCTGGAGCAGCGCGAGCGCGCGGTCTACGACGTGCTCCGCCGTGTAACCGAGGCGCGCGAGCACCTCGGCGCCCGGGGCGGAGGAGCCGAAGCGGTCGAGGCTGACGGAGTCGCCGTGGTCGCCCACCCACTGCTTCCAGCCGAGCGCGACGCCGGCCTCCACGGCCAGCCGCGCCCGCACCCGAGGAGGCAGCACCTCGTTGCGGTAGTCGGAGCTCTGGCTCTCGAAGAGCTCGCAGCACGGCATCGAGACCACCCGCACCTGCGTCCCGTTCTCGGCGGCGATCCTCCGTCCGGCCTCGAGCGCGAGCGAGACCTCGGAACCGGTCGCGATCAGGATCAGGTCCGGGTCGCCGCTCTCCCAGAGCGTGTATGCGCCGCGCTCGGTGCCGGAGGCAGGCGCGAGATCGGAGCGGTCCAGAGTCGGCACCTTCTGGCGCGTCAGCGAGAGAGCGACCGGCCCGCTCTCGCGCTCCAGGGCGACCTTCCAGGCATACACCGTCTCGTTCGCGTCAGCGGGGCGCACGAACCACAGGTTCGGGATCGCCCGTAGCGCGGCGTAGTGCTCCACCGGCTGGTGGGTCGGGCCGTCCTCGCCGGCGCCGATCGAGTCGTGGGTCCACACCCAGACCACCGGAAGGTGCATGAGCGCCGAGAGCCGCACCGCAGGCCGCATGTAGTCGGAGAAGACGAGGAAGGTCGAGCCGTAGGGCTTCACCATCCCGCCGTGGAGCGCGATGCCGTTGACGATCGACCCCATCGCGTGCTCCCGGATCCCGAACGGGACGTTGCGGCCCGAGTGCGTCGCCGAGAACAGGCCCCCTCCCTCGAACTCCGTGTACGTCGACTCGACGAGGTCGGCCGCTCCACCAATCATGGTCGGGGTGAAGGGCCTGAAGGCCTGCATCACCTTCCTGCCGGCCGCCCTCGTCGCCATGTCGTCACCCGCGGCGAACTCGGGCAGCGCCTCCGCGAAGCCGGGCTTCGGCTTCCCGGTGTGCACCTGATCCCACTCCTCCCGCGCGGCCGGGAACGCGATGCTCCAGGTCTCGAAGCCGTCCTTCCACTCCTGCTCGAGCCGGATCCCGCGGTCGATCTGGCTCATGTGCTCGTACACGAGCGCCGGCACCGCGAAGTGCTCGTCGGGATCCCAGCCGAGCGCCTCCTTCGTCGCGCGCACCTCGTCCTCGCCGAGCGGGCTTCCGTGCGCCTTCGCCGTATCGACCGCGTGAGGCGCCCCGAAGCCGATGTGCGAGCGTACGACGACGAGCGAGGGCCGCTCGACCTCGGCCTTCGCGGCCTCGATCGCGGCGTCCAGCGCTTCGAGATCGTTGACGTCCGCCACGCGCTGCACGTGCCACCCCTGCGCCTCGAAGCGAGCACCGGCGTCCTCGGCGGTGAAGGAGAGGGCAGTGGTGCCATCGATCGTGATCCGGTTGTCGTCGTAGAAGTAGACGAGCTTCCCGAGGCGGTGCTGCCCCGCGATCGAGGCCGCCTCGTTCGAGACGCCCTCCATCAGGTCGCCGTCCGAACAGATCGCGTAGACGCGGTGGTCCACGATCTCGTGGCGAGGTCTGTTGAAACGGTCGGCGAGGTAGCGCTCGGCGATCGCGAACCCGACGCCGTTCGCGAAGCCCTGGCCGAGCGGCCCCGTCGTCGTCTCGACGCCCTCGGTGAGGAAGTGCTCTGGATGGCCGGGGGTGATCGACTGCCACTGGCGGAACCGCTTCAACTCCTCGAGGGCGAGGTTGTAGCCCGTGAGGTGCAGGGTCGTGTACTGGAGGATGCAGGCGTGGCCCGCGGAGAGGACAAAGCGGTCGCGGTTCTGCCAGTCGGGGTTCGAGGGCGAGTGCCGCAGGTGCTTCGTGTAGAGGAGGTACGCGAGCGGGGCGAGCGCCATGGCCGTGCCGGGATGGCCCGCAGCCGCCTTCTGCACCGCATCCATCGACAGGGTGCGGATGGTGTCGATCGAGAGTTGCTCGACGTCGGTTGTCACGTCACGCTCCCGTAGAGGTCTCGCTGGCGCTCGCGGGCGGAACGATACGCCTCGAAGCGCTCCGCACGCGGTTGGAAGACCTCGCCTAGAGGAGCGTGCTCGGGACTGAGACCGAGGCGCTCGAGGGTCACGACGGCAGCGCCGCGGGCGGAGGCTTCGTCCACCTCCGACAGGACGATCGGGCGCTCGAGCACGTCCGCGAGGATCTGCACCCAGGCATGGTCGACGAGCAGCGCGTGACCCGTCGCGACCACCTCCCGCACCTCGGGCAAGCGGTCGGCAAGCTCGGCGAAGCGGTAGGCCACGCCCTCGAGCGCCGCTTGCAGCAGCTCCTCTGCGGTCGTGTCGAAGGTAAGGCCTGCGATCGCGCCGCTGGCGCGCGTGTGCCAGCCGGGGCTGCGCTCGCCGCCGAGCAGCGTCAGGAAGGTGAGGCCGTGGCCGTCCGGCTCGGCGGCGTCGAGGTCGGGGGCCGCCGGCAGCTTCAGCGTCTGCTCGAGCCAGGCGTAGAGGTTGCCGCCGTCCGAGAGAGCGCCTCCCTCGACGAGGCGCGCGTCGTCGAGCCGGTAGAGGAAGAGGCCCGCGCGGGGCTTCGCCCGCGCGGCCTCCCGGACGACGCGGTATGCGCCGGAGGTGCCGACCATCAAGGCGGCGCGTTCCGGTGTCACACAGCCGGCGCCGACGTTCGAGCAGGCCCCGTCACCGAGCGCCGGGAACCAGGGCTCGTCCTTCCCCGCCGGCTCCGAGACGATCTCCGGGAGGCGCGACGCGTCGAGTCCGATCGCCTCTAGCAGCTCCTCGTCCCACGAGCGTCCGGTGAGATCGAGGAGCCCCGTACCGGACGCCATCGAGAGGCTCGTGCGGGCGTCGCCGAGGACCCGTCCGTAGAGGTAGTCCGAGAAGGACAGGAACCGATCTGCCGCTGCGAAGGTCGCCGGTTCGTCCTTCGCAAGCCAGGCGATCTTGGCGGGCCAGTAGCTCGGGTGGAGAACGCAGCCGGTGCGCGCGTGGACGGCGTCCGGGTCGAGCCGCCGCGTGAGCGCCTCGGCCACTTCGGCAGAACGCTGATCGCGCCACGTGAGGAGAGGGCCAATCGCGCGGCCACGCGCGTCCACCGGCACGAGGCTGTGCCAGAAACAGCTCGCGCACACCGCCGCGATCTCGCCGCCGGCGGCGGCCGATGCCGCCTCATAGGCCTCCCTCGTCGCCTCGACGAGGTGGTCCGGGTCGAACTCGGCGCGCCCGTCGTGGCCGTGGGTCACCTCGTAGCGCGTCTGGGTCTCGGCCCCCTCGAGCGGCCGGGCCCGCTCGTCGTAGACGCGAGCGCGAACGGAGGAGGTTCCAACGTCGAGCGCGAGCACGAGCGTCATGCCCTCATGCCGCCACAGCGTTCGCCTCGGCCGTGTCCCGCGCCCCGAACCCGTGTCTCCCCGCCCTGGGTGGGGCGTTTGTTCCACCCTCCTCCCGCTTCGAGCCTATCGCCCGAGCAGCCACGAGTCCGCTCCCACTTCGTGCCGAAACCGCACCAATCTCACCACAGCATCTCACCGGAACGCACCGATCAGGGCGCCGCCCGCGACGACGAGCGCGGCGCCGCCGAAGAGGCGCGGGCCCACGAGCTCGGAGCGCCGCAGCAGCAGAGCCGAAAGCGACACGCCCCACAGCGACTCCGTTGCGACGAGCGGCGAGACGATCGAGACCCGGCTGCGGTAGTAGGCCTCGAAGAGGAGCACGTACGAGAGCCCGAAGCAGAGGCCGGCGGGTACGAACCGCGCCAGCTCCCGCATCGGAGCGGCCGATCGCGACCATGCGGCGGCGACCGCGGCGCCGGCGAGCAGCGCGGCGACCGCGGCGACCGCGGGACGGGCCGCGCCGGCTGTCTCCGAGAGCCGCCGGACCAAGTTGTCGCGCGAGGCGAAGAGGATCGTCGACCCGAAGGCGTAGAGCAGGCCAACGGCCCGCACGTGCTCCGGCCTCCCCGGCTCGAGCGCGAGGAGCACGCCGCCCGCGACGATCAGAATCGCCCCCACGAGGAGGGCGGCGCGGACCGGCTCGCCGAGTAGGAGAATCGCGATCGCAACCCCTGCGAGCGGCGCCGTTCCGACCGCGACCGAGGCCCGCGAGGGGCCCGCGTCCCGCACCGCCAGCGTGAACAGGATCTGCGACGCGCCGGGCGCGATCAGGCCCGCCAGCAGGAATGGCCAGGCTCCTCCGAGCCTCACGCCACCGCGGTGGGCCGCGTCGGCGAGCGCCGCGACGAGCGCCACCGCGAGCGCGACGATCACCGTCGCGACCGTCCCGGCCCGGACGTCGGCACCGCCGCGCAGCGCGAACCTGAGCGCGACGGTCATCGCCCCGAACAACGCAGCCGACCCGCATGCGAGGAGAACCGGGAGCATCGGCCGTACCCTTAACGGGTTCGCGCAACGGGTGCGACGGGAGGCGTCGTTGTCAGCTGGAGGAAACACAACCGAGCGGGCCGAGTCGGTGCGGCTTGGAGCAGGGCGACGATGGCGGTCGTAATCGCCTCCAACCTCCGGAAGGAGCTGGGAGGGAGCCCGCTCTTCGACGGCGTGTCGTTCAAGGTCGAGCGGCGCGACAGGCTCGCCCTCTCCGGCGCGAACGGGGCCGGCAAGACGACGCTGCTGCGGATCCTGTCCGGCGAGACCGAGCTTCACGGGGGAGAGCTCGCCTTCACGAAGGGAACCCGCGTGGCACTCCACGACCAGCGCCCGCCACTCGAGCTCGGGCTCACGCTTCGAGAGTACGTCCTCGCCGGCGCCCGCGACCTCGTCGCGACCGAGGAGGAGCTGCGGCGGCTGGAGGCGGCGATGGCCTCCGGCGACCACGAGCCCGCCACGCTCCGGCGCTACGCGAACGCGCAGACCCGCCTGGAGCACGCGGGCGGCTACGACTGGCGGGAGCGCGCGAACGGCGTTGTCCGCGGCCTCGGCTTCACCGACGGCGATCTCGACCGCAACCTCGACACCTTCTCGGGGGGAGAGCTGACGCGGGGCTCGCTCGCGCGGGCCCTCGCGGGCGACCCGGATCTCCTGCTTCTCGACGAGCCGACGAACCACCTCGACGTGGAGAGCCTCGAGTGGCTCGAGCGGGAGCTTGCCTCGCTCGACGCCGCAGTGATCCTGGTCGCCCACGACCGCTGGTTCCTCGAGGCCCTCACGAACGCCGTGCTCGAGCTCGAGAGCGGCCGCTCGACGTACTTCCCCGGCCCGTGGCACGCCTGGCGCCGAGAACGGGCTGCCCGCGCACTGGATCAGGCAAAGACGGCCGAGCGCCAGGCGGAGCAGATCGCGCGCCTGGAGCGCTTCGTGGAGCGCTTCCGGTACAAGGCGACCAAGGCCCGCCAGGCGCAGTCGAGGCTGAAGGAGATCGAGCGGATCCAGGCTGGCCGAGTCGAGGGCCCCGGCGCGGTGCGGCGCACGCTCGGCTTCGACTTCCTGAAGCCGCCGCGCAGCGGTCGCATCGTCGTCGAGGCACGGGGCCTGGAGGTACGGGCCGGGAAGAAGCTGCTGGTCGAGGACGCATGGTTCGCGATCGAGCGCGGTGAGCACGTCGCGCTCGTCGGGCCGAACGGATCGGGGAAGACCACGCTGCTCGAGACGGTTCTCGGCCAGCGACCGGCCTCGGCCGGCACCGCCCACTTAGGCCACGGCGTTCAGGTCGCGTACTTCTCGCAGCACGAGGCCGAGCTAGACGCGCGGATGACGGTGCTCCAGGCGGCCCAGGCCGGGACCGGACTTCAGCGCCCGCAGGCTCAGAACCTGCTCGGACGCTTCCTCTTCTCCGGCTGGGAGGTACACGAGAAGTCGGTGGGCGCGCTCTCCGGCGGCGAGCGGCGGCGCCTCGCGCTCGCGGTCGTCGTCGCCTCCGGCGCGAACTTCCTCGTGCTGGACGAGCCGACGAACCACCTCGACCTCGAGAGCCGCGAGGCGCTCGAGGAGGCTCTCGAGGCATTCCCGGGGACCGTGCTCCTCGTCTCCCACGACCGGGCCCTCCTCGACGCCGTCGCCCACCGGACGCTCGCGATCGAGAGCCGCGCGCTGCGCGGCTACGACGGAGGTTGGGCCGACTACGTCCGCCGGCGCGACCTTCCAAGCGCCGCCGAGGAGCCGGCGCCGCCGACCCGGAAGACGAAGCCGGACAGGCCTTCCGCGGCCCGCCCGAAGCCGCCGTCGGAGCTCGAGCGGCTCGAGGCGGCCGTCGCGCGCCAGGAGGCCGAGGTCGCAAAGCTGGAGGCGCGCCTCGCAGAGGACTGGACTGACGTCGACACCCTCACCTGCCACCGCCGCGCCCGCGACGAGCTCCAGGCGCTCCTCTCGCGCTGGGAGGAGACCTTCGAGCGGGCGCAGGCCTAGGGGCTACCCGGAGGGGTCCCTTGGTTCTTCGGCCCAGAAGGCTTCGAAGGCCAGGGGCTCGGTCGGCAGCGCGGTTATCTCGACCCAGCGGCCTACGTCGAGGCGAATGACGAGCGCCTGATCTATGTCGAGCGTGCGGTCGCCTCGGCGACCGCTCGCGCGGTAGACCGCGACGGCGTGCTCGTCGTCGGCGAGGGCCCAGCGCAGCTCGCTGCGATAGGTACCGTCGGTAAGACGTCGCGTCGCGCGGAAGAGCTCGAAGATGTCCCTGCGGCCGCAATACGTCCGTGCCACGGGAGCCGAGCCGACGACTCTCCAGACGGCCTCCTCGTCGATGACCTCGAAGAGCGCCCTCGCCTCGCCTCCGGCGAAGGCGGCGAAGACCCGGCGGATTCCGGCGAGGTTCGGGTGGTCGCCGGTCACGGAGGGGGCGTCGCGATCAGCGCCTCCGCGACGACCTTCAGGGGCTTGCCCGAGAGCTGGCTCGCCTTTCTCAGACGCACGAAGGCATCCTGCTCGCTGAGCCCCTCGCGCTGCATCAGCAAACCCTTCGCCCGCTCGATTGACTTGCGCGCGGCGAGCGCCTCGGCGAGCGTCTCCGTCTCGGCCCGCGCGGCCGTCAGCTCGTCGTGGCGCGCCCGCGCGGTGTGGATGGCCGGGACGAGGTCCGATTCCCGAAACGGCTTCACGAGGTAGCCGAACACGCCTGCCTCGACGGCTCGCGAGACGAGCTCGTCATGGCCGTAGGCGGTCAACATGACGATCGGGATCGGGCGCTCGCCGAGGATCCGCTTCGCGGCCTCGATCCCGTCCAGCCTCGGCATCTTCACGTCGAGAATGGCCAGATCGGGCTCGCGATCCCGCGCAAGCTCCACTGCCTCGACGCCGTCGCGGGCCTCCGCGCACACCTCGTATCCGGCCCGTCCGAGCATCTCGACGAGGTCGAGCCGGATGATCGTCTCATCCTCTGCGACGAGGATCCTCACCGGAGGATTATCCGCGGTTGGCGTCAGCCGATACTCCTGAGGAAGCCAGAGCGCTCACGGCAACTCCAGCAGCAGCTCACCGACCTCGGGCCAGAAGAGAAGCGCGGCCGCGTCGGCACGCGTGCACCAGCGATGCTCCTCGTGCTCCCAGTCGAGCGCCGGCTCCCAGTCCGGCGGAGCCTCGACGACGAAGCACTCGACCTTGATGCTCTCGGTTCCGGGAGGTAGCTCCCAGAGGCGCCATCCCTCGTCCTCCAGCGAATAGGCGTACGGGCGGCGCAGGTCGGTCGGCTCCGCGAGGAGACCGGTCTCCTCGAGCAACTCGCGCGCCGCCGCCTCCGCGTAGCTTTCTCCCTCCTCGAGGGCGCCGGCCACCGAGTGCCAGTAGCCGCCCTGCGGCTCGGAGCGGCGCAGGACGAGGTGCTCGACGCCTCGCCGCACGAAAACGAGAACCTCCTCCGGCCGCCTCACTCTCCGTAGGTTGCCGATCGAAGGCTGTCGCCGCGCGTGAGGTGAGCCAGGCGCGAGACGCGGCCTGCGACCGGAAGCCCTTCATCAAGGAGGGAAGGCGACCTCGGCGCGTGCTCCGCGATCCGTCGAGAGCGACATGCGCCCGCCGAGCTCGTCCCGGACGAGCGCGCGCACGATCGAGAGCCCTGTCCCCGCCTCGCCTGCGATCCCCTTCCCGTCGTCCTCGATCGAAAGCACGACCTCGCCGTTCCGCCGGGCGAGCTCGATCCGCACCGTCTCGCCCCCGTGCTCCAGCGCATTCTGGAGCAGCTCGCTGAACACGAGCGCGAGCGCGGTGGCGCGATGACCCGGTAGCTCCACCGGCTCGAAATCCGCCTCGACGTGCTTGCCTGCGCCGACGCCCTGCACGAGCATCGCGCGGAGCCGCTCGAGCAGCTGACTCAGGTCGACATCGTCGTCACGCCGCTCGGTCAGCACCTCGTGGACCGCCGCGATCGCGAGGATGCGGTTCACGGAGTCGTCGAGTGCCTTCCGCGGGTCGATCGAGTCCGGCGACCGTGCCTGCAGCCGCAGGAGCGACGCGACGGTCTGAAGGTTGTTCTTGACCCGGTGGTGGATCTCCTGCGCGACGACCCCCCGCATCACGGCACGCCCGTGCTCGAGCGCGACGGCGGCATGGTGTGCAATCGAGACCAGCAGTGCGCGCTCGTCCTCGGTGAACGGCGTGTCGCGGTCGCAGACGAGCTCGCCGATCTGGCGACGCTTCCACCGAAGAGGCAGCCGGACCGCGTGAGCACCCGCCCTCCCCTCCGGCTTCGCCACCCTGCCGTCCTCCAGGACGAGCGCGGCGCCGGTCGCGCCCACCGCCTCGATCGTCGTCTGGACGATCGCCTCGAGCGACTCCTCGAGGTAGAGCGACTCGGAGACCGCCTCCGAGATCTTCGCGAGCGCCTCGAGCTCCTCCACCCGCCGCTGCGCCTGACCGTACAGCTTCGCGTGCTCGATCGACTGGGCGACCTGCGCCGCGATCGCGAGCAGGAGCTCGATCTCGTCGCTCGAGAACTCGCGCGGCTCCCTCGTCCGCACGTTCAGGGCGCCTTCGAGGTGCTCGCGCGCGACGATCGGCACCGCCAGGATCGATTCGTACTCGTCCTCGGGCAGGTTGGGAAAGCTCTTGAACCGCGTGTCTAGATGGGCCTGGCGAGCGATCGTGATCGGTTCCAGCGAGGCGGCCGCGGCGCCGGTGATCCCCTCGCCGCGATACATCCGCGGGCGCCGGGTCATCTCCTCGACGCGCGTGCCGTGCGTCGCCCGCAGGACGAGCTCGTCCGCCCGCGCGTCGTAGAGGTAGACGAAGCACGCATCCGCCTGGAGGGCAGCCGCCACCTTCCGTGCGACGAGCGCGAGAACCTCCTCGAGATCGAGCGTCGAGTTGACCGCCGCGATCGTCTCGGTGAGGAGCCTGAGGTGACGGTCGCGAGTGTCGAGCATCACGCCGGGGGAGCCAGTGGCGAATGCCACCGAACCAGTCTAGGCATCCTCCGAACCGTTTAGGATCAGGCACGCATGGATCGCTACCAGTGGCTGCTGGTCTTCCACATCTTCGGCGGGTTCCTGCTGCTCTGCGGGGCGCTCGCGTTCCACCTGCTGCAGCCGTACGCTGCGCGGCGTGAACGGCCGAGCGAGGTGGCGGCTGTGCTCGGAATCGGCCGCGTCGCCGTCGGCGCGATCCAGTTCGGCTCGCTCGTCGTCCTCATCTTCGGCATCTGGCTCGCCTACGAGAGCGTGCCCCGGTACAAGATCACGGACGAGTGGATCCTCGCGGCGCTCGTGCTCTGGGTGATCGGCAACGCCCTGGGAGCGATCGGGGGCCGGGACTACCAGAAAGCCGCCGACCTGGCCGATCGGCTCGAGGGCGAGGGTGATACCCCCTCCGCCGAGCTTCGCTCGCTGGTGACGAGCAGGCGAGCCCTGCTCATGACATCGGCTTCGACCCTTGTCATCCTCGCGATCCTCGTGCTGATGGTGTGGAAGCCGGGGGCGCCGTGACGCTCGCCGCCTTCGGACGCCCGTCGAGCTGGAACTGGCTCCTGATGTTCCACCTGTTCTCCGCCTTCGTGCTCGTCGCCGGATTCCTGGTCGTCGCCACCGCTTCAGTGCTGGCTCTGCGAAGCCGGGGGGACGCAAGCCTCCTGCTGCGGCGGATCGCGCTCCGGACGAACCTGATGGTCGTGATCCCCGGCTTCGTGGGGACGCACATCTTCGGGATGATCCTCGGCGACCGCGAGTACCCAAAGGGCGCGAAGACTCCCGGCTGGCTGGATGCGGCGTTCGGGCTCACCGACCTGTTCGGGATCGTCTGGATCATCCTGCTCTCGCTGCTCCAATGGTGGGTGTTGCGCCGGGCTCGCAAGGACAAGGCCGGAGGCTGGCAGGCGCAGGTGGCGAGCTGGGTTCCCCCGCTCGGCCTCGCGCTTCTCGGGGCGATCGTCTTTGTGATGGCGGGCAAACCCGGCTCTTAAATAACGGAGGAACCCATGGTTCCCCCGTTGGCCCCCTCCTTCTTCGCTGCCAACCCACACCGGCATCGCGGCTCCCGCGGGGCAGGCCCCGCTCCGCCGGCGGAATCGGGTTGGCAATTCAGCGGACAAGCATTGCTCCGTCCGCTCCGACCGTTCTCCCGCCTGCTGCCGCTCGGAGCCCTAACAGAAGGTTTACCGCGGGAGCGGGATTTTCTTTGCACGCGGGGAATACCTTCCGCTACGTGAGCTCGCTTGCCGTCGACCTTCGTGACACTTCCGGCTACCTCGTGGCCGACAAGGACGGCCGCGTCGTCGGCCGTGTGGAGTGCGCGATGTACGGCACCGCCCCCGACGTCCCGGACGCGCTCTCGGTGCGCCGGAACTTCCTGGCGGCGCGGCGGCTCGTCCCGGCGGAGGCCATCGAGGCCGTCGACGGCGACAGCGGCGTGATCGACCTCCGGGTCGAGCGCGACGCCATCCGCAAGTTTCTCTAGAGGGGGCACCTCAACAGAAAGTCCGAAGGAGCGCGGAGGGGCGCCTCCCTTCGGATGCGATAACGGGGGAAACCGTGTTTCCCCCGTTGGCCCCCTTCTTCTTCGCTGCGACGCTCCAGCCGCAGCGGGCTCCCGCGGGGCAAGCCCCGCTCCGCCGGCGAGCCGCAGTGCCCGGGCGACTGCTCGTCCGGTGAAGGAGAGGCGCGAAAGGGCGGCGGAGCCGGGCCTACCCGAGCGCAGCCTCAACGACGAGCCGCCTTGCCACCAGGAGGGGGCTCGCGGGGGAAACCCGGTTTCCCCCGCGCCTAACGACCACGGGCTGCGCATTCACGCAGCCCGCAATCGGCCGTCAGTTGGTCCCGCAGCCGCAGGCGCGGGACGCTGCGCATTCTCCCACTCCTTACGAAGAAACGCCAACGCCTACCGCACTTTTCGTGAGAGCGGAAGTTGCGAACCGCCGGCGGAGCGGGGCTTGCCCCGCGGGAGCCTCGCCGCGGCCGGAGCGTCAATAGCGCGAAGAAGGGGGCCAACGGGGGAAACACGGTTTTCCCCGTTACAAGACGGGGAGGTAGCGCCGCAGCTCCCACTCGGAGAGCTGCACACGGTACTCGTCCCACTCCTTTCGCTTGATCTCGACGTAGCGGTCGAAGATATGCGGGCCCAATGCTTTTCGCGCGAGGTCCGACCCTGCGAGTTCGTCGATCGCCTCGCCGAGCGTCTCGGGGAGCGCCAGGATGCCCTGCTCTCGGCGCTGCTCCGCCGTCAGGTGGTAGAGGTTCGTCTCCATCGGGTCCGGGAGCTCGTAGCCCTGCTCGATGCCCTCGAGGCCCGCGTGCAGGAGGCAGGCGAAGGTGAGGTAGGGGTTGCAGGCGGGGTCGGGGCAGCGGATCTCTGCCCGAGTCGCCTGCTCGGCGCCCGGCTTGTAGAGCGGGATCCTGATCAGAGCCGATCTGTTGCGCTGCGACCACGCGACGTACACGGGTGCCTCGTACCCGGGCACGAGCCGCTTGTAGGAGTTCACCCACTGGGCGAAGACGGCCGCGATCTCGCGCGCGTGTCGCAGCTGCCCCGCGATGAAGGCCTTCCCGACGGCCGAGAGGTTCCACGTGTCGTCGCCGTCGAAGAAGGCGTTGCGGCCGCCCGTGAAGAGCGACTGGTGGGTGTGCATGCCCGAGCCGTTCTCGCCGAAGATCGGCTTCGGCATGAAGGTGGCGTGGTAGCCGGCCTTCTTCGCGACCTCCTTGACGATCAGCCGGTAGGTGAGCGTGTGGTCGGCCATCTGCAGCGCCGGCGCGAAGCGCATGTCGATCTCGTGCTGGGAGGGCCCGACCTCGTGGTGGACGTACTCGATCGGGATCCCCATGCCCTCGAGCGCGTGCACGGTCTCCTGACGCAGCTCACTGGCGGCGTCGAGCGTCGTCATCGCGAAGTAGCCGCCTTCGTCCAGGGTCTCGGTGCCCTTGTCGTCGCGGAAGAGGAAATACTCGAGCTCTGGGCCGACGTTGAAGGTGTCGAAGCCGAGCGCGCTCATCCGCTCGAGCGCCCGCCGAAGCACGTGACGCGGGTCGCCCTCGTAGGGCTCGCCGTCCGGCGTCACGACGTCGCAGATCATCCGAGCGACCTTCGAGCGATCGCCCGCCCCGGACGGCATCAGCTGGAAGGTTTCGGGATCCGGGATCGCGATCATGTCCGACTCCTCGATCGCGTTGAAGCCGGTGATCGACGACCCGTCGAAGCCCATGCCGTCGTCGAGCGCCGCCTCGAGCTCGCTCGGCGTGACCGCGAAGCTCTTGAGATGGCCCTCCAGATCCGTGAACCAGAGGAGAACGAAGTCGACCTGCTCGTCCCGGATCCGTCCCAGTACGGCCCGTCGCGACCCGGGGTCGCTCGTCGCCCTGTTCCTCGACTCAACCTGCGCCATTTCGCCTCCTGAAAATGCAAAAAGCCCCAGACGCGACTCCCGCGCCCGAGGCTTCGTCGCCTCCGATGGACGGCGCGGAGTCTACACGCCAGCCGGTCGGGCTTCAATCTTCGCGCAGTCGCGCTAACCCGATCGCTTCAGCTTCCCGTGCCGCTTCGCGTACCGCTCGCCGGTCCGGAACACCAGCAGGCCGAGCGGCACCGACACCGCCCCGATGACGATCAGCGGCCACACGTCGGCCCAGGCGAGCCCGGCACCTTGCAGAATCTGCGCACGGTTGCCGCGCAGGGCGTAGGTCGCCGGAGAGATCTTCGAGGTCCATTCCATCCATCCGGGAAGCACGGAGACGGGGTAGTAGACACCCGAGACCACGAGCATCAGCCCCTGCGCGACGAACCCGAGCTGCGTCCCCTTCTCGGGCGAGATCAGCGGCAGGACCGCGGTCATCATCCCGATCCCGATGAACGAGATCGAGGCAACGCCGAGGAGCGCCAGCGCCGCCGCATAATTGGCCTGCCCGACGTGGAGCCCGATGAAGGCGACGACCACGGCGAACACGATCGCGGCGCGGACGATGCCGTACAGCACCGCGAAGATGCCCATCCCGAACAGGTGCACCGGCCGCGAGACCGGCGCCATGAACGTGTACTCGATCGTCCCCTCCCAGCGCTCCCAGGCCACCGTCTCCGTGACGATCTCGAAGATGATCCCGAGGTAGGCCCAGATGACGCCGCCGACGAGGAGCTTCGTCGCCAGAGTGTTCTCTGTCGCCTGCGGCAGGCCGACGCCGCGGGCGATGAACACGATCGTCAGCGTGTTCGCGATCGTCCAGACGAGGAACGCGAGGTCCCACCAGAAGTAGCGCTTGACGAGGTAGAGGTTGCGCTCTATCACGCCGGAGAGCCCGATCAGCTCGTGCCGGACCGCCTGCGCCGTGCCCTGCGCCTGTGCAGCCGTCGCCACTACGCCCACACCTCGCGTTCCTTGTCCTCGTCGGTCTCGTCCTCGAACGTGCGCCCGGTCGCAGCGAAGAAAGCCTCCTCGAGCGTGCCGACGCCGTAGCGCTTCTTCACGTCCTCGACCGGCTCCAGGAAGAGGAGCTCGCCGCGGTCGAGAATCCCGACTCGATCCGCGAGCATCTCCGCCTCGCGCATGTCGTGCGTGCAGAGCAGGATCGTCGAGTCGTGCCGGTCGCGGATCTCACGGATGAACTGCTGCACCTCCTGCTTCGAGCGAGGGTCGAGCCCCGTCGTGGGCTCGTCGAGCAGGAGCAGCACCGGGGCCGTGAGCAGGGCACGGGCGAGTGCGACCTTCTGCTGCATGCCGCGGCTCAGGTTCTCCATCGCCTCCTTGCGACGCTCGGCCGGGAACCCGACCCGCTCGAGGATCTCGGGGATCTGGTCACGCGTCTGGCTGTGGGTCATCCCGTAGAAGCGAGCGGCGTATCCGAGGTTCTCGGCGGCGCTCATCTTCTTGAAGAAGCTCGCCTCCACCGAGACCCGGTTGACGAGGCGGCGGACCGCCCGCGTCTCCTTGAAGGCGTCGTGGCCGAAGATCTTCGCGCTCCCGCCGTCGTGGAGGAGCAGCGTCGAGAGGAGGCGCACGAGCGTCGACTTGCCGGAGCCGTTCTGGCCGAGGATCGCGACGACCTCGCCTCGCTCCATCGAGAAGGAGACGTCCTTCAGAGCCGCCGACCGGCGTCGCTTGAACCGCCCGGTCTTGCGGACGAACTCCTTGCGCAGATTCAGCACTTCGACAGCCGGCATTGCATGCTCCTGAGACGGGACGACGGTGGACGGGGGCGCGCTGGGAGGAACCCGTTGCGCGCCGCTATGTCAGGCCCGGAGAAGCATGCTGCGCCTGACGATACCGGCGCCGCCGACCAGGGGCAAGCGGCGCGCGAGGGAGCGTCCCTCGGCCATGGCCTCGAGGGACGCGTCCAGGGTCTGTCCCGGGGCATGCCCCGGGGGGACCAGGGGGCCCCCGCCAACTCGACCTCACCCGTTTCTCAGCTTCGGGCGCCAGACTCCGAGCGACGATGCGCGTTCTGGTGGTCGACGACGAACCTGCGGTTCGCGAGGCGATCGAGCGGGCGCTCCGGCTCGAGGGGTACGAGGTCGGCGTGGCCGCCGACGGAGACGAGGCATTGCGCATGCTCCGGGAAGCGCCCGCGGATGCAGTCGTCCTCGACGTCCTCATGCCGCGGATCGACGGGCTCGAGGCCTGCCGCCGCTTGCGGGCCGCCGGCGACCGGACGCCCATCCTGATGGTCACCGCCCGGGACGGCGTGACCGACCGCGTCGCCGGTCTGGACGCTGGCGCCGCCGACTACCTCGTCAAGCCGTTCGCGCTCGAGGAGCTCCTGGCGCGCCTACGCGCATTGCTGCGCCGCGCGCGGCCGGACGGCGCGGCGCTCCGGTACGCCGACCTCTCGCTCGACGAGGCGCGGCACGAGGTGTTCCGGGCGGAGCGCCCGATCGAGCTGACACGGACCGAGTTCGCACTGCTCGAGCTGTTCCTGCGCAATCCCGAGCAGGTGCTCACGCGGAGCATCATCTTCGACCGTATCTGGGGGTACGACTTCGGACCGAGCTCGAACTCCCTCGAGGTGTACGTCGGATATCTCCGCCGAAAGACGGAGGCGGCCGGTGAGCCCCGCCTCCTGCACACCGTTCGGGGTCTCGGATACGTCCTCCGCGCGCGGTGAGCCTGCGCCGCCGCTTCGCGCTCCTCGCCGGCGGAGCCGTCGCCGTCGCGATCCTCCTCGCCTCCGTAGCGGCCTTCTTCGCCGTGCGCCACCAGCTGCGAGCCGAGATCGACCGGAGCCTCGCCGACCGTGCGGCCGTGCTCGCGGGACGTCCGCCCGTCCTCCGCCGCTTCCCGCCGCCGCGGCTCGGCGAGCCCGGCGGCTACGTCCAGATCGTGCGCGCCGACGGTCTCACGCGGCGATTGCCGCGTGACACGCTCCCGCTTCCGGTGGACGAGCGCACGCTCGAGGTCGCCCGTGGACGCCGCGGCCCGGTGTTCTTCGACGCGCGCGTGCAGGGCACGCACTTGCGGGTGATCGCAGCACCGCTCGCGCCGAGGCTGGCCGTCGAGGTGGCGCGGCCGCTCACCGAGGCCGATCGCGCGCTGCGCCGGGTGGGACTCATCCTGCTGATCGTCTCCATCGGCGGCATCGGCATCGGCGCGCTCCTCGGCAGGGGTGTCGCGGGCGCTGCTCTCGCGCCGGTGGGCGAGCTCACGGCGGCGGTCGAGCATGTCGCGGCAACGCGCGACCTCTCGCGCCGCATCGACCCGCAGCGGGCTGACGAGCTCGGCCGACTCGCCGCCTCCTTCAACGGGATGCTCGCGGCTCTCGACCGGTCGCTGCGCTCGCAGCAGCAGCTCGTCGCGGACGCCTCGCACGAGCTGCGGACGCCTCTGACGAGCCTCCGGACGAACGTCGAGGTACTCGGGCGTGCCGCGGAGCTCGAGCCGGCCGAGCGCGGGCGCCTCCTGCGCGACGTGACGGTGCAACTCGAGGAGCTGACCTCACTCGTCGGTGACGTGGTCGAGCTCGCGCGGGGCGCGGAGCCGCGCACGACCCAGGAAGACGTGCGTCTCGACCTGCTCACGCGTCAGGCTCTGGAGCGGGCACAGTTGCACGCCCCCGGACTCCGCTTCACGGGCAACCTGGAGCCCTCCGTCGTCCGCGGCGATCCACAGCGGCTCGACCGCGCGATCTCGAACCTGCTCGACAACGCGGCCAAGTGGAGCCCACCGGGAGCCGGCGTCGAGGCGGCGGTGCGGAGAGGCGAGCTCAGCGTCCGCGACCATGGGCCCGGTATCGACGCGGACGACCTGCCGCACGTCTTCGACCGCTTCTACCGAGCCCCGGCCGCGCGCGGCCTACCGGGCTCCGGTCTCGGCCTCGCGATCGTCCGGCAGGTGGCGGAGGACCATCGGGCCTCGGTCGGCGTGGAGCAGCCGGCAGACGGCGGGTCGCTCTTCCGGCTGGTGTTTCCATCACCCGATTCGGAAGGGATGCCCGAAGGTGGCCACGATGGATGACATCCGGCGCGGGCTCTCACGCGCCTTTCAGGTTCGAATGCTCTGATGTGGGTGTCGACGACAAGGAGGAAGACCATGAGGTGGAGTTCGAAGCGGGTCTTTGCGGCGGCGGCCGCCATGGCCGCAATCGGAGGCGGCGGCGCCGCCTACGCGACGACGCAGAGCGGGGCCAAGGCGAGGGCGCCGCAGGCCGTCAAGGCGGAGACGCCGTTCGTGACGGCGGTCGCGAACCGGGTCGGTGTGAGTCCGCAGAAGTTGCTCGACGCGATGAAGGCAGAGGCGACAGCCCGGGTGGATACCGCAGCCGCCGCCGGCAGGATCCCGGCCGAGGCGGCAGCGAGGATCAAGGCCCGCATCGCAGCGGCGACCCTCGACAGCCCCTTCGGGCTCGCTGGGCCCCGCCCCGACCGCGGCGGTTCGGACGGCCGGAGGGGCCTGCGCGGTCTCGGCGGCCCCCACAAGCAGATCGCGAAGGTCGCCGCCGACTACATCGGCGCCACCCCGGACGAGCTGCGCCAGGAGCTGATGAGCGGCAAGTCGCTCGCGCAGATCGCGACGGCGCACGGCAAGTCGGTGGAGGGTCTGAAGAGCGCGATCGTGAAGGCGCTGACGGAGCGGCTCGACGAGGCCGCGGCGAACGGGCGCCTGACCAGGGAGGCCGAGCAGCAGATCCTCGACCGCGTCAAGGCGAATCTCGACGACATTCTCAACCGGACCGGCCCGCCCGGACCGCGTGGGCGGTTGCTTCTCCCACGCATGTAACGGCGCGCGAGTTTTACCGGGGATTTACCTCGCTCTGCCTTCGCGCACGAACGCCGCTGCTGTGATGCCGCTACCACGACAAGGAGTGACATGAAGCTCAAAGCAAAGGGAGTGGCAGCAGCGGCGCTCGGCGCGTGCATCCTGGCGGCCGGCGGCACGGCGTACGCCGCAACGAGCACCAAGAACCCGGGCAACCCGAGCCAGGCCCAGGCGGCAGACAAGCACGGGAAGAAGGGGAAGCACCATCTTCGCCTCGTGGTCAAGGCGGCGGCGGACTACATCGGCATCTCTCCCAAGGACGTGCGGGAGGGCCTCAAGAGCGGGCACTCGCTGGCGGCGCTCGCAACGGCGAACCAGAAGTCCGTCCAGGGTCTCGAGGACGCGATCCTGGCCGGCGTGAAGGCGCAGCTCGACAAGGCAGTGGCCGCTCACAAGTTCGATGCGGCCAAGGAGCAGATGATCCTCGACAAGCTGACGGCAAGGATCGACAAGCTCGTCAACAAGACCTTCCAGAAGAAGCACTAGCCCATCACTCTCGCTTCGGCGGACGACCCCTTGTGGGCGTCCGCCGAAGCGACTAAGTGCTCTCGGCCGTAAGTTCGCTCGTGGTCATGCGGCTAGCTGGAGTTGTGGTTCGTGGGTTGTCAGCCGCGTGATCAGCGCGGCGAGGTCGTCGCGGGTGAAGCGCCAGTCGAAGGGTTCGGCGATCTCGTTCCAGTGGCGTTCGAAGGCGTTGAGCGTGCGGGCGAGGTCGGCGACGTTTTCGAAGTCGTTGGGCTGGAGCAGCTTGCGCTGGACGATCGAGAAGTAGATCTCGAGCTGGTTGAGCCAGCTGGCGTGCACCGGTAGGTGGACGAGGACGAGGTTGGGCCAGCGTCGCTCGAGCCGTTCGATCGATGTCTGGCCGCGGTGGGACGAGCCGTTGTCGACGATCCAGAAAACGCGGCGCGCCGTGCGGTAGGGCTCCTTGGTCATCACTTGCCAGACGAGCCGGTCGAACGGGTCGATCCCGCCTCGTGGCTCGGATCGGCCGAAGACTCGCGGGCGCCTGCCGCCGCGGCGTCCGATGTCGAGCGCAGCGAGGTAGGTGAGCGCCCCTCTGCGCTCGTAGGTGTGCTCGACTCGTTGTCCGCGCGAGCCGGAGGAGGGCGCAAGCGGCGGATGGGTACGCAGCCGCGTCTGGATCGACGGCTTCTCGTCGGCGCAGATCACGAACTCGCCCGGATGCAGCAGCTTGTTCTGCCAGCGTCCCTGGTAGAGGTCGAGCAGCGGCCCTGCCTTCTCCAGAAAGGCCGGGTCGCTGGGGAAGATCCAGGAGCGGTGCTGCCACGGCTTGAGCGCGCGAGAAGCGCGAGAGCGGGACGCCCTGCGTGCGCGGCAACTCGCAGGCGATCGCCTTCACCTGCGCGACCTGCTCCGGGGGGAAAACGGCGCGGGCGGCCCGCACGCTCCCGGTCGTCAAGGCCGGCCAAGCGCTCCTCGAAGAAGCGTTTCCGCCAGCGCCCAACCACCTCTGCCGCCGTCTCCAGCCGCCGCGCGATCACGGCGTTGCTCAAACCCGTCGGCGGCGTACAGGACCATCTTCGCCCGCTGCACCACCTTGAAGAGCAGCGTGTAGCAGGCGACCCGCCGCTCGAGCTCCGCCCGCTCCTCGCTACTCAGCACGATCTCGAAGGGACTCTTCGCCATCGCGTCCTCTTCGACGCCAACCGCCCGGTCCCTTCAACCCATCACGACCGAACTTCAGGCCGGGAGCACTAAGGTGCGACTCGCGCCGCCGAAGCCGGCGGCGCGAGGGCAACGAGGCCCCGGGACTCAGCGAGTCCTGGGCTTTTTTTTGTGGTCCGGCGAGAGGAGCGACATGCACGAGGCGGAGGCGAAGCACTATCTGCGAAACGGCCGGGAGACTGCGCCGGCCGCGCGTGAGGCGCTCGAGTGGGCAGGCGAGACCCAGGCGCAGATGGTCGACCTGAAGTTCTGCGACCTGCTCGGGACGTGGCAGCACGTGACGCTCCCGCTGTCTGGACTCGACGAGTCGCGTTCGACGAAGGCCTCGGCTTCGACGGCTCGTCGATCCGCGGCTGGCAGGGCATCTCCGAGTCGGACATGCTCCTGATGCCGCAGGCGGAGACGGCCATCCTCGATCCGTTCACGGAGGCGCCAACGCTCTCGCTTCTCTGCGAGATCGCGGACCCTGTCTCGAGGGAACCGTACGCGCGCGACCCGCGCCGAATCGCCCGCCGTGCAGAGGAGTACCTGCGCGAGACCGGAATCGCCGACGCCGCCTACTTCGGCCCCGAATGCGAGTTCTTCGTCCTCGACGAGGTCAGCTATGAGCTCGGGCCGAACCGCGCCCACTACCTCGTCGACTCGGGCGAGGGCCACTGGAACTCGGGCAAGCCCGGCCTCGGCTACACGATTCGGGAGAAGGAAGGCTACTTCCCGCCCGCGCCGCACGACACGCTGCACGACCTTCGAACGCGCATGGTCCTGACGCTCGAGCGGCTCGGGATCTTCTCGGAGGATCTGATCCGGACGTGGGTCGACTGCAAGCGCGAGCACGAGGTGGACGTCGTGCGCCTCCGCCCCCACCCCGGCGAGTTCGGCCTGTACTTCGATTGCTGACGGCGACTGCTTCCCGCCTGACGCTCGACCTGCGGGCCATGCGCGCGCGAGACTGGCCCGCGGTCGCTCGCATCTACGAGGAGGGGATCGAGACGCGCCAGGCGACCTTCGAGACCGTGCGCCCACCTGGGAGGAGTGGGACCGGGAGCATCTTCGCGAGCACCGGCTGCTGGCGACCTTTCGCAACGACGTCGTTGGGTGGGCGGCGCTGTCGCTGTACTCAGGACGCTCTGCATATGCAGGCGTCGCCGAGGACAGCGTCTACGTCGCGGCCGGCGCCCGCGGGCGCGGAGTCGGCCGCGCGTTGCTCCGCGAGCTCGTGGCGAGCTCCCAGCGCGCTGGGATCTGGACGCTCCAGGCAGGGATCTTCCCGGAGAACCGCTCCAGCCTCCGCCTCCACCACGGCTGCGGATTTCGCACCGTCGGGCTCCGCGAGCGGCTGGGTCGGCTCGACGGCGAGTGGAGAGACGTCCTGCTGCTGGAGCGGCGAAGCCCGGTGGCAGGGCGGTAAGGCGCTCGTCCGCTCCCACCACGTCCTGGGACAGACCCCGGACGTGCGGAGAACCACCTCGGCGTTGAAGGACCAGCCGTTGGTATGCACGAGCCGGAAGGCGAGTTGCACGTGCCCGGAGGGGGCGAAGGGGGGAACTCTGTTCCCCCTTGCAGCGGAGGCGAAGCCGCAGCGATAACTCCCCGAGTCGTGTAGGCCGCCGGGGGTCTCGGGGGGCGAGAGAGCCCCCCGGAAAGCGAAGCGATTCACTCGCCCCTGCACAGCCCGCCCTCCGCATCCCGGTGCAGCGCGCCGACGACGTAGCCTCCGCCCGTGCACTACCGCTTCGTCGATTGCCGCTACGAGCTCGGCGACGCCGGCCGTGGTCGAGCGCTCTACCTGAAAGGGCACATCCCGGGCGCCGCGTTCCTCGACCTCGACACTGAGCTCTCGGACGTGACCGTGCCCGACGCCGGCCGGCACCCGCTTCCGCGAGCCGAGGCGTTCTCGGAGGCAGCCGGGCGGGCCGGGATCGGCGCAGGCGTCTTCGTCGTCGCCTACGACCAGGGGATGACCGGCGGTGCGGCGAGGCTCTGGTGGCTGCTGCGCCACTTCGGCCACGAGGAGGTCGCCGTCCTTCGCGGCGGCATCGGCGTGTGGGCCGGCCCGCTACGCAGCGAGCCGGAGAACATTCAGGCGATGCGCTTCGAGGCTCGTGCGCGCAGCGGCGACACGATCGAGGCGGAAGAATTGCTGGCGCGCCTCGACGACCGCCGCCTGACGATCGTCGACGCGCGCTCGCCGGAGCGGCACCGCGGCGAGGTGGAGCCGCTCGATCCGGTCGCCGGCCACATCCCGGGCGCCGTCAACGTCCCCTACTCGTGGGCGACTCCGCCCCCGCCCGACCTGCTCGAGTCCGATGAGATCGCCGTCTACTGCGGCTCCGGCGTCACCGCTTGCGTCGACCTCCTCGCACTCCACGAAGCCGGGCGGCCGGATGCTCGGCTGTACCCCGGCTCGTGGAGCGAGTGGTCGACGCGCGGTCTGCCGACGGAACGCAGCTGACTAGTGCGGCCCCTCATAACGTTCGACCGGAAACGAAGGGCAGGTGGAGGCCGCACTACTCGGCCGCTTCGCGGCCGCCGGCCGCAGAGCGGTCGGAATAGTGCGGCGTCGGCGAACCCTCAGTTTCGAGCGAAACGTTGGGAGACGCCGCAC
>JBBRYP010000031.1:0-42874 GCA_038237515.1 Gaiellales bacterium
CTTTCGTCGTCACCATGTGGGTGACCTCCTGACGGCAGGACCCGCGGCTGCCGATACAGCCCGTCTTGCCTGCTCAGGAGGTCATTTTGCCTACAGCCCCGGACAGCGCCTACCCCGGAAAACGGTGGATCGAGGCTAAGGGCCTGTCCGTCTACGGCTCAGCGCTCCCGGGGCAGCCGGGGAGCCTGCGCTTCACCTGGTCGAGGAGGCCGCCCGGCTGGCCGGCGATGCCCCGGGGGTCGAGCCGGTACGACAGGTCGAGCGCGTAGCAGGCTCGGCGGTAGCGGCCGATCAGGAACTGGTACTGCCCGAGGAAGTACCAGGTCTCCCAGTTCTCGGGCTGTAGGACCGCGCCCCGTTCGTAGAGGAGCACCGCGGCGTTCTCGTCGCCTGCGGCCGCTGCCGCAAGCGCCCACGTACGGAAGGCGTCGTAGGAGAGCGGGTTGAATTGGTGGGCCGAGCGGGCGCGTGCGGCGGCTCGCGTCGGCGCCTGCGCGACGAGGGCGAGCGCAGCGTCAACGCGACGGGAGGCGATCCACGGCGCGGCGAGCGAGTAGAGCGAGGCGAGGAGGGCGACAGCGACCCCCGCGACAGCCAGTGCCCGGCGCGGGACCCGGCTCGAGCCGGGCCTGCTCAGGAGAGCCCCGATGACGAGCAATGCCGGGCCTGTGACCGCGACGAAGCTCCAGTCGTAGTCCACGAGCGCGTGGAGGAGGTACACGAGCGCCGCAAGCGCGAGCGCGAGAGTGGCCGCGCGTTCGGCGCCCTCTGCCCGGCGGAGCATCGCGCGCATCCCCGCCACGGCCACCGCGGCCACTCCGGCCGCGAGCAGGAAGCCGACGATCCCGAGCTCGCTCAGGAACTGGAGCGCCGTGTTGTGCGGCTCGAGGGCGACGGACTCGCTGTGCCGGATCGGCCGGCGCGCCGTGTCGTAGGCCTGCGCGCCCGCCCCCTCGAGCGGGTGCTTCCGGAAGATCCGCCCCGCGTCCTTCCACCACTCCCAGCGGTTGTTCGTGCCGGCGCTCGCGAGACGGTTCGAGCTCTGCGTGACCTCCACCGGATGGCTGAACTCGCGGATCCAGCCACTCGGACCGCCGGCGCTGATCGCGAAGCCGACGACGGCGGCCACGACGGCGGCGCCGACGGCGAGACTCGCCCGGCGCTCGAGCCGCCTGCGCGCCTCCGCGTCGCGAGGCGCACGCCGCGAGGCGACCACGACCGAAGCGGCGACGAACGCAGCGCCGGCCGCGAGGAGAACCGCGAAGAGCGCGCCGGCACCGGCACGCTCCGCGTGCGTGGCGGTCGACCCGAGGTCGTGCGCCGACAGCGCCCAGGCCGAGAGCGCGAGCGCCGGAGCTCCCGTGAGGCCTACCACAGCAATGCCTTCGAGGCGATCGTCGGTGCAGGCGAGCCAGATGACGACGGCAACAGCGCCGACGAAGACGCCCGTCCGTGAGTACGTGAGAAGCGTCGCGACGAGCGCGCCGTAGACGAGCAGCGCCCCGCCGATCCGCGCCGCGAGCGGGCGCCACCGCGGCGACGCCGTCCACAGTCCGAGGACGAGCGCGACGTCCCCGAGCAGAGCGAGTGCGTTCGGGTAGCCGACCGGCCTGCGCAGGCGCGAGCCGTAGCCGTGCAGGTCGTACGGGAAGAGGGCCGGCAGGACGCGGCTCAGGAGCGCCCAGCCGATGACTGCCGCAAGGAGGGCTGCAAGTGCCGCCGCGAGCACGCGCGCCGGGCGGGGGACGAGAGCTCCGAAGAAGAGGCCGACGATTGCGAAGCCGAGGTAGGCGAGGCCGCGGTTGAAACCGTCCCACGACCGGTCGGGAACGACCGACCAGGCCATCGACGCGCCGCTCCACGCGACGAGAAGGCCGAGCAAGGCCACGTAGAGCCACGCGAGACGCCCGCGGGGCCTCGCGACGAGGCCGGCCAGCATCGCGGCGAGGAGGGCTGCGGCCAGGAGGAGCGCGGCGCTCCCGATCCAGAAGAGCCGAGTGTCGCTCGCGCCGCCGCCGAAGAACAGAGCCCAGGCAAGCAGAGCGGCCGCAGCCGCCGGCACGAGTCGGGCTTCAACCATGCGACTCGAACCGGAAGGAGACGCGCCCCCCGCGGGAGCGCACCTCGACGCGGAAGGGCGGTGGCGGGGTCTCGATCGCGATCGTTTCGCCCGCAAACGCGCGAACGCTGAGGGTCACGCGCGCGATGTGCGCGCCGCCCCCGGCCGAAGCGGCCAGAGGGCCGGCCTCCACCGCCGCCGGCGACGTGGCCAGCACCGTCAGGCGGCCGGCCCGGCCGCGCCAGCGCGAGTAGGCGGCGAGCGGGTTCGCGGTGCCGTCGGCGAAGAGGCCCTCCGTCGCCGCCGTCAGCCGCACCTCGCCGTTACTCCGCCACAGCTCGAGCTCCCCGTTCCGCGCGAGCCTCGTGCCGGCCACCTCGAAACGCGAGCGGGCAACGACGTAGCGCGATCTCAGCCCGACGATGCGGCCGCTCGCCCAGTCGAGCGTGGTCGAACCCTGAGGCAGCGGAGCAGGCTCCTGCAGGCCGAGGCTCACCACCCCCCGCAGGCTCCGATTCCAGAACTCCGACTCCCAGACGGGGACGAACTGCTGGTAGATGCGCCCCGCGCGTATCTCGGGCTCGAACTCGGCAGTGTTGAGGAAAACCGCATGAGCGTCGCGGCCGACGGCGCGGTCGATCCACGTGCGCTCGCGAAGCCGGGCGGCGCGCGCCTCGGCGCGGTAGGTCGAGAAGAGCGAGCCCCCCGAGACGAGCAGGAAGATCGCCACGGCGGCGGCGAGCGACGGCGCGAGACGCCTCGGAAGGAGCGAGAACGCCAGCGTTGCGGCCACCGCGCCGCAGACGACGAGCAGCCGCGCGTGCGGCCGGTGCGAGAGCGGGACGAGCGCGAGCTCGTTCCCCAGAAGAGACGGCTCGCCGAAGAGCCGGTCGAGCGGGAGTGCGACCACGACGGCCAGCGCTGCCGCCGCGGCCGCGAAAGCGGGGAGGCGTGGCGCCGAGCGCTCCGCCCAGAGCACGAGCGCGAGCAGCAGCAGCGGCGCGGCATGGAACATGTAGCGCTCCTTGAGGCCCACCGGCGTCCAGCTCGCCGAGATTCCTCCGAGCACGACGACCCAAACGACGGCGGCTCCGGCCACGAGGAGGAACGCCCGCTCGGGGGGCTCGGCCCGTCGCGCGCGGGGGAGACACACGGCGAGCGCGCAGGCCGGGACGACGCCGACGGAAAGCACGAGCTCGCCGAGGCTGTAGAGGAACCAGCGGGCCTGACCGCCGGCCGAGTAGTGCGCGTTGCGTACCCCTTCGTAGACGCCGAGCGCGAGCACGCGGTGCCCGGCCGCGACCTTCGCGACGATGTAGGCGCAGGCGGCACCGCCGACGGTCGCAGCGAAGGGCCACCACGCCGTCAGCATCCGCCGGTCGCGCCGGAGGATCGCGTCGGCGGCGGCCGCGGAGAAGACGACCGGCACGAGCACGAGTCCCTGGACGCGCGTCGCGCAGGCGAGGCCGACCGCGCCGACGACGAGGGCCTGGCGGCGCAGCGTGGGCCGCTCGACCGCAAGTCCGGTTGCGAAGGCCGCGAGCAGGAACGCCGGGAAGAACGCGGTCTCCGTCATCAGCGTCCCGGTCAGGACGAAGGCGGGGAGGCAGAGCGTCAGCGCGGCGGCGGCGACCGCGCCGCGGGGCGAGAGGAACCGGCGGCCCCAGAGGTAGACGGGAATCGCGCCGAGCGTCATCACGACGGCGCCGATCGTCTTCGCCAGCGCGTAGGTCGTCGGCAGCGAGCGCGCGAGCCAGGCGGGCGCGATCAGGGCGGGATAGACGTAGCTGACGGTGACGACATGGCCGCGCACCAGAAAGCCGTGCCCGGCGGCCAGGCTCTTCGCGAGCTCGGAGTGGATCAGCTCGTCGACGAAGAGCCAGGGCGTCGCGATCTGCGTCGCGAGAAGCGCCCGGGCCGCCGCCGCGGCCGCGATCAGGAGGGCGACGAGGAGGTGCAGGCGTGCATCGGGGCGGCTGGGATTCAGCCGGGCGAAGCTACCAGAGCCCTCCGCGGGCGCTCTCCGGAGAACGAGGCGAGCTGGAGGCGTCAGCCGCGTCGCGCAGCCGCACGGGCACGGTGTCGCCGCGCACGTACAGGGGATGGCGGGGGAAGCCGCCCTTCGTGACGCCCAGGCAGTGCAGATCGGGAACGAGCTCGATGACGACGTCGATCCGTGATTGCTCGGCGCGCGCACCCCAGGCGGCCACCACGAGACCGCAGCCCCGCGAAACGACGGCGATCACCCGATCGCTCTCCGCCCCGACCGGATCCTCCACCCGGCGCAGGGCGGCGGGGTCCGGGCTTCGGTAGGCGTAGAGGTTGAGCACCTGCAGGCGCGCGAAGCCCCACGAGCGGGCGAAGCCGAGGCAGCGACGGACGGTCGGATCGTTGCGGGTCTCGTCGGCCGTGGACGGGTTGAGCCCGATGAACGCCACGGCCGGGCCGCTCCTCGCCGGGGCCAGCTCGCGCGTCAAGCAGTAGCGCCAGGTGCGGCAAGGCGACAGATGCGCGCCACTCTTCTGTCGCGGACTGCTTCCGTCCACGGGTCGGGCGAGACACTTGGTCACGTGGCAGAGAAGGGTCGAGAGGTCGGGCGCGCGGAGCCGACGCCACCGTTCGTTTGGCGTCTCGCTCTTCGGGCAACCTGCTCTTGCCAGACGGCCGGGGGGCGTTGAGTGGAGCAATCGAAGAGTCGCGTCGAAATCATTCTCTTCTGGATTGTCGCGCCGCTCGCCCTGGCCAGCTTGATCCTCCTGGGCGCAGTGCTCTCAGGCCATCTGGTGGCCGACACGTCGGCCACGGGCGCTCCGCCGGATTTCTCGATCACCGCCACGCCGACGCGCCAAAGAGTCGCGCAGGCCGCGGCTGCGCGGTACACGGTCTCGCTGCGCGCACTCGAGGGCACCACCGACGACGTCCGCCTCTCGGTCGCCGGTGCGACCGGGCACTTCTCCCGTGAGCGTCTACGCCCGCCTGCCTCGACGGTGCTGACGGTGACGACCTCGCTGCAGACGGTGCCGGCGACGTATCCGATCCGCATCACGGCCCGATCCGGCAAGCGGATGCACTGGCTGCGCGTGAAGCTCGTCGTGACCGCCGCGTAGCGCGATCGGCGAGGCTGGCGCCGCCGAATGCCGTCGACTCGCGCAGCGCGGCTCCTTCCCGAGCCCGCCGACGTTACGAGAGCGCGCGGCCCCAGACGATCACAGCCACTCCAGCCAGGACGACGGCCAGGCCAATCCAGTCGAAGCGGTCGGGCGGCTTCCCGTCGACCGCCCAGCCCCAGAGCGTGGCGCCGACGATGAAGACGCCTGCGTAGCCGGCGTAGACACGCCCATAGCGACTCTCCGGTTGGTAGGTCTGCACGACCGCATACCCGAACAACGCCGCTACACCGACCAGCGCCAGCACTGGAGTTGCTCCACCTCGAAGCCAACGCCATACCGCGTAGGTTCCGCCGAGCTCGGCGACGGCAGCCAGCAAAAAGATCCCAGCCGTCTTCAGCGCGTTCACCTCGGCAAGCGTACGCGGGCGCAATAATGACGCCGTGACCGCGAATAGCCCCCTACGACGGCGAGGGCAGCCGCTCGCCGCCGGCGCCGAACAGGACAAGGAGCGCCTCCAGACCCTCCGGCGGAGCGACAACGGACATCACGGCGAGGCCATCTTGTTCCGAGATCGTGAAGCTGAGGAACGAACAGCACTGCTGCTCGGCGGTAGCCAGAGCCCGGACGCGACCAACCATCTCGTCGTGTACGGGGAACGAGAAGCGCATGCCGCCGGGGATTTCCTCTCGCAGGATCGCCCCGGCGAGAAGCTCCCGCCATTCGATGAGCCGCTGCTGCTGGCCTGCCGTATCGAGCGAACACGCAATCAGGGGAAGGTTCATCCCGCCAGCTTGCCACTCCGACGCGAGGTCCCCGACTAGATCGCCTTGCGAGCGCTCATCGGCGCCCGCGCTCATCGGCGCCGGCCTTCGACGAGCAGCCGGCGCTGATCGGCCTCATCAGCGATGCCGGCCCGGTAGGTCGCGCAAGGCGGCCGCCTGCCTCACCAGGAAAGCGCTCCGCGGGACCACACCAGATCAGCACTTTGGCGGCAGGGGACAGCAGGCCGGCCTCGCTTGGTTGAGCCAAACGGCTTCCTTACGTGCTTTCGGCACTAACAAAGGGTTAACCCGGGCTTCATTCCGGGCACACCCGCGTGCAGGAGGATGCCTCATCCGGTACCTCCGCGGACGAGGAGCGATCGCGTCTAGAGTGGATTCGCAACGCAAGAGAACACCGCCGGGCGCCGAATTCAGGGGCGCCCCTTTTGCAATGAAGACCCGCCCCCTCATCATCTGCCTCTCGCTCGTGGCCGCCCTCGGGCTCGCGCTCGGCGCCTCGACGGCCTCCGCCAAGGCGCCCAAGGCGAAGGTCTGCGGCCAGGCCGTCATCGACGACTGGTGGGACGGCCACATCGACGGCAACTACGCGCGGCACTGCTACACCGACGCGATCAAGCGCCTTCCCGGCGACCTCAAGGGATACTCGAGCGCGCGCGACGACATCCTCGCCGCGATGCAGCAGCGGATCGCCGAGCAGAAGCGCGCCGAGAAGGCCCTCGCCAGGCAGAAGGCGGCCGCGCGGCAGAAGGCGAAGCAGAAGGCGGCAGCGGTGCAGAAGGCACTCGCGGCGCAGAAGGCACTCGCGGCGCGGAAGGCGGCCGCAGCCCGGGATGCGGCAGCGCGGAAGGCAGGCGCACCGCAGAAGACGAAGCAGAAGCCGGCGCCGCAGAAGGCCAAGCGGAAGCGGAACGGCTCGGCCCCACCACAGAGCCAGGGAGGCGGCAACCAGACGAACGTCGTCGCCATTCCCGTCGGGCCGAAGAACAACGGCCCGAAGAACAACGGCCCCAAGGATCCAAAGGGCCCGGCGGCAGCTCCCGTCAAGAGCAACCCCCGCGGCGGCGGAGCCGCAGCGACCAGGAACGTGAATCCCATGAGGCCGCGTCACCCTGTCGAGGGCAAGGCGAGCAACGGCGGCCCCACACCGACGCCTCCTGCCGCGGATCCGCCCAACAAGGGCCGGACGATCCCGCCGGGCCCCGTGAACCAGGTAACCCGTGGGACGCTCGGTTCCGACAGCCCGACGTCGATCCCGATCCCGCTGATCGTCCTCGCCGCGCTTGCCGGGCTCCTCATGCTCGCGGGCATCGGCGGCTTCGTCGCGCGCCGCCTCAAGACGGGCCGCCTGACCGTTCAGCCGCAGCCGATCCGCTCGGCTCACCCGCAGCCGCGCCGCTAGCGAACCGGCTCCGGAAGGGGGTTCGCGGTTCCATCCGACGCCCGTCCTACGCTGCCTGGTCCCGATTTCGCCCGGTAGGCGCACAGATACCCTTGGAGGCATGGACATGGCGTTCGCAAAGGAAGCTTCAACCGCCGAGACGACAGTCGCCGAGGAGGTCGTGAACACCGTTGCGAATGCCGAAGCGAGCCTCGCCGTCGAGCGCTACCTGACCGTCGCAGGGCGCGACCCCTTCGACGAGATCGAGTGGGAGATCCGCACCGCCCACATCCCGGGCAAGGATGCGCCGGTCTTCGAGCAACGAGACGTCGAGTTTCCGAAGTTCTGGTCGCAGACCGCGACGAACATCGTCGCCCAGAAGTACTTCCGCGGCCGCATGTCGTCCCCCGAGCGCGAGCGCAGCGTCAGGCAGATGATCGGCCGCGTCGTCTCGACCATCGGCCGCTGGGGCCGCGGCGGCGGCTACTTCGGAAACGAGGACGAGGCCGAGACCTTCGAGGCCGAGCTGAAGGCGATCCTCGTCAACCAGCTCGCGGCCTTCAACTCGCCGGTCTGGTTCAACGTCGGGTTCGAGGAGAGCCCCCAGTGCAGCGCCTGCTTCATCCTCTCGATCGAGGACTCGATGGACTCGATCCTTGACTGGATCCGCCGCGAGGGCATCATCTTCCGCGGCGGCTCGGGCTCGGGCGTCAACCTCTCGAGGCTCCGCTCCTCGAAGGAGCAGCTCTCGAAGGGCGGCTACGCCTCCGGCCCGGTCTCGTTCATGCGCGGCGCGGACGCCTCCGCCGGGACGATCAAGTCGGGCGGCAAGACCCGGCGCGCCGCGAAGATGGTCGTGCTCGACGTCGACCACCCGGACGTCGAGGAATTCATCTGGTGCAAGGCCAAGGAGGAGGAGAAGGCGCGCGTCCTCGAGGCGGCGGGGTACGACATGTCGCTCGACTCGCCCGACTGGGCGTCGATCCAGTATCAGAACGCGAACAACTCCGTCCGCGTCACCGACGCGTTCATGGAGGCGGCGAGCGAAGGCAAGGAGTGGAACCTCACGGCGCGCACCGACGGCACCGTCGTCGAGACGCGCGACGCGCGAGGGCTCCTGCGCCAGATCGCCGAGGCCGCGTGGCGCTGCGCCGACCCGGGCGTCCAGTACGACACCACGATCAACTCCTGGCACACGCTGCCGAACACGGGGCGGATCAATGCGTCTAACCCGTGCTGCTTCGTCGGTGAGACGCTCGTGGAGACGGAGGACGGCCCCCTCCGGTTCGACGAGCTCTTCAAGCAGAAGGCGCAGGGCGAGTCGCTACCTCAGGTGTGGTCGTTGTCGGCGGTAACCGGCGAGCCGGAGCTCCGACCCATCGTTGACGTCTGGATCGCCGGTGCGGTCACGCGGCTGGTCCAGGTCACAACCGAAGCGGGACATGAGCTCCGCTGCACGCCCGAGCACCGTTTTCTGACGACCGACGGATACGTCGAGGCGCAGGCTCTCGACTCGGGTGCGGAGTTGGTCGCCTCGACCGATGAAGAGAGTTCAGGCTCTGGAGCAGCGATTGGCCAGCTGTGCCGAGTGGCCGTCCGGGATACGGTCGAGGCAGTTCAGCGCATCGCGCTGACCGATCCCGTCCTCGTGTACGACCTCGAGGCGGCCGGCGAGCACAACTTCTCGGTCGGCTCGCTCGCGGCAGCACCCGTCGTCGTCCACAACTCGGAGTACATGTCGATCGACGACAGCGCGTGCAACCTGGCTTCGCTGAACCTCATGAAGTTCCGCCGCGAGGACGGCGAGCTCGACGTCGAGGGGCTCGAGCACGCCGTCGACACTATGTTCCTCGCTCAGGAGATCGCGGTCGGCTACTCGTCCTACCCGACCCCCGAGATCGGCCGCAACGCCAAGGCCTTCCGCCAGCTCGGCCTCGGCTACGCGAACCTCGGCGCGCTCCTGATGGCGCGCGGGCTGCCCTACGACTCGGACGAGGGACGAGCCTACGCAGCGGCGATCACCGCTCTGATGACGGGTCGCGCGTACAGGAAGTCCGCAGAGATCGCGGCGAGGATGGGTTCCTTCGCCGGCTATCGCCGGAACGCCGCGGCGATGCTCGGAGTGATGGCGAAGCACCGCGCAGCGGTCGGCAACATCGAGACCTCGCACTCGGTGCCGGACGACCTGCTGTCGGCGTGCCGGCGTGCCTGGGACGACGTCCTCGACCTCGGAGAGGTCCACGGGTACCGCAACGCGCAGGCCACCGTGCTCGCGCCGACGGGTTGCCTCGTCGGCAACAGCCTCGTCTCGACGAGTCGCGGGCTCGTCCGGCTGCGGAGCCTCGGGAACCCGCTCGGCGAGCAGTGGCAGCCGCTCGACGCCGAGGTCGCAACCGACGACGGGCCCAGGCAGGCGTCGCATTTCTGCGTCAACGGCTTCGAGCGCGTCGTCTCGATCGAGACCGGCCGCGGTTACCGCATCCAGGGCACCTCGACGCACCGGATCAAGGTCGTCAACAGGGATGGCGAGTGGGAGTGGCGGCGCTTCGCCGAGATCGCGCAGGGCGACCGCGTCCCGCTCATGCTCGGAAGCATCGTCGGGGAGCCCCAGGAGGTCGAGCTGCCGCCGCTCGGCGAGCTCTACTGGACCGCCGACTCGCGAACCTGCGTTCCTCGCCGGATGACGCCAGAGCTGGCCGAGCTCGTCGGCTACTTCATGGGCGACGGGTCGCTGCATGCGAAGGGTTTGCGGTTCTGTGTCGCGAAGGAGGATCGAGATGTCGTGGAGCATCTCTGCGACCTCGGCGCCGCGCTCTTCGACCTCGAGCCGCACGTGACCGAGAAGCAGGGGTACACCGAGGTCGCGCTCAACTCGGTTCCGCTCGTCCTCTGGTGGGAGGCGTGCGGGTTTGCGAAGCTGCCGCCCTCCGCCGAGCACAGCGGCAAGGGCTGGCACCCGCACATTCCGGACGCTGTCCTCCATGCGAACGACCGTGAGGTGTACGCGGCGTTCGTCCGGGGCCTCTTCGAGGCCGACGGGACGACGAACAACGGCTACGTCTCCTGGACCACGGTCACGGAGAGCTTCAGCCGCGACGTCCAGAGCCTCCTGCTCGCACTCGGGTTCGTCACGACGCGCAAGGTCGACGGTGCCGGCTCGAACTGGGGCGCCAACGACCGGTTCGTCCTCCGGCTGCTGAACGTGTCCGCGAGCCAGCGCTTCCTCGAGGAGATCGACTTCATCTCCTCCAGGAAGGCCGGGCAGATCTGGACCGGTGACCACCGGCAGGCGGCGAGGCACGACCACATCCCCGTGAGCCGGGCTCTCGTCGACGAGCTGGCGCCCGAGAACGACGCGGTTCGCAAGACGATGCTGATGTCGCTCGCCCGCCGCGGCGACGTCTCGCGGCGCGCGGCGACCGCCGTGCTCGAGCGAACCGAGAGCACCGAGCTCGGGCACCTGCTCGGCTTCTACTACGACGAGGTGTCGAGCGTCGAGACGCTCGACGACGAGCCGACCTTCGACCTCTCCGTGCCCGACAACGTCACGTACGTCGCCAACGGCTTCGTCAGCCACAACACGATCTCTTTCATGATGGACTGCGACACCACCGGGGTCGAGCCCGACTTCTCGCTCGTCAAGTCGAAGAAGCTCGTAGGCGGCGGCGAGATCACCATCGTGAACAAGACCGTGCCGATGGCCCTCGAGAAGCTCGGCTACGCGCCGAGCGAGGCCGGCGAGGTCGTCGCCTTCATCGACGAGCGCAACACGATCGTCGGCGCGCCCTACGTCAAGACCCACCACTACCCGGTCTTCGACTGTGCGATCGGCGACCGCGCGATCCACTACCGCGGCCACGTGAAGATGATGGGCGCCGTCCAGCCGTTCATCTCGGGGGCTTTGTCGAAGACGGTGAACCTCCCGGAGTCGGCAACCGTGGACGATGTGTCCGAGCTGCTGCTCGACGCCTGGCAGCGCGGCGTCAAGGCGATCGCGATCTACCGGGACAACTGCAAGGTCGCCCAGCCGCTCGCGGGCAAGAAGGACGGCTCGACAACGCTCGGCGCGCTCGCAACGCTCGTGGAGGCGAAGCCGCAGCGGCGCCGGCTCCCTGAGGATCGCGTCGAGGTGGGCCGCAAGTTCGTCGTCGGCGAGTACGAGGGCTACATCCACGTCGGCCTCTACCCCGACGGCACCCCCGGGGACATCTTCTGCGACATCGCGAAGGTCGGGACGACGCTCCAGGGCCTGATGAACGCGCTGATGATCGCTGTCTCGATGGGGCTCCAGTACGGCGTGCCACCGGAGGTCTACGTCTCGAAGCTGAGCTACCAGCGCTTCGAGCCGGCCGGGCTGACGAACGACGCCGACATCCGCGTCGCCAAGTCGATCGTCGACTACATCTTCCGCTGGTTCGGCAAGAAGTTCCTGACGGCCGAGCAGCAGGAGGACGCCGGGATCCTGTCCCCCGAGGTGAAGGCGCTGCTCGCCGAGCGCTACGCCAACGGCGGCACCTTGGCGGCGCCTGCGCCGGCCGAGCCGGGCCCGACACCGGGCCAGACGGCGCTCTTCAACTCGTGGGACGACGCGGTCGAGTGCGCACGCTGCGGCGGGCGCATGGTGCGCACCGGCAGCTGCTATACCTGCCGCGACTGCGGGACCAACACGGGGTGCTCCTAGCTCCTTCCCCCGCAAGAAGGTTGGCCGAGAACCCTTTCGTGTGGAGGGGGAAGGAGCCTTCCTTTGGGCTACGCCTTCGACTATCGCGGATCGCCCGAAAGCGGACGTCGCATGTCGCGAAAGACTGCGCGGGGGAACCGTTAGGCTGCCGCCGGTGACGGCGACGGCTCGCGAGAACCTGTTCCCGGGATCGTTGCCCCACGTGGATCGATGGTGGCCGGCGTGGCGGCGAAGGCGTCGGCAGCAGTGACCGCGCCTCTCAAGCGATGAAGCCCCTACAGCGCTACCGAGGATCGAGCCGGTCGACGTTCCAGTGCCGCGACGCAGCGGACTACCACCCGCCATCGCCACGAGGAAGTAGGACGAAGCGGCTGACGACGCGCTGGCCGCCTTCGTGGTCGCCGTACAGGAGGTCGACCGTCACCGGCTCTCTGGCCTCGATCGCGGCTCGCGCGGCGGCGAACTCCTCCGCATCCGGGTCACGGAAGGCGCCCTGCCAGAACCCGACGTCGCCGACCGGGACCTAGAGGTCGCGCGAGAGCCGGCGGAAGCCCTCGATCGGAGGATGCGAGGCCTCGCCGAGACGCCGCTCGGGGTGGAAACACCACCCGTGCAGGACGGCGATACCGGTTCCGACGTTGCGCAGGGCGAGCGCGAGGTGCACGGCCTCGTCGGCGGTCTCGGCCGCCCCTCCGCCCCCCGGCGCGACGAGCCACTTCTCGTCGGCGAAATGGATCTTCTGCGGCGGATCCTCCGGCCGCGAGGGCATGAGCAACGGGCGTAGCTCGGCCAGGAGCGATCTCTCCGCCACCCGCGCCGCCCGGTTCGCCGACCGGACGGAGGAGAAGGTCGCGGCGGCGAGTACGAGCGTGCCGCCCGCCGTCGCCAGCGACGAGATCGTCGCCCAGTCGGCCACGGCGCGAAGTCTACGGCCGCGGGCTCCGGTCGCCCGGCGCTCGGGCCGTGGCCCGAGCGAGCAGCGCCGGCAGCGGCTCCGCGTGGACGACGACCAGCGTCGTCGTCGGACGCGTCAGCGCGACGTAGAGCGCGCGCAGCCCCTGATCCTCCCGCGCGATCGCGGCCGGCTCGACCACGATCACGTGGTCGAACTCAAGGCCCTTCGCCCCGCGCGGGGTCAGCAGGGGCACACCGTCCTCGAACGCTGAGCCGGCCGGCAGACCGTCGAGCGTCTCGAGAATCTCGCCCGGCGCGATCACCGCGATCAGTCCCTCCTCGCGAGCGAGCAGAACCGCCTCCTCCAGCGTGGCCGCCGCCAGCTCGCCCGACTCGACATGCCGCACCACCGGCTCCCGGCCACCCGGGCGATACGCCACCGGCGGCTGGACGTCGGGAGCGATCAGCTCCAGCAGCGGCAGAGCGAGCGCCATGATCTCGCGCGGCACGCGATAGGCGAACCGGAGCTCCTCGATCGACGCGTCCCTGCCGCCGGGGAGGTGCGCGAGGAGGTCGCCCCAGCTCGGGTACTCGACCGGCCCCGTCGCCTGCGCGATGTCGCCGAGGATCGTGATCGACCCGGCCGGCGCGCGACGGGCGATCGCCCGCAGCTGCATCGGCGTCAGGTCCTGCGCCTCGTCGACGATCACGTGGCCGTGGGTCTGGCTGGAGCCGGCGAGGATCGACCGCGCCTCGTCCAGCAGCGGTACGTCGCCGTCGCTCCAGGCGCCGCGCGGCCGCCGTGAGCCGAGGAGCAGCCGCTGCTCGGCCTCCGACAGGGTGCCTTCCGCCGCCTCGGCCAGCCGGCCACGCTGCGTCAGGAGCGAGCGCACGAGCGCGTCCGCGGCGGGGAACGGCCACACCCGGTCGAGCCACCGGACGAGGAAGCCGTTCGACCGGAGGGCGCCCTCGACCTCGACGAAGTCGCGCAGGGCGCCCGAGCCGAGGATGGTGCCGTAGCGCTCGTAGAAGCGCCTCAGGAGCGCCATGCGGAACCGCTCGCGCGCCCGGGTGGAGTAGCCGAGCTCCTCGCGGGCCTGCTCGAGCAGCTCGGCCACGTCCCGTGCGCGCACCGTCACGATCGCTCCCTCGAGGCGCGCCCAGAGATCCTCAGGAGCGGCCTTCTGGCGCAGCTCAGCGGCGCGGGCGATCACCTCGGCGAGCCGCGGATCGCCCTTGAGCGCCGCCACCTCGCGCCCGTCCGCAAGCGAGGGGGCGATCCCGTCCACGAGCTCTCCGACCGCGCGCTGCTCGACGGCCTCCTCGCCGAGCGCCGGCAGGACGTGCGCCACGTACTCCATGAAGGTCGGGTTCGGGCCGACGACGAGGACGCCCGCTCGCGCGAGCTTCGTGCGGTGCGTGTAGAGGAGGTACGACGCACGGTGCAGGCCCACGGCGGTCTTGCCGGTGCCGGGGCCGCCCTGGATGACGACGATCCCCTCGAGCTCGCGGGTGATCAGGCGGTACTGGTCCGACTGGATCGTCGCGACGATGTCGCGCATGTGCGCCTCGCGGCTGCGCTGCAGCTCCTCGAGCAGGAAGTCGCCGAGCGCGGCCCCGGTGCCGCTGCGAGGGACTCGTCGCTGATGTCGAGCAGGCGCCGGCCGCGTGTCCTGAAGCGGCGCCGAACGGCGACGCGCTGCGGATCGGCCGGCGTCGCCGTGTAGAACGGGCGCGCCGCCGGCGCCTGCCAGTTGACCACGAGCACCTTCTGGCCCTCGTCGTGCACCCATCGACGCCCCACGTAGAGCGGGGCGAGCCCGCCGTCGAGCGTGAGCCGGCCGAAGCAGAGGCCGCGCTCGGCATCCTCGAAGGTGCGGAGCCGGCGGGCGCTCCAGGCCTCGAGCGCCAACGCGGCGATCTCGCCCACCCCCGCCCCTGCCGCGCCGACGACGATCGACCGCATCCGGTCGAGGCTGTCGTAGGCGTTGTCGAGATAGGCCTGCTCGGCCTCGAGCTCCGGGTGCGCCACGGCCGGCAAAGGTAGCGGGCGGAGGCGCTGGCTCAGGAGGAGGAGCTTCGCAGACGCTCCTCGGGCCGCGCGACCCTCGCTTCTAAGGGCAAAGAAAATGCCGAGCCGGTTGCGCTTTCGTCCACCACACCAACCGACTTTCGACCGAAATCGCCAATCGCTCGGTGGGGCTTCAATCTACTTGCGCCCCGTGCTCGGCAAGGGGGAATCTAGTGCGGGGTCGATCGCTCTTCAAGACCTCCGCGGCGGAAAATAACGCTCTTTGCGGCCGGACGTTACGCGGGCGACGGATTCGACATCCACGAGCGCATGCCTCCGGCAGAACGCGGCAGTCACCTGGCCGTCGAGGTCCGCCCGTAGTACATCTGCTGGGCGAGCTCGTTCAAACGGTGCTCCGGGTCGCGGGCGTAGGTGAGCACCGAGTTCATCCGCGGCGTCTCGCCCTCGACCGGCGAGACGCGATGGAGCGAGTACCGCCCACGGAAGAACGCGAGTGTTCCCGGCTCGCTGAGGAGCTCCCGGACCCCTTCCCGGGAGCCGCGCAGCACGGCGCTCACCGCCTCGCGACGCTCGTCGCCGGGCGTGCGGATCATCGGCACGTACTCGAAGTCGCCACCGCGCTCGGCGCGCTGGATCATCAGCGTCACCGAGAACTCGCTCTGGTCGAAGTGCCAGCCCAGCTCGTCGCCGGCCTCGTAGACCGTCATGTTGCAGCCGTCGAGCGGATCGGCGCTGCGATAGATGGGGTCGACCTCGACGACGGCTGCGACGAACCGGGTCATCTCGTCTGAGAAGTAGAGGACGCGGGCGCCGAACTCGGGCGGAAGGAGGTCCATGGCCACTGCCTTCTGCGCCGAGCGCACGAGGATCGCCCGCGGATCGTCCGCGGGCAGCGACTCGTCGAGCTCCGAGAAGTAGGCATTGTGCGCCTCGTCGTTCGGATGGCCGAACGGGGCGGCCTCGGCGGCCTGCGCGACGAGCCGCCCGAGCGCGGCCTCCCGGATGAAGCCGTCGAGCTTCACGGCGCCCTCCGCGCGCAGCTCCTCCCGGCAGCGCTCCACGAGCTCGAGGCCGGGGCCGTACGGCTCGTGCAAGGGGTAGCGGTCGAGGTCGACGACGTCGCCGAACGCGGTCACTCCTCGACTATACGATCGCCCGGTGCCGCTCGCGCCGGAGCTCGTGGAGGCCTACCGCCGCCACGGCGCGGTCTGCGTCAGAGGCGTCTTCTCGAAGGCGGAGCTGTCGCGCCTCGAGAGGGGGGTCGAGCGCAACCTCGCCGAGCCGAGCGAGCGGGCTCTCGTCGCGAGCCGCCCCGAGGATCCCGGCCGCTTCTTCGAGGACTTCCGCAACTGGCAGCGGATTCCCGAGTACGAGGACTTCGTCCGGCGCTCGCCGGCGGCGAAGCTCGCCGCGGAGCTGATGGGCTCGACGCAGGTGCGGCTCTTCCACGACCACCTGCTCGTGAAGGAGCCGGCGACGCGGCAGCCGACGCCGTGGCACCAGGATCAGCCCTACTACAACGTCGACGGGCGCCAGGTCTGCAGCCTCTGGCTGCCGCTCGACCCGGTCGACCGCGACTCGACGGTCGAATTCGTCGCAGGCTCCCACCTCGGTCCCTGGCTGATGCCGCGGACGTTCCTCGCCAACGAGGCCCGCTGGTTTCCGGAAGGCAGCCTCGAGGAGCTCCCGCCGATCGACCGCGAGCGCGACGCGGAGAGGATCCTCGCGTGGGAGCTCGCGCCGGGCGACGGCATCTTCTTCCACATGCTCACGCTGCACGCCGCCGGCGGGACGACGCGCCGCCGGCGCGCCTTCTCCGTCCGCTTCCTCGGCGACGACGCCGTTCACGCACCGAGGCCCTGGGCGACCTCGCCCGAGTTCCCGGGGCTCGCGGAGGAGCTGCCGGCCGGGGCGCCGATGGAGCACCCGCTCTTCCCGCTGCTCTGGCAGCGCTAGGCTCGGATCATCGACCTGCTCCTCTACGACCACCCTGTCTCCTCGAACGCGCTCAAGGCTCGCTTCCTGCTCGCCGAGCTCGAGCTCGACTACGAGCGGCGCCACGTGCCGCTCGCCCGTCCCCGCCCGGACTGGTACACGCAGATCAACCCGTTTGGCGGCATACCGGCGCTCGAGGACGTGGGACTCGTGCTCGCCGAGTCGAACGCGATCCTGCGCTACCTCGCCCGGCGCGAAGGCCGCGACGACCTCTACCCACGCGACGATCGCCGCCGCGCCCGTGTCGACTGGGCGCTCGACGCATGGTCGAGCTCGACACGGCCGGCCCTCTTCCGGCTGGAGCTGCCGGTGCTCTTCGCGACCGGTGACTTCGAGACCGGGGTGTTCGATCCGGAGCGCGCAGATCCCGGACAGGTCGAGCGCGCGATCCCGGGGACGCACGAGGCCCTCGAGCGCTTTGAGCTCTTCGCGGCCGACGACGGAACCGTCTGCGGCGGCGGCTTCACGATCGCCGACGCCTGCCTCGCGCCCACGCTCTTCCGCAGCCTCGCGCTGCCCCTCTCGTTCGCCGACTTTCCGAGGCTCTCGCGCATCCGCGAGGCCGTCACGGCTCGCCCGGCCTTCGCTGCGGCCGGCCCCGTCGCCTGATCAGCCGATGCGGTAGGACCCGACCGTCTGCCCGCCGAGCGCGCCCCGGTAGTCGAGGCGGAAGCGCCCGCCACGGAGCTCGCCGCCGGCGTCCCCGAGCCGGCCCCCGTCGAGACCGTAGGCGGTCGCATGCAGCGGCTGCCCAGCGCGCCATGAGCCAGGAGGCGCGACCGCGATCGGCGTGTCCTCGCCGAGGGGCTGACGCACCGTCACCGACGACGTGCTCCTCTCGACGACGAGGTAGTGCGTCCCCGGGGCGAGCGGTGCGCCGTCGAAGCTGCCGACGAAGGCGCCCGCCGTGACCTCCGGCGCGCGCGCGAGGAATCCCTGCGGTGCGATGCCGTACCTGTCGAGCGGATACGCGGCGGCGGCGCGATTGGCGACGACTCGAAGGTCGCCGAAGGTCGACTCCGTCACCCCGGGCGCGGGCTCCGCGAACGCGGAGAGCGCCTGCCCCGCGTAGTGGGGCCCGAGCACCCGCTGGATCGTGCCGACGAGTCCGAGCCAGGGGCTGCCGAGCGAGTCCGGAGTCCACGCGTAGGAGAGCATGAAGCCGAATGCGAGGTTCCACGCGAGCACCTCGGGATCGGTCGTCATCGTCCCCTCGAACAGGTCGTGCTGGTAGAGCAGCACCTTGTCGTGAAGGAGCCAGAGCGCGAGCGGGTAGGGCTCCCAGTTGCCCGCGCCCCACTCGCGGTTCGGCTCGTCGTGCTCCCGCGACTGCAGGAGGAGCCCGCCGTGGAAGCCGGCGAAGGTCTCGGCGGTTCGGTCCCACCCGTCTTCGATCATCAGGCACCGGTCGCGGTACGGCGCCGAGAGCGCGAGCCAGCCGTCGTCGTAGGCGAGCGGCGTCGGCGCGGCCGGGTTGAAGTCGCGCACCCACGGCCGCGCGCCGATCTGGTCGAAGAAGAGGCAGTCGGTCGGCACCTCGGTGCGCCACTGCTCGAGGAGCGCCGCCACCCGGTCGCGGACGAAGGGGACGTACGGCGAGACGACGTAGCCGTAGTGGTCGCCGTAGTGCTCGACGAGCGCCGTCCCCTGCGCGCTCTGCACGGCCACGTCAGCCGGCTCGAGCGGCGCCGGGAGGCTCTCGAGCGTCGGCGAGTCGGTGTCCCACCAGCTCGCGTTCAGGTAGGGCATGACGAGCATGCCGCGGGCATGTGCGGCGTCGACCGCGAAGCGGAAGTCGGCAGTCGACCCGAGAGCCGGGTCGGGCGGCAGGAAGTCGGGGTCGTTCTCGTCGTGGCCGCGCGGCTGGTAGGCGACCGGGTGCAGGAGCGAGGGCGAGGGGAGGCGGGCGAGCTCGGCCTCCCAGCCCGCGAAAGGCGGCGCGCCCTTCTGGAGGTCGGCCTTGACGAGCGGCGCCCGCGAGAGCGCCGCAAGCCTCGGCCCCAGCTTCGCCGCCAGCGACGGATAGGCGTCGACGCCGCTGTCGTGCCGGTAGCCGAGGATCGACTCCTGCGCACTCACCCCGACGCGCACCCGCACCGCCGGGCTCTCCCAGCGCTCCCCCGGGCGGACCCAAGTCTCGAACGCGTGGACGATGCAGAAGGTGCGGTCGCCACAGCCACGCGAAGAAGCCGTGTGGACGAAGCCAAACGTCACCGGCGCGATCGGGTTCGGCGCCGGGTTGACAGCGGAGATCGACAGGTGGCTGTCGGCCAGGTCGAGCGCGAGGTAGTCCGCGAAGGCCCACCGGGAGGGATAGGTGTTGACGTTGCTGCTGGTGCGCGAGAAGAAGGCGGGCTTCAGGCGGACGCCCGGTAGGAAGTTCGGCGCATACCCGGCCCGAACGGCCGTGGTGGAGGCGCGGAGGTCGGCGGGAAGCAGGACGTTCTCGAGCGCCGCGCCGGGACGGTGGTCGGTAAGCGAGAGCCGCAGGTCGAAGGAGCTCTCGGCCGCGGTCACGGTCGCGACGGCGTCGACCCCCGCTCCGGCAGCCTCGTAGGTGAGGGTCAGCGTCGCCGAGCGCACGTCCCAGTCGTAGGAGAAGCGGTCGGGGCCGGTGGGACTGAACGAGCAGCCGCCGACGTATGCATCCTCCCCGGCGAGGCGAGCACCCCAAAGGCAGCCGCCCTGGCCCTGCAGGAGCTGTGTGCCCCTGCCCCGGTCCTGAAGGCCGAGGATCGTGCCGTTCGTCTTACCGAGGACGAGCCGGTAGGTGTTCGTCGAGAGGACGAGCCGCCCACCGGAGTCGTCGAAGGTGAGCGGAGCCGTTGCGGAGTCGAGCGGAGCCGGCATCGCGCCTGCCGCACCGGCCCCGGGGAGTGCCGCGAGGGCGGCAAGCGCAACCGTCGTGAGCACGAGCCGACCGATGGCGGATGGTCGCACACGCGCCGGCCCGTGCCTCGTAGAGTCCCCGCAGGGTGGCGGCGGAGCGGGAGCGAATGACCTGGGAGGAGCTCGGGATCTCTGCGCGCGCCCTGGCCGAGATGGTTCGCGACGATGGCTACCGGCCGGACATGGTGCTCGCCGTCGCGCGCGGCGGGCTGCTCGTGGCGGGGGCGCTCTCCTATGCGCTCGGCGTCAAGAACACCTACACGATGAACGTCGAGTTCTATACCGGTGTCGACGAGCGCCTCGACGTGCCGATGCTCCTGCCGCCCGTCCCGGACCTCGTCGACGTGGCGGAGGCGAACGTGCTGGTCGCCGACGACGTCGCCGACACAGGGCAGACGCTCGCGCTGATCAAGGACTTCTGCGAGGGCAAGGTCGCCGAGGTGCGGGTGGCGGTGCTCTACGAGAAACCGCGCTCGATCGTCTCCTGCGAGTACGTTTGGCGCCGGACCGACCGCTGGATCGATTTCCCCTGGAGCGCGCAGGAACCGGTCGGTTTCGGTGTGCCGGACGGTGTCGCCGCCGGCCAGGGCGCACTTCCCTGGCCGGACAGCAGACGGAGGCTTGACTAGGCCGGCCCGAGCGGGTGCGTGGTGAAGACCGCCTTGCGGCCGGCGCAGCGCTCCGCGACCGGCTTCAGCCGCAGGAGCCCCTCCTGGCCGCTGAAGCTGTAGCTGTAGAGGCCGATGCGTTCGGCGCCGGTGCACGCGAGCGAGCCGCTGACGTCGGTGATCGTCACCTTGCTCCCGGTCCACAGGGCGATGCCGCGAGCGACCACCTTGCCCCCCTTGGAGGTCGTGAACGAGCCCGGCGACTTCGAGCTGAAGTTGATGATCCACTTGCCGTTCAGGAGTGAGGGCTTCTTGCCCTTGAGCACGGTCTGGAACTTGCCGGACGGGTGCAGCGCCGCCGCGCCGAGCGCCGAGGCCACGGCGACGAGAGCGCCGAGGCCGAGGCAGAGGGAGATGAGTCGTCGTCTGTTCATGGCCGGGACGATCTCACACTTCGCCGGAGGGCGCCGATACGTTCTCGGTGAAGCTCGCCGCTGCCGCCGCATCCGTCCTCGCCCTCGCCGCGGTCGGCTACCGGCACTGGCGCGCCGCGCAGACCCAGGGCCGCCTCTCGGCGATCGCCGCGCAGGTCGCCGGCCGACCGGTGCGCGTCCACTGCAAGAGCCTCGTCTCCGCCCTCGTCGACGTCTCAGGCGAGCTGGGCAGCGTCAGGTTCGACGCCCACGGGCGCCCTTCCGACACCACCACGCTCCAGCACGAAATCTGCACGCGTCTGGCGCGCTTCCCCCACTCCCACCACGAGGTCGACTGCCTGCTCGCCGTCGACCTGACGACGCTCTCGTTCGCTTCCGACCAGCCGCCGTTCCCTCCCGGCTGTTCCCGCTCGACGCTCGACACCGACCAGGCGGTGGAGACGCTCGCGCACGAGTCCTTCCACCTCCACGGCTACCGGGCCGAGGCGGCCGCCGAATGCTACGGCGTGCAGGAGACCGCGTTCGTGGCCGAGCGGCTGCACGCGACGCCCGACGAGGCGCGCGCGCTCGCCCGCTACGCACTCCTCCTGATGCCCTTGAAACCGACGGAGTACGTCTCCTCCGAGTGCCACGCCTGAGGCGCCCTCGACCTCAGGCCCGAGACTCCGGACTTCCCGTCCTCGTAGATGGTTGATGGGTAGCTTGGCCGCATGCGCGCCGGTGCCGCCGCTCTTCTTGGGTTCTTGCTTCTCACCGGCTGCGGTGGCACCCGAACCGCCGAACCTCACACGCCTGCGCGCGGCATCTTCGACTACGACCACTCTGCGCCGCTGCTGCTTCGCGACCGCGGGCTGATCAACAAGGGCTACCCGATCGAAATCCACGACGTCTCCTACGCCAGCCCGCGGGGCGGCCGGGTTCCTGGATACCTCGTCGTGCCGCCGGTCCGCGGCCGCCGGGCGGCCGTGATCTTCATGCACGGCTCCGGCGGGAGCCGCGACCAGTTCCTGCTCCCGGCGGTCTGGATGGCCGCCCGGGGTGCGGTCGGGCTCACCATCTCGTCGCCGTTCGACCGTGCGCCGCGGCCGGCGATCCCCCGCGGCCTCCGGGGCGTCGAGCGCCAGCGCGACCTGACCGCCCAGAACGTCGTCGAGCTGCGCCGCGCCGTCGACCTGCTCAGCTCGCTCCCCTATGTCGACGGCTCCCGCATCGCCTACGTCGGCTGGAGTGCGGGCGCGAGGACTGGCGCTCTCCTGGCCGGGGTCGAGCACCGGATCCGCGCCTACGACCTGATCTCGGGCGGCGCGACTCCCATCTCGCGGTACGCCGCAGCGGCGCCGCGCCGGCTGCGGAAGGCCGTCGCGGCCGCGCTCGGCGCGGTCGACCCGCTTCGGTTCGTGCGTCGCGCGACGCCGTCCGAGCTCTTCTTCCAGGACGGACGCACGGACGGGGTGGTGCCGCGGGCGGCGCTCGTCGCGCTAGCTCGGGCTGCGAGCCGCCCCAAGCGGATTCGCTGGTACGACGCCGGCCACGCCCCCTCCCCGCGGGCCTACCGCGACCTCCTCGCTTGGGTCTCGGCACGGCTCTCGCTGGGCGGCGTCGTCGTGCGCGGCGTCGAACGCGGCCCGTAGGATCCGCGCCCGTGCGCCGCCTCCTCCTCCTCGCGGCCCTGCCGCTCTCTCTTTTCGCAGCAGCGCCGGCCGCCTCGCCGGCCGCCGGGGTCAAGCTCTACTTCCTCGAGGGCGAGCAGTTCGTGCCGGTCCTCCGAGAGGTCACGGCTCGCCCGCTCCCCGCGCTGAGGGCGCTGCTCGCAGGGCCGACCGCAGCCGAGCGCGCGGACGCTTGACGAGCGCTCTCCCGGGTCGGCGAGGTCGGGCCCATGACCTCGGCGAGGCTCGACTCTGCCGCGGTTCCGGCGGCAAGCCGTACCGGCCCCGGCAAGTGGATCGAGGTCTATCGGGAACGGCGTCGCCTTCCACGCCTACCCGGAGATCCCGACCTCGCCCGGCTCACACGGCTGCGTCCGCCTGCCCTACCCCGAGGCGCCCTACGTCTACGCCTTCGCAACGCTCGGGACGACGGTCACCGTCTACCCGTAGCCTCGGCTCAGCGAACCGGCCTGATCCGCAGCAGCTCGAAGCGCTCGTCGAAGCCCTTGAGGTCGGCCTCGAGCGGCTCGGCTTCGAGGCCCTCGAGCTCCCCGGCGAGCTCGGCGTCCTGCGCCACGACCGCCGAGACGACAACGTCCGAGCCAGTGGAGAGGCCGGCCAGCCGCGCCGCCACGTTCACCGTCGATCCGAAGTAGTCGAGCCGGTCGTTCTGGTTGACGGCGATGCAGGGGCCGTAGTGGATGCCGGCCTTGAGGACGAGCTTCGTCCCCGCGAGCTCGTGGCGGGCGCGCAGCACCGCGCGCAGCGCACCGACCGGGCAGCGGAAGACGGCCATGATCGCGTCTCCCATCGTTTTCACGACCGCGCCTCCCTCCGCCTCGACGGCGCGGCGCAGGAGATCGAGGTGGTCGCGCACCGAGGCGAACGCGGGCGCGTCCCGATCTCACGATAGAAGCGAGTGGAGTCGCGGAGGTCGGTGAAGACGACCGCAAGCGAGCCCACCGACACCGGCTCGCCGGCGCGAACGACCTCGCTCGCGAAGAGATCGCGGAAGACTTGGAGCGCCGTCACCTCCGCGGCGGTCGCAGCCAAATCGCTCCACGCCGTGCGTTCGACGACGGCGAGGCGCTGCCCTTCCTCGCCGTTCCTCAGCAGCACCTCGAGCGGCTCGCCCGCCTGTGCACGAAGCGGCGTCGCGCCGGGGCGGCCGTGCAGCCGCCACCGGTACGACCCGGGCTCCACCTCGAGACGGAGCGCCCGCTCCTCGCCCGGCGCGAGCATCTGCTGGGCGACGACGTGCGGCGTCACTCCCGGACCGCCCACGCAGTACTCGACCGCCTCGACCTCCCGGATCGCGAGGCTCGGGCGGAAGGTCACCTCGACCGACCGGTCGAGCTCCGCGTCGAAGTCGATCTCGCAGCTGTCGCAGTGGACCCGGCGATCGAGGTCCGCGAGGTGGCTCGGACTCTCGGCGGCCCCACGGCACAGCGGGCACAGGAGGTCCCACCGCAACTCCAGGAGCCCCGCCCGCGTCGCCCGGAGGCAGAGCTCGAGCGCCTCCCTACGTGACGTGCCCCACTCCTCGGCGAGCGCGTAGGGTCGCAGGCGCGACAGCTGGAGGTCGTCCCCCCGGGCGACCGTCTCGACGAGCCGCTCGACGTGCGCAGCCGGCGCACCGCCCTCGGCGAGTGCGCGAGCAGCCCGCTCGAGCCGCTCCTTCCCCCCGGGAGCGTGCCGCGGCGTCCCTCCGTTCCCAAGTAACACTATGTTACTTGGGGTAAGCGGCGCGCGGGCCAGCTCGTCGTAGTGCCGGATCGTCCGGTCGAAGCGCCGGGCGCTCACTCGACCGATCTGGATTGGGATGGCCGCGGCGCCTAGGGCGTTCTGCGGCATCGCCCTCACCTCGTAGGAAAGATGCGTGCCGCCTCCGCGCGGTTCGAGCTCGACCACGACGTGCAGCTCGCGGAGCGGACCGCGGAGGAAGCGCCGGACGACGCCGAAGCGCCGCGGGCGCTCCCACTCGAACGGCTCCTCCTCCCACTCCAGCAGGCGCCCGAGCCGGACGCGGCGGCAACCGCTGCCCGCCGCGCGGGAATCGATTGACCCGACGCCGACGTCCCTGTTGAAGCGGTTCGTATCGGAGAGAAGCGGCCAGAGCTCCTCGGGGCTCGCCCGGAGATTCCACTCCCAGCGGTAGAGCCGCTCGCGAAGGCGCATCAGGAGTGCAGGGCGCGGCGCGTGCGGACGACCTCCGCGACCCAGCGGGGCAGTCGCCGGCGCGCCGTCGCGAGCGCCTCCCGGAACGCCGGCTCGGCGTGCTCGAGGACCCCTTCCCCGTGGCCGCAGAGCACGACCTCGGGCGAGACGCCGCCGAGGCGCCGCCGTGGCGGGATGACTCGCAGCAGCGGGTGCACCGCGAGGCGCTCGCCGCGCGCGGGGTAGAACCGGCCCGTCCCGAGCGCGTCGGCGCACGCGAACAGCCGTTCCTGTGGCCACCAGAGGGCCGACTCCTGCCAGTGCCGGCCCTTGCGGACGAGCACGAACTGAAACGGCGCACCCTCGATCGGCTCGCGTGGCACGACGTGGTGCGGTACGCGCAGGCGCGCGGCGAAGGCGGCGCAGTCCCGGTTGTGCCGGTCGAGCAGCTGGATCACGCCGGCAGGCTCGCCGAGGGCGCGCACGCGCTCCTCCACCCCGTCGGCCTCGACCGGATCGAGCAGCCAGACACGCCCGTCGCACGCGAGCGCGTGAGAGCATCGCTCGTAGCGCTCCTCCTGGATCCACCCGAAGCCGAACGGAAGCTCGTCGCAGAACCTGGCCGCCACTACCCCACCGCAGCGGTCGACAGCACGTCACCGCTCGCGAGCACGACGCCGTCCTCGCAGCGCGCCTCGACGAGGCCGCCCTGGAACTGCTGGCGGTAGAGGTCGGCGTAGAGGCCGCCGCGGGCGAGCAGCTCGCGGTGCGTGCCGCGTTCGACGAGGCGGCCCCGGTCGAGGACGAAGATCACGTCCGCGGCCAGGATCGTCGAGAGGCGGTGGGCGATCGCGATCGTCGTCCGGGTCTCCATCAGAGGCACGAGAGCCGCCTGGACGAGCCGCTCGCTCGCCGTGTCGAGAGCGGAAGTCGCCTCGTCGAGGATCAGGATCCGAGGATCCTTCAGGATCACGCGCGCGATCGCGAGGCGCTGCTTCTCGCCGCCCGACATGCGGTAGCCGCGCTCGCCGACGAGCGTGTCGAAGCCGGACTCGAGCTCGATGATCCGGTCGTGGATCGCCGCCGCGCGCGTCGCCGCCTCGAGGTCTTCCTGCGAGGCGTCGGGGCGGGCATAGAGGAGGTTCTCGCGCACGCTCGAGTGAAAGAGGTAGGTCTCCTGCGTGACCATCCCCACGAGCTCCGCGAGCGAGGAGAGCTCGATCTCGCGGATGTCGACGCCGTCGATCTCGACGCTCCCGCGGGTGACGTCGTAGAGCCGCGGTACAAGGTAGGAGACGGTCGTCTTGCCCGCGCCGCTCGGGCCGACGATCGCGGCGAGCCGCCCCGGGCCCACCTCCAGGCTCACGTCCTCGAGCGTCCAGGGGCGCGGACCCGCGCCGTTCCCGTCGCTCGACGGCTCGTCGTAGCGGAAGTAGACGCTGCGCAGGCGCACCTCGCCGCGCGCCTCCTCGCGTGAGATCGGGCGCGCGCCCGGTGCATCGACGATGTCGTGGGGCAGGTCGAGGTAGCCGAAGATGCGCTCGAAGAGCGCGAGCGAGGTTTGCACCTCGACCGAGACCGAGAGCAGCTGGCCGACCGGAAAGAGCAGCCGCGTCTGGAGCGCGGTGAACGCGACGATCGTGCCGGCGGTGATCGTCGGCCCGGTGTGATGGCCGATGGCGACGCCGGCTGCGAGGTAGATCAGCGCCGGCGTGATCGAGAAGAAGGTCTGGACGACGGCGAAGAACGAGCGCCCGACCATCTGCTGTCGCACCTGGAGCTCGGCCAGTCGCTGGTTCTCGGCGCGGTAGCGCTCGACCGCGTCCACCTGACGGTTGAACACCTTGCCGAGCAGGATGCCCGAGACCGAGAGAGTCTCCTCCGTCATCGCCGAGAGCTCGGCGAGCGACTGCTGGGTCGAGGAGGCGATGCGCCGCCGCGCCCGGCCAACCCGGTAGGTGAGCCAGACGAAGAGCGGGACGACGAAGAGCGACACGATCGTCAGCTGCCAGGAGATGACGAGCATCGCGACGAGCGTCGAGAGCACGGTGACGCCGTTCGACAGGATCGACGAGGCGGTGTTCGTGACGACGCTCTGGACGCCTCCGACGTCGTTCGCGAGCCGCGACTGGATCTCACCCGTGCGCGTTCCGGTGAAGAACCGCAGCGACATCCGCTGGAGGTGCGCGTAGAGCTCGTTGCGCAGGTCCTGCATCACCCGCTGGCCGACGACGCTCGTCAGGTAGGTCTGCCCGACCCCGATCAGGCCGCCGGCGACCGCGATCGCGATCATGATCCCGACGAGCTCGTAGAGCAGGCCGAGGTGCGGCCCGCGCCCCTTCGGGAAGAGCGCGTGGTCGAAGACGACCTTGATCAGAACCGGGTTCGCGACCCCGAGGGCGCCGGTGACGAGAATGGAGGCGCCGACGATCCCGACCTGCAGCCGGTAGGGCCGGAAGAGGCGCGAGATCCGCCGCAGCATCCCTCCAGACTACGCCGCGCCGCGCAGGCTGCGCGACTGCACGATCTCGTCGATCAGCCCGTATTCTCTCGCCTCCTCGGCGGCCATGAAACGGTCGCGGTCGATGTCCCGCATCACCTTCTCGACGGGCTGACCGGAGTGCCGCGCGATGATCTCGGCCATCCGCCGGGTCATCTCGAGGATCTCCTTCGCGGCGATCTGGATGTCCGCGGGAGTGCCGCGGAAGCCGCCGGACCCCTGGTGGATCATGATCTTCGCGTTCGGGAGCGCGAAGCGCTTGCCGGCGGCGCCCCCCGCGAGGATCATCGCCGCCGCGGACATGCCCATCCCGAGGCAGATCGTTCGCACGTCGGGCTTGACGAACTGCATCGTGTCGTAGATCGCCATGCCCGCATATGCCGATCCCCCGGGTGAGTTCACGTAGAGCGAGATGTCCTTGTCCGGGTCCTCGGCCTCGAGGAACAGGAGCTGCGCCGTGATCAGGTTCGCGACCTCGTCCTCGACGGACGTGCCGAGAAAGACGATCCGCTCCTTCAGCAGCCGCGAGTAGATGTCGAACGCGCGCTCGGCACGGCCATCGGAGTCGACGACCATGGGGATCAGCTGGCTCTGCACGTCGGGCTCCCTTCGTTAATGTGCAACCTTGCAGTTGCCCATGGTAGTGCAACCGGCTGGTTGCGAGATAAAGGAGGACGCGATGGAGGTCTCGGTGGAGCGGCAGATCGATCTGGACGCGCCGCGGGAGGAGGTCTGGCGGGCGTTGACGGAACCGGAGCGGCTGCGCGAGTGGCTCGCGAACGACGCGGAGATCGACGTCCGGCCGGGCGGCAGCGGGCGCTTCCGCTGGGACGACGGTGAGGAGCGCCACGCGGTCGTCGAGGAGGTGGAGGACGAGCGCCGGCTCGTCTTCGCCTGGGGCCAGGGCGCCGAGGCCACTCGCGTCGAGCTGACGCTCGCCGACGCAGTCTCCGGAACCCGGCTGACGGTTGCGGAGACGCCTGTCGGGCCGCGGGCCTGCGCCGGCGCGTGGAGCTGGGCGGTCGAGCTGGGTCTCCGGCGGGCGCTCGTCGTCCTCGCCTAGGCAGACAGGACGGTGCCGCGCGAGGCGGCGGTCTTCGCCGCGCTGGCCGACCCGACGAGGCGTCAGGTGGTGGAGGCGCTCGCGTCCCGCGCAAGCGCGACGCAGACCGAGCTCGCGGCGGAGCTGCCGGTGTCCCGGCAGGCGGTGTCGAAGCACCTGGCCGCCCTGGAGGCCGCGGGCCTCGTCGTCCGAGCGCGCGCGGGCCGGGAGACGCGCTTCTCGCTCACCCCTGAGCCGCTCGCCGACGCCGCGTCGTGGATGGCGGAGGTCGGCGCTGCCTGGGACGCGCGCCTGGCGCGCCTGAGGCGCCATCTGATCGATCGGGACGCTCTGCAGTAGGCAAGCGCAGAGTAGCGATGGACGCCGCGGGAATATCCAACCGCACGAACAAGTTTTTGCGTGGTCAAGCTGAGGAGCGACGATGAAGCTGGAGGGAGTCCATCACGTCACGTGCATCACCGGCGATGCGCCGCGCAACGTCGACTTTTACACCCGCGTCCTCGGCCTTCGGCTGGTGAAGAAGACCGTCAATCAGGACGATCCGACCGTCTACCACCTCTTCTACGCCGACGAGCGAGGCAGCGCCGGCGCCGATCTCACCTTCTTCGAGTACCCGGACGCCCGGCGGGGCAGGACCGGCGCGGGCATGGTTCACCGGATCGTCTGGCGGGTGGGCTCGCAGGACGCGCTCGACTTCTGGGCGGAACGCCTGCGCGCCGAAGAGGTGGCGCTCTCGCGAGGCGAGGGGCGGCTGCGCTTCGACGACCCGGAGGGTCTCGGCCTCGAGCTGGCGGTGGCGGAGAGCTCCGACGAGGCGCTCGTCGCCGAGCATCCGGAGATCCCGGCGGAGCTCGCGCTCCAGGGGTTTGCCGGGGTTCGCGCCTACGCTGCGGAGCCCGCGGCGAGCGCCTCGTTCCTCGAGGGGCCGCTCGCCTTCGAGCGCGGCGGCGAGGGCCGTTGGGAGGCTCGTGGTGAGCATCGCGGCGGCTTTTACGTCTACGACGAGTCCTCCGGCCGGGGCGTCGGCGGAGCGGGAACCGTTCATCACGTGGCGTGGGCCTCGACGATGGAGGACCACGAACGCTGGCGCGAGCGAGTCGCGGCGGCCGGCGCGAGCGTGACGCCGGTGATCGACCGCTTCTGGTTTCGGTCGGTCTACTTCCGCGAGCCGAGCGGCGTGCTGTTCGAGATCGCGACGATCGGCCCCGGCTTCACGACCGACGAACCCCTCGAGCACCTGGGCGAGACGCTCGTGCTGCCTCCCGCCTTCGAGCACCTCCGGACGCAGATCGAGCCGGCACTCGCTCCGCTGCCGGATCCTCGCGGATCCTGGAGCGTCGGTTGACGGAACTCGAGGGCCTCTCGTATTTCGCCCGGCCGGCAAACGGCGATCCGCAAGGTCTGCTCGTCCTCTTCCACGGCCGAGGAGCCGACGAACACGATCTGGCTTCGCTCCTCGAGCTCCTCGACCCGGAACGGCGCTTCCTCGGCGTCACCCCGCGCGGCCCGCTCGCGCTCCCGCCCGGGGGCGCACACTGGTACGCGGTCAGAGAGATCGGCTTTCCCGATCCCACCACCTTCCTGCCCACATTCGAGGTCGCCTCCGCGTGGCTCGACGCGCTCGCGACGGAGACGAGGCTCCCGCCGGAGCAGACGGTTCTCGGCGGCTTCTCGCAGGGAGCGGTCATGACCTATGCCCTCGGTCTCGGCAGGGGGCGTCCCCGACCGGCGGCACTCCTAGCGCTCAGCGGCTTCGTCCCGACCGTTGCCGGTTTCGCTCTCGACCTCGACTCGCAACCGCTGCCGAGGGTCGCCGTGGGCCACGGAGCCTACGATCCGGTCATCTCCGTCGACTTCGCGCGGCAGGCGCGCTCGCTGCTCGAGGCGGCCGGGTTCAAGCCTCTCTACCGAGAGTCGCCGCTTCCGCATGCAATCGACCCGCGGTTCCTGACGGAGCTCGCGCCCTGGATCGCCGACGCTACGCTCGGCGGCTCGCGCCAGCTTCGGGTCTGAACGCTGAGCTGCACCGCGCGCGGCTCAGGGCGAAGCCGCGTTCGCGACATGGCCACAGATGCCGAGGCCGAGGCGTGCCGCCGCGCCACGAGCACGGCGGAGAGCCTGACGACCCTGGTAGAGGGCGCCCTGGATGCTCTCGCTGTCGCCGATGAGGGACGCGACGCGAAGGCGCTCGGCGGCGGCGATTTCGCCGTCGATCGCGTCGACGAGGGAGCCTGCCGCGGCCTCCATCCCGTCAGGTGCCTCGAGCGCCTGGAGCTCGCTCGCCTCCAGCTTCGCGAGGCGGGCGCGGCGCTCGAAGAGCCGAGCGAAGGCCGCAGGCGTGCGGGCCTGCGACAGAGCGCTGATCGCTGCCTCCCGTCGGGCGCAGATCCCGTCCGCTCGTTCGACGAACGAGCGGCCGTGCCCCCCACAGCCGGCAGTCATCGCGAATGCGGCCGCCGAGGCCACCGCCGCAGCGGTCGAGCACCGCCGGGCTCGAATCGGCCGCCCGGAGGCGCCGCCTGCTCCCTCACGCGCCTCGCGCCTTTGCCGCTCGTCGCTCCCAGAAAGGAGAGCCACCGCGCTCCCGGCACGGTTCCTGCCGGGCTGAGCCGCGCCGCTACGGGCTCTCACCCCGGCCGGTGAGGATCGTCGTCGGATTCGTTTGCCGCCGCCGACGTCAACCGGCAGGCGCCGCGCCGGGCCGACCCGTTGCTTCCTGGTAGCGCGTCCCGACCGCGCTCCAGTTCACCACGTTCCACCAGGCCGAGAGGTAATCCGGGCGGCGGTTCTGGTAGCGGAGGTAGTACGCGTGCTCCCAGACATCGATCCCGAGAAGCGGCGTCCGGCCCTCCATCACGGGCGTGTCCTGATTGGGCGTGGAGACGACGGCAAGGCCGGTGCCGTCGTGGATCAACCACGTCCAGCCGCTCCCGAACCGCTTCACGCCGGCGTCGTTCACCTGCGTCTTGAGCGCGTCGAGGCCCCCGAACGTGTCGTCGATCGCTTCCGCGAGAGGACCCTCGGGCTCGCCGCCGCCGCCCGGGCCCATGATCTCCCAGAAGAGGGTGTGGTTCGCGTGGCCGCCGCCGTTGTTGCGGACCGCAGTCCGGATCGCCTCCGGAAGCAGGTCCAGGTTGTCGAGTATCTGCTCGACGGGGCGATCGGCCCACTCGCTGCCCTCCAGAGCCTTGTTGGCGTTGTCCACGTAGGCCTGGTGGTGCTTATCGTGGTGGACCCGCATCGTCTCCTCGTCGATGTGCGGCTCGAGGGCGTCGTACGCGTACGGCAGCGGCGGCAACTGGAAGAACATCGTTTCCTCCTTCATTGAGGGACTGCCGCGATTCTCTCAGTTGGTAGGTTCGACGGGTGCCTCGGGTTCAGCTCTTCGCGACCTGCCTCGGCGACCTCGTGTTCCCGGACGCGGTCGCGCATGCGGAGGAGCTTCTTCGGAGCGCCGGCTGCGAGGTCGACTTTCCCGCACGCCAGGTTTGCTGCGGCCAGCCGGCGTTCAACGCGGGTCACCACGGAGCCGCGCGACGCGTGGCCAGAGGCTTCGCCCGCGCCTTCTCACGGGACTGCCCGGTCGTCACGCCCTCGGGCTCCTGCGCCACCATGGTCTCGCACTACCTGCCCGAGCTCGTCGGCTGCGCGCCGTTCGAGATCCGGGAGCTTTCGGCGTTCCTCGACGCGGAGGACGTGCCCCTCGAGCCTGTCAACGCCGGCCGCACCATCGCCTATCACGACTCCTGCCACATGCTCCGTGAGCTGCGCATCTCCGAGGCGCCGCGCCGTCTCCTCGAGCGCTCCGGCGCGATCGTGAAGGCGCTCGAGCGCGCGGACCTGTGCTGTGGCTTCGGCGGGACCTTCTCCGTCCGGCAGCCTGAAGTCTCGCTCGCGATGGCTGACGACAAGCTCTCGAGCGCCGGCCTCGTCGACGCGCTCGTCACTGCCGACCCGGGCTGCCTCATGCACCTCGGCGGGCGGGCGACCCGACGACCGTCGTCGCCTCCCGTCGTCCACCTCGCAACCGCCCTGGCGCGCGGCGCTTGACCGAGCTCGCGCAGCCGCGAGATCGGTTCCGCGTGATCGCACGCGGAGCGCTCACGCGCGGGCACACCCAGGACGCACTCGCGGAGGCGACGGCGCGTCTACGTGACAACCGCGTGGAGGCGTGGTCGGCGCTTCCCGACATCGAGGATCTGCGCGAGCGCGGGCACGAGGCTCGCATGCGCGTCATCGACGATCTGGAGCGCCACCTCGACGAGTTCACGCGTAACGTCGAGAAGCTCGGCGGACACGTCCACCTCGCAGCGACCGCAGAGGAGGCACAGGCCTATGTCGTGGACGTCTGCCGCAGGCGGCGCGCGCGCCTGGTGGCCAAGTCGAAGTCGATGGTGTCCGAGGAAATCGGGCTGAACGAGGCCCTTGCGGCCGCCGGCGTGAAGGCCGTCGAGACGGATCTCGGCGAGTACATCCTCCAGCTCGCGGGCGAGCACCCCGTCCACATCATCGCGCCCGCGATCGAGAAGACCGCGGCCGAGGTGGCCGAGCTGCTCTCGGCGGTCGAGGGCGCTCCGATCGAGCCGACGCTCGAGGCGTTGACGCAGGCGGCGCGACGCCAGCTCCGCGAGGTCTTCCTGACCGCCGACGTCGGCGTCACCGGAGTCAACTTCGGCGTCTCCTCGACCGGGTCGATCTGCCTCGTCACGAACGAGGGGAACGGTCGCCTCGTCAGCGCGCTGCCCCCCGTCCACATCGCTCTCATGGGGATGGAGCGGCTCGTGGCGACACCCGCGGACCTCGCGGTGCTCCTGAAGCTCCTCGCGCGGAGCGGTACGGGCCAGCGCCTGTCGACGTACACGACGGTGCTCACCGGCCCCCGACGTGAGGGCGAACAGGATGGTCCGGAGGAGTTTCATGTTGTCATTATAGACAACGGACGGACGAACCTGCGCCGCGGGCGCTACCGCGAGATGCTCGCCTGCATCCGCTGCGGAGCTTGCCTCAACGTCTGCCCCGTCTACCGCAAGGCGGGAGGCGGCGCATACGGACCGGTCTACTCGGGCCCGATGGGCGCGGTGCTCGCGCCGCTCCTCGTCGGCCTCGACCGCGCGCCGGCGCTGCCGCACGCCTCGTCGCTCTGCGGCGCCTGCACCGAGGCGTGTCCCGTCAAGATCCCGCTCCACGAGCTCCTGCTCGACCTGCGGCGCGACCTTGTCGCAGACCGCGTGGCCCCGCTCTCGGAACGGATCGGCTTCACGCTCTGGTCGCTCGCGTGGGCGACGCCGGCCGGGTACAGGATCTCGACGGCGCTCGCCCGGCTCGGGCAGCCACTCGCCGCCCGCCTCGGTCCCGGGCGGGCCTGGAGCGAAGGCCGCGCGCTTCCACGGCTCGTCCGCGGCCGCTATCGCGACCGCCGATGAACGACCTGGAGCTGGTCGAGGCTTTCGTTCGCAACGCGGAGATCTCGGGGTTCACCGTGCACCGTGGCGCTGCGCCCACGATTGACGGGGCCGGGGTATCCGAGGCCCTCTACGGACTCGCGGACACGGGTAGCGTCGTCCTCGCCTCCTCGCCCCGGGAGCCGCGCGCGGCGTCGCTCCTCCCGGCCACACACGTGTCGCTCCTCCAGACCGACCGGATCCTTGCCGGCCTCGACGAGCTGTTCGCCGCTCTCGGCGACGATCTGCCCAGCTCGCTCGCGATCGTGACAGGCCCGAGCCGCAGCGCCGACATCGAGCAGCGCCTCGCGGTGGGCGTCCACGGGCCTGGCGAGGTGCACGTCGTCCTCGTCTAGCGCCGACTGGGTCGGCGCGGTCTGCCCAGGGCAGGCGTTTCAGCCCGAATGCGTCTTGAGGAACGACAGAACCAAGGCTCGCACCGGGGCCTCGTACTTGGGGTCGAGGAGCGCCGTGCCGTGGTCGGGGCCCTTGCGCACGACGAGGCGCTTGTTGGTGGACGCCGCTGCCGCATAGAGATTGCGCGTGTCGGTGAGGAAGGGCTCGTCGAAGGACGAGACGACGAAGAGGATCGGCACAGTCAGACGCTTGACTGCGGCGACCGCATTCATGTCGAACCACATCGCAGGGCCCGACAGGTCGATGACCCCCGCGACCGCCGGTTGCACCTCCGGGGCCGCGGCCACGACCGCCGTGCCGCCGACGGAGCCACCCATCAGGAAGATCCTCCGTGCGCCGCGCCGCCGGAGCTCTGCCGCGGCTCCGACGACATCCCCTGCGTAGTGGTAGTTCGGCACCTTGTCGGCCTGTGAGGACCCGTGCCCGCGGAGGCTGATCGCGAAGGCCCGGTAGCCGCGCACCGCAAGCGTCCTCGCGAACGGGACGAAGCCGCAGTAGTCCTGGTCGGATTGGTGGACGAGGACGATCCCGATGGGGCCGCGGCCGAGGATCGCGCCCGCGAGGACGCGGCCGTCGCTGGCTTTGAACCGCAGCAATGTGGCCTGATCGGCCTTGCGGGTGCAGTCCTCCTTCGGACCCACCATCGCCGGATGAACCGGGACGGAGGCGGCCGAGTGCGGGCTCGAGATCCCTGCCGTCACGACTCCGGCGCCGACGGCGCAGAGCGCCACAGCCCGAAGGCGCCTCGCCCGCACCGCCCGAGAGCCTCCTGCGCCCCGGTGACGGTCGGGTGCGCCGCCCAGATCGCGGATCCGCATCGCATCGTTGGACGCAGAGCGGAGGCGGTTGTTAGCCAGAGCCCTGCCTATCCTCTGTCGGGTGATCGTGGCTCATCTCGACCTCGACGCGTTCTTCGCCGCCGTCGAGGAGCTGGAGGACCCGGCGCTCCGCCTGAAGCCGCTCGTCGTGGGCGGCGACCCGCGCGGGCGCGGGGTCGTCGCCACCGCGAACTACGCCGCGCGGCGATTCGGCATCCACTCGGCCATGAGCTGCGCCGAGGCGTTCCGTCGCTGCCCGCAGGCAGTCTTCGTCCGCCCCCGGCACAACCTCTACCGCGACTACTCGCGCAGCGTCTGGGCGGCCGTCCGGGAAGTCGTGCCGACACTCGAGCGGACTGGGCTCGACGAGGGATACCTCGCCGTGGACGAGGTGGCACGCGACTTCCTCCGCGCCCGTAGGGTCGGCGAAGCCGTCCAGGCGGCGGTGCGGGGGGCGACGAGCCTCACGTGCTCGCTCGGCATCGCGAGCTGCAAGGTGGTCGCCAAGGTCGCGAGCGACCGGCGCAAGCCGGGTGGCCTCGTCGTCGTGCCTGCCGGGCGCGAGGCGTCCTTCCTCGCGCCGTTCCCGATCCGCCTGCTCCCGGGCGTCGGCCCGAGCGCTGAGCAACGGCTGGGAGCGGCGGGTGTGGGGACGGTCGGCGCCCTAGCCGAAGTATCCGACGCAGCGCTACGTCACCTGCTCCCCGGCAAGGTCGGCCGCGTCTTGCGCGACCGCGCGCGCGGCATCGACCCTCGGCCGCTCGACCTCTCGAGCGAGCGAATCTCGATCGGCCACGAGGAGACCTTCGAGCAGGACGTGAGCGACCGCGAGCGGCTCTACGACGAGCTGCGGCGCATGTCGGCGCGGGTGGCGCAGCACCTCGAGGAGTCCGGACAGTCGGCGCGCACGGTCACGACGAAGGTTCGCTATCCCGACTTCTCGATTCGCAGCCGCTCGACGACGCTCGCCGCCGGCGTGGACGACGCCGAGGGGATCGCGGCACTCGCGTGCGGCCTCCTCGATCGGGCACTCGGCGACCGAGGCGGCCCGCTGCGCCTCGTCGGCGTCAGCGTGTCGAACCTGACGGACTACCGGCAGCTGGCGCTGGCATAGGACGCTACTGGGCTGGTGGCGTTGGAAACGGACGTACGCTCTCGTGCCATACGGAGGGATCTTGCTCGAGACAACATTTCGCTGACGCCCGGCCGAGCGGGCGATGGCGGACTGCGATCGGATTAGCTTCTTGCCATGCTGAGCCACCTCTTGATCCTCGGCGACCGCGACGCAATCGCCTGGGTTGTGTCGCGCAAGCAGATGGCGTTCACGTCTGACCGGGCCCGCGCAGCTTCAGCGGCGATCACGGCGGGGGACGAGCTGTTCCTCTATTCCACGCGAGGAGCTTTCCACAACCCGACGCGCGATCGCAGCCGGGTCTTCGGCCGAGCGGTCGCCCGCTCCGCAGTCGAGCAGTTGGCCAACCCCGTCTTCCTGCTGGGTAGAAAATTTACTCACGGTTTCCTCTTCGCGCTTGAGGCGCTTGCGCCGCCGCGGCTCGGAGTCGACATCTCGGAGTTGATCCCGCACCTGTCTACATTCCCAAACAAGACGGGCTGGGCGATGAGTCTGCGCCGCCCGCTTCTAACGCTCACGCCTGAGGACGCGCGGCTGATTCGGCAGCGCTTGAAGGCTGACGTGGTGGAGACGGCTGAGGCCGTCAAGGGCTACCTGGCGGAGTCGCGGGCCCCGCTTCCTATGCCTCCGCCAGGGGCCAGCGATATCGTTGGCGGAGGGTGACCTTTGGCAGCGCTGACATGGGTCCTCGTCTCGGCGACGAGGAGATTGACGGACTCGTCTCCAAGCTCAAGCGCGGGGAGTACCTGGAGGACTATTACCGGCCGCTCCTCTTCCGCGAAGCGAAGGAGGTCGAGTTGGCCTATGCCGCCAAGGAGTCGAGGAGCCAGATCCTCTCCTCGACGATGGCGGTTCCGCTTCAACCACTAAAGCGTTACGGCAAGGCGGAAGACGGCGAGTGGACGAACAAGCTCGTCGTCGGCGACAACCTCCAGGTGCTGAAGACTCTTCTAGAGATGAAGAACCGGGGCGAGCTGAAAAACGCTGATGGCTCGAACGGCGTGCGTCTCTGCTACATCGATCCGCCGTTCGCAACCAAGCAGGAGTTCCAGGGTGCTCGAGGCCAACGCGCTTACCGAGACAAACTCGCTGGAGCTGATTTTGTCGAGTTCCTGCGTAAGCGCCTCGTCTTCATTCGCGAGCTGCTTGCGGAGGACGGGTCGCTCTATGTGCACCTCGATACGCGCAAGTCGCACTACGTGAAGATCCTGCTCGATGAGATCTTCGGTGAGCACAACTTCCGGAGCGAGATCATCTGGAAGCGCACCAGTGCGCATGCGAGCGCCCATCGCTATGGCCCGGTGCACGACACGATCCTCTTCTATTCGAAGTCGGGCTTATTCCGCTGGAACGGGGGGCGTCAGGCTTACGACCCCGACTACGTGCGACAGCGATTCGCGCGTGGAGGGGAGCGCCCCTGGAAGGATGCAGACCTCACGGGTGCAGGTATCCGCCACGGTGAGACAGGTAAGGCTTGGCGCGGGTTCGACCCTTCCAAAAAGGGGCGCCACTGGTACTTCCCGCCAGACGAACTTGATCGACTCGACGCTGGAGGCCGCATCTACTGGCCCGAGAACAAGGGTGCTCAGCCTCGCCTCAAGCAGTTCTTAGATGAGATGGACGGCGTGGCGCTTCAGGATGTTTGGGTTGATATTCCGCCAGTGAATTCCCAGGCTGAGGAGAGGGTTGGCTACCCGACGCAGAAGCCGGTGGCGCTTATTCGGCGCATTCTCGATGCCTCGACCAACGAAGGCGATTTGGTCCTTGACTGCTTTTCAGGTTCAGGTACGACAGCCGTCGTTGCAGAATCGATAAACCGTCGATGGATAGCAAACGATGCGGGGAAGCTTTCGATCTACCTCACTCAGCGTCGTGTTCTTTCAAGAGGAGTTGCGTCGAATGACGCGCGAACTGGCCGAGCAGGCGTTCGCGTCGGTTCCAGCGATCGAGCGTCGCTACGGCACCCTCGAGAAGCTGATCGAGCGGCTACCGTTCCCGAACAAGCTCTCCTGCGCGCTTGACCTCGCCACCGGCACCGGCAAGAGCTACGTCATGTTCTGTCTAGCGCGGATCATGCTGAACGAAGGCGTCGTCGATCGCGTCCTCGTTCTCTGTCCGTCACGGACGATCGAGAGCGGGCTGATCGACAAGTTCGACTCAATGCTCGCCGAGAGCGATCTGACGGCGCTTCTCCCGCAGGCGGGGGGAACGCGCCTGCCAGAGCGGGTTGATGCGACGAGCACAGTGAAGGAAGGCGAAATCTGCATCGAGAACATCCACCAGGCCTACGAGACGGCGGGATCCTCGATCCGCGACAGCTTCCGCGGCCAGGGCGGCACGGCGCTCGTGCTCTCCGACGAGGCGCACCACCTCTACTCCCCGGCCGGGGCGGCGATGAAGAAGTGGAAAGAGTTCGTCGACGATCCGGAGTTCGCCTTCCGCTACCACGTCGGCCTCTCTGGCACCTGCTACACCGGCAACGACTACTTCCCGGATGTCGTCCACCGCTATTCGATCCGCGACGCGATCTCCGACCGCTGGATCAAGGAAGTCTTCTATGTCACCAAGGATGACTCGGCGACCCAGGACGAACGCTTCCAGAAGCTCCTCTCTCAGCACGAGCAGAACCGCAAGGGTTTCGCGCCAAAGAAGCCGCTAACAATCGCGGTCACCGCCAATATCAATGCTGCTGAGGCCCTTCAGGCCGAGCTCATCGCGTTTCTTGCCAAGGAGTTGAGGGGCGGTAACAAGCAGGCCGAGGCGCGGGTGCTGACAGTCACGTCAGCGGCCAAGCACGAGAAGAATCTGCTGGCCCTGGAAAGCGTCGATGAGGCCACGAACCCAGTCGAGTGGATCGTTTCGGTGGCGATGCTCTCAGAGGGTTGGGACGTGAAGAACGTCTTTCAGATCTATCCGCACGAGAAGCGCGCCTTCAACTCGAAGCTCTTGATCGCGCAGGTGCTCGGCCGTGGTCTGCGTCGTCCCCACGGACTGAAGGCGGAGCCACGCGTCTTCGTCTTCAACCACGACAAGTGGGGCGGAGAGGTGGAGGACTTGGTTGCCGAGGTGCTCGATCAGGAAACGACCCTCGCTCAGCGTCCGACGGACAAGCGGCCCGTCAAGCATTTCGATCTACATCTTCTCGACTTCACCGAGATCCCGACCGGTATCAAGGCCAAAGAAGTCGAGAAGCCGAAGGAGATCCAGAAACTCAACCTGCGGCCGCAAGGCGATGCTGAAGAATCGGTCGAATGGGCCTCGGTCACTGATTCGACCAAGCGCCTGACGACCGTCACGCTGGTCAAGAGCACCTACTACCCGTTGAGTGCCGTCATTGCCGAGGTGCGCCAGCGCATGAAGACGCACGATCAGGTCACGGGCGGCGACCTGATGAAGCAGTATCCGAAGTCGCGCATCGAGCGCCTGATCGGCGACGCGCTCAGGCGCCTCTCGATCTCGAACACCAGAATCAGCCAAGAGAACCGCCAGCTGATCCTTTCCGCCTTCGGCTCACTGAGACAGAAGACCACTCGAGCCGGAGCAATCCTCAACTTTGAACCGAGCGGGATCATTACGAAGAGCACTTCCCAGATGGGGCCGATTCGCACCTCGATCGCCGCTGTGACGAACACGACGATGATCGCCTACGACGACTTTTCCGCGGAACTGGGCACGCCCGACGACAAGGCTGCGGTCAAGAAGATGCTGGAGATCGACGTGCCGACATATGCCCGACGCATCGAGAACAGCTTCGATCTCAAGTCGCCCGTGAACCTGGTGGTGGCGTCGTTCAAGCCCGAGAGGGACTTCGTTAGTCAACTGCTGCTCAGCGTGAACCGCAAAGTCATACGCGCCTGGATCAAAGCTCCAGACGTTGGCTTCTACCCAATCGAGTATGGCTACCAGCCTAGCGGGAACGGTCGCTCGAAACGTGGAGAGTTCAACCCTGATTTCTTCCTGCTGCTGGAGAAACCAGACGACATAGTGGTCGTGGAAACGAAAATGGACGACGACGTGACCGACCAGAACATCGGCAAGCTCGCGGCGGCTAAGTCCCACTTCGATAAGTTGAACGAACTGCTTGCTGACGAAGGATCGGGCCGGCGCTACAGCTTCCACTTCGTCTCGCCGGTTGACTACGACAAGTTCTTCGCCGCTCTGCGCCAGGATAAGTACGCCGGCTTTGTGTCGACCCTGCAGGCCCAGTTGACACTGTAAGTAAACTGCTGAGTCGTCGCGCTTACTGCCCGTCGAAGTTCTTCCGTCCGATGGAGAAGGGGAGCTCCAAGCTTGCTTTAGCAATTTTAGGACGTTCACGTCGTCGGCGCCTCTCGAGCTGTCGCCTGAGCCGCAAGCAGACTCGCATATATGCTCTTCGACGGCGGAACCTCAGCCGAGCCATGACGTCAAGATCTGTATCGCCGGCCTAAAAGATGTGGATCTGAACACCCAGATTCATCTTTCGTTGCAGCGGTTGCAGTCTGAGATAGATTTGATCATTGACCTCCTGGCGTCCAAAGCAAGCGAGCCCTCTACTACAAGGAAGTCGGCGACGTCGCTTGCCCGTGCCTAACCGCGTCAGCGCATGGCGCGCGCAAGGGCGACCGAGGTGCGTTCCACCAGTTCGTCGAGGAGCCTCAGTCGCTCGTCGTCGAAGTGCTTTCCCGGACCGCCGGGCCGCAGGGTCACAAAGCCGTTCACCTCGACGAGGGGGGCGACGAGCTCCTCGGCCTTGTGGACGCGCAGCTCGCCGTAGTGCGCGACGCAGCGAGCTTCGCCGCGGGAGCGCAGGTACATCGAGACCTCGGGCGCGTCGAGGAGGCGCGAAAGCGTGCGGACAGACTCTCGTGCGATGTCGTCGACCGAGTCCAGCCCGAGCAGAGCGTCGGAGAGCTGGAGGAGGCCTTTCGCCTCGTCCGCCTCCCTGCGCGTCTCCTCGAGCTGACTCGCCTTCTCGAGCGCCACCGAGGCATGCCCGGCAAGAACCTCCAGAAGGCGCACGGCATCGTCGTCGAAGGAGCCGGATCCGAGCTGGGCGATCACGAGCACTCCCATCGCGCGCGCCCCCGACAGGAGCGGCACCGCGAGGAGCGACTCCTCGATCTCAGCCGTGTCCGGAACCCGCAGCGCGAAATCGCACTCGAGCCCGTTGCCGACGAGGACCGACCTGCCCGTCTCCGCAGCCCGGCCCGTCACGCCCTGACCCACCTTGCAGCGCAGGGCGGCGACTCCCTTCTCACAATCGCTGCAGCCGTCGCCCCGGAAGGCGATCGGGACGAGCTCCTCGCCCGCCCGGAGATAGACGCGGCAGTTGTGGTAGTCGACCAGCACCCGCAGCTCGTTCGCGATCGCCATCCCGATCTCGTGGACGTCGTTCAGGCGGTTCAGCTTGATCGACAGGCTCTGGAGCATCCGCAGGTGCGCGATCGAGCGAACGTCGCGCCGCCCCTCAGCGCCACCCGGGCTCTCGGTCGCCAGCCCCTCGTCGAAGAGGACGACCTTGTTCTTGCCGCGAGCCTTCGCCGTCAGCATGGCGGCGTCGGCGCAGGCGACGAGCTCGCGCGGGTTCATGGCGTGATCGGGCCCCTGCGCGATCCCGATCGACACGGTGATCCGCCCTGCAGTCTCGAACTCGGTCTCGGCAAAACGTTCCCTCAGCCTTCCCGCGAGGCCGAGCGCGTCGCCGGCGTCGCACGAGGTCATGATCACCGCGAACTCCTCGCCGCCGAGCCGGCACACGACGTCCGAGGCGCGGACGATCTCCTTCGTCATCTCTGCGACGCCGATCAGGAGCTGGTCGCCGCAGCCGTGGCCGTAGACGTCGTTCACGCGCTTGAAGTCGTCCAGGTCGAGCATCAGAACCGCGACCGAGTCGCGGGCACGGCTCGCGCGGTTCAGCTCCGAGCGCAGCCGCTCGTGGAAGTAGCGGTGGTTGTAGAGCCCGGTCAGCGAGTCGGTCTGGGCCTCGTGCTCGAGCCGCGCCCGCGTCTGCGCGTTGTCGAGTGCGAGCGCAGCCGCGTCGCCGAAACGCTTCGCGAGCTCGAACTCGTCGGCCTCGAACCGGCCGTTTTCGCCGAGGCGATAGATGTTGAGGCAGCCGAGCGCGGAGCCGCGGGCGATCAGGGGCACCGAGACGAGGGCCTCTGGGTCGGGGGGCGTCCCCGGGATGATCGCGACGCGGGGGTCGAGATGCGCGCTGTTCGTGAGGACGGGCCGGCGATGCTCGACCGCCCAGCCGGTGATCCCCTCGCCGAAGAGCGGCCGGCTGTTGAAGATCTCCTCCTCGTAGTCGCTGCGGGCGTAGATCGGCGCGAGCTCGCGTCGCACCTCGTCGGCCCGGTAGATCACGATCGCGTCGTACGGGACGAGGTCGGCGAGCGTCTCGGCGATCCGGTCGAGGAGCGAGTCCAGGTTCTGCTCGGCCAGCACCTCGTGGAAGATCTCCGCGAGCCGCCGGTAGGACTCGGCATGCCGATGCTCGCGCGGCTGTGCGCTCGAGGACTCGGCCGCGGACGGCCGTCTGAGCGGAATCGCTGCACGCGGCGCCGGAGAACCGAACATCCCACAGCGCCTATCGGCAGGCGGGGACGGATCTTGAGGCGCGAGATCGGTCCCGGGCCCGCGCGGGATGTAAGGGGCTGCTCGGCCGGAGACGCCCCGGCGCACCGCTCCTCGTGTTCGGAGCGGGGGTCCCTTAGGGGCCGCGCATAAATAATCGAGGTGTCTGTGAAGGGTCCTTGGGTGGCGCGGCGAATATGGGCTGGTGGTCGACGAGGAGGCGATCGGGTCGAAGTTCCAGCTGCTGGCGGGTCAGCTCGATGAGCGCGGTCTGCGC